>CADEDH010000072.1:0-12216 GCA_902826025.1 uncultured Actinomycetes bacterium
GCTGCCGCCGGGGCGGCAGGAGCAGGGGCGGGGGCGGGGGCCGGAGCAGGCGCCGCTGCGGCCGCGGGCGGGGCCACGGGGGCCGGGGCCGGGGCAGCCACCGGCGCCGGCGGGGCGGCCGGAGGGGCCGGCGCAGCGGCCGCCGGGGCCTGGATCGGGCGGGGCGGGGGCAGATCGGGCCGGCGGGGCGCCGTGATCGTGGGTGGGGGCGGCGGGATGGGGCGACGCCGCTCGGCGGTGTCGGACCCGATCACCCGGGGACCGGACGACACGATGCGGCCGTCGCCGGACGATCCTGGGCCACCGCTGGACGAGCCATCGGCGGCCGGTGCCATGCCTTCGGCGCCGACGGGCCGGCCGGGAGGCGGCTTGCGGGACGAGATCGGTGACGGCGAGTCACCCGAGGCCGACGACTCCGCCGGCTCCCCTCCCCCGCCCGATGACGGACGGCTCAGCCCGTCGCGATCGGCCTTGCGACGGAGGCGGTCTGCCTGGGCGTCGACGATGCTCGACGAGTGGCTCCTGACCCCGATGCCCAACTCGGCGCAGAGGTCGAGGATTTCCTTGTTCGAGAGCCCCAGCTCGCGGGCCAATTCGTAAACGCGGACTTTGGTTTGCACGTGCTGATTTCCACCCTTGCGGGACGTAACGCCGAGAGGTTCGGTCCGATCCCCGTTAAGCCTAGCGGGCAGGGAGGAGAGAAACCTTGCCCGTTTCCCCACGCTCGGTGGTGCCGCGGGTGACCAGGTCGGCCAGCCAGGCCCGTACGGCGTCGAACGAGGCCGGATCGACCTCGGACCGCAGGGCGCGACCGAACCGGCGGCCCGTGGCGGCCGCCTCGAAACACTCGCCGGCGGTGGCCCGGCACAGCCAAGCACCCCGCCCGGGGGCGCCGGCACCGGGCACGAGCCGGCCGTCAGCGACGGCCAGCCGTACCAGGTCGGGCTGCGTCCGGCGCTGCCGGCACCCGATGCAGGTGCGGACGGCAGCAGCCGGTTCAGCTCGCTTCGTCGTCGTCACCCTCGGTGCCGGGCTCGGCGTCGGCCGCCGCTTCGGGCGCCGTCTCGCCTGGGTCGTCGTCCGAGTCGTCGTCGTCCGAGTCGTCGGCGAGGTCATCGACCTCGTCGGCGAGCTCCACGTCGTCGGACTTCTCGACATCGTCGGAGACCTCGACATCGTCGGAGACCTCGACATCGGCCTCGTCGGAGGGGGCGTCGCCGGCCTCGGGCTCGGGCTCCTCGCCGGTGCCCTCGGCGATCTGCTGGTACTCGGCAGCGGAGATGGCGGGGCTGCCGTCGGCCGGCTGCCACATCTGCTCGCCGGTGGCGCTGTCGACCACCCACCCGCCTTCGGCCCAGTCTTCGTTGCCGTACTCGGCGGCCCGACGGGCCTCCTCCTCCAGCTGCGACTCGCTCTTGATGTCGATCCGCCAGCCGGTGAGCCGGTGGGCCAGGCGGGCGTTCTGGCCCTCCTTGCCGATGGCCAGCGACAGCTGGAAGTCGGGCACGATCACCTCGGCGGTGGCCGTGTCGAAGTCGATCCGGACCTCTTTCACCTTGGCCGGCGACAGGGCCTTGGCCACGAACTCGTAGGGGTCTTCGTTGAACGGGATGATGTCGACCTTCTCGCCGTTCAGCTCGTTCACCACCATCCGCACCCGGGAGCCCCGGGCCCCCACGCACGCCCCCACCGGATCGACGTTGGAGTCGTTGGAGTAGACGGCGATCTTCGTGCGGTGCCCGGGTTCACGGGCGCAGGCCTTGATCTCGACGATGCCGTCGGCGATCTCGGGCACCTCGAGCTCGAACAGGCGCTTGATGAGCCCGGGATGGGTGCGGGACACCACGATCTGGGGCCCCTTGGCCGTGCGCCGGACCTCGACGATGTAGGCCTTGACCCGGCTGCCGCTCTCGGTGCGGGGCCCCATCGACACCTGCTCGGCCTGGGGCAGGAGGGCCTCCACCCGGCCCAGATCGAGCAGGGTGTAGCGGGAATCGGTCTGCTGCACGATGCCGGTGACGATGTCGCCCTCCCGGCCGGCGTACTCCTCGTACTTCTGCTCGCGTTCCACCTCGCGGATGCCCTGGGTGAGGATCTGCTTGGTGGTCTGGGCGGCGATACGCCCGAACGTGCTGGGGGTCACGTCGAGCTCGGGACCGTAGGGCTCGCCGTTCTCGTCGAGATCCTGGGCGAAGACCCGGATGTCGAACGTGGAGGGATCGATCGTGACCCACGAGTACTCGAACGAGTCGGGCATGCGCTTGTAGGCCGACTCGAGGGCGTTGGCCATGATCCCGAACAGCTTGTCGATCGAGATGCCGCGATCTTCGGCCAGCGCATGGAGCGCTTCAGTCATCTCATTGCTCATCGGACACCTCGGGCACGGGGCTCTCCTCGGGGGAGCCGGTTTGAGTCTTGTCTGGCTGGCGGGGGCGGGACTTGGCCGAACCGGCCTTGACCGGCTTGCTCGAGCCGGGCTTGGGCGAACCGGGCTTGGGCCCGGGACCCCAGGAGAACACGGTGCGCATGGAGGCCACGGAATCCAGGCTGAGCCGGTGGACGGTGGGCTCGGCGCCGGGCACGCCGTCGATCTCGGCCACCTCCACCACGATCTCGCCGGCCAGCGGCACGGACCCGTCGATCGACGGTGCCGGGGCGGCGGGATCGGAAGGATCCACCGGAACGGCGTCGGACGGCCCGCCGGGCGTACCGGGCTCCCCGCCCTCATCGACCCCCGGCGTCGGCTCGAAGGCGGTGAGGCGGCCCTTGTACCGGCGGGGCCGGATGGCCGGCACCATCTTCACCAGCACCTCTTCCCCCACGGCCCGACGGAGGTGGGCGGCCCGCTTGAGCGGGCGCTCCAGGCCGGGGCTCGACACCTCGAGCGTGTAGCGGCCGGGGATCGGATCGTGGTGGTCGAGGATGGGCGAGATCAGGCGGTTGACCGCCGCCAACTGGTCGGTGGTGATGGTGCCGGTGGCGTCGTTCACCAGGACCCGCAGGGTGCTGCCGCTGTACTCGACGTCGTAGATCTCCACCGACAAGGTGGCCACGATCGGGGCCAGCAGTTGATGGACCTGCTCCTGGACGTTCACAGCGACACCTCCCTCGGTGCAAGCGGATGCCCCCCGGCGGAGGGGGGCGCTGACGGTAGTGAAACCAAAGGCGTGGGCAACGCCCACGCCTTACAGCACCGGACCAGGATATCGGGACGCGAGGCAAACCCGGCCTCGCCCCCAGCGGGCGGCTCGCTACTCTGGCGCCATGGGAGTGTGGGACACGGTGCGGTCGTGGTTCAAATCAGAGGCGGACGAGCTGGCTGACGCCAAAGCGGACCTGGAGGCGCGCCTCGACCAGGACCTGACCCGACGGGAGCGTCAGCTCGACGAGACCCCGGCCGAGACCATGGAGCGCCTCGAGCGGGAAGCGGCCGACGGCGACGACTCGTTCAGCGCCATCAGCGACAAGATCGACGCCACCGCGGCCCGGGCGGCGGCCGCGGCCAAGGCCGAAGCCGAAGCCGGCACCCCGGCCGAGATCGACCCCGACTTCCTGGACGGTGACGGCGGAAACGCCGGGGATGTTTCGCCGCAGGCGAAACTCCAGGTCCCCGAAGGGGACACCTAGGCCCGTTGCTTGCGGAGCAGCTCGACGAGTTGCTCGGTGGCATTGGCGTCGTCGCCCCGGTCGTCGAGGTTGCGGCGACGGTCTTCGTCGGCCGCCTTGCGGGCAACGTCGCGGGTGGCCTTGGCCCGCTCCATGGCCGCCTCCATCCCCTCCCGGGTGATGAACTCGGCCCATTCCACCAGGGTGGACACCATCTCGTCTTCGGGCACGACGGCCACGTTGGTGCCCTTCACGAACAGGTGGCCCCGCTTGTTGCCGGCGGCGATGCCGAGGTCGGCGTCACGGGCCTCCCCCGGACCGTTCACCACACAGCCCATCACCGCCACCTGGAGCGGGATCTGGCGGTCGGCGAAGGCGTCCTGGGCCTCCTGGGCCACCTTGTAGACGTCGATCTCTGCCCGGCCACAGCTGGGGCAGGCGATCAGGTCGACGTTCTTGCGCTCCCGCAACCCGTAGGACTCGAGCAGCACCCGACCCAGGCGGGCCTCGTCGACCGGATCGGAGGTGAGCGAGTAGCGGATGGTGTCGCCGATGCCCTCGGCCAGCAGCGTGGCGATACCGGCGGTGGCCTTCACGATCCCGGCCGGCGGCGGGCCGGCCTCGGTGACCCCGAGGTGGAGGGGATGGTCGGTGGCTTCCGACAGTTGGCGGTAGGCCTCGATCATCAGCGGCACGTTCGACGCCTTCACCGAGATCTTGATGAGGTCGAAGTCGACCTCCTCGAAGTAGGCGATCTCCTGGAGGGCGGAGGCCACCATGGCCTCGGGGGTGACCTGGTTGCCGTACTGGCGGTAGAGCGACTCGTCGAGGCTGCCGCCGTTCACCCCGATGCGGATGGGCACACCCCGGTCCTTCGCCTCCTGTGCCACCGCCTTGATGTGTTCGGGCTTGCGGATATTGCCCGGGTTGAGCCGCAGGCAGTGGACCCCGGCCTCCAGGGCCTCCAGGGCCCGACGGTAGTTGTGGTGGATGTCGGCCACGATCGGCACGGGGCTGCGGGGCACGATCCGGGCCAGGCCCTCGGCCGCTTCCGGCTCGTTGCACGTGCAGCGCACGATGTCGGCCCCGGCCGCCGCCAGGGCGTAGATCTGCTGGAGGGTGGCTTCCGAGTCGGCCGTCTTGGTGATCGTCATCGACTGCACCGTGATGGGGGAATCCCCACCGACCGGTACGTCACCCACCATGATCCGGCGGGTCGGCTTTCGGGGGAAGACCACAGCTCCGGCATCCATCACCGTCCACGCTACCCGGCGGGGGTCGATGCTCTACCGCGTGAGCACGGTTACCCCGTAGCGGCCCCGTCGTGCTCCTCCTACGAGATGGGCCTGACGATGTCGAGCAGGAGGGTGGTGAGCATCAGGAAGCCGAGCACCAGCACCACGGCGTAGGTGAGGGGCAGGAGCTTGGCCACATCCATCTGGTGGCGGACGCCCCGACGGGACCGGATCCGCTCGTAGGTGGCGATGGCGGCGTGCCCCCCGTCGAGCGGAAGCAGCGGCAGCAGGTTGAACACGCCAACGAAGATGTTGATGTAGGCCAGCATGGTGACCGGCATCGTCCAATCGAACCCGGGGTCTCCGGCGAGGCGGACCACCCCGACCATCGACACCGGACGGTTGGCCGCCTCGTCGGAGTCGATCGACACGTCGGCCGGGCCCTGGAGCAGGAGGCGGCCCAGGTCGACGAAGGTGGAGGGC
The DNA here is from genome assembly GCA_902826025.1 of uncultured Actinomycetes bacterium. Lineage (GTDB taxonomy): Bacteria > Actinomycetota > Acidimicrobiia > Acidimicrobiales > SZUA-35 > CADEDH01. The sequence continues at coordinate 5,325 of CADEDH010000072.1, forward strand.
GACAGGAACCGGGGGATGGTGGAGATCGAGCTCCACATGGCCGACCCGAAGCTCTCCACCCCCACCAGGGGGTTCTCCCGGTTCCGCTCGAAGGCGGGGGCCACCCCGAGGAAGCCGACCACGCTGCCGTCGTCCAGGGGACGGGAGGCCAGGGTGGTGGGCACCTGGCGGGTGGAACCGTCGGCGTCGACCACGCTGAGCGTCACCACCTGGCCGGGCCGGGGCCGGAGGTAGTCCTGCAGGTCCCGGTAGTTGCCGGTGTCGATCCCGTCGACGGCCGAGATCGTGTCGCCCGGCTCGAGCTGGGCCTGCTCGGCCGGGGTGGCGCCGGTGGTGAGCCGGGAGATCTCGCTGATCTTCCACTGGTTGGGGTCGGGCGCCCCGATCACCGACGACAGCACCACGAACAGCACGAGGGCCTGGATGAAATGCATCATCGAGCCGGCTGTGATCACCAGCATCCGCCGGGGGTAACTCTTGTTCTTGTAGGCCCGGGCCTCGTCTTCCGGGACGCACGGGTCGAGGTTGTTCATCCCCACGATGCGCACGAAGGCGCCGAGGGGCAGCAGGCGGAGGCCGTACTCCGTCTCCCCCCGGTGGAAGGAGAAGATCCGGGGCCCCATGAACAGGAAGAACTGGGTGGCCTTCATCCCCGTGAGCCGGGCGGTCACGAAGTGGCCCATCTCGTGGAGGAAGATCATCACCAGCAGGCCGACCACGACCACGAAGTAGCGGAACCCCGCGCCCAGCCACAGCAGGGCGAACAGGCCGAGCAGGATGATCAGGCCCAGCGGGTTCGACCGCTCCTCCCCCGCCACCCTGTCCTTCGGCTCAGCCATGATCCAGGGGACCTTGGCGCCTTGTTCCTCGCTCATCAGCGTCCTTCTCCGGTCAGCCGCTCCACCGCGGCGGCAGCGTGTCGGCGGGCATCGCCGTCGGCGTGGAGAACCTCGTCGAGGGTCTCCCCTGTTCCACCATCATGCAAGTCCATCACACCCCGAATGACATCGGGGATCGATATCCAGGCGATCCGCCCGGCCAGGAAGGCCTCCACCGCCACCTCGTTGGCGCCGCTGATCCAGGCCGGCGCCGTGCCGCCGACCCGGCCCGCCTCGTAGGCCAGCGCCAGGCAGGGGAAGGCGTCGAGATCGGGCGCCTCGAAGTCGAGCCGGCTCAGGCCGGCCCAGTCGATACGCCCGTAGGGCAGGGGGAACCGGTCGGGGTAGGCCAACGCATACCCGATCGGCAGCCGCATGTCGGGATGTGAGAGCTGGGCCATGGTGGCCCCGTCGGAGAACGTGACCATCGAGTGCACGATCGACTGGGGGTGGACCACCACCTCGATCTCGTCGAACCCGATCCCGAACCCGGCGTCGCCCGCCGGCCGGCCGAACAGCTCGTTGGCCTCGATCACCTCCAGGCCCTTGTTCATCAGGGTGGACGAATCGATCGTGATCTTGGGCCCCATGGCCCAGGTGGGATGGGCCAGGGCGTCGCTGATCGAGACCGACGCCAGCTCGGCCCGGGTCCGGCCCCGGAACGGCCCGCCCGATGCCGTGAGGTGCACCGCAGCCACCCGCTGGCGGTGCTCGGCGGCACCCCGCAGGCACATGTGGATGGCAGCGTGCTCGCTGTCGACCGGCACCAGCTCGGCCCCCGGGGTACGCCGGGCCCGCTGCACCACCGGCCCCGCCGCGATCAGCGACTCCTTGTTGGCCAGGGCCAACCGCCGGCCCGCCTCCAGGCAACCCAGGGTGACGGGGAGGCCGGCGAAGCCGACCACGCCGTTCACACAGACGTCGGCCGCCGCCGCCAGCGTGGCCAGGGCCCCGGGGCCGTCGAGGACCTCGGTGCCGGCGGGCACGGCGGCGGCCAGCTCGGCCGCCCGGGCCGGGTCGCCGACGGCGGCCCAGCGGGGGCGGACCGCGTGGATCTGGGCCACCAGGGCGTCGAGGTTGGAGCCGCCGGCGGCGATGGCCACGACCCGGTAGCGGTCGGGGTCGGCCTGCACCGCCTCCAGGGTCTGGCGACCGATGGATCCGGTGGACCCGATGACCCCGACCGTCGTCGGCATGCGATCAGAACAACCCGAAGATCACGGCCATGTAGTAGGCACCGGGTAGGGCGAACAGGAGGCCGTCGATCCGGTCGAGCACGCCGCCGTGGCCGGGCAGCAGGCTCCCCATGTCTTTCACCCCGAGGTCGCGTTTCACCAGCGACTCGGCCAGATCCCCGATCGGGGCCAGGATGCCGACCAGGGCGGCCAGCGCCATCACGGCGGTGAAATGGCCCTCGAACAGGCTGAACTGGCCGCTCACCCCGATCACCAGGCCGGTCATCAGGGCCCCGAAGAAGCCGGTGATCGTGCCCTCCCACGTCTTCTTCGGGCTGGCCGGGTGGAACGGCTTGGTGCCGTAGGCCCGACCACCGAAGTAGGCGAAGGTGTCGGAGATGGCGGTGATGGCGATGGTGGTGGCCAGCAACTGGATGCTCTCCTCGGCCCGCAGCATGAGGGCGGCGAAGCCGGCCAGGCCCCCCACCCACAGCATGCCGAGGAAGGTGAGGCCCAGGTTGAGCACCGGCCGTTCGGTGTCGGCCCCGGTGAGGTACCAGAGCATGCCGAAGATCACCGCCAGGCCGATGACCAGGGGATACCCGGTCTCTCCCCGCACGTAGGCGGCGGCCGGGAGGGCGACCGCCCCCACCAGACCGAGCAGGGTGGCCGGACGGAGCCCGGCGATTCGCATGGTGTTGAACAGCTCCATCACCGCCAGCAGGGTGATGAGCCCCACGAGCAGCATGGTGATGGCCGGGCCGAGGCCGAGGGCCACCGCCACCAGGGCCACCAGGGCCACGCCGACGGCGATCCGTTGGCCGACGCCACCGGCGGCGGCCCCCTCCCGGCCCCGGCCCCGGGGGGCCGAGGGAGCGATGGGATCGAGGTCGTAGCCCTCGTCGTCGAAGCCGTCGGGAAGCGGGGCTTGGCGCCGCGGGGCCGGACCGGCCTCGAAGCGGCCACCGGGATCGTCGAGGGGGTGCTGCTGCGGCTCGAACCGGCCGTTGCGCTCGGCCGAAGGACCCTGGGGCTGCGGCATGGCCCGGGTGGGGGCAGGGCCGCGATCGGGCATGGGGACCCGGCCCGGGCGGAGGGTGGGATCGACGTCGGCCCCCAGCGGGGACGGCGCGTCGTGGGCCCCACGCCGGGACGGGGGCGGCGGACCGGGGGGCATGGCCTGGGAGGCGGGCCCGTCGCCGCTCTCGAGACGGACATTGGCCGGCCGGCCTCGGCCATCGGACCCGTCGGGGGCCGGACCGCGCCGCGGGTCGCCGGGGCCAGGCCCGGCGGCCCGGACGGAGGGGCCCGGCGGCGGGCCACCAGCGGGATTGTGTTCGGGGGCCTGGAGGCGGCCGCCGATGGGCCCGGGAGCGGCGAGGCCGGGCCCGGAGGGGGGCCGACCCGAGGCGTCGGGCCGGGCCAGCCCAGGATGGGCGGGCGCCGGCTGGCCGAGCCCGCCCCCTCGGGGCTGGGGCACGCGCTCCGACTGGGGCGCAGGCCGGGCGGCCGGCGCCGGTGCCGGTGGGGGTGACGGACGGGCGGCCGGGGCGGGAGGGGGCGGCGCCCCGCCGAGGCGGCGGCGCTCGTCGAACACCGAGCGGGCGCCCGGCTGCACCGGCGGCTGCTCGTCGAACCCGGCCCGCCCCCGGTGGGACCGGTGGCTGTCGAGACCGGGGACGCTGCGGCCGGCTGCGGCCTGGCGCTCGTCGAACGACGTGACCCCGCGCCCGGCGGGGGGTGGTGGCCCGTCGAAGGCGGAGGGGAGGCCCCGCCCGGCCGACGGACGCTCGTCGAAGCCGGGCTCCCGGCTCGGCGGGCGCTGATCGGGGGCAGGCGAAACGGCGCCCGCTCCCCGGTCGGCGGCGGGCCGGGCGGCTGGACGGTCGTCGAAGGCGGCGGCGCCGGGGGGCGGGGAGGCGGGGCGGCCGGCCACCGCCGGCTGGTCGCCGAACACGGAGGGCGCCGGCGGGGTGCCGCTGGCCGCACCGCGGCGGGCATCGAAACCGTTGCCGGCGGGGGCAGGCGGCGGGGGCGGCGACACCCGGGGCGGAGCCTGGCCGGCGGGGTCGAACCCGCCGGAAGCGGACCGCTCAGCGCGCAGCTGGCGGCCCGGGAGCGGCATGGTGGACGTGGGATCGCCCTGCAGGTCTTCGTCGTCGGTCTCGACCACCCGGCGGTGGGAGATGGCCTGGGTGTCGGCGAAGACGTCGGACAGATCGGGGCCGGCCCAGTTGGGCTCCTCCCCCTGCCAGCTGGGGCCCCGCACGTCGGCCCACTTGTCGTCCTGGGATACGGCGGAGGCGAGAGACTTCGGCACCTGCCCGGTGGCCGGCTCGGTCCAGTGGGCGAGCCCGGCAGCCTCCACGTCGGCCGCCACCTGGGCCTCGACCATGGCGTTGTCGGTCAGGTCGAGCTCGACATCGGCATCGTCGCGGATGATCGGGATCCGGGTGAACGACGCGGCGTCCTGATCGGGCGGCGGCTCGAACAGATCGAAGATGCTCTGCGGGGCATCGTCGTCGGACCCCCTCCCGAACCTGCCGCGCCGTTTGTTGTCAGCCATCGTTGTTCCTTTCGTGAACGAGCCGGCTACCCGGTTGCCCCTCGAGCGGGGCGGACACGTTGTGCGCTGTCCGCCTAGACCTCGAGAAGCTCCTCTTCCTTGGTTGCCAACGCCCCGTCCACCGTGGCTTCACTTGCCTGCGTCATCCGGTCCAGGTCCTTCTCCGCCCGGGACAACTCGTCCGCCGTGAGCTGGTTGTCCTTCTCGCCGGACTCCAACTCCTTGCGGGCATCTCGGCGGATGTTCCGGATCGCCACCCGGCCCTCCTCCGCCATCTTCTTCACCATCTTCACCAGATCCTTGCGCCGCTCCTCGGTGAGAGGGGGGAAGTTCAGACGCAGGGCCCGGCCGTCGCTCGAGGGCGAGAGCCCCAGGTCGGACAGCCGGATCGACTTCTCGATGGCATCGATGTTCGCCGGATCGTGCGGCGTGATCATCAGCTGGCGGGCTTCGGGCACCGACACCGTGGCCAGCTCCTGCAGCTTCATGTCGACGCCGTAGGCCTTCACCGTCAGCTTCTCAACGAGCTGGGGCGCGGCCCGCCCGCTGCGGATGGAGCCGAATTCCGCCCGCGAGTGGGCGATCGCCTTCTCCATCCGGTCTTTGGCGTCCTCGAGGATCAGCTCAGCCAACTCGCTCATTCCACTATCGTACCAATGGCCTCACCCAGCAGGAGGCGACGCAGATTACCCTCTGCCATCAGGTCGAACACGACAATCGGCAGGTGGTTCTCCATGCAGTGGGTGATCGCTGTGGAGTCCATCACCCGCAGGTTCTGGTTGAGGACGTCGAGATAGCTCAACTTGTCGATCTTCGTGGCTGCCGGGTTGCGCCGGGGATCATCGGTGTAGATCCCGTCGACCCCGCCATGGGTGCCCTTCAGCAGCACATCGGCGTCGATCTCGACGGCCCGCAGGGCGGCCGAGGTGTCGCTGGTGAAGAACGGGTTGCCGGTGCCGGCGGCGAAGATGACCAGCCGGCCCTTCTCCAGATGGCGGATGGCCCGACGCCGGATGTACTCCTCGGCGATCTGGGGCATGCGGATGGCCGACTGGAGCCGGGTCTGGGCGCCCTGCTGCTCGCAGATGTCCTGCAGGGCGAGGGCGTTGATGACCGTGGCCAGCATGCCCATGTAGTCGGCCTGGGCCCGGTCGAGCCCGCCCTGGGCGCCGGTGAAGCCCCGCCAGATGTTGCCGCCGCCCACCACCACGGCGATCTCGATACCGAGACTCTCGCGTACGTCGAGGATGTCTTGAGCGATCCGCTGGACGACCTTGCCGTCTATGCCGTAACCGGCCTCACCGGCGAATGCCTCGCCGGACAGCTTCAGCAGAACCCGACGCCAGCGTGGTTTGGTACCGTCGCTCAACAGAGCCTCCCGGGGTGTGTTGGTGCGTAGATCCCCGCACTACCCCCGGCGGGGTCGGTGCAAGGCGCGCCGATGGTTTGAGTGTACCCGGTGGTAACGGCGGGTCGGAGCACCCTGGCCCCGACGCGGGTGCATCCGCCCTGAAGCGGATGCACCTATCGATTCGAATTGACGGGGTGGGCTCGCTCAGCCGCCGACCGCGCTGTCAGTCGGCTCAGCCGCCGACCATGGCCAGCACGAAGCGGGAGATGGTGCCGGCGCCGATCTTGGCCTTCACCGTCTCCTTCTCGCCGAACACGCCCTGCTCCAACAGCACCCGGTCGCCGAACCAGGCGTCGAGGCGACCCTCCACGATCTTGGGCCAGGCCTGTTCCGGCTTGCCTTCCTTCTTGGTGATCTCGAGCAGCGTGGCCCGCTCCTTCTCCACTTCGTCGGCCGGCACGTCGGACCGCTGGAGAAAGGTGGGCTTGGCGAAGGCGATGTGGAGGGCGATCTCGTGCAGCAGCTCAGGGCTGACACCCTGGGCCTCGATCAGCACCCCGGCCCGGCCGTCGCCGTGCAGGTAGGCGTCGATCTCGCTGCCGGCGGCCGCCTCGAAGCGGACCACGGCACCGACCTCGAGGTTCTCCTTGACCGTGAGCTTGAGGTCCTCCATCTCGGCGTCCTTGGCCGAGATGGCCTCCGGGCCGGAGGCCAGCACCAGGTCGGCCAGCTCCTGGGTCATCTTGCGGAAGTCGTCGGACTTGGCGGCGAAGTCGGTCTCGGACTTGAGATGGACGAGGGCGGCACCCGAGGCGTCCCGGGCGATGGCCACCAGGCCCTCGGAGTTGTCTCGGCTGGCCAGGTTGGCCGCCTTGGCCAGGCCCTTCTCCCGGAGGATCTGGGTGGCCCGCTCGAAGTCGCC
>CADEDH010000072.1:12316-18419 GCA_902826025.1 uncultured Actinomycetes bacterium
GTGGATCAGCTTGCCCTCCGACACGGCCTCGGCGATGACCCGGGTCATCAGCTCGGCCGAGCGGATGGCGTCGTCGTTGCCGGGGATCGGGTAGGTGATGAGGTCGGGATCGCAGTTCGTGTCGACCACGGCCACGATCGGGATGCCGAGCTTGCGGGCCTCGGTGACAGCGATGTGCTCGATGATCGTGTCGAGCACGAAGACCACGCTGGGAAGCTTGGCCATCGTCTTGATACCGCCGATGTTGCGGTCGAGCTTGTCGAGCTCACGGCTGTAGCGGAGGGCTTCCTTCTTCGGCATCTCGTCGAGCTCGCCGGTGGCCCGCATGCGCTCGTACTCGAGCAGCTTGCCCACCCGCTTGGAGATCGTCTGGTAGTTGGTGAGCATCCCGCCCAGCCAGCGCTGATCGACGAAGGGCATGTTGACGGATCGGGCGTAGCGCCGGATCGGCTCCTGGGCCTGCTTCTTGGTGCCGACGAAGAGCACGGTGCCGCCATCGGCCACCGTGTCGCGCACGAAGGTGTACGCCCGCTCGACCCGGCGGAGCGTCTCCTCCAGGTCGATGATGTACACGCCGTTGCGATCGCCGTGGATGAATCGCTTCATCTTCGGGTTCCAGCGGCGGGTCTGGTGCCCGAAGTGCACGCCGGCTTCGAGCATCTGCTTCATGGTGACAACTGCGGCCACGATGTTCTCCTGCGGTTGTTTTCGGACCGGCCAAGCTCGGGCTCCGGATGGAGCACGAGACCGTGGAATCTGACCGGTCCGGATTAGTCGGGGTTGACGGGGGTCAAGTCTACCCAGCGGCGGGTCCGGCCCCTACCGTGACCCATCGGCACGACGGGGCCGATCGGCAACGAGCCGGGCCCGGCCGCAGCGGCCGGCCAGGAGCGGGGCCGGGTCGATGTAGCGCGTGGCCTCGCCGGTGCCGATCCGGGCGGTGAGGAGGAGCCCGGGGGCGGCGGTGCCGATCCCCTCCCCTGCCGCCACCGACTGGCCCCGGGCCACGGCTGTCGACTCCAGCGGCCCGTAGGTGGAGCGCAGGTCTCCCGGGTGCTCCACCACCACGTACCGGCGGCCGGCCACCGGGCCCACGAAACCGACGCGGCCGGGAGCCACCGCCACCACTGCCTGGCCGGCGGTCACCCCGTACTCCAGGCCCCGGTTGCCTGGGCCGTAGGGGTTGGGCGGGGCCCGGAACCCGTCGGTCACGGGGGCGTCGACCGGCGCCACCCAGGGGCATCCCACCTGGTCGGGCCGGCCAGCGGAGGGGATCCCGGCCACCGGCGGCGATCCGCCGACCGGGGTGGCGACGCTCAGCAGCCAGGCCAGGCCGGCGGCCCCGGCCAGGGCGGAACGAACGAACGGACGGAGACGAACGCTGCTTGAAGTGCGCACGGACATGGCTTCCCTCGACGGGCGGAGTTGCTCGGGGGGGAAGCGATGAGACGCCCGGGAGCGGGCCATGATCAGGCCGATTCGCGCTCCAGCGACAGGAGCCGGGTCTTGAGGTGCATCACGGCCTTGGTGTGGATCTGGCACACCCGGCTCTCGGTGACCCCGAGCACCCGACCGATCTCGGCCAGCGTGAGGTTCTCGTAGTAGTAGAGCGTGAGGACGACCTTCTCACGCTCGGTCATCCGGTTGATGGCCTCGGCCAGGAGCTGGCGCATCTCCACCCGCTCGTAGGTGCCGCCGGGGCCGTCGGCCCGGTCGGCCAGGGTGTCGCCGAACGTGAGGCTCTCCCCCGAGTTGAACGACAGCATCTCGTCGAGGGCCACGATGCCGAGCGACGAGATCTGGTGGTAGATGCCGTTGAGCTGGTCGACCGAGAGACCCATCTCCCCGGCGATCTCGGCGTCGGTGGGGGCCCGGTGCAACTGGGCCTCCAGCTTCATCATGGCCCGCTCCACCGACTTGGCCTTCGACCGCACCGAGCGGGGCACCCAGTCGATCGAGCGCAGCTCGTCGAGGATCGATCCCTTGACCCGGGCGATGGCGTAGGTCTCGAACTTGTAGCCCCGCTCGGGATCGAACTTGGCGATGGCGTCGATCAGACCGAACATGCCGAAGCTGACCAGGTCGGCCTGGTCGACGCTCTGAGGCAGCCCGGCGGCCACCCGGCTGGCCACGTACTTCACCAGTGGCGCGTAGTAGACGATCAGCTGGTCGCGATCGACCTGCTCGCCGGACTCTTTGAACCGAATCCAGACAGAGTCGATCTCGGTTGTGCTGTCGATGGCCACGGTGCCCGCCAAGGTTTGTGGTGCAGTCAGAGGAGGAGCCACCAGCTCCGCCTCGGACGGCCCCAGCTGCTCCCACAATCCGTCGGCCCTTGGCCACGCAACGTGAGATTCAGTGACGGGTTTCTCTTCACCCGGGCGATGAAGGGCCGACAGCCCCGGCCCTCCTGGGCCGCTCGACCGATCGGACACAACCTCCAGACCCAATACAAGCTGGTAGCGGGCTCGAACGGCGGCGGTCACGGTGAGCGAGGCTATCGGCCACCACGAACCGCTCAGAGTGATCGGTGTAGCTCTACCCATCCCCAACAACCGTGATCAACCGTAAAGAACAGTGGATCCGTCGAGGCGGACCAGCCCCATGGCCCGCAGCCGCTGCAGCTCGGCCATCAGCTCGGGCACCGGACGCCCGGTGAGGGCGACGAGCTGGTCGACGTGGATCGACCCGGCGGCCGCCTCCTCCACGATCAGGCGGGCCACCGGACCGAGATCGTCACCGTCAGTGGCCATCGATGGCGTTTGTGGCTCCTCGACGGCGGGCGCCGGGGCGAGCCCCAGCTGGTGGAGGACGTCGGCGGCCGAGCAGACCGGGGCGCAGCCGTCGGCCAGTAGCTGGTTGGACCCGGCCGAGGCGGAGCTGGTGATGGCACCGGGTACGGCCATGACGGTGGCGCCCCGATCCGCCGCCTCGTTGGCCGTGAGCAGCGCCCCGCCCCGGCTGTGCGACTCGATCACCACGGTGACCGCGGACAGGCCGGCGATCAGCCGGTTGCGGGCCGGAAATCGCCAGGGTTCGGGCCGGGTGCCGAGCGGCGACTCGCTGAGCAGCAGGGCCCGCTCGGCGATCTGGCCCCAGAGGCGACGGTTGACAGCCGGATAGACCCGGTCGAGGCCGGTGCCGACCACGGCGATCGTGGGGGCCGGATCGCCGGCCGTGGCGGCCAGGGCGCCGGCGTGGGCGGCCCCGTCGATCCCCGACGCCAGGCCCGACACCACGGTGGCGCCGCCCTCGGCCAGGCCCCGGCCGAGCTGGTAGGCGGCCTGGCGCCCCACCGCCGAGCACCGCCGGGTGCCGACCAGGGCCGCCCGGGGGCCCGGGGCCAGCAGGCCGAGGTGACCCCGGGCGAACAGCACGACCGGAGGGTGGGGGTCTTGGGCGAAGGGCCAGCCGGGGCTGTCGGGCGTGAGCACGGCGACCCCGAGGCGGGCGAGGGCGTCGGCGGCGGCCGACGGGTCGAGCCGGCGGGCATCGGTGGTCCACCGCTCCACCAGGGCCGGCGTGACGCCGGGCGGGGCCGGGCCCGGGTCTCCGGCCACCCGGCCTCGGCACAGGGACTCGAACGCCTCGGCGGCCGGGGCCCCACCGAGGAGCCACGTGAGGCGGGCCGGGCCCATGCCGTGGCAGGTGGCCAGCAGCGAGCGGGCCAGGGCATCGTCGGTGACCTCCGGCGTCATCGGGGGACCCCGAGCACCGAGGCCGGCACCGCCCGCAGCGACAGCGCGGCCGAGACGGCGGCCTCGTCGATGTCGTCGGCGCCGTTGAGGTCGGCCAGGGTTCGGGCCACGGTGCGGACCCGGGCCAGGCCCCGCCCGGTGAGCTGGCCGGCGATCAACGCCGTACGGAGCACGGCCCGGGCCTCGGGCCGCAACGGGGCCAGCTCGTCGAGCCGGCCCGGTGGTATGAGCGCGTTGGCCACCACCCCCCGCTCGGCGGCCAGGGCCCGGACCCGGTGGACCCGGGCCGCCACCACCGCCGAGGGCTCCTCGGCCGGGCCGTCGAGCAGCATGTGGGGGGCCGGTGGGGCCACCTCGAGGCGGATGTCGAACCGGTCGAGCAGGGGGCCCGACAGGCGCCTCGCGTAGCGGGCCCGGGCCTGCTCGGTGCACCGGCATCGGCCGCTGGTGCCGCCCTCGCCGCACGGGCAGGGGTTCATCGCCGCCACCAGGAGGAACCGGGCCGGCAGCGCGGCGGCCCGGGCGGCCCGGGTGACCCGCACCACCCCCTCCTCCAGCGGCTGGCGGAGGGCATCGAGGGCCACCGGGGAGAACTCGCCCAGCTCGTCGAGGAACAGCACACCGCCGTGGGCGCAGCTGATCTCACCCGGCCGGAGGTTGGCGGTGCCGCCTCCGACCAGCGCCACCAGGGAGGCGGCGTGGTGAGGGGCCCGCAACGGCGGATGCCGGACGAGGCCGGAGGGGGGCAGCGTGACCCCGGCGGCGGAATGGACCCGGGTGGCGGCCAGGGCGTCGGCCCGGGCCAGCTCCGGCAGCAGGCCCACCAGCCGGCTGGCCAGCATCGTCTTGCCCGACCCCGGCGGGCCGACCAGCAACAGGTGATGGCCGCCGGCCGCCGCCACCTCCACCGCCCACCGGGCCAGAGGTTGACCCCGCACATCGGCCAGGTCTCCCCCCTGATGGTCGGGCTCGCACCGCTCCGGCGGGCGGACCGGCGACAACGGTGGCCCGTCGCCCCGGAGGGCATCCACCAGCTGGCGCAGCGATGCCGCCACCTCGACCCCCTCCGACCGGGTGATCGCCGCCTCGGCCCCACCCTGCTCGGGCACCACGATCCGGGGCCGCTCGATCGCACCGGCCAGGCACACCAGGCCCTTGACCGGGCGCAGCGACCCGTCGAGCCCCAACTCCCCCACCGCACCGAACGACTCGAGACGATCGGCCTCGATCTGCTCCGAAGCGGCCAGGATCCCCAGCGCGATCGGCAGATCGAGCGACGCACCGTGCTTGCGCAGGCCCGACGGCGCCAGGTTGATCGTGACCCGCTTCTGGGGCCACACCAGCCCACTGGACAGGATGGCGGCCCGGACCCGGTCCCGCGATTCCCGGCACGACGCGTCGGGCAGACCCACCATCGTGTACCCCGGCAGCCCCGGGCTCACATGAACCTCGACGCTGACCGGATGACCGTCGACACCCTCGACCACCGCCGAGGCGACCGTTGCGAACATGACACTCCCCATCGGGCGACACCGGGCCAACGGCCCGGCTCCGAACATGACTGGGGGAAGTGGAAACGAGCGTAACCGAGGGTAGTGACAGTCAGACCCGACAGGGGTGCGGGGCCGGCCCGCAGCTACTGCTCGTTGATGATCTCGCGGGTGTAGCGCACGACGGCGTCGATCTCCCCGCCCGTCAGCTTCTCGCTGAACCCCGGCATCTGATTGCGGCCGTTCTCGACCAGGAGGCGCTGATCGGCCAGGTCGGGGATCTGCTCCACCACCCTCCCGCCGCTCAGCTTCGCCCCCACCCCACCACCACCACCGGCGCCGTGGCAGGGGGCGCAGTTGTTGGCGTAGATGATGCGCCCGGTCACGAGCTCGGGGTCGTCGGCTGGCGCCGCCGGCACATCGGCGCCGCCGCAGGCGGCCAGCGCCGAAACCGCCAGGGCGGCCAGAACGAGAACGGGGCGGGTTCGAGCGGCCCGAATGGGTCGGGGGGTCGCCATACTGCTCCTGTGGGCTTTGATCCGACCCGCAAGCATACGAGGTCGACCTTCGACTACTGGTACGTGGCCCTGGGCCTCGTGGTGGTCATCGGTCTCCTGTTGTGGGCTGCCCTGTGAGCCGGCAACAGAAGGCGGGGGGCGGACCGAAGGCGGGCCGGCGGGGCGCCGGCCGGATCCACCGCGACCGGCCCGACCCGTCCGACACCCCCGACGCCGAGGTCCGCTTCATCCAGCCGTTCCAGGCCACCAAGGCCTACCTCTGCCCTGGCTGCAACCGGGACATCCCGCCGGCCACCGGCCACATGGTGGTGGTACCGCCCGACGCCCCCGACCTGCGCCGCCACTGGCACCGGGGCTGCTGGAACAACCGGGCCACCCGCTACTGAGTGCGCCCTTC
>CADEDH010000072.1:18519-32938 GCA_902826025.1 uncultured Actinomycetes bacterium
GGCTAGCCTCCACCCATGGCTGACGTGACCATCTATCACAATCCCAATTGAAGTAGCTCCAAGGCGGCACTGGACGTGCTGCAGAGCGCAGGGGTAGACCATGACGTGGTGCTGTACCTGAAGAACCCTCCCGATCGGGCAGCCCTGGAGGCCCTGATCGCCAAGCTGGAGGATCCGCCGGCCGATCTGGTCCGCCGGGATGCGTTCTTCGGCTCCACCGTCGTGGGCAAGGAGGGTTTCGATCCCGAGACCCTGTCGGATCCCAAGGTGGTGGTGGAGCTACTGGTGGCCCACCCCCGGCTGATGCAACGGCCGGTGGTGGTCAAGGGCGACAAGGCCGTCATCGGCCGGCCCCGGGAGCGAGTGCCCGCCCTCATCGAGTCCTGACAGGAGAACCCCATGGCCAGTCCCCAGTTCCACAAGTTCCTCGAGCTGCTCCAACGCAACGGGCCCCTCACCGACGAGGTGAAGCCGGAGTCGATGCGCCGCAACCTCGACAAGGTGGGCGGCAAGTTCCCCGAGGGCGTCACCGGCATCGCCGACGAGGTGGGCGGGGTACCCGGGGAGTGGATCATGGCCCCCGGCGCCGACCAGGGCGCCGTGCTCCTCTACTTCCACGGTGGCGGCTACGTGGCCGGCTCGGTGGCCTCCCACCGCAATCTGCTGGGCCACCTGGCCCACGCTGTTGGCTGCCGGATCTTCGCCGCCGAGTACTCGCTGGCCCCCGAGTTCCGCCACCCGGCCCAGGTGAACGACGCCACCGCCGCCTATCGCTCCCTGGTGGACCAGGGTTACAGCCCGAGCCGGATGGCTCTGGCCGGCGACTCGGCCGGCGGTGGGCTCACCATGGGCACCCTGCTGGCCCTCAAGGACGACAACGATCCCCTGCCGGCGGCCGCGGTGCTCATCTCGCCCCTCACCGACTGCGAGGGCACCGGTGAGTCGATGAAGTCCAAGGCCAGCGTCGATCCCATGATCACGCCGGGCAGCCTCAAGAACATCATGGCCCTGTTCCTCGGGCCTGATGGCGACCCCAAGGATCCGCTGGCCTCTCCCCTGCTGGGCGACGTGGCCGGGCTCCCCCCGATCCTGATCCAGGTGGGAGAGAGCGAGGTGCTGCTCGACGACTCCACCCGGCTGGCGGCCAAGATCACCGAGGCCGGCGGCGAGGTGGAACTCGAGGTGTGGCCGGAGATGGTGCACGTGTGGCACGGTTCGGCCGGGTTCGTACCCGAGTCGGACCAGGCCATCGCCCGCATCGGCGAGTGGCTCAAGCCCAAGCTCGGCGTCAACTGATCTTCTAGAACGCCGCTTCAAGTACCTCGACGTGGCCGGCGCCGTCGACGACGGCCACGTCGAAGCGGAGCTGCGGCACCCAGCCCTCCTGCTCGGACAACCAATGGCGGGCCACGGTGCGGATGCGCTGCTGCTTGCGCCAGCCCACCGCCTCGGCCCCCGAGCCGAAGGCGCCGCTGGTGCGCCGCTTGACCTCACAGAACACGACCACGTCGGGCCCGGCGGCGATCAGGTCGATCTCGCCGGCCCGGACCCGCCAGTTCCGGGCCACGATCTCGTAGCCGCGCTCGGTGTACCAGGCGGCGGCGAACCGCTCCCCGTACCGACCCACCTCATCCTTGGCCGCCATGGCCAACCTCGTCTCAGGCCCTCCCTGAGCGAGGACCGACCTACAGACCGTCGGTCTCGGGAAGTTCCTCGACCGTGATCACCTGGCTGGAGGAGACGGTGACCCGGGCCAGAAAACGGGTCTGGCGATACATGTCCCAGACCCAGGCGTCGGTCAGCTCGTACTCGATGAAATTGGCACCCGGCGGGCTGACCCGCTCGACCTTGTTGGCCAGGTAGAACCGACGGTCCGTCTCGACCACGTAGCGGAACATCGGGATGACATCCCGATACTCCTTGTACAACGCAAGCTCGATCTCGGCCTCGTAGCGTTCAACCTCTTCGCTACTCATGGAATATCCATTCGGCCGGAGGGGCCGTTACTTGAAGCGCTTTTCCTTGACCTTGGCCGCCTTACCCACGCGATCACGCAGGTAGTACAGCTTGGCCCGACGAACATCACCCCGGGTCACGACCTGGATCTTGTCGATGATGGGTGAATGCAGGGGGAAGGACCGCTCGACACCGACACCGAAGCTCAGCTTGCGCACGGTGAACGATTCCCGTACCGAAGTGCCGCGGCGGGCGATGACCACGCCTTCGAACACCTGGACACGCTCGCGGTTGCCCTCGACCACCTTCACGTGCACCTTCACCGTGTCACCAGCGTTGAATTCGGGGATGTCGGAGCGGATCTGTTCCTGCTCGACCAGTTCGGTGAGGTTCATGGTGCTGTTCCTTGATGGAAAGGGAGCGCGCGTTGTCGGCTTGACAATGCTACGGGCGAACGGGCCCCGTTCCTACCGGAGAGATCGAGGCCACGCAAACGATCAGATTTCGAGATCGAATTCGGCCAGGACGGCCCGGTCGGCCGGGGACAGCCCACCCCGAGCCGTCAGCAGCTCAGGCCGATGACGGGCCGTACGGACCAGGGCCTGGGCCCGGCGCCACCGGGCCACCCGAGCGTGGTCGCCCGAGGTGAGGACCTCGGGTACACCCCAGCCCCGGTAGCTGGCGGGCCGGGTGTAATGCGGATACTCCAGCAGCCCCTGCGAGAACGAATCGTCCTCCACCGAGCCGAAGTTGCCCACCATCCCCGGCACCAGACGACTGACCGCCTCCAGGATCACGGCCGCCGCCACCTCACCCCCGGCCAGCACGTAGTCGCCGATGGAGATCTCGCCGTCGACCAGATGCTCCCGCACCCGCTCGTCGACCCCCTCGTAGCGCCCGCACAGCAGGCTGAACCCGCCCAGAGAGGCCAGCTCAGCGGCGTAGGCCTGGGTGAGCACCCGGCCGGCGGGGGACAGGTACAGCAATGGTCGGGGCGGCTGCACCTGCTCCACCGTGTCGAAGATGGGTTCGGGTTTGAGCACCATGCCGGCGCCGCCCCCGAACGGGCTGTCGTCAACCGAGCGGTGGGGGTCCAGGGTGACCGAGCGCAGATCGTGGACCCGGACGTCGATCAGGCCCCGCTGGCGGGCCTTGCCCAGGAGGCTGGCCGAGGCGAACGTCTCCACCATCTCGGGGAAGATCGTGAGCACGTCGACCCGGAGACGGGGCCCGGCTGCGTGCTCGCTGCTCTCGCTGCCGGCGGGCGAGGGATCAGGCGCCGCGGTCGTCATCGTCGTCGAGCAGGCCGGCCGGCACCGACACCGTGACCTCCGTGCCGTCGGACCCCGTGACGAACACCATCGGTATGAGCCGGCCGTCGGCCAACTCCAGCAGGTCGGATGCCGGGTTGGCCACCACCGCCACCACCGGCCCGTGGGCCGTGCCGTGCTGGTCGACCACGGTGCAGCCGATCAGTTGGTGCACGAACAGGGCCTCGGGGTCGTCGATGGGCTCGGCCCGCAAGACCTGGCTGTGCAGGCGGTCGGCCTCTTCCCGGCTGCTCACCCCGGCGAAGGCGATCAGCCACTTGTTTCCCTGGTGGGGTTGAGCCGTCACCACTTCGAGCGGCCGCTCGCCGGCCCACAGCACGGTGCCGGGCGCAGTGCGCTCGGCTACGCGATCGGTCACCAGGTCGACCACCACACCACCCTTCAGCCCATGGGCCCGGGTGATCCGCCCGACCTCGAGCAGGTTGGCGGTGGGAGCAGGGGTGGCGTCGCTCATCGGGCGGTGACTCCCGCTCCGGACGACGTCGCGATCACTCGACGAACTCGACCTCAGTGGTCACGCCGTCCTTGGCTGCGGCGGCGTTCACGACGGTGCGGATGGCAGACGCCACCCGGCCCCGACGGCCGATGACCCGGCCCATGTCGTCGTCGTGGACGGTGACATCGAGGCGGACCCGATCGCCGCTGGCGCTGGTCTCGATGGAGACGTCGTCGGGGTAGGCGACGACCGACTTGCACAGGTGGAGCAGCACCGCCTCGGCGGTGGGAGCGGGAGAATCGGTGGCCGTGTCGCTCACGCCGACGCCCCGACAGCCTCGGCGGCAGCCGCGGCCTTGGCCGCCTCCTGCTCCTTGACCAGGTCTTCCACCGACGTGCCGCTGGTGTGGTGACCCCAGGCGCCGGAGATCTCGAGCAGCTTGCGCACCCGCTCGGTGGGCTGGGCGCCCTTACGGAGCCAGGCCACGGCCTTGGCGTTGTCGATCTTGATGGTCGACGGATCGGTGCGGGGGTTGTAGATACCCACGATCTCGATGAAGCGGCCGTCCCGGGGAGAGCGGGCGTCAGCCGCCACCACCCGATACGTCGGCTGCTTTTTCTTGCCCATACGCATCAGGCGAAGTCGAACGGCCACGTATTCCTCATTCTGGTCAAAGCTTTGTCATCAGCAAACGAACAACACAGGGTACCGGGATAGGGGTCGAAACCCACTGGCCCCCCTACCGGCGACGGTCGAGCTCGTCGGCCAGGGCATCGAGGTCGCTGGCATCGATCCGATCGAGGCCGGGGAGCATGAGCGGCGCCTTGCCCGCCTTGGTGCCCTTGGGGGTGACCCGGCCCCCGCCGGTCAGGGCCGGCACGCCGCCCTTGCCGGTGACCCGGGACCCACCCTTGCCCTTGCGCTTGTCGGCCTTCTTGTCTTTGCGGACCTTCTTGGTGCCCATGCCGCCGAGCTTCTTCATCATCTTCTGCATCTCGGTGAACTGGGTGACCAGGCCTGCCACCTGGGTGGGGTTGGTGCCCGATCCCGTAGCGATACGGGCCCGGCGCGACGCCTCGATCATGCGGGGCTCGGCCCGCTCGGCCGGCGTCATCGATTTGATGATCGCCTCGACCCGGGCCAGCTCCCGATCGTCGATGTTGACGTTGCGCAGCTCCTTGGGCAGGCCGGGCAGCATCGAGAGCAACCCGCCGAGGGGGCCCATCTTCTTCAGCTGCTGCATCTGCTCCAGGAAGTCGTCGAGGGTGAACTGGCCCTCGAGCATCCGGGCCGCCGCCTCTTCGGCCTCCTCCTTCTCGTAGACCTGCTCGGCCTTGTCGATCAGGGTGAGCACATCGCCCATGCCCAGGATCCGGCTGGCCATCCGGTCGGGATGGAAGAGGTCGAAGTCCTCCAGCTTCTCACCGGTGGCGGCGAAGGCGATGGGCCGACCCACCACCTCCTTCACCGACAGGGCGGCGCCACCCCGGGCGTCGCCGTCGAGCTTGGTGAGGATCACACCGTCGAGGGACAGCTTCTGGTGGAAGGCCTCGGCCGTGTTCACCGCGTCCTGGCCGGTCATGGCGTCGACCACGAGGAACGTGTAGTGGGGCTGGACGGTGTCGGAGATCCGGCGGACCTCCTCCATCAGCTCCTCGTCGATGGCGAGCCGGCCGGCGGTATCGACGATCAGCACGTCACGCCCGGTGCGGCGGGCCTCCTCGAGGGCGGCGGCGGCCACCGCCACCGGATCCGACGGCTCGGAGAACACCGGCACGTCGATCTGGCGGCCCAGGGTGCGGAGCTGCTCCACGGCGGCCGGGCGCTGGAGGTCGGCGCCGACCATCAGCGGGTTGCGGCCCTGACTCTTGAACCAGCGGGCCAGCTTGGCCGAGGTGGTGGTCTTGCCCGAGCCCTGGAGGCCGGCCATGAGCACCACGGTGGGGGGCCGGGAGGCGAACGTGATCCGCATGGTCTCGCCGCCGAGGCTCGCCGTGAGCTCCTCGTTGACGATCTTGATGACCTGCTGGGCCGGGTTGAGGGCCTTGTGGATCTCCTCCCCCACCGCCCGGGCCCGGATCCGGTCCCGCAGGCCCCGCACCACGGTGAGGTTGACGTCGGCCTCCAGCAGGGCCAGGCGGATCTCCCGCAGCGCCTCGTCGACATCTTCCTCGGTGAGGCGGCCCTTCTTGCCGAGCCGGCCGAAGATGCCCTCGAACTTGTCCGTCAGCGTCTGGAACACCCGTCCAGCCTACTGCCGGGAACTCTGACGCCGGGACGGGGTTTGGGGCATCCTCGGTCAGAGTTCATATGAGAGGCTCGGCGCTACTCGAACAGGGCGTCGACGAAGGCGGGGGCGTCGAAGTCGACGAGGTCACCGGCCTTCTCGCCCAGCCCCACCAGCTTGACCGGGATCCCCAGCTCGGACTCGATGGCGAACACGATCCCGCCCTTGGCCGAGCCGTCGAGCTTGGTGAGCACCACGCCGGTGACCTCCACCGCCTCGGTGAACACCTTGGCCTGCGACATCCCGTTCTGGCCGGTGGTGGCGTCGATGACCAGCAGCACCTCCGACACGTGGCCCGGCTCCCGCCCCGCCACCCGCCGCACCTTCGACAGCTCCTCCATGAGGTTGGTCTTGTTGTGGAGCCGGCCGGCGGTATCGGCCAGCACCACGTCGCAGCCCCGGGCGCTGGCGGCCTGCACGCCATCGAAGATGACGGCCGACGGGTCGCCCCCCTCGTTGCCCCGCACCACATCGGCCCCGGCCCGCTCCCCCCAGGTGGTGAGCTGCTCGGCGGCGGCGGCCCGGAACGTGTCGCCGGCGGCCAGCAGCGGCTTGTGGCCCTCGTCGACCAGGCGGCGGGCCACCTTGCCGATGGTGGTGGTCTTGCCCACCCCGTTCACCCCCACGAACAACCAGACGTTGGTCTTGCCCTCGTCGAGCGTGAGCGAGCGGTCCTTGCCTTCCAGCTCCCGGTGCATCCGGGCCTTGAGCAGGCCGAGGATGTCTTCGCCGGAGTCGGCCCCCGACCCCTTGGCCAGATCCCGCACGTCGCCGATGAGCGACATCGAGGTGGCGACGCCCACGTCGGCCTGGATCAGCGCCTCCTCCAGCTCCTCCCAGTCGTCCTCGCTGAGCTTGCCCCGGCCCACCAGGCCGCCCAGGTAGCCGCTGAAGGCGGAGCGGGCCTTGCCCAGCCGGTCGAAGAAGCTCGGCTTGATCAGCGGCTCCAGCTCGGCCGGGGCCGGCGGCGCCTCCTCCACCACCACCTCGGGCTCAGCCACCTCGGGCTCAGCCACCCCGGGCTCGGCCACAGCCGCCTCGGCCTCGGCCGGTGCGGCGGTGTCGACGGTGGCCGGTGCCTCATCGACCGGTGTCGGGGCGGTGACGGTGCCCGGGCCGGTAGGCCGCTCGCCCGGTGTCGGCTCGAGCTCCAGGTCCCGGCCTCGGCTCCGGGTGGCGACGAAGGCCGCCCCGGCCACCACCACGAGGACGGCGGCGATGATGAGGATCCACAGCGCTGAGCTCATCAGTCGATCCTACGCATGATCCCGGACGGCGCTGCCCTCGCTACCGGGCCAACGGGCGAAAACCGCGCTCCGGCCTACGGTTCAGCGGGAAAACGTGACATCGCAGTTCGGCCGAACGGGCTACGGCCGTTGACCGAGGGTGGCGGTGACCGTCTGGGGCTGGCCGTCGCGCATGATCTCGAGCTGGACCACGTCGCCCGGAGGATGGGTCAGCACCAGGCCGGCCAACACCTCGAAGCTCGTGACGGGGGCGTCATCGAGGGTCAGAATGAGGTCGCCCGGCTGGATGCCGGCGGCGTCGGCCGCCGAGCCGGCGGTGACCTTCGTGACCTCCACCCCGGCCGACCCGTCGGACGGGACCTGACCCTCCACGCCGAGCAGGCCGCTCTCGATCGGCTCGCCCGCCACCAGCTTCTGAGCGATGCGGTGGGCGGTGTCGATCGGGATGGCGAAGCCGATCCCGGCGTTGGTGTTGCTCACCCCGCCGGTCTCGATGGCGGTGTTGATGCCGATCACCCGGCCCTGGCGGTCGGCCAGCGCTCCACCCGAGTTGCCGGGGTTTATGGGGGCGTCGGTCTGGATCATCGCCGTGTAGTAGGCCTCGTTGCGCCCGGTCAGCACCGGCCGGTCGACGGCGGAGATGATGCCGGCGGTCACCGTCTGCTGCAGTTCGAACGGCGACCCGATCGCCACCGCCAGCTGGCCCACCTGGGCCTTGCCCCCGAGGGCCAGGGTGGCCGGCGTGAGGTTCTGCCCGTCGGGCACCCGCACCACGGCCACATCGCTGTTGACGTCGGCCCCCACCAGGGTGCCGGTGAGGTGGCGGCCGTCGGCCAGCACCACCTGGATCTCGTTCGCCCCCTCGATGACGTGGTTGTTCGTGAGGATCAGGCTCTGGTCGTAGATGACGCCGGAGCCCAGCCCGAACTCGGTGACGATCTGCACCACGGAGGGGCCGAGCACCTGCGACACGTAGGCCGCCGGCTCCTGATCGGGGTCGATCGACACCGGGGGCGCCAACGGCGTGGCCTGGGTGCCGGTGCCGGTCTCGCTCGTGGAGCTGCCGAGGGGGACCACCGAGGTGGGGGTGGCGGGGGCGGCGGTGTCGTCCCGGCCGTAGGTGGCGGCGGCGAACCCACCGCCGGCCAGGAGCCCGCCGGCCAGGAAGGCGAGCAGGACCCGCCAGCCCCATCCGCTGGCCGGGCGGACCAGGGGCGCCGGAGCGGCCGCCTCAACGACGGCGGGCGCTGGCGGTTGGGCCGGGGCCGCCGGCCACCAGCCCGACGTGGCGGTGGTGTCGGGTCGGGCCATCCGGGGCGGTTGCTGGGGCAGGGGCTGGGTGGGGTCGGGCGGGGCCACTCCGGCTCCCGGGAGGCGGGGCGCCCCCACCGGCGGGGCCGTGGGCGCGGAGCCGAAAGCGGAGCCCGGCATCGGCACCGGGCCCCGGGCGGTGGCGGCGCCCACCCCGGCCGGTACGCCGGTGGGTGGGGCGGTGGGGGCGGGCCGAAGATCAGTGGTGTCGTCGGGATCCCAGGTACCAGGTGCGTTCACGGGCCGTCGTCCTTTCTCCGTTCAGGGTACCGATGGGCCCGAAAGCCCGAGTAAAGGTGGGGCCGCCGGCGGCGCGCTCGATGACGACGCGCCCACCGGCAGGGGCAGGACGATGGTGAACGTCGACCCCTTGCCGGGCTGTGACCCGAGTTCGACGGTGCCGCCGTGGCGCTCGGCCACCTGGCGCACGATGCTCAGGCCCAGGCCCAGCCCCTTGCCCGACTCGGTCCCCCGCCAGAAACGCTCGAAGACCGCTTGCTGGTGGTCGGGGGCGATACCCGGGCCCTGGTCGATCACGGCGATCGTGGCCTGGTCGCCCCGCCGGCCGGTGGCCACGGTGACGGTGGATCCGGCCGGGGCCAGCCGCACGGCGTTGGCCACCAGATTGGTGACGGCCCGACGCAGCGCCGCCCCGTCGCCGTGCACCACGACCGGGCCGCTCCCGTTCCCACCGGTGGTCCCACCAGAGTCGGCGGTCGAGGTGGCGAGCGTGAGGCCGCGCCGGCCGGCCGGGGCCGTCATCTCGGCCACCACCTCGGCGGCCAGGGCCACCAGGTCGACCTCGGCCACCATGGCCCGGGGCACGGCGCTGCGAGCCTGCACCACCAGGTCTTCCACGATCTGGCTGATCCGCCCGTTCGACTCATGGGCGATGCGGGCCGAGCGCCGCAGGTCGTCCACCGTGGCCGCCGGATCGTCGAGGGCCAGCTCCAGGTTGGCCTGGGCGATGGCCAGTGGGTTGCGCAGCTCGTGGGAAGCGTCCTGCACGAAGCGGCGCTGCTGCTCGAACGAGGCCTGGAGCCGGTCGAGCATCTCGTCGAAGGTGTCGGCCAGGCCCTTCAGCTCGTCGTCGGGGCCGTCGAGCCCGATCCGGCGGGCCAGCTCCTCGGTGCCGGAGATCTCCCGGGCCACGCCCGTGATCCGGCTGATCGGGCCGAGCGTCCAGCCGGCCAGAAGCCAGCCGGTACCGAAGGCCACCACCGACAACAGCCCCAGACCGACGAGCGAGGCCGAGCGCAGGTCGTTGAGGGACTCGGCGTAGGCCTGGCGCTGCAACGACTCCCAGATGAAGCGCTCGAAGTCGCCGGGGAACAGCACGTCCCAGTTCGTGTCGATCCGCTGGCCGGTGGCCGGGTCCTCGTACACGAGGGGGCGGCCGGGTGAGGGCTGGGGCTGGCCCAGCTGGTGGGCCTGCCAGGCGTAGACGGCGGCGATGAAGGTGGCGCCGACGGCGAACACGGCCAAGGCGTAGGCCAGCGAGAGGCGGAACCGGATCGACTGGGCCCAGCGCGGCATCAGCCCGACCCGTCGCCCGGGGGCTCCACCAGGCGGTAGCCGGCCCCGATCACCGTCTCGATCAGCGGCGAGCCGGCGGCCGCCGTCAGCTTGCGGCGCAGGGTGCCCACGGTGACCCGGGCGGTGTTGGTGAACGGGTCGACCATCTCGTCCCACACGTGCTCGAGGAGACGCTCCTGGGAGAGGACCTCGCCCGGATGGCTCATGAAGTACCGCAAGAGCGCGAACTCCTTGGTGGTCAGCTCGATGGGGGCGCTGGCCCAGGCCACGGTACGCCGGGCCGTGTCGAGCTCGAGGCGGCTCAGGCGTAGCACGGCGTCGGTGCCGGCCACCTCCCTCCGGAGCAGGCTACGGACCCGGGCCGAAAGCTCCCGTAAAGCGAACGGCTTGACCAGGTAGTCGTCGGCGCCGTCGTCCAGGCCGGCCACCCGATCCTCGATGTCGTCCCGGCCGGTCACCATCAGCACCCGGGTGGAGGGATCGAACCTGGCGTCGGACCGGATGAGACGACACACCTGCCGACCGTCGAGATCGGGCAGGTTGAGGTCGAGCGTGACCAGGTCGTAGGGGTTCAGGGCGAGGCGGTCGAGGGCGTCCTGCCCACTGGTGGCCACATCGACGGCGTAGCCCTCGCGCCGGAGGCTGGAAGCGATCGCCTCGGCCAGGTCCGCCTCGTCGTCGACCACCAGGATGCGCACGATCCCAGGCTAGGTTCCCTTTTCGCCTGACTTTCCCCCGGTGCCGCTTCACTGGGTACGAGATCAGCGACTATGGAGGGCCATGACCAGCCACAGAGAAGCCGCCGGCGAGCTGGAGCGGGTGCTGTTCGAGATCAAGCGCGTGATCGTGGGGCAGGACCACATGGTCGAGCGCCTTCTCGTCGCTCTGCTGGCCCGGGGCCACGTGCTCCTGGAGGGCCTACCCGGCCTGGCCAAGACGTTGGCCGTGCAGACCCTGGCCGACACGATCGGCGGGTCGTTCGTCCGCCTGCAGTTCACCCCCGACCTGCTCCCCTCGGATCTGGTGGGCACCCGGATCTGGCGCACCTCCACTGAGCAGTTCGACATCGAGTGGGGCCCGGTGTTCGCCAACCTGGTGCTCACCGACGAGATCAACCGGGCCCCGGCCAAGGTGCAGTCGGCCCTGCTCGAGGTGATGGCCGAGCACCAGGTGTCGATCGGGGGCGTCACCCGGCCCCTGCCCGAGCCGTTCCTCGTGCTGGCCACCCAGAACCCGGTGGAGTCCGAGGGCGTGTACACCCTGCCCGAGGCCCAGCGAGACCGCTTCCTCATGAAGGTGGTGGTCGGCTACCCGTCGCCGGCCGAGGAGTTGGAGATCGTGCGCCGGATGGGGGTGCGGGCGCCGTCGGCCACCAAGGTGCTCGACCTCGATCAGCTCCAGGCGTTCCAGGACCTGGCCGACCAGGTCTACGTCGACAACGCCGTGGCCCAGTACGCGGTGGACCTGGTGATGGCCACCCGGGAGCCGTCGTTGCGGGGCATGCCGGAGCTGCAGGAGCTGATCGAGTTCGGGGTGAGCCCCCGGGCCACGCTGGGCCTGGTGAGCGCGGCCCGGTCATTGGCCCTGCTCCGGGGCCGCAGCTACGCCCTGCCCCAGGACATCTTCGACGTGACGCGAGACGTGTTCCGCCATCGCCTCATGCTGAGCTACGAGGCCCTGGCCAAGGGGCTCGGCCCCGACGACGTGCTGAACCGGCTGCTGGCCGTGGTGCCAGCGGTGGCCCTGTCGCCGGTGGAGCTGGAGACCAAGGCCAACGCCGCCCTGGGCCGCTCCCCCGCCCCCGGTACCCGACCGGCCTACAGCACCGACCCCCGGCCCGCCCCGCCGGCCGGCTTCCCCAACGCCACGCCTGCTCCCGGCGCCCCCACCCCGACGCCGGGCGGAGCCGCCCCTCAGCCAGTGAGCGGGGCCCCGGCCGGATCGGCCACGCCCCCTGCGGGCGCCCCGACGGACACCTCACCGTTCCCGGCCCCCTCCCGACTGGCCCCGGGTGACGGCGACCGACCCACCATCCCGCCGGCCGGGAGGGCCTGATCCCCCACGATGGCCGTCTCCCCGCTCACCGACCCGCTGGCCGTCACGCCGCCCGAGACCCGCGAGCTCCTTCGCCGCCTCGAGCTCGACGTCACCCGCCGACTCGACGGTCTGCTCCACGGCGACCACCGGGGCCTCGTGCCCGGTCACGGCTCCGAGCTGGGCGAGACCCGGCGCTACGCCCCGGGTGACGACGTGCGCCGGATCGACTGGAACGTGAGCGCCCGCCTGCAGGAGCCCCACATCCGCCAGACGATCGCCGAGCGGGAGCTGCAGACCTGGCTGGTGGTCGACCGGTCGCCCCGGATCGACTTCGGTACCACGGGAGCCGAGAAGCGCCAGTTGGCCCTGGCGGCAGCGGCCGCTGTGGGCTTCCTCACCAACCGCGACGGCAACCAGATCGGGGCCCTGTTCGCCGGCCCGCCTGCGCTCGGAGGGCGGGTGCTGGTGCCACCCAAGGGGTCGCGCCGCCACTTCCTGTCGATCCTGTCCGACATCGCCGCCACTCCCCGGGCCGACGGGGCCGGCGTGACCGACCTCGGCTCGGCCCTGGCCCGCTTGGCTTCGGTGTCACGCCGGCGGGGCCTGGTGGTGGTGATCTCCGACTTCCTGGTGGCCCCCGGCTGGGAGGATCCGATGCGGATCCTGGGCCAGCGCCACGACGTGCTCGCCATCCAGGTGACCGACCCCCGGGAGCGGGAGCTGCCCGACGTGGGGGTGGTGGTGCTGCGTGACCCGGCCACCGGCCGGGAGCACGAGGTGGCCACCCACAAGCGGTCGGTGAGGGAGCGGTTCGCCGCCGCGGCGGCCGAGCGCCAGGAGCGGTTGGAGACCCAACTGCGGCTGGCCCGGATCGATCATCTGGCGCTCTCGACCGACCGGGCCTGGCTCGACGACCTGGTGCGGTTCGTCGCCCTGCGCAAGGCGCGCCTGGCCGCGGTGGGGCGGCGATGACGTTCCTGTCGGCCTGGCGGCTGTGGTTCCTGCTCGCGGTGGTGGCTCTGGCCGTGCTGTACGTGGTGCTGCAGCGGCGCCGCACCAGCTACGCCCTGCGCTTCACCGCCCCCGAGCTGCTCGACCTGGTGGCCCCGTCCCGGCCCGGGTTCCGGCGCCACGTGCCGGCGGCGGTGTTCCTGGTGTCGCTGGCCACGCTGGTGACGGGCTTCGCCCAGCCGGCCCGGGTGATGAAGGTGCCCCGGGAGCGAGCCACCGTGATCGTGGCCATCGACGTGTCGCTGTCGATGGAAGCGGCCGACGTGACGCCCAACCGGCTGGAAGCGGCCAAGGCGGCGGCCGATTCGTTCATCGAGCAGCTCCCACCGAAGCTGAACGTCGGGGTCGTCAGTTTCGCTGGCACGGCCGCAGTGCTCGTGACCCCCACCCAAGACCATTTCGCCGCCCGCACTGCAGTGCAGAACCTCCAGCTGTCGGAGTCGACCGCCATCGGCGAGGCCATCTTCACCTCGCTGAACGCCCTGGCCAACGCCCCCGAGGATGAGACGGGGACCCAACCGCCGGCCCGGATCGTGCTCCTGAGCGACGGCGAGACCACGGTGGGCCGACCCGACTCCGAAGCGGTGGACGCTGCCAAGACGGCCGGCGTGCCGGTGTCGACCATCGCCTTCGGCACCAAGGACGGCTACATCGTCTACGACGACCCCCGCACCCCGAGGGTGGAAGAGGACCCGGTGCGGGTGCCGGTGGGCGACGAGAACCTGCGGGCCATCGCCGATGCCACCGGTGGCTCGTACTTCGAGGCGTCGTCGCTGGAGGAACTGGAAGCGGTGTACACCGACATCGGCTCCGCCGTCGGCTTCGAAGAAGTCAACCGGGAGATCACCGACTGGTTCGTGGCCGGTGCCCTCCTGCTCCTGCTGGCCGCCTCCGGCTTCAGCCTCCTCTGGTTCCACCGCCTGCCATGACTGACGACGCGATCGACGACGTCGTCGAGCGGGTCACAGCGGCGATCGAGGCCGGCGACACCGACCGGGCCTGGACCGACCTGCGACCGCTGCTGGCGGCGCAGGGAGAACAGGAGGAGGCCCGGAGGGCGCTGCTGCACATCGTCGGCCGGCGCGGCCTGCCGATCGACCTCGCCCTGGAGGCACTGGGGGCCGTGGCCGACGCCAATCCCGACAACGCCGGCGTGTCGGCATCGGTCGGGTTCCGTCTCGACGCCGCCCGGGACATCGGCGACCTCAACGCCGCTCCGCCCGACCACCCGCTGTTCGGGAGGATCGTCGACGAGCTAACGCCGCAT
>CADEDH010000073.1 GCA_902826025.1 uncultured Actinomycetes bacterium
ATCTAACTGGCGCAACACCCCGAAAGCGGTCCCATCTAGCTGGCGGCCGACAATCGGAGTCGACCCGGACAGGCTTCGAGGAATCCAGCGTGCTGGTTCGACAGTCGTCGCCGTCGGAGCGTTCATCACTGCAGCCGAGTCGATAGGACGATCCTGCGTCGCGGCTGCCGGCCGCGACCCAGTCGAGTCAGAGGCCTTCCGTGCCTTGTGGGACATCGCCCTCGGAGACCTACGTGCCGTGGGTATCGCCACAACGGTCGGAGGTGTCGCTGTCGTAACGGCGACCCTCGGCATACGGGCTCTGCGCCGCACTCACGCCCCGTAGCCACGACGACCCCGGCGCATGAGTCGGGTCGCGGAGGGCCCGTGGACATCTCACATCAGTGACCAGCCTCCCGATCGGCAGCCCGGGTGTGAGCGTCGGCTGGTTGGGTTTTGTTCGGATGGTGGCCGTGTGGGGGACGGGCATGCCGGTTTCCACGGAGATGATGCTGCCGAACTGGAGGAGAGATCTCCGGAGTGCATCGACACTGTGAGGGCGTCGTCCCGCCCCGCGCAGGTGATCAACGCCGCGGAAGCCGGTTGACCCGACGGCCGGCCCGAAACACGATTGCACAGCGCACGGGCCGCGTCGGCGAGAGACTGTCAGATGCGGTGAAGTTGCCGATCAGTCACACGACTGACTATTGTCGGTCGTGTGACTGAATCGGTAGAGTCGCCGACCGTCGATGTCGTCGTGACCGAGGTGATCCGTCGCCCGCTCGACGTCGTGGCCGGCTATGCGTGTGATCCGTCCAACGCTCCGGCCTGGTACGCCAAGATCTCCGAGGTGGACTGGAAAACACCGCCGCCACTGCGGGTCGGGTCCCAGGTCGCGTTCGTCGCCCGGTTCCTCGGCCGTGACCTGCGATACACGTACGAGATCGTCGAGCACTCCCACAACTCGTTGGTGATGCGAACCGCCGAGGGCCCGTTCCCGATGGAGACCAGCTACAGGTTCGATCCGAAGCCGGACGGTGACACGCGGATGACATTGCGGAATCGGGGCAACCCGTCCGGTTTCTCGCGGCTCGTCGCCCCGTTCATGCGAACGGCGATGCGACGCGCCGTACGCAAAGACTTGACGGCCCTCAAGCATCAGCTCGAACGTGACCGTCTCAACGGTTGACGCTCTGCTCGACGCAGCCGAAGCAGAGTTCGCTGCGGCCGGCATCGAGACCGGGTCACTTCGCAAGATCATGCGCGACGCGGGCGTGGACCCAGGGGCCGTCCACTATCACTTCGGCACCAGGGAGGCGCTCGGCGCCGCAGTGCTCGACCGCATCCTCGCCCCGCTCAACGCGCGCCGCCTCGAACTCCTCGGCGAGGCGACCTGCTCAGGTCCGCCGTCTGTGGCGCAGCTGATCGAAGCGCTCATCGGTCCCGACATCGAGGCTGCGCACCTGCTCCACGCTCAGTCTCCTGGACGTGCCCGCCTGATCGGCGCGATCTACACCCGTCCCAGCGACTTCGTCACTGCGACCGTCGCGAGCCACTTCGCCCCGGTCGCCGACGCATTCCGCCCGTATCTGGTTGCCGCACTCCCCGACGTTGGGTTCGACCTCATCGCGTGGCGAATCCGCTGGTGCGTGTTCGGCACCGTTGGTGCGCTCCTTGCCGACGACACAGCAGCGTTCGATCGACCCGCCGCGGACCTCATCGCCGACCTCGTCCAAACCCTCGCCGCCTCACTCGCCGCCTGAACGTCGCGGTAACTCAACGACGTCGCTCTCGACAACGGATACGCCTCGGAGAACGCATCCCTAATGCTTCAGCCCCCGGCTCCGCGATCTTGGCAGCCGCAGGTTGGGTGAGCGTGCCGGGATGATGGTTTCGGTGGTGTTGGGGGGTTCACCGACAGCGTCGTCGGCGCGGAGGCTCTGGGTTTCGCCGTTGGTCGTGCGTGGCGGGCAGGCTGCCGCGTTCTATTCGGATGCTATCGCGTCGAGCATGTCGGCTCGTGAGCCCTTCCATGCCGGCCACGCTGAGGCGGCCGCACCGGCGATGACGCCGGAGACGGCGAGGATGGCCATCGACTGCCAGGGGATCAGCAGGTTGAGTCCTTCGTTGCCGCCGAGGAGGGCGATGAGCGAAGCAGCCGCGCCGAGGCCGAGTCCAATCCCGAGGAGGCAGCCATGGACGGCGAGCAGCACGGACTCGACCCGGATGATGCTGCGGACTTGTTGGGCGGTGGTACCGATCGCTCGCATGACGCCGATCTCGCGACGGCGTTCGTTGATCGACATCATGGACGTGTTCGCTATGCCGACGAGTGAGATGAGCAATGCTACGCCGAGGAGGGCGTAGACGAAGTTCCGGAAGTCGTTGGATCCGCTCGATACGCTGTCGACGTACTCGGTCTTCGTGAGGACCTGCACGGCGCCGGCTTGGCGTGCGGCTGCTTCGAGGGTGTCGTTCGTTGACGTGGTCTGGTCGGTGGTGGCGAGGACGGTGACGGTGGTGGTGTCGAGATCAGGCGCGGTCGCCCGGTCGATGATGTATTGAGGGCTCTCGTCGGGTGTTGGGATGGCTCGAGTGAACACCGCGGACACGGTCAGGGTGGCCGTGTCACCGTCGGTGAAGGCGACTGTCACGGTGTCACCGATGCTCAGCTCGGCCGCCTCGCTGACCGCGATGTCACCGTCGCTGAGTTCGGCGATCGAACCGGCGGTGGTGTCGGCGTCATAGAGTTCAGCAAAGCTGGCGGGGTCGACGAGGCCGATCAGGTTGGGTTTGTCGTCGACGCTGCCGGTCGCGAGGTCGAGCGAGGTGCTGGCGACTACGCCCTGGGTATCGGCGACGGCGGTGACGAGGTCGTCGGGAAGGGCGAGAGTGGTTCCGCCCGGGCCGCCGGTCGCGACGGGTGTCAGGACGGTGTCGGCGTTGAGGCCGGCTTCGATGTCGTCAGCGACACCGCCACTGAACGATGCGGCGATCGCGGTGAACATAACCATGAGCCCCAGTCCGAGACTGAGCGAGAACGATGTCGAGGCGCTGCGTCGCGGGTTGCGGGACAGGTTTACCTTGGCAATCCGACCCGGTTCGCCACCGATCCGGGCTGCCAACCATCCGAGGGTCTTGGATGTGAAGGTGACGAGCAGCGGTCCGGCGACGATGAGGGCCAGTAAGCCGGCGCCGGTCGCGGTGAGCCCGTACGTGCCAGAACCGGTGGCGAACGCAGCCACCGCCACGGTGACGGTGACCGCGAGCAGGAGATAGGAAGCGATGCTGCGGGTTCGGGACTCACGAGAGGAGTCGACTGCTTGGTCGCGTAGAGCTTCCATCGGAGCTACCGATGCGGCGCGTCGGGCCGGCATGAGAGCGGACAGGATCGTCACGGCGACGCCAATCGCGAACGGGATCATGAGCGATGTGAGCGAATAGGTCGGTGATGTCGACAGGAACGACAGTCCGATCGCGCGGAACAGGGCGACCATACCGCGGTAGAGCACGAGTCCCGCGGCGACGCCGAGAGTGGAGGCGATGACCCCGATGAGGGCGGCTTCCCCGAGCACGGAGCGCAGGATCTGGCTCCGTCTGGCTCCGATCGATCGCAGCATGGCGATCTCCTTGGTCCGTTGAGCGACGGAGATGACGAAGGTGTTGTAGATGATCGTCGTCCCTGCGATCAGCGCGATCACGGCGAAGAAGGTGAGGAAGGTCGAGATGAAGCTGGTCTGTTGGATGGCGTCGCGTTGGAGCTCGGTGACGTAGTCGGCTCCGCCGGTCACGATCGTCTGCGCGTCGTCGGCTAGGGCTGTCTCGATGTCGGCTGTGGAAGCGGCGCTGTCGTCGAAGGCGACCACGATGCGGTTGAGCAGCGCCGGGTCGAGGAGGTTCGTGTCATGGGACACGAACACAAGCGCAGACGTCGGCGAGCCGGCGACGGCGGCGAAGTCGGCGATGCCGGTCACGGTCGCTGTGATGGCGGCACGGTCGGTCGCGACGCCGAGCGAGTCGCCGATGGCCAATCCTTCGGCGCTGGCGAGTCGGCGTTCGATCACGACCTCGGTCGGATCCTGGGGTGGGCGGCCATCGACGAGGTGGTGGGTGTTGAGGGCGGGGTCTGTGACCCAGGTCTCGACGCGGGTTCTGAGACCGGAGGCGACGATGATGTCACCGTCGGATGTGGTGAGGGTTGCCGGTGTCGAGGAGATACCCACGAGGGTTGCGTCGGGTGCGGCGGCCGCGGCTTGGTCGAGCGTGTCGGTGCGGAGTTCGTACCGGGGTGTCTGAGTGCCGGGACCGCCGTCGAGCTCTCCGTCGAACTCGCGGCCGCGGATCACCGACTCGATGCCAGCGTTCGCGGCGGCGATGTCGCGCTCAGCGGTTCCCCGAAGGCTTGTCGTAAGGAGGAGCACCGACGCGAAGAACGCGACGCTCATCGCAACAGCGACTGCGGTGAGCGCGAACCGGCCACGGTTGCGGAGTAAGCCTTTGACGGTGACGGTGCGCATCGTCACGTTCGGCACGACCGACCCGTTTCTGGTGGGCGATGACGCCGTGGTGCTCATCGTGTGATCGCCTTCATGAGGTCATACACGCGGTCAGCGGTCGGAGCGAGCATCTCGTCGACGACTTGGCCGTCCTTGACGAAGATAACCCGATCGGCGTACGCGGCGGCCGAAGGGTCGTGGGTCACCATCGCGATGGTTTGACCAGTGGCGCGGACGGTGTGTTGCATGAAACTGAGGATCTCGGCGCCGGTCTGTGAGTCGAGGTTGCCGGTCGGCTCGTCGCCGAAGATGATGGCGGGACGGCTGACGAGTGCGCGGGCGACGGCGACGCGCTGTTGCTGCCCGCCTGACAGCTCAGATGGGCGGTGGTCGAGCCGGGAGCGGATGCCGAGCACGTCGACCACCCGGTCGAAGGTGCCGGTGTCCACGGCGTTGCCGCCGATCGTTACCGGCAACACGATGTTCTCCGCCGCGGTGAGTGCGGGGAGGAGGTTGAACGACTGGAAGATGAAGCCGACCTTCTCTCGTCGCAACAAGGTGAGATCACGGTCCGACAGCGATTCGAGGTCGGTGCCAGCGATCGTCGCTGTGCCGCTCGTGAGTCGGTCGAGACCTGCCGCGCAGTGCATCAAGGTCGACTTTCCCGAACCGCTCGGCCCCATGATTGCGGTGAAGCGCCCGGACTCGAACGACACGGTGACGTCGTCGAGTGCACGGACTTCGCTGTCCCCGCTGCCGTAGATCTTGCTGGCGTTGCGGACAGCGGCGGCGGCGGGGGCCGTGGGTGTAGATGTGCACGCGGTGGCGAGTCGGTCGACCGGGATCATGTCACTACAGTCGGCCCCGCAGGACCGGGCTGCATCGGGCATCGGTCGCTGGTAGGCGAACTTTGGTCGGTTCTGCGTGGAACCAAAGTCGTAGATGCCTCAACAGGGCGGTCGGCAGCGGTTCGCGGGTACGTAGGCTGTTCCGATGCCGCCCGACGCCGATTTCCGACCGGCGATCACTCGTAACGGTCGCGTCGCTCGACTCGCGTTCGTGGTAGCGGTCGGCGTGCTGGTCGGGTTTGGTGCCTACCAGCGTGGCGCATTCGACGATCGGCGGTGGTTGCTTGCCGTCGACCTGGTGGCCGGGGCTGTCGCGTGGATCGCAGTCGGGTTCCGGCGGCGGTGGCCCCTTCCGGTGGCTGTGGGGTCATCGGTGTTGACAGCGGTGTCGGCGACTGCGACCGGGCCGGCTGCGTTGGCGATGATGTCGTTGGCGACGGGTCTGAACACCAGACGGATACTGATCGCGGCGCTTGTCAACGTGGCGGCGGCGATCGTGAACACGACGGTGGTGCTCGGCGGCGACCTATCCGAGCCGGATGAACTGGTCGGCGTGTTGGTTCCATTGGCCGCGATGATCGGCTGGGGTATGTACGTGGGCGTCCACCGTGACCTGGTGGGCAACCTTCGGCTCCGAGCGGAGCGGGCCGAAGCCGAGCAAGAGTTTCATGCGCGGGAGGCCCGCGCGACCGAACGGACGCGAATCGCGCGTGAGATGCACGACGTCGTCGCCCACCGGATCTCGCAGGTGTCGATGCGTGCGGGAGCTCTGGCTTTCCGCAGCGATCTACCCGCCGATGAGATGCGTGTCGAGTCCGAAGTGATCCGAGACGCCGCGAACGAAGCCTTGCGCGAGCTTCGATCGGTCTTGCACGTTTTGCGAGACCCCGCGAGTGGTGAGCTCGTCGATCCACCCCAGCCGACCTACGCCGACATTGCTCGGCTCATCGACGGAGCACGTACCGCCGGCACCGAGGTCACCTTTGTCGACAGTGTCACCGAGCCGGTCTCCAACGAAACCGGTCGAACCATCTACCGCGTCGTGCAGGAAGGCGTCACGAACGCCCGCAAACATGCGCCGCGAGCGGTGATCTCGGTCGAGATCGACAACGCCCCTGATCACGAGTCTGAGATGGTCGTGGTGTGCATTGTGAACGACCTGGTGGACGCAGCCTCGGCGCCTCCAGGCTCGGGGCTTGGCTTGCTGGGAATCAGCGAGCGGGTCGCGCTCGCCGGTGGACGCTTCGAGCACGGCGAGGTCGACGGACAGTTCGTCCTGCGTGCCTGGCTGCAGCGCACGCCCGCCAGTCTCCGCTGATCACACCAGTCCTGCGTCATGAACCTCGATCGCGACCTGGACGCGGTTGCTCGCGCCCAGTTTGTCGAGCACTCGGGAGACATGGGCCTTGACCGTCGCAACGGACATGTACAACTCGGCGGAGATGTCGGCATTCGACAAACCACGCCCGATTGCTACCGCCACCTCGAGCTCACGTTCGGTCAATGCTTCGAGTCGCTCCGCGGCCGGGTTCGGAATGTCGTCGACCCTGGTCCCGCGGACGTGGTCGACGACGGTTCGGGCGACCGACGGTGACAACATCGTGTCTCCGTCGGCGACAGCACGGATCGCTGCGACCAGTTCACCCGGTGGCGTGTCTTTGACCATGAAACCGTCGGCGCCGGCCGCCAGCGCATCGAGGACATGATCGTCGGTGTCGAACGTCGTCAGCATCAGAATCCGGGGCGGATGTGGTCGACCGACGATGGCCTTCACGGCGTCGATGCCGTTCATGCGGGGCATGCGGACGTCCATCAACACGACGTCGGGGCGGGTTTCGCCGACCGCGTCCGCCGCTTCGTCGCCGTCAGTGGCTTCGCCGACCACCATCAGTTCGGGCGACCCGCCGAGCATGAGCGTCAACGCCGAACGGACCAGTGCGTCGTCGTCGACGACTAACACCCGGATCGGCGATGGCTGGGTCGTCATGGCGTCCACGGTAACCACGCACGGATGGTGAACGTGTCGGGCGAGGTGATCTGTTCGAAACGGCCGCCGGCGAGGTCGACGCGCTCGGCGACGCCGACCAGACCGAACCCCGATCCCGGAGGCTCACAGCGGCTGGCGTCGACCCGGTTCGAGACCAGGACTTCCACGCCGTCTCCGGTATCGCCGAGCTGGATGTGCACGACCGAGTGGGGCGCATGCTTGGCGGCGTTCGTCAGCGCCTCCTGCACGACTCGGTACACAGTGCGGCCGATCTCGGGCGGTAGGGCCGCGTCGACGGCGCTGGCGTAGTCGACTCGTTGGCCGGAGGCCTTGGCCTGTGCGATAAGGGCGGGCACGTCGAGCAGTGTCGGTTGTGGCGCCTCGACCAGTGTGTTCGTGCGGGGGTCGCGCAGAATGTGCAACACCGAGCGGAGCTCGCGCAGGGCCTGGTTGGCGGTGTCGCGAATCACTTCCGACTCGACGCGCATCTCTTCGGCGGGTAGGTCCCTTCGGAAGGCAATCGCGCCAGCTCGCATCGAGACCTGCGATATGTGATGGGCGACGACGTCGTGCATCTCCCGAGCGATCCGGGTTCGTTCGGCGGTTCGAGCCTCGTCGGCCCGCCGCCGCTGAGCGGCTTCTGAGCGCTCGGCTCGTCGCCGCAGCGCGCCCACGAGCTCGCGCCGCGATCCGACATAGAGGCCCCAGCCGACCATCGCCGCCGACAGCACCACCGCGCCGGCGGTCTGATTCCACCAGCCGTCATGCGGCGATGGCGCGACCCCGGCGAGAACGCCGGCACTGACGACGCTGACCGCTGACGCTGCAATGATGCGATGGCGATCCCTGCCGATGGCGAGCGACGCGAGCGCCAGGGCAGCGGGGCCGGTAGCGAGCGCGGAGACCGCACCCAGCACACTCGTGCCGACGCTGACCACCAACGGTCGGCGACGCCGGAACGTCACCAGGGCGAACGCCGCTGCCCCGAGTGGAACGTCGAACGCGACGGCGCGAGTCGCGGTCCAATCGAACTCGCCGGTGGTGTGCGCCAACGAGGCGACGCTCAACAGCACCATCGCCACCACCGGCGCGAGCGTGTTCCATCGCACAGCACCCAGGCGATCAAGCGGACACGTCATACCTCGACAACATACGAATCGACCTCAACATGCGCATCGGTCAGAGGTCGCCGCTGCGCGGCCTGCGTCTACGACTTTGGTCGATACGGGAACCGACCAAGGTTGCAGCACCTCACCGACTGACGACCGATGCCGCACCCGGGCGAGGCGCCGAAACTCGCTGTGTGACCTCTGTCTTCTTTCGTCTCGGAACCTGGTGCTACGACCGTCGCAGGGCGGTGGTGGGCATCTGGGCCGTTCTCCTTGCTGTCGGCATCGGCCTCATCGCGTCAGTCGGTGGCGGCTTCCGCGAGGAGTTCAACCTGCCGGCGTCGGAATCGAAGACCGGCTTCGAGATCCTCGAAGACGAGTTCGGCGGCATCGGGGCGAACGCGACGGGAACGATCGTGTTCCGGGCCGAACAGGGCGTCGATGACCCTGAGGTCCAGGCGGCGATGGAGGAACTGTTCGCAGCCGTCGCCGGACAAGACAACGTCGTCGCCGTGATCAGTCCGTACAGCGAGGAAGGCGCCCAACAGATCTCGACTGGCGGCGACGCTGCCGGATTGATCGCCTACGCGAACGTCGATATGCCGAGCGACATCGGCTCGGCCGAGGCACTCGAGATCGGCTCATTCATCGAGGACAACACCCCGGCCATCGACGGGCTCACTGTCGAGCGCGGCACCTTCCTGTTCTCTCAGGGCGCGGCACCGTCGTCGGAAGCGTTCGGCCTTGCGTTCGCGATCGTCATCCTCATCTTGGCGTTCGGGTCGGTGTTGGCGATGGGCCTGCCTGTCGGGGTCGCGTTGGCTGGCATCGGGATCGGCACCTCGATCGTGTTCCTGCTCAGCCACGTCATGCCAATCCCCGAGTTCGCGACCGTGTTCGGGATCATGATCGGACTCGGCGTCGGCATCGACTACGCCCTGTTGATCGTCACCCGATACCGCGAGCAACTCCACGCCGGGAACAGTGTCCGCGACGCTACGCGCATCGCGATCGACACCGCCGGCCGTTCCGTCGTCTTCGCCGGCTGCACCGTCGTCATCTCACTCATGAGCCTCATGCTCGTCGGCGTCAAGTTCGTCCAGAGCCTCGCGATCTCGTGCTCGGCGATCGTCGCGGTCACGGTGCTCGCGTCGGTCACGCTGCTCCCAGCGTTGCTCGGGGTGGCTGGAGAGCGGATCGAACGCACCCGAATGAGCGGCCTGGTCGCCGCCGGCTTCGCAGCAGTCGCCCTGTTCGGGCTCGGACTCAAGAACGTGACCATCGCCGCGATCGCTGGTGTACTCGCTCTCGTTGTGCTCCTCGCCGGGCTGTTCGTCCGACAACTCCAAACCGAACTTCCCCCACGGCGTCCCACGGTCAAAGAACAGACCCTCGCGTACCGGTGGAGTCGCATCATCCAGCGCAAGCCCTGGACGGGCACCA
Source organism: uncultured Actinomycetes bacterium (assembly GCA_902826025.1). Classification (GTDB taxonomy): domain Bacteria; phylum Actinomycetota; class Acidimicrobiia; order Acidimicrobiales; family SZUA-35; genus CADEDH01. Next base: position 9,863 of record CADEDH010000073.1, read on the forward strand.
TCGTTGCGACGGTCGCGCTGCTCCTGCTCACCGTTCCGGTCCTGTCCCTCAGACTCGGCTTCTCCGACGAGAGCAACGCCGCCGAGACCACCACCACGCGACAGGCATACGAGTTGATCGTCGACGGCTTCGGGCCCGGCTACGCCGGACCGCTCGTGCTCGCCTCGATGATCCCGGCCGGGACCACCGAAGCCGACCTCACCCCGGTCGCGGCAGCCGTCGAAGCCGACCGTGGCGTCGCCGCCATCTCACCGCCGCTGATCAACGACGACGGCACCGCAGCCTTGTGGCAACTCTTCGCGACCACCGGCCCCCAAGAAGACGCCACCGCCGAACTCGTCGACCGTCTGCGAACCGACATCCTTCCGCCCGTCGAGGACACGATCGGGACCGACGTCAACGTCAGCGGCATGCTTGCCGCCAACCTCGACTTCGCCGACTACCTCAGCGGACGACTGGTGCTGGTGTTCGCAGTCGTGCTCGCACTGTCGTTCCTGCTGCTCATGGTCGTGTTCCGGTCCCTGCTCGTACCGCTCAAAGCTGTGATCATGAACCTGCTCTCCATCGGCGGCGCCTACGGAGTCGTGGTTGCACTCTTCCAATGGGGATGGCTGAGCAGCCTCACCGGCATCCAACCCGCCCCGATCGAACCATGGGCACCGATGATGCTGTTCGCGATCGTTTTCGGCATGTCGATGGACTACGAGGTGTTCCTCCTGTCCCGCGTCAGAGAAGAGTGGCTACGCACCAAGAACAGCAGCAACTCTGTCGCCGATGGACTCGCCGCAACGGCCAGAGTGATCACTGCCGCCGCCGCCATCATGGTCCTCGTCTTCGGCAGCTTCCTGCTCGACCCTGACCGGCCGATCAAGCTCATGGGAGTCGGCCTCGCCGTCGCCATCTTGCTCGACGCCACCATCGTCCGCATGCTCCTCGTCCCCGCAACCATGGAACTCCTCGGCGACAAGAACTGGTGGCTGCCACGCTGGCTCGACAAGCTCCTCCCCAACATCGACGTCGAAGGCCACAACGCGCCCCACCCCGAACCCGATGGCGAGCCCGAGGTCGGGGCACTGCCTCAGCCGGTGCAATGATCCAGCGAGCGGCCGCGAAGGCTGCCCGGCGACGCGGCACGAGAATCGCCGTTGACATCGCCATGGTCGTGATCCTTGCAATCACACCGCTCACATCGGAACGAAGCTTCGACCCCGACTTCCTACTCCACTCCTGGGCTGGACTGGCGCTCGTCCCACTCGCCGCCGTACATCTCGCCGGCAACACAGCGTGGCTGAACCGACTACGACATCAGCGCCTCCACGCAAGAGAACGCACCTTCTCTCTCGTCAACGTTGCGATCGTTGGATCTCTCAGCGTGTGCATCGTGTCCGGGTTCCCGCTCTGGCTCGAGTGGGTCGACAACGCTGCCAACGAGGAGTCGATCTACGAATCGATCCACGCCATCAGCGGATTCCTCGGCGTCGGCCTCACCATCGCCCACCTCATCATGAACCGGCATCGGATTGTGCAACTTGCGAGGCGGAAGAAGGTCGCAGCCAACGGTGAACGCGCGTTGTCGTAAGCGACGCCAGTTGGCCCAGGGCTGCGAGCACTGCGGCGATGAGACGGCCCAGTCGAACGTCGAGGCCGCCCGGCGCGTCCCCGGTGGCCGGCTGTTGGCGATCCCGCTCGCGATGGCCATGCCGTTCACCACATCGGCCACCCAGGAGCATGACGACACGGGGCCATCGCCTGCCCCACCGGCTTGCGACGCCGACAAATGCGGGTCTCACACTGGCGGACGGGTTCTGTGCCACGACGTTCGCCACCGGGCTCACCAATGCCCGCCAGCTGGCTGTCACCGACGACGGGCGGGTCTACGTCGCCATCGCCGATGCCCGTGACGGTTCGTCCACCGGCGGCGTGGTGGCACTGCAGGACGACGATGGCGACGGCCATGCCGACCGCTCGGAGCGGTTCGGAACCGAGGGCGGCAACGGGGTCGAGCTGGCCCGGGACCGCCTGTACGTCGCATTGAACGACCGGATCCTCCGCTACCGCCTGGACCGGGATGCTCTGGTTCCCACCCGAGCCCCGCAGACAATCGTGGAGGGCCTGCCGAGCGACGGGGATCACACCAACAAGACCGTCATCGTCGATGGCAAGCACATGTACGTGAACATCGGCTCCGCCACGAACGCCTGTCAGGCCGACAACCGGGTGCCGTTCTCTCCTGGGTTGGATCCGTGCCCGGAGCTCGACGTCAGGGCCGGCGTATGGCGCTTCGCCGCCAATCGCACCGGCCAAGGGCCGGCCGACGGCGAACGGTGGGCGAAGGGCGCCCGCAACATGGTGGCCCTCGACGTCGAGCCGGACTCCCGCCAGCTCTTCGGTGTGCAGAACGGCCGGGACCAGCTGTTCGAGAACTGGCCCGACCGCTACGGGGCCGAGGATGATCTCGTGTTGCCGGCCGAGGAGCTGTTCGCCTTGAAACAGGGCAACGACTACGGCTGGCCGTACTGCTACTACGATCCCGTGCTGGGTCACAAGGTGCTCAGCCCCGAGTACGGCGGCGACGGGGTCACAGAAGGTCCGCGCTGTGAGAACGCCACCGACCCGTTGCTCACCTTTCCCGCCCATTGGGCGCCGCTGTCGATGGCCTTCGCCAACTCCGACCGTCTGCCCGAGGACTACCGCAACGGTGCGTTCGTAGCATTCCACGGTTCACGCTTCGATCCCAGCGCCCAGCCCGAGGGGCCCGGCTACAAGGTGGAGTTCGTGCCCTTCGCCGACGGTCGTCCCACCGGCGAGCGCCGGACCTTCGCCGACGGATTCGCCGGTGCGGTGGAGGGCCTCCCCGACAGCGCCCAGCACCGCGCGGTGGGCGTCGCCGTGGGCCCCGACGGCGCGGTCTACGTTTCCGACGACCGGGGCGGGACGATCTACCGCATCGTCTGGCGGGGAACCGGTGGGGGCGAACCGTCGCCGGAGGGAACGCCAACGGCCGAGATGCAGGGCGTGCTCGATGCCGTCACCTCCTTCGACGCCCCTCCCCTCCCGTCACTCACGCCATCGGCGGCCCGCAACCTGCCCGGCATCCCCGACTGGGTCGCCGCCGCCAGCGCCGCCCGGGGACTCCCGAATCTCCCCGAATCGGTGGTCGACGTGCGCCATGTGATGATCCCGGCCGAACCCGAGCCGCTGTTGGCTCGGGTCTACGTTCCCGCCGGCGAGGGGCCCCATCCGGTACTCGTCTACTACCACGGTGGCGGCTGGGTGCTCGCCAATCTGTCGACCTACGACGCCTCGGCCCGGGCGCTGGCCAACGCCTCGGGCCACATCGTGGTGTCCGTCGCCTACCGGCTGGCACCTGAGCATCCCTTCCCGGCACCGGTCGACGACGCCTACCAGGCCTACCGCTGGGTGGTTGACAACGCCGCCACCCTGGGCGGCGATCCGGCGCAGGTGTCCGTCGGCGGGGAGAGCGCAGGCGGCAACCTGGCCACCGTGGTCGCGCTCCGGGCTCGAGACGAGGGCGGCCCGCTGCCCGCTCGCCAGGTGCTCGTCTACCCGGTGACGAACTATGCGTTCGACACGCCCTCCTATCAGACCTACCAGGTGTCGACACAGGGACGCTTGGGCTTCTCGCGTGAGCGCCAGGCCATGGGAGGTGCCGCCTTGAGCCCGGTCGTGATCCAGTGGCGGGTGCTCGCGGGGTCGATCACCTCGTCGATCTCGAACGTCATGGCCGAGTTCAGGGCCTTACCGTTGAAGTACATCTTGGCAACGAGCTTCTCGTAGAGCGCTACCCGCTCGGCGGTGTCCTCAATGGCCTCCAGCTCTTTGCGAAAGCCCAGCTTCACCGCCCCCTCCAGGCCCATGCCGCCGAACTCGCCGGTCGGCCAGGAGACCGCCCAGATCGGCGTCTTCATCGAACCGGCGCCCATGCCCTGGGCGCCCAGTCCGTAGGACTTGCGCAACACCACGGTGAAGAACGGCACCGTCACCGAGGCTGCGTTCACGAACATCCGGCAGCAGTGCCGCACCAGCGCCAGCCGCTCGTGCTCCGGGCCGACCATGTTGCCCGGCGTGTCGCACAGCGAGACGATCGGCAGGTCGAAGGCGTCGCAGAGTTGGATGAAACGGGTGGCCTTGTCGGCCGCATCGCTGTCGATCGCCCCGCCGAGATGGCTGGGATTGTTGGCGATCACCCCCACCGGACGGCCCTCGATGCGAGCAAGCGCGGTCACCATCCCGTGACCGAAGCCGCGGCGGATCTCCAGGACCGAATCGGTGTCGAACATCGTGTCGATGACCGTGCGTACGTCGTAGATCCGCAGCCGGTTCTCCGGGATGATGTGTCGAAGCTTGCGTTGGTCGGCGCACTCCCAATCGTCCACCCGCCCCTGGAAGTAGCTCAGATACTTCTTCGCCACCTCCACCGCTTCGGCCTCGTCCTCCACCACGATGTCGACGACTCCGTTCGGCACCTGCACCGACATCGGCCCGATCTCCTCGGGGCGGAACACCCCGAGTCCTCCACCCTCGACCATCGCCGGCCCACCCATGCCGATGTTCGAATCCTTGGTGGCGATGACCACGTCGCAGCAACCGAGGATGACGGCGTTGCCGGCGAAGCAACGTCCGGTGGTGATGCCGACCATCGGGACGGTGCCCGACAGCCGGCCCCAGGTGTTGAAGGTCAAGATGTCGAGCCCGCCCCCGGAGATCACGTCGACGTCGCCCGGTCGGCCGCCGCCGCCCTCGGCGAAGAACACGACCGGGAGCCGCCACTCGACGGCCAACTCCATCATCCGGTCCTTCTTGTAGTGGTTGAAGAACCCTTGAGTGCCGGCCAGCACCGTGTAGTCATAGGCCAACACCACGGCCTGCGCCGACTCGTCGCCGAACAACGACCCGTTGATCGACCCGATCCCGGCCAGCATCCCGTCGGCCGGAGTGTTGACGACCAGATCCTCGATGGTGCGGCGACTCCGCTGCGCGGCCACGACCGCCGAGCCGTACTCGATCCAGGAGTCAGGGTCGATCAGGTCGGCCAGGTTCTCCCGCGCCGTGCGATGGCCGGTCTTGCGGCGTCGAGCAACCGCGTCGGGCCGGCGGTGGTCCTGGCCGAGCTCGTGGCGTTCCAGCACCTCGGCCAGGTCCGGGCGGATGTAGTCGAGGTCGACCTCGTCCTCGGCGCTCCCCGCTGTGACGGACACCTCGCCCTCCTCGATGAACAGCAGCGGATGGCCCTCGTAGATTGCGTCTCCGGCGATCACCCCCACCTGGCGGATCACACCACTGACGCTGGCGTGGATCACGTGCTCCATCTTCATGGACTCCATGATCAGCACCGCCTGCCCGGCGGCGACCTCGTCGCCCTCGGCGACGCTGATGGAAACGACCGTACCCTGAAGGGGCGCCGCCACCGGGACGGTACCTTCAGGACCGACCTGCTCGGCTGGCGTGACGATGGCCAGTGCGCTCGGCGCCGCTCCTGGGGCCGGGGCGTCCGACTTGCCGAGGGCGAGCACGGCCAGCGGGTCGCTGCTCACCCGGGCCCCGGCCAGGGTCGGGCCGGCTGGTGCGGGAACGGCTGCGACCACGTGGCGGGCGGTCTGCTCGGCATCGGTGGCCTCGAGCAAGTCGGCCAGGTGCTCCTCGACGTAGCGAGTGTGCGCCGCCCCCGAAGCCAACGCCGGATCGGCCAGGAGCGCCCGCAGAAAGGCGCGATTGGTGCTCACGCCCTCGATGCGGAACTCGGCCAGAGCCCGGCTCGTGCGTCGCAGCGCGGCATCGATCGTCGGCCCGGAGCCGACGACCTTGGCCACCAGTGAGTCGTAGCTCGGGCTGGTCGCGTACCCGGCGTAGCCATAGCCGTCGGTCCGGACACCCGGCCCCGACGGGGCGTCGTAGCTGCTGAGCACCCCGCCGGAGGGGCGCGCCGCGCCATCGGGCTGCATCGTCTCGAGGTTGACCCGGGCCTGCACGGCATAGCCTCGGGGCTCGGGCACCGAGGCCTGGTCCAGGCCGATCTCGGCCAGGGTCTCGCCACCCGCGATCCGCAACTGGGTCACGACCAGATCTATGCCCGTGACCTCCTCGGTGACCGTGTGTTCGACCTGTACCCGGGCGTTGGCCTCGATGAAGGCGATCGAGTCGCCTCTGACCAGGAATTCAAACGTGGCCAGGCTGCGGTAGCTGACCTCCCCGCCCAATCGGACAGCGGCGTCGAGCAGCCGCTGCCGCACCGGTGCGGGCAAAGCCGGCGCCGGTGCGATCTCGATCAGCTTCTGGCGTTGGCGTTGCACGCTGCACTCGCGTTCCCACGCGTGGCAGACTGCGCCGGTCCCGTCACCGACAACCTGCACCTCCAGATGACGAGCGTCTCCGAGTAGCTGCTCGAGGTAGACGTCGCCATTGCCGAAAGCGGTCGTCGCCTCGGAGCGGCAGCGCTCGAGTGCCTCGGCCAGGCCCTCGATCTGGTCGACGACCCGCATGCCCCGACCGCCGCCGCCGGCCAGGGCCTTCACCATCACCGCAGCACCCTCGCCCAGCGACTGGAAGAACTCGGTTGCGGCCGCCAGGTCGGTAGGCCCCGACGTCCCGGCCAGGACATCGACGCCGCAGCGCTGGGCGAGCTGGCGGGCCGCCACCTTGTCACCGAAGAGCTGCAACACGTCGGGGGTCGGCCCGACGAAGATCAGCCCGGCCGCCTCGCAGGCGGCAGCGAACGCCGGGTTCTCGGCCAGGAATCCGTAGCCAGGGTGGACCGCGTCGCAGCCGTTGCCCTTGGCCAAGCCGACCACTTGGGCGATGTCGAGGTAGGCGGCGGGGCCGCGACCATCGAGTAGCAGTGCCTCGTCGGCAACGCGTGTGTGCAACGACGCGTTGTCGTCGGCTGGGCGGACGGCGACGCTGCCGATGCCCAGATCGCTGGCGGCGCGGGCGATGCGAATGGCGATCTCGCCACGGTTTGCGATCAGGAGTCGTTGAATGGCCACGGCCCCACCTTGCCCGGGGGGCTCCGACCAATCAACCTGGCGGAGGGGACCGGACGCTATCGCGGCGGCACTCCCCCACCGGCTCCGCGAGGGCTTGATCGTCTCACCCGAGACGTTGCTTCATGGCAGATGATGGGTCCGAGATCGCGGCGACAACGAGCGAAGAACTAGTCATCAGAGCCAATCCGGCAGGTCTCCGAAGTCTCACCTACCACCTACTGGCGCTTGCTCAGCCTGGCGTACCTCTCGAACGCCTGCGCTGTGCGCGTGCGCTTCTCGGCACCGTTGAGGAATTTGACGTATGCCGCTCCGGTGACGAAGGGGTGCCAGCGCCGAGCGCAGGGCCCGGTGGGCCTCCGCAACCGGCGCCGCCGCCGACCAAACGTCCCGTCCCCTGAGGGCTCGACGGTGGCGGGAACCTCCGAGCGGTTCGTATCGTCACAGACGTATGGGACGTTCCAAGGTGCTCGCAACCGCAGTCGCGTTGACAGGCCTCCTCGTGGCGTGCGGATCAGCCGATGGCAGTGTGGGCGGCGGCGCTGCCCCCGATGAAGCGGGCCTGGCGCTCCGGTACGGAGCCCTCCGTGAACGCACACTCGACGTCATCGAAGATGGGAGCCACACGTCGGCGGCGATCGGAAGCTTGAACGCGTTCTCTGTCGACTTGTTCAAGGCGATCGCCAGCGAGGACGCCGGCAACGTAGTGATCAGCCCCTACTCGGTGACGTTCGCGTTGGGGATGATCTTCGCCGGAGCGAACGGCCCCACAGCTGACGAGATGGCAGCTGTTCTTCGGATCGATCAGCCCGCAACCGACTGGCACGAAGGCCTCAATGCCTACGACCTGACCCTCGACGCTCGCACCTCCGGCAGTCCGACATCGTGGAGCGCAGCGAACAAGGTGTGGGCTCAGCCCGGGCTGGCGCTTCGAGACGACTATTTGGACACACTCACGGGTATCTACGGATCGCCCTTGGCGGAAGCCGACTTCGCTGGTGATCCAGAGTCGCAACGCGAGGTCATCAATACCTGGATAAAAGACCATACTGAAGATCTCATACCTGAGCTTTTCCCGCCTGGATCGATTTCGCCAGCGGCAAGGATGGCGCTGGTCAACGCAGTCGCGCTCGATGCTCCCTGGGAGTTTCCCTTCGACCCTGAGGCGACCTCAGATGGGGCATTCACCACGGTCGACGGCACACACGTGCAAGTACCCATGATGCACTACAACGAGTTTCTACCGTCGGCCTTGGAGGAGGGTTCGCACCAAGCAGTGGAGCTGCCGTATGGCGGAGGCGTGTTGTCCATGGTGGTAATCGTGCCGGAAGACTTTGAAACGTTCACGTCAACACTCACCACGGAGAAGCTGGACGGGATACTGGGGTCAATTGCAGACGGTGGCATCCATTTGTCCCTGCCGCGCTGGCAATCCAGGACTCACTTGCGACTGAATGACGTGCTCGCAGATCTCGGAATGCCAACCGCTTTCGGCCCCTCCGCCGACTTCTCAAAGATGACCGAGGGAGAGCACCTCTGGCTGGACTTCGTCGAACACGAAGCCTATATCGAGGTCGACGAGAAAGGGACGAGAGCTGCGGCGGCGACTGGAGGAGTCATGGTCGGATCGCACGGCCCTACGATTGACGTGAATCGCCCGTTCCTCTACGTAATTCGTGACAAGGGTGCAGGAACGATCCTGTTCATAGGACAGGTCACGGACCCTCGTACATGAGCAAAGGTTGATTGAGAAACCCGCAGCTGTAGCCGACGACGTGAGGTCCGCAATCCCCCGGCCGTAGCCGCCTGCCCGAGCCATGCGCCACCGACCGGCCCGAGTTCCGTCCCGTGGGTCCCTCCCCCCATCACACCGCCTGCCACTTCGCCGAGGAGCTCGACATCGAACACCGGCCGGCCGCGCCGGTGGGCGCTCCGCAGCCCGCCCCGACCGATCGACCGGAGAACGGACGATGACCCAGGTCCCGTCCGCCGCCCAAGTCACGGCGCCGACGGCCGGGTCCGAGCCGCTGGTGTCGGCCCGGGGGCTGGTGAAGGAGTTCCCCATCCGGGGCGGGCTGCTCAACCGGAGGGTGGGCGAAGTCCACGCCGTGTCGGGCGTCGATCTCGACGTGTACGCCGGCACCACACTCGGCCTGGTGGGCGAGTCGGGTTGTGGAAAGTCCACGACCGGACGGCTGCTGCTCAACCTGCTGCAGCCCACGGCCGGCACGGTTCGATTCGAAGGCCGCAACATCGCGGGCCTGCGGGGGCCCGAACTGCGGGCGGTGCGGCGGCGCCTCCAGATCGTGTTCCAGGACCCGTACTCGTCGCTCAATCCGCGCCTGTCGGTTGGGGCTGCCCTGGCTGAGCCGCTCCGGGTCCACGGCACGGCGCGCTCCGCGACCGAGATCCGCCAGCGGGTGAACGAGCTGTTGGAGCTGGTCGGGCTGTCGGCCGAGCACGCCGGGCGCTACCCCCATGAGTTCTCCGGGGGCCAGCGCCAACGGGTGGGGATCGCCCGTGCCCTGGCCCTGGAGCCGACGATGGTCGTACTCGACGAGCCAGTCTCGGCCCTCGACGTGAGCATCCAGGCCGGCGTGGTCAACCTGCTGCAACGGCTCCAGGACGAGCTGGCACTGACCTACGTGTTCATCGCCCACGACCTCTCGGTCGTCCGCTACATCTCCGACGAGGTGGCCGTGATGTACCTGGGCAAGATGGTGGAAGTCGGCTCCCGGGACGACATCTACCTCCGCCCCACCCATCCCTACACCCAGGCCCTGCTGTCGGCGGTTCCCTTGCCCGACCCCCGCCGAGAGCGGGCCCGCCAGCGGATCCGTCTGGTGGGCGAGGTGCCGAGCCCGGTCGACCCCCCGTCGGGCTGCCGGTTCCGCACCCGGTGTCCCAAGGCCCAGGCCCTCTGCGCCGAGGAGGAGCCGGCCCTGGTCGACCGGGGCCATGGTCACCCCTCGGCCTGCCACTTCGCCGAGGTCCTCGACCCCCTGGCGGGCTAGGAGATGCAGGTTCGGGGGAGCCGCATCCCGGCGAACCCGGCGAACCCGGCGAACCCGGCGAGACCAGCCCCAGTGGTGGCGCCGTACACGAGATGACCGGCCAGATCCCGCCCCAAGGACTCCCGGTCGTAGCGCCAGATCGGCTCGTAGATGCCCAATGCCCCCAGCACCGCGTAGCTGGTGGTGAAAGCGAGCACGCCGGTGCCCACGCCAGCCAGCAGTCGCCACCGGGCGGACCCGCCGCCCGCCACCGCCCCCGCCACCAGACCCCAGCTCACGCCGGTGCTCCAGTGGACCACGTCCTGGGTGACGCCGGCCCACCGGTCGGGGATCTGCACCCCGACGAGCGCCGCCGCCCGGCGACCGATCTCGGCCGGCGCGCCGGCCTCGTCGAACGACGTCACCTGCCCGCTCGACAACTCCCAGTCGGCGAACCGGGACGCCGCACCCCGGCGCCGCTCGCCCCGGTAGCGGTAGGCGTCCATGGCCAGCGTTCCAGCTGCCCCGGCCAGCACACCAGCCAGCCCCCGGCGCACCCTGGGCCTCACCCGGTCGCCGCCGGCTCGGACCGGGTCAAGGCCAGGTTCTCGCCCGTGTCGGCGTCGAAGAAGTGGACGCGGCCCGTGTCGAGCCAGATGTCGGCTTCCTTGCCCTCGGTCACCTCGGAGGCCGGGTCGATCCGGGCCACCGTGAGCTGCTCCTCGGGGGCCCGCACCCCGATCTCGGCCAGCTCGTCGGCCACGTCGTGCAGGCTGGTGCGCTCCCGCCCCGACCGGTCGCCCCGGGTGACATGGAAGTGGGCGTACAGCTCGGAGCCGAGCCACTCCAGCACGTCGATCCGGGCCCGGAACCGCACCGCCTCGTCGCTGTCGTCGACCCCCACATCGGCGTCGCGGGCCCCAGCGGCCCCGATCCAGGCGAAGTGCTCGGGCCGGATCCCGGCGATCACGTCACGCTGCTCCAGCATGTCGCCCAGCTCGCGCAGCCCGGCCGGCAGGTCGTAGCTCAACATCGGCAGCTCCACCCGCCCATCCCGAACCCGGGCCGGGAAGAAGTTCATGGCCGGCGAGCCGACGAACCCGGCCACGAACAGGTTGCCTGGTCGCAGGTACAGGTCCCGGGGCGTGCCGATCTGCTGGATCGTGCCCTTGCGCATCACGGCCACCCGGTCGCCCAGCGTCATGGCCTCGGTCTGGTCGTGGGTGACGTAGACGGTGGTGACGCCGAGCCGGTCCTGCAGGCGGGAGATCTCCAGACGCATCTGCACCCGGAGCTTGGCGTCGAGGTTGGACAGGGGCTCATCGAGGAGGAAGGCGTTGGGTTGGCGGACCATGGCCCGGCCCATCGCCACCCGCTGGCGCTGCCCGCCTGACAGCTGGGCCGGCTTGCGGTCGAGCAGCTCCTCGATCTCCAGCATGGCCACCGCCTCGTCGACCGCCCGGTTGATCTCGCCCTGCTCCCGCTTGGCCAGCCGCAGCGGGAACTCCATGTTCTCCCGCACCGTGAGGTGGGGGTAGAGCGCGTAGTCCTGGAACACCATGGCCAGGTTCCGGTCCCGGGGCTGGCGATCGGTCATGTCCTCCCCGTCGATGCGCACCGTCCCCGACGTCACGTCCTCCAGGCCGATGATCATGCGCAGCAGGGTCGACTTCCCGCAGCCCGACGGGCCCACGAGGATCACGAACTCGCCGTCCTCGATCCGCAGGTCGATGTCGCGCACCGCCACCGTGCCGTCGGGGAACTCCCGCCGCACCTTCTCCAGCTCGATCACGGCCATCGCCGCCTCCTCCGTACGGGTCTCGGCCCTTCAGCCGTCACCCCTTCACCGCACCCGACGTGAGCCCCGACACCACCCGCCGCTGGAACACCAGCACGGCCACCACCACCGGGATCGTGACCACCACCGCCGCTGCCGCGATGGCCCCGGTGGGCTGCTCGAACTGGCTGTTGCCGGTGAAGAAGGCAATGGCGGCGGGCACCGTGCGGGCCCGGTCGGTGCTGGTGAGCGAGATGGCGAACAGGAAGTCGTTCCAGGCGAAGATGAACACGAGGATGGCGGCGGTGAAGACGCCGGGGGCGGCCAGCGGCACGATCACCTTGCGGAAGGCCTGGAACGGGGTGGCGCCGTCGGCCTGGGCCGCCTGCTCCAGGCTCCACGGGATCTCGCGGAAGAAGGCCGACAGGGTCCAGATGGCGAGGGGCAGGGTGAACGTCATGTAGGGCAGGATCAGCCCCAGCCAGGTGTCGTACAGGCCGATGCGGCGCCAGATGTCGAAGATCGGGCTGATGACCGAGATCTGGGGGAACATGGCCACGGCCAGGGCCCCGCCCAGCACCACGCTCTTGCCCGGGAACTCGAGCCGAGCGATGGCGTAGGCGGCGAACGTGGCCAGGGTGACGGCCACCACGGTGGAGATGAGGGCGATGCCAACCGAGTTGCGCAGGGCGTAGAGGAACTGGTCGGACTCGAAGATCGAGCGGTAGTTGTCCCAGCTCACGCTGCGGGGGATGAACCGGCCGTCGGTCAGGTCCTCCGGGCGTTTGAGCGACAGCGAGATGATCCACGCCACCGGCCACAGGGCGTAGACGAACACGAGGGCCGTGAGGCCCCACCAGTAGGAACGCCGGCTGCTCATCGGGTCCTCCCCTGGCTGATCGTCACGCCGAGCCCCTTCACGAAGCCGACGGCGATCAGCACCACGCACACGAAGATCAGCACCGACACGGCCGAGCCGATCCCCAGGTTCAGCCGGTTGATCAGCTGGTTGTAGCCGAGGATCGACACCGACTCGGTGTCGTTGGCCCCCCGGGTCTGGATGTAGATGGTGTCGAAGACGCGGAAGGCGTCGAGCGTGCGGAACAGGACGGCCACGATGATGGCGTTGCGCATGTTGGGCAGCGTCACCCGGGTGAAGGCCTGCCAGGCGGTGGCCCCATCGACCTTGGCCGCCTCCGTGAGGTTGTGGGGCACGGTGGCCAGACCGGCCAGCAGCAGCAGGGCGATGAACGGCGTGGTCTTCCACACCTCGGTGGCGATGATCACCGCCAGCGACGTGCCCCGGGACGACAGCCACGCCGTGTCGCTCTCCAGCCACTGGTTCACGAACCCGACGCCAGGAGTGAAGGCGAACTGCCAGGCCAGAGCGCCCACCACCGACACGATCCCGTACGGCACGAGGATCGAGGTGCGCACCACCCCCCGCCCCACCAGGGCCCGGTGCATGAGCACGGCCAGGGCCATCCCGATGACCAGCTCGATCGCCACCGACACGACGGTGATGAACAGGGTGGTGAGGAGATCGGTCCACCACAGATCGGAGGTGAGCACGTCGCCGTAGTTGCCCAGGCCGATCAGCTCGGTGTCGTCGGGGAAGCGCAGGTCGGCCCGGTGGAGCGACAGCCAGATGGCGTAACCGATCGGATAGGCGGTGACGGCCAGCATCACGATCGTGGCCGGGGCCACCAGCAGCCATCCCAGGCGGCGCTCGGCCCGGGTCCGGTCGGTGGTCGGCCGTCGCCGGGCGGCGGCATCGGTGCGGGCGTGGGAGACCTTGCCGGTGGCCACCGTCATTGCAGACCTCGGGAGTTCAGGGCGTCGTCGATGCGTTGACGCAGGGTGGCGGCGTCGGCCTCCGGGTCGATCGAGTCCGGCGGGTGCAGTACCCGCTGGACGGCGAGCGAGACGTCGTTGTAGGCGGGGCTGACCGGGCGGGTGGATCCAGCCTCCACCTGCTGGCGCAGGAGGTCGGCGTAGGGGAACTCCTCCAGCACCCGGGGGTCGTCGTAGAGGGCCGAGATGGCGGGAGGCAGGCCACCGCCGGCGGCGATGACCTGGTTCTCGGGCGAGCGGAGGCAGGTGGCGGCATCGAACGTGGCGTCGGGGTGGCGTGAGCCCGTGCTCACGCCGAGGTTGAACCCGCCCAGCGTCACGTGGGCCGGCTCGTTCTCGTCGACCCGGGGCCAGGGGGCCACGCCCAGCTTGTCGATCATCTCGGGGGCGCTGGATCGAATCGACTCGTAGACGAAGGGATAGTTGACCATGAAGGCCGAGCTGCCGGACTGGAAGGCGAGGCGGCCCTCGTCCTCGGCGTAGTTCGACAGCGACGGGTCGGCGGCCGACGAGCGGGCCATGCGCTGCATCACCTCGAGCGCCCGCTGGGTGGGCTCGGGGTCCAGGCCCACCTGGTCGGGCTGGTCGCCCACCATTGCGCCGCCGGCCGAGGCCAGCAGCGAGTTGAACCACACGGTGAGGCCCTCGTAGCGGCGCCCCTGCACCTGGATGGCGTTCTGGCCGGGCGGCAGGCTCTCGGCCACGTCGATCATCTGGTCCCAGGTGGTGGGGGCCTCGGGCACGAGGTCGGTGCGGTACCACAGGAGCTGGGTGCCGGTGTTGAGCGGGGCGGCGTAGAGCTGGTCGTCGTAGGTGGCGGTGGCCACCACCGAGGGGAACACCCCCTCGGTCACGGCGGCGGCGCGCTCGGCCGGCCACGGCTCCACCCAGCCCGCCTCGGCGAACTCGGCGGTCCAGATCACGTCCATCGAGATGAGGTCGATGTCGCGGTCGTCGGCGGCCAGGCGGCGCACGAGCTGCTCCCGCTGCTGGCTGGCGTCGTTGGGGAGGAACACGATCTCGATGCGCCAGGCCCCGGCGGCCTGCTCGTTGCAGCGCCGGACGGCCTCGGCATGCTCGTCGTTCGCCGGCTCGTCGTACCACCGCACGACGGGGACGCCGCCTTCGCTGCTTCCCCCTTCGGATCCGCCGCAGCCCACCAGGGCCGTCGAGATCAGCCCGGTGAGAGCCAGGTACACAGGGCCCACTCGCACACCGCACCTGTTCCCCCTGGTCGGGCCGGCAAAACCAACAGATCGGGACGAATCGTCGTACGGTGGCGGCAGGGACCCCCGCGCCGCCGGTGAATGTGACGATCATCCGTGAGCTGGCTAGCCTCCAGGGCGTGCTGAAGCCGGCGGAGGGCCAGCCGATCACAGGGAGGGGGAGCGCCGCGCTGGTCGCCGGCGTGCTGCTCCTTGGCGCGCTCTGCCTGCTCGGTGCGGCGTGCGGGCGGGTAGGCCCCACCGAAGTGGCCAACACCTGGGTGTGGTCGCTGCGGGCCGACGACGCCGACCTGTACCGGTCGCTGTCCATCCCCCGGGACGGGCTGGAACCCGACACCACGTGGAAGGCGGAGCGGGAGTGCCTGGATTGGGAAACCACCTTGGTCAAGGTGGAGGAATCGACAGACTCACCCGACGCGGCCCGAGTGGCGGCGGTCGACGGGGCCGGCCGATCGCTCATCCGCTTCCTCTACCGCACCGCCGACGGCTGGCGGATCACGGTCGACAGCGCGTGCGACGGCTGAGCCGCCACGTCCCGGCTGCATTGCCCGACCCTGCGATCTGGGGAGCCGAGTCGCTCCGCACGTCTGGGGCGGCTGCATCGCGGTCAGTGACCCCGACGGTGCTCGTCAGTGTGCCGATCCCAGCGTTGTGAAAAACTGCTCCTCGGCGGCAGTATCTCCCACGAGAATCAACTCGTCGGACCGATCCAGGACACGATGCGCGTCGGGATTCGTCTCGGTCGCCCCATTCCGGCGAATCGCAAGGACGTTGCAGCCTGTACCCGCCCGAATTCCGCCGCTCGCTATCGAGCGACCGACGAGCGACTCCGGCACTGGCACTCTGAACGCCACGAGGCCCTCCGCGAGCATCAGTGTGGAGGCGGGTCGGATCCGGTTCCAGATGACTGTCGCCCCCGACGATGCGTAGGAGAGCACAACGTCGGCTCCAGCGCGATGCAACGTCGAGACGTTGCGATCAACATTCGCTCGAGCCAGCACCTGCGTATCGGGACGAAGTCGGCGGCAGTAGATGCTGAGGTAGACGTTCATATCGTCGTCGTGCGTCGTCACGACAACGGCCGGAGTCGAATCGATGCCTGCCTGGCGGAGTACGTCGAGCTTGGCGGCATCGCCACACACGTAGTGCCGTCGATCGACCACCCGGCTGGGATCTTGCTCGATGATGCGGTACTCGTAGCCAGCAGCGGCCAGCTCATACCCGCACGAGCGGCCGACACGGCCGCCTCCGATGATGATGACCGGTGCATCGGCGCCGGCAACATCGTTCGAATACCGAGCGTCGTAGGCCGCCAGCTGCGCGGCGGTCCCACCGACGATCAGCACCGATCGTTCGACGACGACCAGGTCCGGCGACGCGAGCGTGAACGTACCGCCACTCCAAATGCCGGCCACGCTGATGCCGAGCTCTTCCGACAGTCGGGTCTGAGCGAGTGTCTGGCCGACGATGGGTGTGCCCACCGCCGAGGCTTCGGCGATGAGCAGGTCGTCCATTGCGCCGATGACGTGGGTATCGGTATCGGGTCTGATCACTCGACGAGCGAAGTCAGCTCCCAACATCGCACCGAGCTGGAGCACCTCGTTGCATCCGGCGAGCTTCAGGATGTCGACGCTCGGATCAGCCGAGGCGAACGCCACAATGTCCACCATCGGCGAGATCTCCCGCACGGTGAACGCAACGTTCGTGTTCGCTGTGTCCGATCTCGTTGCCGCCACCAGACGGGCGCTCTCGGCTCGGGCCGCCCGGTAGGTGTTCGGGTCATCGGGCGAACCAACCATCACCCGGTAGCCCTCGTCATGGAGCACGAGCGCCCTCTGCAAGTCTGCCTCGATCACGACATACGGCACGTTGGCCCGGTTGAGTCGGCGGATCAACGCATCCTCGACGACGCCGACCTGGGTGAGGATCACGTGCCCCGATTCGTCATCGGGAAGTCGCCGTGGAGCGCGAGCCAGTGCCCTGGCCTCGATTCGGGGAATGAAAATGAACTGGATGAACGTGAAGGGCAGCAGAACCAGGATGAACATCGATCCAGACAACAAGACGACAACCGAGAAGAGCCGGCCGAGGTCTGACTCGAATGTGATGTCGCCGAAGCCGAGCGTCGACATCGTGACCAGGACCCAGTAGACGGCAGTCGGCCAGCTGTAGCGCTGGCCCTCCGTCGACATGATCCAATGGAACCCGACGCTGTAGACGGCCACCATCCCGAGCAGCGCCAAGAGGAGTCGAACGACGATGCGTACGTTACGGGTCGAGGCGGTTCCGCCGGCCGCCGTCAACCAGCGCAACACAAGGGCGAACGACTTCACTGAGCGCTCGCTACTGGTGGCGTCACCTCGGGTTGTCCTGAGAGTCGGTGCGCAGCGACACGGGGGAACCGAGCACGTCGCCCAGTAGAGCACCCGGCCGTGCGGCATCGGGCGTGGATAGCAGCCGCATCCATCCAGCCTAGGTGCCCCTCGCCCGGCTGGTCCCGGCGAGGGACCTCCCACGGCCCCGCCATCGGGCCACTTCCTGGCGATCGGCCCGGCCAACTAGTCTCAGATCCATGAGTCACACGCAGCCCGTGGATGGAACCGTGGACGTGGTGGTGGTGGGCGCCGGGTTCGCCGGGATGTACATGGTGCACCGGATGCGCCAGGCCGGGCGGAGCGTGATCTGCTTCGAGGGCGGCACCGACGTGGGCGGAACCTGGTACTGGAACCGCTACCCGGGGTGCCGGTGCGACGTGGAGTCGCTCGAGTACTCCTACGACTTCGACGCCGACCTCCAGCAGGACTGGGTGTGGACCGAGAAGTACGCCACCCAGCCCGAGATCCTGCGCTACGCCCAGCACGTGGCCGACCGGTTCGACCTCCGGCGGGACATCCGGTTCTCCACCCGGGTCACCGATGCGGTCTTCGACGAGGGGGCCGGCCGCTGGACCGTCACCACCGACGACGGCGCCACCACCAGCGCTCAGTTCGTGGTGATGGCCACCGGCTGCCTGTCGAGCGCCAACATGCCCGACATCCCGGGGCGGGACTCGTTCCAGGGTGAGCTGGCCCACACCGGCCGCTACCCCAAGGACGGGATCGACTTCACCGGCAAGCGGGTGGGGATCGTGGGCACGGGGTCGTCGGGCATCCAGGCCATCCCCGTCATCGCCAGAACGGCCGGGCACCTCACCGTGTTCCAGCGGACGGCCCAGTTCACCATCCCGGCCCGCAACGGCCCCCTCGACCCGGCCGAACAGGCCGAGGTGAAGGCGAACTACGCCGAGATCGTGGCGGCCAACAAGCGGATGTTCGGGGCCTTCGGCTCCCGCTACCAGCGCCCGCTGCGGGTGGCCACCGAAACCGATCCGGCGGAGTTCCGGGCCGAGATGGAGTACCTGTGGGAGCGGGGCGGGAGCCTGTTCCTGTCGAGCTTTCGGGACCTGATGCGCACCCCCGAGGCCAACCAGCTGGCGGCCGATTTCGTGCGGGAGAAGATCCGGGAGACGGTGACCGATCCGGAGACGGCGGCCCGGCTGACCCCCGATGGGCTCATCGGCTGCAAGCGGCTGGTGATAGACACCGACTACTTCGAGACCTACAACCGGCCCAACGTGTCGCTCGTCGACATCAGCGCCAAGGGCACCCCGATCACCGAGGTCACGCCCACCGGGATCCGCTGCGGCGACACCGTGCACGAGCTCGACGTGCTCATCTTCGCCACCGGGTTCGACGCCATGACCGGGTCGCTGCTGCGGGTGGACATCCGGGGCCGGGACGGGCGGCGGCTGACCGACTCCTGGGAGGCGGGGCCCGTCACGTACCTCGGTCTGAACGTCAACGGCTTCCCCAACCTGTTCACGATCACCGGGCCCGGGAGCCCCTCGGTGCTGGCCAACATGATCGTGGGCACCGAGCAGCACGTGGAGTGGATCGCCCAGTGCCTCGACTACATGGCGGCCCATGGGCACGACACGATCGAGGCCGAGCCCGAAGCGGTGGACGAGTGGGTGGCCCACGTGAACGCCGTGGCCGACCGCACGATCTTCCCCAGCTGCAACAGCTGGTACGTGGGGGCCAACATCCCGGGCAAGCCCCGGGTGTTCATGCCCCTGCTCGGGTTCCCGGCCTACGTCGACAAGTGCAACGAGGTGGCGTCCACCGACTACCCCGGCTTCACGTTCGGCCGGGCGAGAGAAGCAGCAGCGGTGTGACGACCGCGGGTGCGGGCCGGGGTGAACGGTCCTGCACGAGCGGGTTCAGCTCGTGAGCGCTGCCACCGAGGCGGCCACGATGCTGATCGGAGCGGCCACCCGGAGCAGGAACCGGAGACCGGCCAGCTGCCAGCCGCTGAGCGCCAACTCGTCGCCCAGGAAACGGGCCGGCAGCACCCACCCGCACAGGACGGCGAGTCCCAGGCCCCCGAGGGGGAGCAACAGGTTGGATGTCGCCTCGTCGAGCAGGTCGAAGACGGTGGCCGTCCGGTAGCGATCGAGGAAGCCCAACGGGTGGACGCCGGCCCAACGGTTGAACGACCAGACGGTGCCGAGTCCGGCGACGAAACAGGCGCCGGTGGCAACGGCCGTCGAGCGGCGGCGGGGCCAGCCCAGGCGGCGATCGGCCACCGCCACCACCCCTTCGAGCATGGACACCGCGGATCCGAGAGCGGCGATGATCAGCAGGGCGAAGAAGGCGATCGCGGCGAAACGTCCCCCGGGCATAGCGGCGAAGGCGACCGGCAGCGACACGAACACGAGGCCAGGACCCTCGGCGGGGTCGAGCCCGTTGGCGAACACCACGGGGAAGACGGCGAGGCCGGCGACGATCGAGATGGCGGTGTCGGCTCCCACCGAGAAGATGGCAGCCCGGCGCAGGGCCACATCGGCCGGGCTGTAGGCGGCATAGGTGATGAGCAGGCCCAGCCCCACGCCGATGGAGAAGAACCCGAGGCCGAGGGCGTCGAGCACGGCGCGCCCGGTGAGCTGCCCGAAATCGGGGACGAACAGGAAGCGGAGGGCGGCCGAGGCATCCCCGGCCGCCATCGAGTAGACGGCCAGGGCCACGAGCAGCACGGCCAGCAGCGGCATCAGCACCTTCATGGCCCGTTCGATGCCCTGCTGAACGCCCCGGAGCACGATTGCGGCCACCATGGCCAGGAACAGGAAGAGGAAGGCGGCCATGCGGGCCGGATCGGCCAGCAACTCGTCGAACGCTCCCTGGGCGTCAGCGGCGGAGGCGCCGTTCAGGCCCTGGGCCACCGTGGTCACCGTGTAGTGGATCGTCCAGCCGCCGATGACGGCATAGAAGCTGAGGATGACGAAGGCGGTGGCGGCGCCGAGCAGCCCGATCCACGTCCACCGGGCCGACCGTCCGACTTCGGCCGCCACCACGCCGAGGCTGGAGGCGGCATCGCCCCGCCCCCGGCGACCGATCGCGAACTCGGCAACCATCAAGGGGACCACCACCAGTGCCAGGCCGGCCAGGTAGACGAGCACGAAGGCTCCGCCGCCGTTGGCACCGACCTCGTAGGGGAATTTCCAGATGCTGCCGATGCCGACGGCCGAACCGATCGTGGCCAGCAGGAATCCGCGGCCCGAGCGCCAGCCCTCCACGTCGGGAGCGGGCGAGAGGGTGTCGGGCACCGGGCCAGGCTAGTCAGACCAGGCACGGGCGGCGTCTTCCTGCATCCTCCTTCAGCTCGGGGCTGTTCATCGGATCGAGGCACCACACGCGCTCGGTCTGCTGCCCGCCGACGACATCAGCGCGAGGTTGCGGGCAACCATCGCCGACCGGCCCACCCGGCGGTGAGCAGCCCCGACAGCGCACCGCCGACCATCAGCGCCAGCTGGAGTGCATAGGTCCGGCTGTCGTTCAGGCTGTCCGGAAACAGAAGGACCGACGCCCCCACCGCCGACCGGATCAGCCAGAGCGCGGAGGCCGCGGCCAGGGGTCGGGGATCGAGCCACACCACAGCGATGCCGACGAGTGGCAGCGCCATCAACTGGACCCAACCGGCCGCCTCCAACGCCGCCATGGGCGACTGGTACCACCCGATAGCCACGACCGCCCCCAGGATGCCGATCGCCCATACCGGCGACAGCGCTCGCCGGCCGTCCCCCACCGCGGCCGCTACACCGGCCAGGATGATCGCCGGGATCCAACCCACGATGATGACCGGCCAGGGAACGGACCCGGCATCAGTATCCCGGTAGCCGACTAGCAGCAGCCCCAACGGAGCGGCGATGAGCAGCACGGTCGGCCACCGTGTGGTCACAGTGAGGGCGGCCAACGGAAGGCCGGCGACGAGGAGGTCACGCCACGGCGATGGCGAAACGGGAACCGCATCTGAGTAGCCGCTGTAGAGCATGACGTTCGTGGCGAACCAGGCGATGTAGGTAAGGGCGAGGGCCAGGGCGATCCCGCTGGCCCAGGCCTGGCCGGGCGAGGCGCCGGTGGACTGCCGGGCCCGGGTCCGCAGGCCTTCGGCCAGCAGCGCCCCCGATTGGCGGGCCGACCACCGCCCGCCCGCCAGCTCGTTTGCGGTGTCGACGATCTCCGCCCCGCTGGCCTGCCGGTACGAGGCCGGGTAGGCCAGCATCGAGAGCCGGTACGAGCTCATCGCGCCACCGCCCCGCCACCCACCGCACCGCCACCGATCGACGGGTCGACGGTCTCGGCCACCCGGACCAGCGAGCGCATCCGGTGTACCTCGCCGAGCGCCGCCTCCCGCCCCTGGTCGGTGATCCGGTAGTAGCGCCGGCGACGGCCCTTCACCATCTCCTCGCCGCTGACCTCGATCAGGTTCGTCTCGACCAGCCGGTCGAGCGCGCCGTACAGCGTCCCGGCGGTGAGCCTCACCCGACCATCGGACAACTCGTCGACCAGCTTGGCCACGGCGTACCCGTGGGCTGGCCCCCGGAGGAGGGCCAGGAGGATGCACAACGTCGGCTCACGCATGCCGGTGACAATAGTACGCCTACCGATGCATCGGCATCAGGCGTAGTACCCATCGGGCCGATCTTGGCTGTCACACCCCCTTCGTAGTGTTGAGGTGAGCGGGGCCGAACTGCGGCGCCGACGGCCGGCATAGACAGATAGACACAGGGAGGCGGCGATGGTGCAGGTGGCGGGTGTGGTGGAGAGCGAGCCGGCCTGGGATGATCCAGCTCAGCTATCGGCCGAGGGGTTGGCGGTGGCCCTGGCCGGGGTCTCGGCGATTGAGGCGGCGGCCAAGGCCCGGTTCCTGGCCCTGCTGGGCGAGTTCCTGGAACGCCAAGGCTGGGAGGCCGCCGGGTGCGTCAGCGCCGCCCAGTGGCTGTCGTGGCAGTGCGGCCTCGGCTCAGTGGCGGCCAGCGAACACATCCGGGTGGCCCAGGCCCTCCGCTCCCTCCCCGCTATCGCCGCCGCCCTGGCCTCCGGCGCGATCACCTGGTCCAAGGTGCGGGCCATCACCCGCATCGCCACCCCGGCCACCGAGACCACCTGGCTCGACGTGGCCCTCGACGGCACCGCCTCCCAGGTCGAGCAGATCGTACGCACCCAACGCCGGATCAACGCCGCCGACGCCGACCACCAGGAAGCCACCCGCTCCCTGACCTGGCGCCAGGCCGACGACGACGGCTCCCTCATCATCACCCTGCGGGTACCGGCCGCCGAAGGCGCCGCCGTGATCGCCGCCGTCCAGGAACACACCACCCCCGAAGCCGGCGTCCCCATCGCCAGCCGCCGGGCCGACGCCATGGTCGAGCTCATCCTCGGCCCCCACATCGCCACCCCCACCGTCACCATCGTCACCACCCCCGAAACGCTCGCCACCGGGCAGACCGAAAACGGCACCGCCGACCCCGGCCCCTGCGCCACCGACACCGGCATCGCCATCGACCCCGGAACCGCCGCCGCAGCCGCCTGCGACGGCCCCGTCATCACCCCCGACACCGACGGCACCTACCGCCAACAGCGCTACCCCACCGCCGGCACCCGCCGGCTCCTCGCCCTACGCGACCCCACCTGCCGATTCCCCGGCTGCCACCACACCGGCCGCCGCGAAGCCCACCACCTCACCCACTGGATCCACGGCGGATCCCGCCAACCCGACAACCTCGTCCTCCTCTGCCCCGGCCACCACCGCCTCATCCACC
>CADEDH010000074.1 GCA_902826025.1 uncultured Actinomycetes bacterium
GCCTCCGGGCTGGCCACCACCGAGCGCTTCGCCGGGCTCGACGAGTCGGGCAAGGTCGTGGCCCGCCGGTTCGACCGGGTGATGAGCCGGTTGCCAGCCAACGTCATGAGCTTCGAGTTCGGCGTGCACCCCAGCGTCGACGGCGACCCCGAGCGGGCCCGCTACCGATGGCGCCACCAGGGCAGCGAGGAGGCCGCCGGCCTCCGCCGGCATGGCCTTCGGGCCCAGCTGGAGGCCGCCGGCTGGCATCTGGGCACCTTCGCCGACCTGAGGGCGGCCGAGCCGGTGCCCCCCGACCTGACGGCGGTGACAGCGGCAGTGGTGGCCGCCGGTCCGGTGCCGGCCGATCTGGTGGGGGGTGGCCGGACTGTGATCGATCTGCGGTCGTCGGAGCTGGTTCCCCCGGCGCTGGTCCCGTCGGAGCCCGCCATCCCCCGGGCGGGGGCGTGAGCCTCCACCCGGAGCTGGTACGGGCCATGGCCGGCCTGCCCCGGGGGGTGCGGTGGCACATGGCCGGACGGGCCAGGTCGTTTCCGCTCCAGGCCTTGTGCGCCGAGGTGCCAGCCGAGGGCCGCGTGCTGGAGATCGGGTGCGGGCACGCGCTGGTGTCGGCCAGCCTGGCCCTCCAGTCGGCCGGGCGTCAGGTGGTGGGGTACGACATCGACGCCGCCAAGATCCGTTCGGCCGAGCAGGTGGCGGAGGCCGTGACCGCCGCTGGCGGCAACCTGGCCGTGAGCGTGAGCACGGGCGGAGACGGTGATTCGCCGGTGCCGGCCGGGCCGTGGGATGCAGTGGTGATCGCCGATGTGCTCTACCTGCTCTCCCCGGCCGACCAGGAGGCGATCCTCACGGCGTCGGCGGCGGAACTGGCCCCCGGCGGGGTGCTGGTGCTCAAGGAACTCGACGACCACCCGGCCCCCAAGGTGGCGTTCGCCCGGGCCGAGGAGGTTCTGGCCACCCGGGTGTTGCGGATCACGGCCGGTTCCCACCTCCACTGGCGCTCGGCCGACGACTGGGCAACCGTGCTGGAGCGGGCCGGGTTGAAGGTTTCCGTACGCCGGGTGCACCGGGGCTACCCCTATCCCCATGCCCTCATCGTGGGCCGCCGCCCCGGAATCGTGGAGTCAGGCCAGCGGGCTGCTGTCGAGCCGGTCCCGGGCCGTGGTGAACCAGTCGACGGCGACGGCTAGCGGGTCGGCCCCGAGCGGGAAGCGGTCGAGCGGGAGGATGCTCCCGGTGAACGACGGCGCGTTCCACGGCCCGCCCCCATCGGCCCCCGAGCGGCGGTCGAGCGCCAGCCGCTCGGGATACCAGACCGACACGTACAGGTAGGGGCCGCCGGTGGCCGGGTCGCCGGGTGAGGCGCCGTAGCTCGCCCGATGGTCGCCGTCGCCGGCCTCGATGGCCGGATCGAAGTGGCCGGGCCACAGCTGAGGCGGCGTGGGCTCCCTGGTGGCGGGGTCGGTACGCAGGGCCTCCAGCGCGGCGAAGGCCAGGGCGAACCAGGCGCCGAGGAAGTCGGCGGCCACCGGATCCGGCGCCAGCGCCTCGTGGGGGTCGCCGACGGCCGGGGTGTCGGGTTCGGCCGTCACGTCGTGGACGATCGTGGTGCCGAGAAAGGAAGCGGCGTCGGCCAGGGTGGTGATCGGGGCGGTGCGGGCCTCGCCCTCGGCTCCGCCCCGCTGGTCGACCAGCAGCGTGCCTGCCACCCGGATCTGGCGGTCGGTTCCGGCCGGATCGGTGGGATCGGGAAACGGTGGAGTGCCGAAACCGCCCGGTGTCGAGCGCAGGCCGAACCGGCCGGTGGCGGCGTGCCGGGTGGGGGCGATCACGTAGGCGGCGAGGCGGTGGAGCGCGATCCGGGTTGCCGCCAGCACCTCGGGATCGGGGGCCGTCGATAGCCGGTGGGGGGTGCCGGTCTGCTGCTCGTCCATGGCCATGGGTCCTCCGGGCGTGGGGCGCTGGCGCCCGTCGATCTGCGGTGTAGTACCCCGAACCGGCCGACCGTTACATCCCGGGGGTCGTGAACACGGCTCAGGCGGCGACGGGATGGCGGCCGCCGGCGGCCGAGGCGGCGGTGAGGGCCACCGGCAACGAGGCCAGGCCCCGGAACACCGGGTTGGCCGACCGCTGAGGGGTGCCGGTGAGCTGGATGGCCGATGTGCGCCTGAGCAGGGTCTCCACCGCCACCCGGGCGGTCAGCCGGGCCAGCGGCGCCCCCAGGCAGGCGTGGGCGCCGTGGCCGAAGCTCACGTGATCGCCGGCGGTGGCCCGGGTGGGGTCGAACACGTCGGGCTGGTCGAACCGGCTCTCGTCGCGCCCGGCCGACCCGAACAAACCCCACACCGCGCTGTTGGCCGGGATGACCACGTCGCGGAACCGCACCGAGCCGGTGGTCCAGCGGAACAGGCCCTGCACCGGCGGGTCGAACCGGAGCGTCTCGTCGACCGCGGCCGGGATGAGGGTGGGGGTGGCACGAAGGGTGTCGAGCCAGTGGGGCCGCTGGAGCAGCGCCAGGAACAGGTTCGACAGCAGGCTGGCCGTGGTCTCGTGCCCGGCGGCGAGCAAAAGGGTGGCGAAACCGACCAGATCGTCTTCGTCGAGCTCGTCGCCCAGGATGCGGGCGCCGTGGATGAGGCGGCCCAGGAGGTCGTCACCCGGTTGGCCGACCCGCTCGGCCACCACCTGGCTGACGTGGGCCTGTACCTCGGCCCGGGCCCGTTGGCCGGCCGCCGGGTCCACCGGCGGGCCCGGCTGGCGGCCGGGGCGGGCGCTGCGCAGATCGGTGGTCCAACGGCGGACGTCGTCGACGCGGTCGCCGGGCACGTCGAGCAGCCGTGCGATCACCGCCATCGGCAGCAGCTCGGCCAGGTGCCGGGCCAGGTCCTGACTCCCGGGCGGCCGGGCCAGCAGGCCGTCGATCAGGAGGGAGCAGAGCTGGCGGACCTCGGGCTCCAGATCGGCCACGGCCGGCGGAGTGAAGGCGGGAGCCAGGAGGCGACGGAGCCGGGTGTGGACGGGCGGGTCGAGCACCACCAGCGAGCGGCCGGCACCAGGTCCGGCCCCGCCCAGGAAGCGGGGGTAGGCGACCCCCATGCCCCGGACCGACGAGAAGGCTGCCGGGTCCCGCCAGGCCCGCACCACGTCGTCGTAGCGGGCGAGCATCCAGACGTCGTGGTCTTCGAGGTAGGCCACGGGGGCCAGCCGCCGGAGCTGGGCGTAGATGGGGTAGGGGTCATCGAGGGCCGCCGGTCCGAACGGGTCGAACTGGTCGGCCGACACCGCCGGAGTCGCCATGGGCGAGGAACGTAGTTGGCGCCGTGCGCGCGGTCCGTGATGGTTCGTGGCGTTGGTCTGGGCAATACTGCCTATTAGGATCTGACGCCTAGCGCAGCGCCCCAGCGGCGGCCTGTCAGTCCGGGGCCAGAGACTCGAGCACCCGCTCGGCGGCGGCGTCCAGGGTCTCGTCGCCCACGGGGAGTGGTGCCACGTCGACGTGGCTGAGGCCGGTGGCGGCCAATCGGTTCAGGCCGTCCCGGCAGTGATCGGCCGGGCCGGCCAGCACGATGGCGTCGAGCAGGTCGTCGCTGATGTTGTCGGGCCCGGCCCCGGCGAACCCGCTGGCCTCGAACATCGTCTGGTAATGGGGGAGCGTGAGGTAGAAGGAGAGGAAGCGCCGGGCGGCGGCCCGGGCGGCGTCGGCATCGGAGTGGAGAAACGTCGGCAACAGGAGCGACCGCTCCAGGGAGTCGGCCGGCCTGGCTCGGCCAGCATCGGCCGCCGCACCGTCGAAGCGGGCCAGCGCGGCGGCGATCCGCTCGGTCGTGGCCAGGTAGAGCATCACCCCGTCGGCCCCGGCGCCGGCGGCCTCGGCGGTGGCCAGTGACACCGCGGCCCACACCACCGGCACGGGATGGCGGCACGGCTCGATCGAGCCGGGGGTGCCGGCGAGGACCCGGTGCACGGCGTCGGTCGCCTCCACCAGGGACGGCACCGCACCCCGCCAGGTGAGCCCCAGCCGTTCGACTCCGGCCCGGTTGTTCGGGCCCAGCCCCAGCACGAAGCGGCCCCCCGAGGCCTCAGCGGCCACGGCGGTGGCCAGACCCAGCATCTGGGGGGAGCGGAGGTAGACATTGGCGATGCCGGTGCCGACACCGATCCGCTCGGTGGCGGCCCCTATGGCGGCGCACTGGGCCACCGAGTCGTTGGTGTGTACCCGTTCCACCAGCATGAAGCGGTGGAAGCCGGCCGTCTCCACCCGTTGGGCCAGGGCGATGGTGTCGGCGGTGCCCATGCCGGTGCCGAACGACGAGATTCCGAGGAGCATGGCCCGACGGTAGGCGAAACGCCGACGGGAATCAGGTGGCGGTGGGCTCGGGCGGGTCGAAGCGGTGGCGGAAGGTGAAGGCGTGGGCGGTGGGCCCGTGGAGGCGGAGGTGGTCGAGACGAGCCACGGCTTCGGCCTCGGTCGGTCGGTGCCCGGCCGGCACCCACCACAGGGCGAGGATCATCTCGCTCATCCGCTCGAACCATTCGGCCCGGCGGCGAAGGAAGCCGGTGTGGTCGCTGCGGTACACGTACTCGGCCAGGGCGTCGATGGAGGCCTAGGTGGACAGGTTGATCAGGATCGAGTCGTCCTCGTAGGGGCGCAGGGCCGTGGCGTTGCCCTCCTCGGTCTGGAGCCGCCAGACGAAGCCGGGGCTGCGCTCGGCCAGGGCGTTGATCTCGTCGAGGCCGTTCATGAACTCGGCGACCAGGGGGTCATCGGTGGGGGCCCGCAGGCGACCGATGTTCACCTGGGCGAGGTCGAAGGCGGCCATCGGGCCACGGTACCGGGCGGGGCCGTTGACAGCGGGACGTCCGGCGATGAAACTAACGAACGATCGTTAGTTCCAGACGAACCCGGAAGAGGGGCCCGCCATGCAGTACGAGAACGTCGCCATCCCGCTCGGGTTCGCCTGGTCGTCTCCCTTCGTGCGGTGGCAGGGGTCGCTGGCCGAGGTGCCGAGCACCGAGCTGGCGGCCGCCGTGACCACCCGGGCCCTGGCCGACCGCCACCTCGATCCCGACGAGCTGGGCGGTCTGGTGCTGGGCTGGTCGGTGCCCCAGATCGACATCTTCTACGGGGCCCCCACCCTGGCCGGCCGCATCGGCGCGCCGGGGATCACCGGCCCCATGATCAGCCAGGCCTGCGCCACCTCGGTGGCCTCCATCCACGCCGCCGCCGGTTCCGTGCAGGGCGGAGCCGGCACCCAGCTGGTGGTGGCCACCGATCGCACGTCGAACGGACCGCTGCTGGTGCAGCCCAGCCCGTCGGCCCCCGGCGGCACACCCCGGGTGCAGGCCTGGGTCACCGAGTCGTTCGCCTGCGACCCCTGGGCCGGCACATCGATGCTGGTCACGGCGGAGAACGTGGCCCGGGAGCTGGGCGCCACCCGGGCTCAGGCCGACGAGGTGGCGGTGCTGCGCAGCGAGCAGTACGCCAAGGCCCAGGCGGGCGACATTCCCCGCCGCTACCTGGTGCCGGTCGAGATCCCCCAGGGCCGCCGCACCCTCACCGTGGCCGGCGACGAGGGCGTGCGCCCCCTCACCGCCGAGGTGGCCCCCACCCTGCCCACGGTCGAGCCCGACGGGGTGCACACCTACGGCTCCCAGACGCACCCGGCCGACGGTGCCGCCGGGTGCATCGTCACCACCCGGGAACGGGCGGCCGAGCTGGCCGGCGGGGCCGGGGTGGCCGAGATCCTGGCCACCGGGTTCGCCCGGGTGGGTAAGAGCCGCATGCCCCAGGCCCCGGTGCCGGCCGCCTACCAGGCGCTGGCCGACGCCCGCCTCACCTTCGACGACGTCCACGCCGTCACCACCCACAACCCGTTCGCCGTCAACGACCTGTGGTTCTCGGCTCAGACCGGCTACCCGCTGGAGCGGATGAACGCCTACGGCTGCAGCCTCGTGTTCGGGCACCCCCAGGCCCCCACCGGGATGCGGTCGATCGCTGAGCTGATCGTGGAGCTGACCGAGCGGGGCGGCGGGATCGGGCTGTTCAGCGGGTGCGCCGCCGGCGACACGGCCGCCGCTCTGGTGGTGCGCGTCACCGACGGTCGGTAGGCCGATGACGGCCCGACCCGGCGTCACGCCGGCCGCGGTGCGAGACGCCGCCCTCACCCTGTTCGCCGAGCGGGGCTACCACGGCACGGCGCTCAGCGAGGTGGCGGGGCTCCTGGAGATCCGCACCCCCAGCCTCTACAACCACATCACGTCCAAGCAGGAGCTGCTGGCCCAGATCGTGCTGCCCCTCAGCCAGGAGGTGCTCGACGACCTGGCCGCCGCCACCGACGGGGTGGAGCCGGTGGCGGAACGGCTGCGGGCGGCGGTGCGGGTCTACGCCCACCGTCACGCCGTGCAGCGGCGGGAGGCCCTCGTGCTCAACACCGACGTGGCCGCCCTCGACGAGCCCTGGCGGTCCCGGGTGCTCGCTCTCCGCCGCCGTCACGAGCGGGCGATCCGGGATCTGATCGTCGAAGGGGTGGAGGCCGGCGTGTTCGCTGTCGACCATCCGGCGCTGGCGTCGTTCGGCATCCTCGAGATGTGCGTGGCCATCGCTCGGTGGTTCAGCCCCGACGGGCCCCTGTCGCCGGCCGAGACGGCCGACGCCCACGCCACCTTCGCCCTCCGCATGGTCGGCTTCCGCCAGTCGTGATGCCCTCCGCCGTTCTAGCGCGTCGAAGTAGCGCTGAGCGCTGTTTGGACGCGCAATTTCGCCAGGGCCCGACCGGGCTTAGGATGCGCCGGTGGATCTGGGACTGACAGGGACGACCGTGCTGGTGACCGGGGGCGGCCAGGGGCTGGGGCGGGCCATCGGCCTGGCCTTCGCCGCCGAGGGCGCCAACGTGGCCTTCGCCCATCACAGCTCGGGCGAGGGGGCCGAGCAGGCGGCGGCCGAGGCCGTCGCGGCGGGGGCCGAGGCGATCGCCGTGCCCCTCGACCTGACCGACCGAGCCTCGGTGGAGGCCGCCGCCCAACGGGTGCAGGCCGAGCTGGGCCCGATCGGGGTGCTGGTCAACAACGCGGCGGCCACCCAGTCCAAGCCGTTCTTCGAGACCACCGAGGCCGACTGGGCCCCCCAGGTCGACGTCACCGTCACCGGCACCCTGCGCATCTGCCACGTGGTGGCCCAGCAGATGGCGGCCAACGGCGGTGGGTCGATCATCAACCTCATGGGCGACTCAGGCCGGGTGGGGGAGAGCCGCCTGCTGGCCACCGCCACCACCCGGGCCTCCACCATCGGGCTCACCAAGTCGCTGGCCAAGGAGCTGTCCCGGGTGGGGATCCGGGCCAACGCGGTATCGATCGCTCTGGTACGGACCGACAACCTCGACGCCCACACCGGCGACGCCGACGCCGAGCGCATGAAGCGGATCATGGCCCTGTACCCGCTCGGCCGCCTGGGCCGCCCCGACGACGTCACCCCCATGATCCTGCTGCTGGCCTCACCCCGGTCGTCGTGGACGACCGGCCAGGTGATCTCGGTCAACGGCGGGTACTCGATGGTGTGACCCGGTGACCGGACCCGCCACCGCCCCTTCCGCCGGTACCTCGGACGGAGTCGGGGCCTCGCCCCGGCGCAAGGAGGACCGGCGCCTGCTTACCGGCAACGGGCGGTTCGTGTCCGACCTGCAGCTGCCCCGGATGCGCCACGTCGCCTTCCTCCGCAGCCCCTGGGCCCACGCCCGCATCGCCGGGATCGACGCCTCCGCCCTCGACCCCCACGAGCATCCGGTGTTCACGGCGGAGTCGCCCGGGTTCGACGTGAGCCTGCGGGCCCTGTCGGCCCTGCCCGGCTACGTCACCACCGACCAGCCCCCGCTGGCCCGGGGAACGGCCCGTTTCGCCGGCGAGGCGGTGGCGGCGGTGGTGGCCGACGACCGCTACCAGGCCGAGGACGCCCTGGAGCGGATCGAGATCGAATGGGAGCCGCTGCCGGTCACGGTGCGGGCCTGGACCGACGAGGCGCTGGCGGCCGACGGCACCGGTGTGGGGCGCAGCCCGGCCCCCGAGCCGGTGCCGGCCCCGGTCCATCCTGAGGCCCCCGACAACCAACTGTTGTCCCGCACGTTCGAGGCGGGTGACGTGGATGGGGCGCTGGCCGGTTCAGCCGCCGTGGTCCGCCGGTCGCTCACCACCAACCGCCACGGCGGCAATCCCATGGAAGGCCGGGCCGGGGTGGCCCTCTACACCGACGACGGTCACCTCACGTTCTGGTCGGGCAGCCAGGTGCCCCACCTGGTGCGCAACCTGCTGGCCGAGATCCTCGACATGCCCGAGAGCCGGGTGCGGGTGATCGCCCCCGACGTGGGCGGCGGGTTCGGGGTGAAAGCCGTGCTCTATCCCGAGGACCTGGCCCTGTGCCTGATGGCCCGGAGCCTGCCCGGCACACCGCTCAAGTGGGTGGAGGACCGGGCCGAGCACCTGACCGCAGCCTGCGCCGCCCGGGACCACCACTACGAGCTGACCGCCGGGTTCAGCGCTGATGGCCGCCTCACGGCCGTGGCCGCCGACGCCTGGTGCAACGTGGGCGCCTACAGCGTCTATCCGTGGACGGCCGGCATCGAGGCCCTGATGGCGGGAGGCCTGCTCACCGGGCCCTACAAGGTGGAGCACTACCGCTGCACGGTCCGGGGCATCACCACCAACACCACACCGGCCGGCCCTTACCGGGGGGTGGCCCGTCCGGCCACCGTGTACGCCATGGAGGCGCTGCTCGACTCGGGGGCCCGGGCCCTGGGCCTCGATCCGGTGGACGTGCGGCGGGTCAACCTGATCGGCCCCGACGACGTGCCCTACCGGCTCCCCACCCGCCTGGTCGACGACACCGGCCACTACGGCGAATGCCTGGAGGCCGCCGCCGACCGGCTCGACCTGGCCGGCCTGCGGGCCGAGCAGGCCCGGCGCCGCCGGGAAGGCGGCCGGCCGATCGGGATCGGGATCGCCTGCTACAACGAGCTGACCGGGCTGGGCCGGGCGGCGTCGGCCGGGCCCCGGATGCCGTTCCGCACCGGTCACGAGGCGTGCACGGTGCGGGTCAACCCCGACGGCCGGGTGCTGGTGCTGTCGGGCGTGACCTCCCAGGGTCAGGGGTGGGAGACCACGGCGGCCCAGATCGTGGCCGACGCCATGGGGGTGGCCCTCGACGACGTGGAGGTCCGCTACGGCGACACCGACCAGGTGCTGTGGGGCTTCGGCGCCTTCTCCTCCCGCCAGGCCGTGATCGCCGGCGGCGCCGCCCACCTGGCGGCCAGGGCGGTGCGGGAGGCGGCGCTGCGCCTGGCCGCCGAGCTGTACGAGGCCAACGTCGACGACCTGCGCCTGGAGGGCGGCCGGGTCTACGTGGCCGGCAGCCCCGAGCCGGTGGGCAGCCTGGCCGACGTGGCCCGGGTGGCGTACCTGGAGTCGAACCGGCTGCCCGCCGGGTTCGAGCCCGGCCTCGACGCCACCCGCTTCTACGACCCGGTGATGGGGGCGTTCGCCGCCGGGGTGCAGCTGGCGGCGATCGAGATCGACCCGGCCACCGGCGAGCTCACCATCCTGCGCTGGGTGTGCGTGGAGGACGCCGGGCGGGCCATCAACCCCCAGATCGTGCACGGCCAGGTGGCGGGCTCGATCGCCCAGGGGATCGGGGGTGCCCTGTACGAGCACCTGGTGTACGACGACGACGGCAACCTGCGCACCGGCACCCTGCTCGACTACCTGATGCCCACGTCGGCCGAGATACCGGAGATGGACATCGGCCACATCGAGCGCCCGGCCGACAATCCGCTCGGCGTGCGGGGGGTGGGGGAGGGCGGCACGCTGGGGCCGGCGGCCGTGCTGGCCGGCGCCGTGGCCGACGCCGTCGGCATCGACGTCGACGAGCTGCCCATCACCCCCGACCGGTTGTGGCTGGCGCTGCAGGCGGCCACGACGGACGGGACGAGCCGATGAAGCCGGCGCCGTTCGCCCACGTCCGCCCGGCCACCGTGGCCGAGGTGGTGGAGGCGCTGGCCGCCGGGGCCGACCTCGACGGCGGGGCCAAGATGCTGGCTGGAGGCCAGAGCCTGGTGCCCCTGCTGGCCATGCGGCTGGCGGCCCCGAGCCTCCTTGTCGACCTGAACGCCCTGCCCAGCCTGCGGGGCGTGGCCGCCGACGGGCCCGACGCCGTGCGCATCGGCGCCCTCACCCGTCACGCCGACCTCCTCGTCCAGCCCTATTCGGTGTCGGGCGCCGATCTCGTTGCACCAGGCGCCACCGGCGGTGCGCTGCGCAACGAGAATGGGTTGACGGGGCCCGGGGCGGGAGCGGGCGATATGCCGCTGCTGGCGGAGGCGGCGAGGTGGATCGGCCACACGGCCATCCGGGCCCGGGGCACGTTCGGGGGCAGCCTGGCCCACGCCGACCCCAACGCCGAGTGGCCGGCCGTGGCCCTGGCCTGCGACGCCGAGCTGGCCGTGGCCGGCCCGTCCGCCGAGCGCACGGTGACCGCCCACCGGTTCTTCCACGGCCTGCTCCAGACCGATCTGGCCGACGACGAGCTGTTGACCTCGGTGCGCCTGGCCCGCCCCCGGGCCTGGGCCTTCACCGAGCTGGCCCGCCGCCACGGCGACTTCGCCCTGGTGCTGTGCGTCGTCACCGAGCTCGACGCCGGCTGGCGGGTGGTGCTGGGTGGGGTGGCCGGCACCCCGGTGCGGTGCCCCTCGGCCGAGGCCCTGCTCGACGCCGGCGAGCGCCACCCGGCCGCCATCGCCGCCGCCGTGGCCGCCGCCCCCGAAGCCGAGGCCTTCAGCGACCTCCACGCCTCCGCCGCCTACCGCCGGGCCATGGCCGCCGAGTTGGCGGCCCGGGCCCTGAGAGACCTCCGCCCCGGGCCCGGCGCGGCCCCGGTTCTGGGGACGGAGCACGTCAGCTCTGCCGCGCTGGATCCCCAGAATCGGGCCGTGACGCCACCGTCACCGTCGGCCAGCCCCGAGCGGGCCGGCACGCTGGCGGTCACGCTGAACGTCAACGGCCGGCACCGGGCCGCCGCCTGCGAGCCCCGCCACACGCTGGCCGACGTGCTGCGGGAGCAATTGGGCCTCACCGGCACCCACCTCGGATGCGAGCAGGGGGTGTGCGGGGCCTGCACGGTGCTCATCGACGGCGAGCCCGTCCGCTCCTGCCTCACCTTCGCCGTGCAGGCCGAGGGGGCGGCGATCACCACCATCGAGGGACTGGCCGGCCCCGACGGCGCCCTCCACCCGGTGCAGGACGCCTTCAGCCGGTGCCACGGCCTCCAGTGCGGTTACTGCACCCCGGGGTTCGTGCTCACCGCCGTCCACCTGCTGGCCACCGAACCGGCCCCCACCCGCCCCGTCATCCGCGAAGCCCTGTCGGGCAACCTGTGCCGCTGTACGGGCTACACCGGCATCGTCGACGCCGTCGAGTCGGCCGCCGGATCGATGGGTGGGGGCGGCGCGGGCTAGGTTCGGGCGGTGGCCAGCACCGACACCGCCGACAGCACCGCCCCCTCCCCCCAGTGGTTCCTCTACGAGCAGGACGGGCCGGTCGTCACCGTCACCTTCAACCGGCCGGAGCGTCGCAACGGGCTCAACGCCGGTGTGCTGAGCGAGCTGGAGGGGATCGTCCAACACATCCGGGACGACCGCTCGGTGCGGGTGGTGATCATCACCGGCGCCGGCCCGGTGTTCTGCGCCGGGGCCGAGCCGACGTCGGTGAGCGAGCGGGCGGGCCGGGGCGACATGTCGGGCGGCCGGGGCGGGCCCCGGGTGATCGGCCGGGTCTTCGACCAGCTGGCCAGCCTGGAGCAGATCTCGATCATGGCCGTCAACGGCCACGCCGTGGGCGGTGGCTGGTCGCTGTGCCTGGCCGGCGACTATTGCCTGGCCGTGCCCGAGGCCCAGTTCTGGGTGCCGGAGGTGGAGCTGGGCGTCCCGTTCCGAGGCTTGTCGAACTTCGCCCTCACCCACCGGATGGGCCCGTGGCTGGCCAAGGAGGCCACGATCCTGTGCCGCCGCTTCGGGGCCGACGAGCTCCGCCAGCTCGGCGTGATCAACCGGGTGGTGGAGCCCGATCAGCTCCTCATCGAGGCCCGGCGGGTGGCCGACCAGTTCGCCGCCCTGGCCCCCAAGGCCGTGGCCCAGACCAAGCGCGACGTCAACAGCGTCATCTACGGGCCCAAGCACTACTGAGCCGGCGGGGCCCCGGGGGCCCCGCCGGTCCCGAGCTCAGGCCTTCGCCGCCACCGGCGTGGGCGTGAGGTGGGCGACCTTGGGTCCCACCTCGTTGGCCAGCAGGGTCATCGACTGCTCCCACACCTCGGGCTGCTCGGAGTAGTCGAAGCCGAACACCAGCAGCTTGCCGAACCCGCCGACCTGCTCGTACATGGCTTCCATCTTCTCGGCCACCGTCTCGGGCGAGCCGACGAGCCAGTTGTGCTCGGCGCAGTAGCGGGCGTTGACTTCGGAGTCGGGCACGCTCAGGTCGTGCTTGAGGTTGTCGAGGAACCCGAACGCCCCCAGCAGCGGCAGCAGGTACTCGTCCATCATCCGGCCCATCGGCCCGTTGACGGCCAGGTCCCACGCCTCGGCGTCGGTCTCGGCCACCATCACCTCCCGCACCAGGCTCCAGTCGTTGCGGTCGGCCACCCGGCCGGCCGACGCCGCGCCGGCCTCCACCGCCTCCCAGTGGGTGGCCACGTACTCGGTGCCGAGGTTGAGCGACAACGGGATGAAGCCCTTCTCCCCGGCCAGCTTGAGCGTGTCGGAGTTGCGGCTGAGGCCGGCGATGCCGATCCTGGGGTGCGGGGTCTGCAGCGGCTTGAGCCAGGTCTTGAGCGTGCCGAACATGTCTTCCGGCAGCGAGGCCGACCAGAACTGGCCCTCGTAGGTGTAGGGGGCGTCGTTCGACCACATGTTGAGGATGATCTCGAGCGCCTCGCGGGTCATGTCCCGGTTGACGCCGCTCATGCCGTCGACGTGGAACATGGCCCAGTCGCTGGGCAGCCCGGAGGCGGCCACGCCGAACAGCAGCCGCCCGCCCGAGATGTGATCGAGCATGGCCACCCGGTTGGCCAGCGACGCCGGGTGGTAATAGGGCAGCAGGAAGCCGCCGGGCCCGATCCGCAGGTTGGTGGTGTTGCGGAAGCCGTCGAGGGCGAGGAGGTCGGGGGTGGGGTTGGGCTCCCACGGTGAGGTGTGGTGCTCGCCGATCCAGAAGTCGCCGTAGCCCAGCTGGTCGGCCCACACCATGGTCTTGATATCGAAGTCGTAGCCCTGCATCAGATCTCGCTCCGGCGGATGCGAAGGCATGGCGAAGTAGCCGAACTCCATGTGAGGTTCCCCCCTCGTGACGTGGACCCGGGAGGCCCGGGGCCTGATCGTTCAACGCTACCTGTCGTGGCGCCGACACTCCAGGCCGCCCCCGGCCCGTGCCGCCCGTCAGGTCGTGGGGAACGGGGCCTGCAGCCACCACGGCCGGTTGCTGAGCCGCACGTCGACCACCCACTTGACCCACCACGGACCCCGCCGGCCGGGGGCCACGATCCGCACCGGGGCACCGTGACGGCGGTGGAGCGGCTCGCCCCCGTAGCCCACAGCCAGGTAGGAGCGATCGGCGTCACCGACGGGGAACCGGCGGCGGTACCCGGTGGCCGAGACGACCTCGATGCTACGGGCCGCCTCACCCCCGGCCAGGTCGAGCACGTCGCTCAGCGGCACCACGTCCCACCGCTGGCGGGACCACCAACCGCCGGTGCAGTCGAGGTCGGCTTCCAGGGGCGTCGCCCGGGCCCGTAGATCGGCGAGGTCGACGGGGCGGCCGGCCACCGTGAGGGGCCAGGCGGCAGGATCGAGGTCGGGCGCGGTGTCGTCGATCCAGCTCACCGAAGGCAGCCCGGCCGGATCGAACGACGCCAGCTCCCGGGATCCGGTGAACCGG
The DNA here is from genome assembly GCA_902826025.1 of uncultured Actinomycetes bacterium. Lineage (GTDB taxonomy): Bacteria > Actinomycetota > Acidimicrobiia > Acidimicrobiales > SZUA-35 > CADEDH01. Next base: position 13,969 of record CADEDH010000074.1, read on the forward strand.
CGCTGCCCGCTGCCCTCCGCCCGGGTGACGGCTTCGACCACCCCCAGGGCGGCGGCCGCCCCGGCCAGCCGGGCCCCGGCGCCCAGCAGGTAACGACGATCGAGGTCGGTCCGCCGGGGACGGGCGGGGCGGGCCGTCACGTGCCACACCACCAGTGGGAGCAGGGCGAACGCCACCAGCGTGTGGGTCCACAGGGCCGACCAGTACCCCACGCCGTACCACAGGCCCCACGAGTGCGCGAGGCCCAGCCCGATCGTCACCAGCACCCCGATCCCCATCGTGGCCGACAGCCAGCGGCTCACCCGGTGTCGGCGGAACCCCGACCGCACCGACGTCGACGCCTTGCGGGGAAGCAGCGCCACCACCCCGAAGCCGGCCAGGGCGTGGGTGAGAGTGAGGGCCCGGCTCCACCCCGTGCCCACCGCCCACGACACCACGCCGGTGGCGAACAGCACGGCCAGCAGCACCCCGAGCGTGAGGTTGACCTGGCGGGCCGACAGGGTGGGCAACGGGCTGCGATCCATGGGTCGACCGTAGGAGTTAGAGTCGGCTCCAAGTCAAGGGGGTTTCGTCGGCCATGAGTGCACAACGGCAACCGGCCGCCTCGCTCCTCACGGTGGGCCAGCTGGCCGCCGTCACCGGAACGCCGGCCACCACGTTGCGCTACTACGACCGGCTGGGTCTTCTGCCCGCGGTGACCCGGGTGAATGGCCAGCGGCGGTATGACACCGCCAGCGTCGCCCGGCTCATGGTGATCACCTTCTGCCGTTTCGCCGGCCTGTCGCTCGACGACATCGCCACCGTGCTCGACGACGGCACCCCCGATCGGCAGGCCACCCGCGACCTGGCCCGCCGCCACACGGCCGAGATCGACGCCCAGATCGCCCGGCTCCGGCTGGCCCGGGCCATGATGGCGGCCGCCGGCGCCTGCACCTGCCCCACCGTGGAGCGGTGCGAATGCGGCGCCATGGATCCCGTCATCCGCCGACTCCGCCGCCACCTCGGCCGCTGACCGGGCGCTGGTCGAGCGCCGGGCGGCCAGTCGTCGCCACGGGCATTCGGCCGATCAGGCGGCGGGGTGGGCGGCCAGGTGGGCCAGGAGCTCGGTGGTGACGGTGGCCGCGTTGCCGTCGTCGGTGAGGAAGTGGCCGCCGCCGTCGAGCTCCACCAGCCGGTAGGGCCCGGTGACGTGCTCGGCCGTCAGCTCGGCCGCCCGCCGGCCCACCGACTGGTCGGCCGTGCCCCACAGGTACAGGGTGGGCAGCGGGCAGGGCGGGGTGTCGGCCAGGCGGAGGCCGCCGCTCCGGCTCGCCGCCCGGTACCAGCCCAGCGCCGCCTCCATGCCGGCCCGGTCGCCCAGGACCGACAGGTAGGCGTCGATGTCGGCGTCGGGCACCGAGGCGCCGGCCAGCATGCGGCGCAACCGGCCGGCGTCGTCGGCCAGCAGCAGGTCGGCGGTGGCCGGATCGTCGAAGCCCTTGTGGTGCTTGGACCGTTCGGCCTGGGCCGGGTCGACCGAGAACGACCGGGCGAAAGCGGCGGGGTGGGGGCGGCTCAGCACCGTCAACGTGGCGAAGACCTCGGGGTGCCCGATGGCCGACAGCCACGCCACCTGCCCACCCCAGTCGTGGCCCACCAGATGGGCCTGCCGGCCGAGTGAGAGCTGGCCGGCCAGGGCCACGACGTCGGCCACCAGGTTGGGGGTGGCGTAGGGCTCGATGCCCTCGGGCCGGGCCCCGGGGGAATAGCCCCGCTGGTCGACGGCCACGGCCCGGTACCCGGCGGCGGCCAGCGCCGGCAGCTGGTCCCGCCAGGTGTGACGGGTCTGGGGGTAGCCGTGGAGGAACAGCACCAGCGGCCCGTCGGCCGGCCCGGCGGCCCAGGCGGTGAACGTGAGCGGACCGTCGTGGCTGGCAGGTTCGCTGAGGGTGAGCCGCACGTCGTCGACCCCGGCGGGGGGCTTGGAGGGGGTGGCGGAAGGGTTGGAGGCCATGGCCGCAGTCTCGCGCCGTGGCTCCCGGCCCGCACGGGCCCGACCCCGGGTGGGATAGACAGGGCGGGTGGCCGACGATCGCAGCCTCACCTTCCTGTCGTGGAACCTGGCCCTGCTGGAGCGGTCGGCCGAGGCTCCACCGGCGTGGGACCAGGCCGCCTCCGAGGCGGCGGTGCGGGACCGGGTGCTGGCCGTCGCCCCCGACGTGGTGCTCCTCCAGGAGCTGCCCGGCCTCGTGCCCTACATCGAGACCCACGACATGATCCGGGCCAACCCGCGCAGCCATTCCGGTCACCTGGCCACGCTGGTGACGCACGAGCTGATGGCGGCCGAGCCCACCCATCGGGTAGTTCCCGGGTGCGCCGTCCTCACCACGTTCACGGGCGCCGGGCCGGCCCTGACCGTGGCCAACGTGCACCTGGCCTCCGGCCCGGGGGCGGCGGCCACCGCCGAGCGACTGGCCCAGCTGGCCGATGTGGTGGAGGCCAGCCCCACCGAGGCCCTGCTGGTCGTGGGCGACACCAACACGAGGACGGCCGAGATGGCCGCCGTCGAGGCGGCCGGTCTGGTCACCGTGCGGCCACCCCGGGCCACGTGGGACAGCCGCCGCAACCGGTTCCGGGCCGGCGGGGCCGAGTTCACCGCCCACTTCACCCGCTGGTTCGCCTCGCCGGCGGTGACGGTGAGCGAGATGACGGTGTGGCACCAGCCCCTCGTGGTCGACGGCCACCGGTTCCACCTGAGCGACCACTTCGCTCTGTCGGGTCGGGTCACGGTGGCGTGACCGGCGGCCACCTTTCGCCCGCTGTCACAGCCCGCCACTACCATCGACTACCGAGTACCGATCGCAGAGTGATCGCGCCCCGTGACCGCGGGCGGGTCGCAGACAAGAGGAGATCAAGATGGCTGATGTGGTGATCGTGGAGGCGGGGCGCTCGCCCATCGGGAAGCGCAACGGGTCGCTGGCCGGGGCCCACCCCTCCGATGTGCTGGGTCCGGTGATGATGGAGGTCCTCAACCGGGCCGGGGTCGATTCGGCCCAGGTGGGCCAGGTGGTCGGCGGCTGCATCAACAAGGTCGGGGCCCAGGCCATGAACATCACCCGTACCGCCTGGCTGAGCCACGGGGGAGACGAGAACGTGGCCTGCACCACGATCGATTCCCAGTGCGGGTCGTCCCAGCAGGCCGTGAACACGGCCCACGCCCTGATCGCCTCGGGCGTCGAAGACATCGTGCTGGCCTGCGGTGTGGAGAACATGAGCCTCCTGCCCATCGGGTCCGACGCCGTGGCCGGGGCCCAGGCCGGGTACGGCAAGCCGGTCAGCCGTAGTTATTTCGAGCACTACGAGTTCACCAGCCAGTTCGAGGGGGCCGAGCGCATCGCCGACAAGTACGGCATCTCCCGCACCGACACCGACCGGTTCGGTCTCGAGTCCCAGGAGCGGGCGGCCAAGGCCATCGCCGAGGGTCGCTTCGAGCACCAGATCATCCCGATCGATGCCCCGGTGCTGGGCGAAGACGGCAAGAAGACCGACCAGACGATGACTGTCACGCGAGACGAGATCCCCCGCGAGACCAGCCTGGAGAAGCTGGCCACGCTCAAGCCGGTGGCCCGGCCCGACGGGGTGCACACCGCCGGCTCGTCGTCGCAGATCGCCGACGGCGCCTCGGCCGTGTTGCTGATGAGCGCCGAGAAGGCGGCCGAGTTGGGTGTCACCCCGCTGGCCCGGGTGCTGCAGTCGGCCCTCGTCGGCTGCGACCCGGTGCTGATGCTGGAGGGCCCGATCCCCGCCACCCGGCGGGTGCTGGAGCGCCAGGGTCTCACGGTCGACGACATCGACGTGTTCGAGATCAACGAGGCCTTCGCCTCGGTCGTGCTGGCCTGGGCCAAGGAGCTGGAGCCCGACATGGCCAAGGTCAACCCCAACGGCGGCGCGATCGCCCTCGGTCACCCGCTGGGCGGCACCGGGTGCTTCCTCACCACCAAGGCCGTCCACGAGCTGCAGCGCACCGGCGGCCGCTACGCCGTGATCACCATGTGCTGCGGTGGGGGCCTGGGCACAGGCACGCTCATCGAGCGCATCTGACGCCCACTTCTGACGGCACGGTGGACCAGCGAGCCGGAGAAGGCCAGCCCGGACCGCTCGCCCCGCTGAGGGAGGAGCGGAACTACCGCTGGTTCTTCCTCGGCAACCTGGCGTCGAACCTCGGCACGTTCTGCCAGTCGATCGCCCAGTCGCTACTGGTCTTCCGGCTCACTGGCTCCACCTTCCTGGTCGGGGTCGTCAACTTCGCCCAGTACGCCGCCGTGCCGATCCTGGCCCCGGTGGCGGGGTCCGTGGCCGACCGCTACGACCGGCGCCAGGTGCTGATCATCGCCCAGGCGTCGGCCGGGGTGGCGGCCACGGTGTTGACGCTGCTCAACGCGTTCGGGCTCATCAACGCCGGGGTGGTGATCGTGCTGGCCGCCGCCATCGGCATAAGCGGGGCCTTCGCCTTTCCGGTGGGGCGGGCCTTCGCCCCGCTGCTGGTGAGCGAGCGGAACCTGGGCCGCGCCATCAACCTCGACTCGGTGTCGGTGAACATCGCCCGGGCCATCGGGCCGGTGGTCGGAGCCCTGATCGTGTCGGGCCTGGGGGAGACGTGGGCCTTCGGGGCCAACGCCGTGTCGTTCTTCCTGCTGGCCGCGATCCTGGTGACGGTCCGGCCCCGGGCCCAGCAGGTGGCGCCGGCCGGCCGCACCCGCTTCATCGACGGGTTCGGGCTCGTGCGCCGCAACCCGCTGGTGGGTGCTCTGCTGTTCATCATCGCCGCCTGCGCCATCGGCGCCGACCCACCGGTGACGCTGGGGCCGGAGATCGCCGAGAAGCTGGGCGGGGGAGACCTGATGGCCGGCGCCATCCTCGGCGGCTTCGGGGCCGGCGGGGTGGTGGGGGCGTTCGTGGCCGGGGCCGAGTCGCACCGCCACCACCGCAAGGTGGCACGCCTGCTGGGGGTCCTGGTGGGCGGCCTGGTGATCTTCGCCATGGCCACCACTCTGCCGTTCACCCTCGTCGGGTCGTTCCTGGCCGGCTTCGGCTACCTCACGTCGCAGACCCGGTCGAGCACCCTGCTGCTGCGCTCGATCGAGGACCACGAGCGGGGCCGGGTGATGGCCATGTGGTCGGTGGCCTTCATCGGCACCCGGCCCCTGGCCAGCCTGCTCGACGGCTGGATCGGCGAGCATGTCAACGTACGAGCGGCCGCCCTGGTGATGGCGGTGCCGGCGGCCACCGCCATCGTGTTGTCGGCCCGGCTCGACCAGCGCCGGAACCGGCCCGGACCGCCCAACTCAACTCAGATCGCCACAGCCGGGTGAGCGAGGCCCTGTTTGGGCGTTGGGGCAGGGGGTAGGCCGGCGGTCTCGACCGCCGACAACCGAACCGCCCCCGGGAGGACCGCCACCGTGAACCGCTACGGCTACAGCCTGATGTGCGAGGCCAAGGGGCCCCGCCAGCTCGTCGACGAGGCCCGCCGGGCCGAGGAGGCCGGCTTCGATTTCGTCACGATCTCGGACCACTTCCACCCCTGGCTCTACAGCCAGCGGCATTCGGGCTACGCCTGGTCGATCCTGGGCGCCCTGGCCCAGGCCACTACCGAGATCGACCTGGTCACGATGGTGACCTGCCCCACCGTGCGCTACCACCCGGCCATCGTGGCCCAGAAGGCGGCCACCATGGCCCTGCTCAGCGAGGGCCGGTTCGTGCTCGGGCTGGGAGCCGGCGAGCGGCTGAACGAGCACGTGACCGGCATGCCATGGCCCCCGGTCGACGTGCGCCTCGAGCGCCTGGCCGAGGCCATCGAGATCATCCAGGTCCTCCACGCCGGCGGCTACGTCACCTACCGGGGCGAGTACTTCGACGTGGAGGACGCGAGGGTCTTCGACCTGCCCGACGAGCCGGTGCCGATGTTCGCCGCCGCCGCCGGCCCCCGGGCGGCCCGGGTGGCGGGCCAGGGCGGCGTGGGGCTGTGCAACACCGAGCCCCGGGCCGACGTGGTGCGGGCCTACATCGACGCCGGCGGCGCGGCTGTCGACACCTGGGCCCAGATCGGCCTGGCCTGGGCCCCGTCCGAGGCGGAGGGGCTGGCCCAGGCGCTGGAGGGGGCCAAGTTCATGGTGCCGGGGTGGAAGGTCATGTCGGAGCTGCCCAACCCGATCAACTTCGAGGCCGCCACCCGCCACGTGCGGGCCGACGACCTGGCCCCGATGATGCCGGCCGGTCCCAGCCCCGCCCCCCACCTCCAGGGCATCGACCGCTACCACCAGGCCGGCTACCACCACCTGTCGGTCATGTACCCCGGCCACGATCTGGCCGGCTTCTTCCAGTTCTGGGCCGACGAGCTGCGCCCGTCGCTCAACGCCGGCCGGGCCGACACCGAGCCCCGGTCAAGGCCGTTGACATCGGTCCCCGGCCGCTGAGCCCGCACCCCGGGCCCGGCCCCACCCGAATCAGCCGACCCCACCCGAACCTTGTCGACTTGTGCCGCCAGGGGCGGCATTTCTTGACAAGGTTCGGCAGGATGCGAGCACTACAGCCCATACTCGGGCCATGCGCTACGTCCGTCCCCTGTCGGAAGAGTCCTACGCCCCGCTGGGGCCGAACGGTTTCGAGGCCAGCATCGTGAACCAGTTGGAAACGGTGATGACGTTGGCCGCCCGCACCGCTCCCGGCGGCTGCGGGCCCGGCCTCCACTATCACGCCGTCGACCAGTTCTACGTGATCCTGGAGGGGGAGGCCACGGTCCAGCTCGGCGCCAGCGAGCACGTGGTGCCGGCGGTGTCGCTGGTGTTCGTGCCGGCCGGGGTGGCCCACCGCAGCTGGAACCACACCGGCGCCCCTGAGCAGCACATCGAGCTGTTCTTTCCGTCGGTGCCGGCCGGCCGGCCGTTGCTGACGCTGGTCGACGACCCGGGCGAGGCGCCGGGCTCCGACGTCGAGCCGTTCATCGCCCAGATCGGCGACGAAGGTTTCGAGGCCAACATGCGCCCCACCGGGTTCTCCGTCCAGCCCCTGGCCGACCGGGAGCGGGGCGTCACCTCCGTGCTGATCAACGCCGCCCAGGTCAACGAGGGCGGGGCCGGCCCGGCCATGCACATCCACACCTTCGACCAGCTCTACTTCGTGCTCGAGGGCGAGCTCCAGCTCGAGGTGGCCGGCCAGCGTCTCGTCGCTCCCCGCCACAGCCTGGTGGTGCTGCCAGCCGGCGTGCCCCACACCCAGTGGAACGACGGCCCGGGCCGGGAGGTCCACCTGGCCGTGCTGACCCCCTATCCCGAGTCGGGTAAGCCGCTGACGGTGGAGGTCAGCTTCGGTCTCGCCAACGCCCCCGCCAGCTGACCGCCTCCACAACCGGGGCGTGGCGCACCGCACCACCATCCTGGGCGATGGCCGTTCGGCCGGTCCGTCGGTCGTGAGCGGGATAGCATGGCGGGCGGCGGGATGCCACGCCACACCTTTCGCCCCCGGGCCCACGCCCCGGGGCGGCCACCGGCTCGCCGGGGGCCGGGAAGGCAAAGGGGACCCTGCGTGCCCGGCACCGAAGACCGAGCAAGTGGACGAGTGAACGTGACGAGGTCGCACGGCGAACGGGCCCGGCTGCGTCACCAGCGTGGGTGGTCGGCGCCGGCGAGGGCCCGGGAAGGTACCGGATGACCCGACAGGAATCGTTCAAGCATCGGGTTCGGGCCCGCATGGCCCACACCGGCGAGCGGTACGCCGCCGCCCGCCGCACGCTGCTCGACCAGGCCGATCGAGCCGAGCGCGCCCCGGCCGCAGGTCCGCCCCGCCGGGCGTGGGCGGCCGACCCGGGGATGGCCGACGACAAGCTCGCCGCCGCCACCGGCCGGGGCTGGGACGAGTGGTGCGACGTCATCGACGCCTGGCCCGGGCACACGGCCGGTCACACCGCCATCGCCGCCCGCCTGCGGGACACCCACGGTGTCGACGGCTGGTGGGCCCAGACGGTCACCGTGGGTTGGGAGCGGATCACGGGCGCCCGTCTCCCGCACCAGATGGCCGACGGCACCTTCACCGCCAACCGGACCCGGACCGTCACCGTGGACCTCGACACGCTGCGGGCACTGCTGATCGACGACGGGGGCCGGGCCGACCTGTTCCCGGGCCAGGCCACCACGCTGCGGTCGAAGCCGTCGGCCAAGTCGCTCCGGGTGGCCTTCGACGAAGGCGTGGCCCTGTTCGCCTTCGCCGCCAAGGACGGCGGCCGGGTGGCGGTGACCGTGTCGCACGAACGGCTGCCGTCGGCCGACAGCCTGGGCCAGTGGCGGGACTACTGGGCCCGCTGGCTCGACGCCATCCATGCCATCGACGCCGTGGACACCGTGGACGACGACCGAACTGCGTAACGAAAACCGCGCCCCATCACCGTTCTGCGCCACGTTCTCGCCGGATCCCGGGGGTTTGCGCGACGCAGTTCGGGTGGGGGGCGCGGATCCGTCGCGCAGAACTTCGACGGAGCGTGCCGGATCGCCGGGCGGCGGGCGCTCACCTAGGATCCGGCGATGGAACCGACCGACGCCCTGGCCTACCTGCCCGCCCCCGGTCCCCGCCGCGAGGGCCGGCTGGTCTCGATGAGCCAGGCCCTCGACGCCATCGCCGAGGACATCAACGTCTACGTGGCCCCCATCTGCGGGGTGCCCACGGCCCTGGTGGCGGCCATGGCCGACGCCGCCGACCGGTGGCGCCGCCTCACGATCGTCACCGATTACCTGATCGACCCCCTTCCCCTGTTCGAGCACGCCGGCGCCCCCTTCCACGTGGTCAGCCTGCAGCCCACCCCGGCGGTGGAGGCGGTGCGCCGGGCCGGCGCCCTGCGCACGATCTCGTGCAGCTACGGCCAGTACCTCACCCACCTCACCGCCGGCGGCCGGGCCGCGGTGGACGTGGCCCTGGTGCAGGTGAGCCCGCCCGGTCCCAACGGCCGCCACAGCCTCGGGGTGGGCGGCGGGGTGACGGCCGAGCTGGTGCGGCAGGCCCCGTTCGTGATCGCCGAGGTGAACCCCCGCATGCCGTTCACCCACGGCGCCACCGAGATCGACCGGCACGAGATCGATCTGCTGGTGGAGGTGGAACACCCCCTGGTGGAGCTGGCGGTGCCGGCCGGCGACGACGTGTCCAACGCCATCGGGGCCAACGCCGCCTCCCAGGTGCCCGACGGCGCCACCCTCGAGTTCGGCATCGGCGCCATCCCCGAGGCTGTGCTGATGGCCCTTCGCACCCGCACCGACCTCGGCCTCCACGGCGGCATGATCAGCGACGCCGTGGTGGAGCTGACCGCCTCCGGCGCGCTCACCGGCGCCCGCAAGAGCCTCGACCCCGGCTTCCACGTGGGCGCTGGCGTGGTGGGCACCGAGCACGCGTTCCGCTGGGTTGATCGCAACCCCGACGTGTTCGTGTGCGGCTCGGCCTACAGCCACGGCATACCCGTGTTGGCCCGCCAGGCCGGGTTCTGCGCCATCAACTCCGCCATCGAGATCTCGGCCGACGGCGAGGTCAACGCCGAGGTGGCGGGGGAGCGGGTGGTGTCGGGGCCCGGCGGCCAGCCCGACTTCGCCGCCGGCGCCAACCTGGCCCCGGGCGGGATCTCGCTCATCACCCTGCGCTCCACGGCGGCCGGGGGGAAGATCTCCCGCATCGTCGACCGGCTGCCGGTGACCAGCCCCACCACCGTGCCCCGCCACCTGCTCGATCGCGTGGTGACGGAGTACGGGGTGGCCGAGCTGCGGGGCCGCAGCCCCGAGGAGCGGCGGGAGGCCCTGCGGGCCATCGCCCATCCCGACCACCGAGACGGTCTGTAGGGCCGGCGGACGAGGAGGGACAGCGCATGAAAGGTCTCTATGTGGTGGCGGCGGTGACGATGGCCGGCGTCAGCGCTGTGTTCGCCCTGCTGGCTGAGCTACAGAAGCGCTACGACCTGTCGACCGCGTCGTTGGGATGGATCGGCGGGGCCGCCTTCGCCGCCGCCCTCGTCACCCAGCTCTCGTTGGCCCGCTACGCCGACCGGGGCCATGCCCGCCTGGTGCTGCGGGCCGGGGTGGTGGCCTGCGCCGCGGGCCTGCTGTGGTTCGCGGTGGCCACCGAGCTGTGGCAGTTCGTGGCCGCCCGGGCCGTGCTGGGCGCCGGGGTGGGCATGCTGGTGCCGCCGGCCCGGCGGGCCATCCTGCTCACGGCCGACGGCAACCAGGGGGAGAAGCTCGGGATGTTCTACGCCTCCTACCTGGCTGGCTTCGTGTTCGGGCCCCCGATCGCCGGTGCCATCGCCGAGGTGACCGACGTCCGGGTGCCGTTCGCCGTGCTCGGCCTGGCCGTGTTGGCCACCCTGGTGCCGGTGGCCCGCCTCGACCTGCCCGAGGCCGAGCGGGGTGCGCCCCTGGCCCTGACCGAGCGCCGGGTGCTGCGCCGCCTCGTGGCTGATCGCCGGGTGGTGGCGGCCATGCTGGTCATCGTCTCGTTCCGCTACTCGGTGGGTGTGTTCGAGCCGCTGTGGGCCCACCATCTCGACCACCTGGGGGCCAGCACGATGGTCGTCACCCTGTCGCTCACGGTGTTCGCCCTGCCCATGCTGCTGGTGGCCAAGCGGGCCGGAGCCCTGTCCGACCGCTACGGCTCCCGCTACACCTCGGTGCTGGCCGGCTTCGCCACCGTGCCTCTCATGGCCGCCTACGGCTGGGTGACGTCGATCCCGTTGCTGTTCCTGCTGGTGCTGCCGCACGGGCTGGGGGAAGCGGTGGAGAGCCCCGGCACCCAGGCCGCCCTGGCCGACGCCGCCCCGAAGTCCGATGCCGCCGCCGCTCAGGGGCTGGGCGAGGCTGCCGGCTCGGCCGCCGCCGCCATCGGGGCGTTCACATCGGCCCCCCTCTACGCCTGGGCCGGTCCCGGCCCGGCCTGGCTGACGGCCGGTGCTGTGATGGCCGCCCTGCTCACGGGGAGCACCCTGCTCGACCGCCCGGTGCGAAGCCGACTCGGCCCCCATCCCGTCGCCGCTTGATTGCGCGCACTGGACCCTCGTTCCCGTGGCGCGTACCGGCTGGTGGCCCGGTAGGCGAGAATCTCGTGCTATGCGGCGCCGACTGATCGACCTGCCAGACGACATCGGTGGCACCGCCCCCCTCGAGGTGTGGCCGGCACCGCCGGTCGCCCTGGCAGCCGGGACCGTCAGCGGCCGTCCTGTCCTCGTCTTCAGTGCCCATCACGAGATCCACCTCTGGGATCAGGAGGCGGGGCGGATGTTGAACCTACCCCTGTCGCCTGACAGCGACCGCGTCGATCCGGTGCGTGCCACCGCAGTGGGCGATGCCGGAGGGCGGACGGTGCTCGCTGTGGGGACGGAATCGGGGCGGATCCTGCTCTATGACGCCATCAGTCACGAGTTGCTGAACGGCATGCCGGGGACCGGGCCGATCCCTGCCGGACGGGCCAGGGCGATCGAGCGGTTGCGTCTCGTCAGCGTCGGCGGCAGCGTCTGCCTTCTCAGCGTGAGCGAGGCCCGTGAGCTCCGGCTATGGAATCTCGACACTCCGGCCGCCATTCCGCCCCCGGTGGTGGTGAACGCCCCCGGCGTAGGCGACGCCCATGTGACGCAGCGCCAGGGTGACGAGAAACTCCTCACCTGGGGCCCCAGCGGGGCCAGGATCTGGTCGCTCTCCGAGGCCCGCCAGATCGGTGTGCTTCCCGGCAGTCGAGATTGCACCTATCCCGGCGCCCTTGGTCACGTTGGTGGTCGCCTCGTGGGGGCGGCCGTGGTTCAGGGCTCTGGCGAGGTCAGGATGTGGGACATCGAGACGGGTCGGCAGATGACGCGAGACCTTCCCCTACACAACCCGAACGACGGCTTGTTTCACCGGTCGATCGGCTCGATGGAGTTGGTGCCGATCGGAGATTCCACGCTGCTGGTGGCCAGACCGGAAGGCGGATTGCTGCATCTCTGGGATCCGGCGAGGGCGCGGCGGGCCCACAAGCCTCTTCTGTGGACTCTGGAGGGGGGAGATCAGGTGGTGGCGTCCCGCATCGGCGACCGGACCATTCTCGTATTCCCCCGCCCCTCCTCGGGCGAGGCAGGTTTCGTCCTGCAGGCCATCCAGGTTCGAGCCCGGTCCAAGCTCGGCGGCCAGACCTGGCCCGACGATGCCTTCCTCCCTGGCGGCCTGCTGCCCCCCGACCCCGATGCGTCGATCGTGGCCGAGCGTCACCGGATGGATGACCGCCGGCACCACGATGACCATGGCCAACCCTGAGGGCACGGAGCGTGTTCAGCGGATCTTTCAGCTAGGCGCCTCGGCCCGGGCCCGGGCCCGGGCCTGGGCGGCGAGGCGGGGGAGGACGTAGGCCAGCCGCAGCAGGCCCGCTCCGATCAGGAAGAACAGGCCCACCCGCCAGAACACGTCGACCACGGCCAGATCCACCGTGAGCAGCTTGGCCACGGCCAGGGCCAGGGTGAGGAGGCCCACCGTGCGCACGGTGGACGAGATCCAGCGCAGCCCGGCCACGATGCCGCCGACGGCCATGGCCGCCCACAGCCCCGACACCACCACGTTGCCCTGGGGTCCTGGGAGGAACGTGGCCACCGCCCACAGCAGGGTGAGCACCCAGGCCACCACGAAAGCCGGCTCGGCCAGGTCCCGTCGTCCGAACCGGTTGACGACGAGCGCCGATGCACCGATGGCCCCCACCACGAAGGCCTGGGCCACTGCCCCACCCACCGACGGATTCCGCTCGACGATCGTGCGGAAGATGTCGGCCACCACGAGCAGCCCGGCGGTCGCCGCGGTCAGCGCCGCGCTGACGCCGAGGGCGGTGTCGCGGAACCGGTGGGCCACGACCACGGTGGCCACTGTCTGCACGGTGAGGGCCACCATAAGCAGAGGGCCATCGATGAGAGCGACGAGCGCCACCGCCGTCACGCCCGAGACCCCCAGCGCCTGGACGAGCCCGAGGGCCCGGGGCAGGCGCAGCCAGGTGGCGGCGGTGAGCAGGGCGAAGCCGGCGGCCACGGCCAGGCCCAGCAGGCCGAAGGGTCGCGACCGGTCGGTACCGGTCACCGCGGCCACGGCCAGCCAGCACCAGCCGGGTACGACGGCCAGCAGCCGGTGGTCGATGGCGGCCAGCTGCTGGCCGACGGTGGACAAGTACCCGTCGACGGCGAAGGGGGCGGCGGTGGGCCCACCGCTGTCTTCGGCGGTGGGTCGCCGGCCCACGAGGTGGGTGGCGAGCACCGGGCCGAGCCACAGCGCCACCGTGGTCAGGGCCACGGCCACGGCCGAAGCTGGCCCCCCGCCCGGCAGCCTGACCCGGTCCTGCGTCTGGTCGATCTCGGTCAGCACGACCAGCAGCATGAGGCCGGCCAGCCAGCTGATCGCTGTCCGCACCAACGGCCAGGGGCGGACCAGGCCGAGCCCGGTGGCGGCCACGACGACGCCGGCCACGGCCACCGCCATCAGGTCGGTCGACAGGTCGGTGGACAGCCCCAGGGCGGGCGGCACCCACAGGGCGGCCAGCCCGGCGGCGACGGCCACCGACTCTCGGCCGAGGCGCCAGGCGGCGGCAACGGAGACGGCGCTGGCCGCCGCCACCGCCACCAGGGCGGCCGGCGCCGGTACCAGGTCGAGCCAGGTGTGGGTGGCGGTGGCGCAGAAGGCCAGCACGGTGGCCCCGGCGATGCCGAGCGACGTGGGCCATCCCGGCCCGTGGTCTTGGAGGCGGAAGGCGGCGGCCAGGAGGCCGAGGCCGGCGGCGGTAGCCCCCGCCAGCTGCAGCTCGGGCCCGATCCAGCCCCGCTCGATGGCCGTACTGACCAGGAAGATCGCCGCCAGGGCCACCAGCACCAGCCCGGCCCACCGCACGAACCGTTCGGGGGTGACGTCGAAGTCGAATGCCGGCTCCGGCGCCGGGCCGGCCCATGGGGGGACCGGAGGCGGGGGAGGCGGCGCACCGGTGGGCGGGGGCGGCGGCGGGGGCGGGGAGCCCATCGGGTGGACTGGCGCCGGCGTGACGGGGAACACCGGAGGCGCCGGGGCAGCGAACTCGGCCGGGGGCGGCGGCAGGGGGCTTACGGCCGAAGACCGGTGGGCCACGGCGGCCGGGAGCGTGGCCAGCACGGCCTCCACCTTGTCCTCGATGCGGGCGAGCCGCCGGTCGAGGTCGGTCTCGAGACGTCTCACCAGCAGGTCGAGGTCGCCCAACGTCGGTTCGTGCTCCATGAGCGGAGTATGGACGATCCATGCCCCGTCGGGGTGGGGGCTGGCCCCTAACCGGCGCTGGGGTGGGGCTCCCCCCAACTGCGCGACGGAATCGCGCCCCGCCGCCGTTCTGCGTCACGAAACCTACGAAATACGTGAAGATCGCGACGCAGTTCGCTGGCGGGGCGCGATTCCGTCGCGCAGTTCGGGCCGTCCGACCCGGCCGCCCGGAGGGGTCAGCGGATGAGGGGGGCGACGTCCTGGCCGAAGCGGTGGAGCTGCTCGATGGTGAAGTCGTACGTGTCGCCGGGGAAGTGGGGGAAGATCGTCAGGTCGGTGAGGCCCAGCTCGGCGGTGTAGCCAGCGATGCCCTCGGCCACCTGCTCGGCCGTGCCCACGATCCACACCTTGTTCTCGAGCGACTCCTCCAGCGTGGGGATGAGCCCGGGGGCCGCCGGCTTGCCGTCGGCCCCCATGTAGCCCCGGGACCAGCCGTAAGGGCCGAGGAACTTCCAGAACTCGTCGTGCCCGGGCCGAGCCGACGCCACCGCCTCCTCGTAGGAGTCGGCGATGCGCACGTTCAGCACCAGGTTGCGCTTGGCCCCCGCCTCCAGAGGTGTCCCGTGGGCCGCTTCCCACAGCTCGGCGAACCGTTCCCACCGCTGGCGGATGAACGAGTGGTGCTGGAGCCACATCACGCCGCCGAAGCCCCGGCGGGGCACCGCCTCCAGGGTGGGGGGCGACGTGACCCCCTGCCAGATCTCGTAGGGATACAGCGGCCGGGGCACGAGCGTCAGTTCCTGCACCGTGCCGCCCCGGTCGGGGATGCCGGCCGGTGGGAAGTCGAAGTGACGGCCGTGGTAGCTGAACTGCTCCTTGTCGTAGGCCAGGAGGATGACGTCCATGGCTTCGTCGAACATCTCCCGGTTCAGGCGGTCGGCCTCGGCCGCCTCCGGGTTGTCGAAGCTGCCGATCTTCGTGCCCAGCGGCTCGGCCTCCCGGGGCACGGTGCCCCGCCCGATCCCGAGGATGCCCCGCCCCTTGGACAGGTTGTGCATGGTGGCGAAGTCTTCGGCCAGGCGCAGCGGGTGCCACTGGGTGACGATGTTGAACATGGCCCCGATCTGGATCCGCTCGGTGCGCTGCGACAGCGCCACCCCGAACAGGATCCCGTTGGGGACGACCTCGTAGCCCTCGTACTGGAAGTGGTGCTCGGTGAGCCAGAACACGTCGAGCCCGGCCTGTTCGGTGGCCACGCCGGTGTCGAGCAGGCGCTCGGCGGCGTGCCACATCTTCTCCTGGCTGTACCGCCGGTCCGTCGGTGCCGGCGGCCCGGCCCCGGCGTCGTCCATCTCCACGCCGCCGAACAGGAAGACTCCGATGCGCATGGCGGGATTCTAGAGCCTGGCCCCCGACAGCGTCAGGGGTCGGAAGTCACGTGCCGACCCTGGTCACGGGTGGATGAAGTGGGTGCCCGTGCGGTCGAGAGGGTCGGGGCCCAGGCCCAGGAACCGGTGGCGCAGCTCATCCCAGCAGGCCAGGTTCGACCAGTCGGGTTCCGGGAGATAGTCCTGCTCGTCGTCGAGGTAGGGGTTGGGCAACAGCACCGTCATCTGCTGCTCGCCGCCCCCGTTGAACAGGCGCACCATCCACGACATCGGCACCCCGTCCACCAGCACCCGGGCCAGCTCGGCCCGGGCCGTGCGCCGGTACCGGGCCAGCTCGGGATCAACCGGCCGATCGGGGAGCCCGCGCTGCTCCCCGATGCACACGTGGACGTGCCAGCCTTCGAAGCCGATGGTGAGGTAGCCGTCGAGCATGCCCATCTCGGGCCGCTGTGGACACCGGAGCTCGTACACCGCGCCCTGGATGATCGGCCCGAACCGGATCCGGTCCCACCACTGGCCGAACAGCGCCTCGAGCACGGCCAGCACGGTGGCCTCGTCGGCCGGGAGGTCGAACACGTCGACCGGCCCGTTGCCCGGCTCGTCGATCCGCCGCCCGGCGCCTGCGCCCGTCATCCCCGCAGCTCCCGGGCCGGGGGCCGGGTGAACAGGGCCAGCCCCAGGGCCACAACCGTCATCGCCGTCACCACTCCGTAGGCTATGCGGCAGCCGTGGAGGAAGGCCTCGCCCGCCCCCGGCGTATCGGCGATGTCCGACAGGGGGACATCGAACCCCCGGGTCACGAGCACCCCCACCACAATGGCCGAAGCCAGGGCCTGGCCCACCACGTTGCCGATGTTGCGGGTGAGGTTCATGAACGCCCCCACCACCCCCAGATGCTCAGGCGGCACCGAGGCCAGGATCGTCGACCCGTTGGGCACGTTCCATAGTCCCATGGCCATGCCCCCGGAGAACAGCAGCACCATCACCAGCCACAGGGGGGTCGACTGGTCGACGAACGCCGTGCCCGTCAGTGACACCACCTGGATGATGAACCCGGTGAGGAAGATCGGCCGCTCGCCCAGGCGGTCGGTGAGCCGGCCGGCCTGGTTGGCGGCCAGCCCCAGGCCGAGCGAGGTGAGGAACAGCACGGTGCCGGTGAGGCCCTCGTCGAGGCCCCGCACGCTGATCAGGAACACCGGCATGAGGAACGACACCGCGGTGGAGCCGACGAAGCCCAGGGTGCGGGCCGTCACCGCTTTGGAGAACGTGGCCCGGGCGAAGAACCGCAGTTCCAGCATCGGCGACGGGCAGCTCAGCTCCCACAAGATGAACAGCACGAGCAGGGCCACCAGCACCAGGGCGCCGAACAGCACCGGGATCGACGTCCAGGGGACGGCCAGCGGGTTCGACACGGTGAGCACCAGCACCGTGATGGCCAGGGTCGACAGCGATGCGCCGCCCCAGTCGAACGGGGGCCGGGCGCCCCGGGCCCCGTCGGCCGCTCCCGACCGGCTCACGAGGTCTTCGTCGAGCCATCGCCAGCCCACCACCCAGGCCAGCAGCAGGGGCGGCACCAGCATCCAGAACAGGGTCTGCCACGGGGCAACCTGGAGCACGAAGCCGCCGATGATGGGGCCCATGGCCGATCCGATGGCCACCACCGAGGTCTGGCTGCCCAGCGCCTTGCCCCGTTCCTCGGGCGGGAACACGGCCACCACCATGGCCGTGCCCACCGCCTGGCCCATGGCGTTGCCCAGCGACATCAGGGCCCGGGCGGCGATCATCAGGCCGAAGGTGGGGGCCAGGGCCACGCAGGCCGAGCCGAAGGCGAACAGCAGAAGCCCGGCCAGGTGCACCCGCCGCCGGCCGATCATGTCGGCCACCCGGCCCATCGGCATCATCACCCCGCTGATCACCAGCGACTGGACGATCACCACCCAACTCACGGCCCGCAGGGTCACGCCGTAGTCGTCGGCGATCGACGACAGGGCCACGAACACCATCGTCATCGAGAACACCATCGTCACGAACGAGATGGCGATGGCGGTGAACGCCTTCCACTTGAGGGCGTTGAGGTCGGGACCGCCCGGCGCCGGGGCAACGGGGGAGACGGCGGCGCCCGGGCTGGTCACCCCGTTGACGCTACCGTCAGACCAGAGGCGACTCGAAGTCCGGGCTGGCCGCCACCACCAGGTAGCCGTCGAGGTCCCGCAGCCACAGCTCGCGGTGGGCCGGCCCACCGGGCTCGCCGTCGGGTGGGTTGCGCACCGGGGCACCGCCCAGCTCCACCGTGGCCCCCAGCTCAGCCGCCCGGGTCACCACGGCGTCGAGGTCGTCGACCTCGATCCACAGGGCGGCCCCGTTGCCCACCGGGCCGTCGGGGGAGCCCAGCACCTCCCCGTGATGGTGCTCCACGTCCCATCGGTGGAGCTGGAGCACCAGCTCGCCCCGGGACAGGAGCCGCTCGTACTCGGGCCCGCCGTGGTCGCTCTGGAAGCCGAACAGCCGCTGGTACCAGGCGCTGGCCGCCTCGACGTCCCGCACGGTCAACAGGGGCTGGGGCCGCGCCGGGCGGAGCGGTTGGACCAGGCCGAGGGTGTTGCCCGACGGGTCCCGGACGGTGGCCAGCAGCCGGTCGCCCTGGTCGTCGGTGGGGCGCTCCACCACCGTGCCGCCGTGGGTGGCGGCCCGGTCGAGGGCGGCGTGGATGCGGTCGACGACGATCCACAGGACCGGCCCGGCCTCGGGGGCGGGGGCCCGGTCGGTCACCCACTGGCCGATGATCCCGGGGCCCTCGAAGCCGGCCCAGGCGGCGTCGCCGTTCCAGCCCAGCACGGCGTGGTAGAAGGCGATCGACCGGTTCAGGTCCGTCGTGGGGATCTGGAGGTAGCCGACCTCGCCGTGGGTGGGGTGGGTATGGGCTGACGGGGTGGTGCTCATGAGGCCGCCTTTCGGGAGGCTCGGGGTTCTCCGCGGTTCGGAGGCGGGTTGGGAGGTGGGGATGGAGCGGGGGGGGTGTTCCTGTCTTGTTGTCAAGCGGCGATTTGGTCGGTTGGGGGGT
>CADEDH010000075.1 GCA_902826025.1 uncultured Actinomycetes bacterium
GCCCGGGCGCTCGACATGAACAACCCGCTCCAGCTGCCCGGCATGGTCTTCCACGTCGACGGCAACAAGGACAGCTACTACACCGAGGGCGGTGTGTTCCAGCAGTTCGACGTGCCCAAGCAGAGCTACATCTCCAAGACCGAGCTGTTCAACCTCGACGGAGCGTCCAAGAACTGCAACTTCCAGCAGCAGGGAGGTACCTGCGAGCTCTACTGACCTGCCGACTCTCCTCTGAGCCTGTAGCCGGGTCGTTCCGGCCCGGTTACAGGTTGAACGCGTCTTGCGGTCGCCTTTGCGCTGCCGGTACCGACGTGGGCTAGTGTGACGCCCGCTGCCGGGACCCGTGCAGCGTTCACTAAGGGGAGAAGAGTATGAGAGCTCCACGCAGGAGGCTGCTCATCGCCGCGATGGGGGCGTCCCTCATCGCAACAGCGTGCGGCAGCAGTAGCGAAAGCGGTTCGGGCACGGAAACCACCGACAGCGGTGGGGCCACGGCCACGACCGAGGCCGGCACCACCACGTCGGTGTCGTTGGCCATCGACGCTGGCGAGTTCAGCGGCGCAGCCATCACCGATCCAGCCGAGCTGCCGAAGGACATGGAGGGCTGGGAGTCGCTGTGGGCGGCCCAACGCGAGGCCGTCGTCACGCGCATCAAGGACAACAAGTGGGGTGTCTCGGCCGACGGCAAGACGCTCACCGGTCCTGAAGGCTTCACCGTCGATCTGTCGCAGTGCCCGGCCGGCTGGGACTCGGCCGAGGGCCTCAGCGACACCGAGATCAAGATCGGCCAGACCCTGGCCCAGTCAGGCACCCTCGCCTACGCCGCCAACTACGGCAAGGGCCAGGAGGCGATCTTCAACTACTACGGCGACAAGGGCGCCTTCAAGGACTCCACCGGCAAGACCCGGACGATCAACTTCATCGCCAAGGACGACGGCTACGACCCGGCCAAGACCGTGCCGCTGGTCGACGAGTTCCTGGATTCCGAGAAGGTGTTCGGCCAGGTGACCCTGGGTTCGCCCAACACGCTGAAGACCTACGACAAGATCAACCAGCGCTGCGTCCCGCATCTGTTCAACCAGACCGGCCACCCGGCCTGGGGTGATCCCAAGAACCACCCCTGGACCACCGGCCTGGGCCTGGCCTACACCACCGAGGCCGTGCTGTGGGGCTCGTTCATCGAGGACCACATCGACGAGTTCCCCGATGGCGTGACCGTGGCCTCTCTGGTGGTGGCCAACGAGTTCGGCAAGATCTACGACGTCGGCTTCAAGGCCTGGCTCGAGAACTCCCCGATCAAGGACAAGGTCACCTACGTCAGCGAGACGGTCGACCCCCAGGCCCCCACGATCACCAACCAGATGACCACGCTGGGCTCCAAGAAGCCCCAGATCTTCATCGCCATGGTGGCCGGCACCTTCTGCACCCAGGCCGTGGTGGAGGCAGCCCAGAACGGGATGCAGCAGGACGTCAAGTACCTGTGGCAGCCCAACACCTGCGCCGGCTCCACCCAGCTCTCCAAGGAGAAGGTGGGCGGCGACGGCTCGGCCTCCCAGGACTGGTGGATCGTCAACGGCGGCTCCAAGGACGTGCGCGACCCCGAGCAGCAGAGCGATCCCGCCATCGCGTGGGCCCGCGACATGATCACGGCCCACGGAGACGACCCCGACTCGGCGGCCGAGCTCGGCCTCGGCGTGCTCTACGGCTGGGCCTGGGTCCAGGTGCTGCAGATCGCCGGCGAACTCGACGGCGGCCTCACCCGGGCCAACACCATCCTCGCCGCCCGGGCGCTCGACATGAACAACCCGCTCCAGCTGCCCGGCATGGTCTTCCACGCCGACGGCAACAAAGACTCGTACTACACCGAGGGCGGCGTCTACCAGCAGTTCGACGTGCCCAAGCAGAGCTACATCTCCAAGACCGAGGTCTTCAACCTCGACGGAGCGTCCAAGAACTGCAACTTCCAGCAGGCTGGTGGCACCTGCGAGCTTTACTGAGTGCGACCTGCGGTCGCCTCGGGTTCGCCTCCGGCGAACACCGGGGCGCACAAGCTGACACAGCCCGGGCAATGACGCCCACCGGCTGAGCCCGACGGTGCCAGGGGTCCCTCCGGACCCCTGGCACCGTCGCGTCCGGCTACGATCGCCCCACCACGATCACCGGGCGGCGGAGCGGGAGCGAGTCATGGTCACACGACGGGCCCACCTGGTGGGCAGCCTGCCCGGAGCCAGCGAGCTCGATGCCATGAAGCTGGCCATGAGCCGCCTCGGTCCATCGCTGGCCACCCTGCCCGACGGGGAGACCGGTGAGCGGCGGAACTGGATCATCTCCATGGTGGAAGCCCTGCGCCACCACCCCGATCTGGAGTTGGTGAAGGAAGGCGACTGGTCCGACTACGACCGGGTGCCCCGCTTCCGGGTCCGCCCCGGCCACCGCCTGTACGGGGCGTCGCTCGACCTCGGGATAGACCGCGCCGCCTTCGCCGCCCGCAGCATCTTCCTGGCCCTACGTGCCGAGCACGAGCAGCCCGGCCTGCGGTTCCAGGTGGGCATCCCGGGCGATATCGACCTGTCGATGTTCACCTTCGGCCCGGTGGGCCCGGTGCGCTACCGTCGCCCGTTCGGTGAGGCCCTGGCCACCACCATGCACGATATATCGGCCCTCTACGGCGACGACGTGGTGTACCAGATCGAGATTCCGGCCGAGGTGGTGGTGCTCACCCGGGCCCCGGCCCGGTTGCGGCCGGTGCTGGCCGGCCGGTTGGGTCGCCAGGTGGCGGCCCTGGCTCAGGGGGCGCCGCCCGGCGCCCGTTTCGGGCTCCACCTGTGCCTGGGCGACATGAACCACAAGGCGTTCGGGCACCTGGCCGACGCCGAACTGCTGGTGCAGCTGACCAACGCCATCGTGGCCGCATGGCCCAGCGGGCGCCCCCTCGACTTCGTGCACCTGCCGCTGGCCGAGGCCGACAACCCACCGTCGGCCGACCCCGCCTTCCATCGCCCGCTGGCCGGGCTCCGCCTCGGTCCCGAGGTCCGGGTGATCGCCGGGTTCGCCCACGAGGAGCAGGACCTCGCCGTCCAGCGCCGGATCCGCGACGTGATCGAGGACGCCGTGGGCCGGCCGGTGGATGTGTCCCACAGCTGTGGGCTCGGGCGCCGCACGGTCGCCCAAGCCGATGCGGCGCTGGCCCGCCTGGCTGATCTGCTCGACTGAGCGACGCCTCAGTCGCCCCGGAAGTCGAGGTCGGGTACCACCCGGTCCGTGATCTCCCGGGCCGCTCGGCGCAGCTCCTCGGGGGTGGGGCGGCCCACGAAGTACCACCCGTTCCAGATGTGGCTGATCGTCAGGTCGGGCAGGAGGGCGAAGGTGAACGGCACCGGGAGCGGGCCGTGGCGGGGGTCGGTGTGCTCGGCGATACCGAGCTCGTTGGTGACCGCCCGGTCCTCGTCGCTGAGGAAGGGGAACCGGGCGCCGAGCCCGGCCTTGAACGCCTCCAGCACCCGGGGCGGGTCCACCGAGACCACGGCGAGCCGCTGGTAGGAGACGGCGGTTGACTCAGAGAACTCGACCAGTTCTCGCAGCTGCAGCTGGCACTTGGGTCACCACGGGCCGCGGAAGAAGGCGAGGAACAGGGGTTGGCCGTCGGCCACCTCGCCGATCGTGCGGGCCTGGCCCCGGTCGTCGACCATGGTGAGGTCGGGGAACCGATCACCGACATGCCGGTTGAGCGCCATGAGCTCTCCTCTCGCTGGGATGGAACCGACCCTAGCGTCCCCTCCGGACACGGCGCCGGGCGCCGAGCCCGGCTGACGGGACGGGCGCCGACCGCGGTGCCAGACTTCGCCCGAGATTCGTGTATCGCCTAGGCGACTCATAGCTCTAGCTGGCACAGGCGGCGACGAAGGAGGGGTCGATGGCGAACAGAGCCGGAGCGGAGGCCGGGCGCCCCCGGCGCCGGGCGAAAGACACGGCCAAGCTGTACGGCCGCCTGGCCGAAGACTTCGCCGCCTTCCGCACCGAGCAACTCAACCGCACCGAGGCCGACGCCGCCCGGGCCGGCCTGGCCGCCGACCCGCTGCTGGCCGAGGCCGCCACCGCCACCCTGCGGTCGGATCCACCGCCCCGCCCGGCCGACGCCAACCCGGCCCTGCTCCGACTCCGGGCCCTGACCGAGCTAGACGGACCACCCACCCTGGGCCGGGCGGCGGCCCCGGTGGTGGCCGGCCGGCCGAGCTGGACCCCGCTCGGCCCGCTGGCGGTGCCCAATGGGCAGACCTACGGCGGCAACCGGATCCTGATCAGCGGGCGGGTCACGGCCATCGCCCCCCACCCCACCGACCCGGCCGTGATCTGGATCGGCACCAGCCGGGGCGGGGTGTGGCGCACCGACGACAGCGGTGTCACCTGGCACCCCCTCACCGACGATCAGCCGTCGCTGGCCGTCGGGGCGCTCGCCGCCGGCACCGACGATCCCGAGGTGCTCTACGCCGGCACCGGCGAAGGCAACGTGCAGCTGTACAGCACCGTCTACCCCGAGAGCTCAGCCCCTGGCGTGTACCTCGGGGTCGGGGTGTTGCGCTCGGCCGACGGCGGCGCCACCTGGTCCAGCCACGCCGCCCCCCTTCTGGCCGGGGCGAGCTTCTACCGCATCGCAGTGGACCGGACCGATGCCAGCCGGGCCTTCGGGGCGACCAGCCGGGGCCTGGTCCGCACCACCGACGGGGCCAATTGGGCCCTTC
This sequence comes from uncultured Actinomycetes bacterium, assembly GCA_902826025.1. Taxonomy (GTDB): domain Bacteria; phylum Actinomycetota; class Acidimicrobiia; order Acidimicrobiales; family SZUA-35; genus CADEDH01. The sequence goes on from CADEDH010000075.1 coordinate 4,740, forward strand.
TCACCGGGGGTGGCCTGCCCGCCCTGTCGGGCGCCGTGATCGCCTGCTGCGACGTGGTGATCGACCGGGCCGACCCGTCGGGCAACACCGTCTACGCCGCCTTCTGGGGCAGCGGGATCTACCGCACCACCGATGCCCTCAGCACCAGCCCCACGTTCACCCGGTTGAGCGGGGGCCTACCGGCCGGTCCGGCCACCAGCCGGATCAGCCTCAATCAGTCGCCCAGCAACCCGTCGTTCGTCTACGCCCTGATGGCCGACGCCAACGACGGCCTGAGCGGGCTCTACCGCAGCACGGTCCCCGATGCCAGCACCTGGGAGCTGTGCACGAGGAGCTCGAAGATCGAGGTCTACGGCGCCTTCACCAACGACGTGAACGTCGATCCGGCCACCCCCGACGTGGTCTACGTGTCGGGCGTTGAGGTGTACCGCTGCGTGCGCAACAGCCGGGGGGTGTGGGGTGTCACCAACATCGGTGGCGCCATCCACCCCGACAACCACTCGCTCGCTTTCCACCCCAGCCGGAACCAGGTGTTGTACGCCGGCAACGACGGCGGGTTCTTCGTGAGCCCCGATGCCGGTGCCACCTGGGACGACAGCCCCAACGAGGGCCTGTGCCTCCTCCAGTACGAGGTCATCGACACCCACCCCACCACCGACGGCTTCGTCCAGGGCGGCACGCAGGACAACGGCACACAGCAGTACCGCAACAGCCCCGTCCACCATCACAGCGCCGACGGCGATGGCGGCTCATGCACCGTCAGCAAGGTGAACGGGGCCCGCGTCACCCACTCCTACTACGGCAACGCCGTGGAGCGGAGCACGGCCGGCGGCGCCTTCGGCACCTACACCGACGTCTCGGCCGGGCTCGACGGCGACGGCGTCTTCTATCCCCCGTCGGCCGTCAGCCCCTCCTCGGATCGCATGGCGTGGGGTACCACCGTGGTCAACATCGACGCCGCCATGGGCGGCGGTGGCTGGCCCGGCGCCGGGGTGGCCCTGCCCGGGCTGGTCGGCCGGATCTCGGCGTTGTCGTTCGCGTCCGACACCCTGCTCTGGTGCGCCACCACCTCGGGCCAGGTGTTCCAGCTCACCCGGTCGGGCTCCGCCTGGAGGGTGCGGGCCCTGCACGGTCCGCCCCTGCCCACCGGCCAGTGGATCTGGGACGTGGCCGGGGTACCCGGCAACGACGCCACGGTGCTCGTGGCCTTCAGCGGGTTCGGGCTGGCCGACCATGTGTGGCAGGGCGAGGTGCCGGCCACCGGACCGGCGGCCTGGACACCGGTGAGCACCGGCCTGCCCGACGTGCCCATGTACGCCCTGTGCCTCACCTCGGCCTCCGAGTGGTACGTGGGCACCGACATCGGCGTGTGGCGCTCGACCGACGGGGGCCAGCAGTGGGAAGGGTGGTCACAGGGCCTGCCCAACACCGCCGTCTACGACCTCCGCCAGCGGGCCGGCAGCACCCTGCTCCGGGCGGCCACCCACGGGCGGGGCCTGTGGGAGATCGACACCGCGCCCGGTGCGTCAACCGCCGAGGTCGACGTGTTCGTGCGCGACCACCTGATGCACGACGGCCGGGCGGCGGCGGAACCGGTGGCCGGTCCGGTGCCAGCGGCCTGGGACGACCCGACCCGGCAGATCACGCTCGGCTCGCCCTGCTGGTGGTGGGAATGTGCCGACGTGAAGGTCGACGCTCCCCCGTCGTTCCAGCTCACGCCCACCGCCACCAGCTACTACACGTTCGAGACGGCGCTGGTGAACGAGAACCCCGAGGTGGGCAACCAGAACCGGGTGTACGTGCAGGTCCACAACCGGGGGCCGATGGCAGCCGGGCCGGTGACGGTGCTGGCCCTGGCGGCGTCGGCCTCGGCCGGGCTGCCCGACCTGCCGGCCGACGTCTGGTCGGCCTGGCCCAACAGCGCCGGCGACGCCAACTGGGCGCCCCTGGGGCCGGCCCGGGTGATCCCCGCTCTGGATCCGTTGCGGCCTGAGGTGGTGAGCTGGCCCTACACCCCAGCGGTGGGGTCGGACCCCCATTCCTGTGTGCTGGTGGTGGTGGAGGCGGCCGACGACCCGTTGCCTGCCGCCGCCCGGGCCACGTTCGACGTGGCCCGGCTCGTCACCACCGACAAGCGCATCGGCCTCCGCAACGTGCACCTGGTCGCCCTCCAGCCCGACGAGGTACGGCCCCTGCCCCTGGCGCTCCACGCTCCATCCTCGCCACCGGGGAACGGTGCCGGGCTGTGGTCGGTGCGGTTGCCGCGGTTCTCCGGCATGGGGGTGTCGGTGCGCTACCTGTTGTCGGCCGCCACCAGCGCCCGGCTGGGCACCCGGCTTCCCGCCGGGCTCACAGCCAAGCGGGTCACGGCGGCCGAGTTGGGCCGGATGCGGGCCGGGTGGCTGGGTAGCCAACTCCGGCCGGAGTCGTCGTGGGCCACCTTCCAGGAGCGGTTCGACGTCACCCGTTCGTTCTCGGTGTCGGCCCGGGCCTCGGCGGCGTGGGGCGTGGACGTGCCCCTGGCCCTCACCACCGGCGACGGGGTGGCGGGGCGGCCCGACGAGATCGCCGTGCTGGCGGTGGCCGGGAGCAGTGGGGTGACCGGGCCGGGGCGCCTGGCGGTGCTCCAGGTGGGGGCCGACAACACCGTGACCGGCGGCAGCACGTTCCTGTTCGCCCCCACCGAGGCAGGGTGAGGCGGGGACCGGTGCCTCAGGTGGAGCGGTGCCTCAGGTGGACCGGTGGCCGCCCCCGCTGAACGCCGTCACCGCCCCAAGGCCGATGAAGGTGGAGCCGGCCACGATGTCCTTGCGCTTCTGGAGGCGGGGGGATGAGCGGAGGCGTTGGCCCACCCAGCCGCCGGCCAGGGCGTAGGTGCCGTCGGAGCACAGGCCGATGCCGATGAACTCGGCCCCCAGCACACCGACGCTGACGGCGGGATGGGCGGTGTGGGGGTCGACGAACTGGGGGACGAAGGCCAGGAAGAAGATGGCGGTCTTGGGGTTGAGGATGTTGAGCACGGCGCCGTCGAGGAACACGCGGCGCAGGGGGCGGGCCTCGAACGCCGCCGACGCCACTTCCCCGGTTCCTGTGATTCCGGCCCGAATCGATTTCACCCCGAGCCAGATCAGGTAGCCGGCCCCGGCCAGCTTGACCACGGTGAACGCCGTGGCCGACGCCACCAGGAGAGCCGACAGGCCCACCATGGCCGCCGCCACGTGGACCGAGGTGCCGACGTGCACACCGGCTACGGAGGCCAGGCCGGCCCGACGCCCCTGGGCGGCCGACCGGGTGACGATGTACATCACCGCCGGGCCCGGGATGAGCAGGAGGAACAGGGCGGCGGCGCCGAAGGACAGCAGTGTGGTGGGGGTGGGCACAACGGGCGAGCGTACCGCGGCCGCCGCAGCCCGGCCTGGGGCGGGGCCGGTACCGTCAGCCTGCAGGCAACAGGCGCAGGGGGACCGGGCGCCGCCCTGCCCCGTATACTCCCGACGAGGGCGAGGGGAAGGCCGGCAGCGAGGTGGACGGCCGAGTGGGCGTACGAGACAACCGTGTCCGGCTTCTTTGACGATCTCGTGGCGGCGACGACCGCTGACGGGCCGGTCGGCGCCGTGGCCGGCGAGAGCACGCCGGCGGAACGCCAGTCGGTGCGGACGGCGGCGGTGCTGGCGTCGGCCGCGGTGGTCGCCGAGCTGGCTCGTCTGACCGACGGGGGTGGCCGTTGGACCCGGCAACGCCTGGTGCGCCCCGCCGCTTCGGGCGATGGCGGCCCGGGTGATCGCGAGCGGAGCGGGTCGCTGACCCGGATGCTGTTCGGGGAGCGGGCGGGCCTGGTGGTTGAGGTGATCGCCCGTGACTCCTCGCTGGCTCCGGACGAGGCGGAGCGGGTGCTGGGGATGTCCACCGAGGCGGCGGCCTCGTTGCTGGCCGATCGTGCCGCCCGGAGCGGCCAGCCCGACCTGCGGGCCGAGACCGACGGTCTCATCGCCGGCGGTTGGGGGGAATGGCTCGCCGCCCTCGCCCCCGACGGGCCTCCGTCGACCGCGGCGCCGGAGGCCCGAGCGCCGGAACCAGAGGTCGTGGCGCTCGAACCGGACGGCCTTCCGCCCGACACGCCCCTTCCAGCCGAGGCGACCGGGGCCACGGAGCACGACGAGCGCCCCAGCCGGCGCCTGCTGGTGGCCGGCGCGGTCACGGTGGTGGCCGCCGCGTTGGTGGCGTTGGCCGTGAGCACCCGGTTCGGCGGCGGTGACACGATCGAGAGCGACGCCGGCGCCACCACCTCGATCACGGCCGGCCCGGCCACCGACGCCGCCACCGACGAGGACGTCGCCACCGTGACCAGCGAGCCGGCCCCGGCCTCCCCCGCCACCACGGTGTCGACACTGGCCTCCACCGCCGCTGGTGAGGCAGCGGTGAGCCCGACCACCTACCGGTTGGCCCTGGTCGACCCCCAGGGCTCCAGCGACGCCGCCGGTACGGTGAGCCTCGACCTCGACCCCGGCACCGGCCGGATCTGTTACCAGTTCGAGGTGGCCGGGCTCACCGACCCCTTCCCCGGCCACATCCACGCCGCCCCCACCGGCGCCTCCGGTGGGATCACGGTCGATTTCGGTTACCTCACCGGTACCGCCCCGTCGGGCTGCGTCGACAGCTTCCCGGCCGACGTGGCCGACATGGTCCGCCATCCGGAGCGCCACTATGTTGAGCTGCACGACACCGAGTACGGCTTCGGCCTCCGCAGCCGCCTGGCCGAGGAGCAAGCCGGCACCGGCACCGGCACCACAGGGTCCGACGGCAACGGGACGGCGGCGGTCACCGTGTTCAGCCAGGGCCGGGTGGTGCTGCGGGGCGAAGTGCCCGACGAGGCGGCGCGCTCGGCCCTGATCGCCGGCACGGCCGACCTGACCGACCAGGGGTTCGAGGTGGTCGACGAGCTGACCGTCCGGGCCGGGGCGCCGGCGCCGTCGGAGCGGGTGATCGCCGAGGAGCCCCTGCTCTTCCCGTTCGACTCCAACCAGCTCGCCGGCGACGCCGCCCGCTCGGTGGACCAGCTGGCCCGGCTCCTCCTGCTCCGCCCCCAGTGGCGGGTGACGCTGGTGGGCAACACCGACGGCGTGGGCGACGTCGTCTACAACCTCACGCTGTCACTCCGGCGGGCCATCGCCGCCCGCAACGCGCTGGTGGCGGCCGGGGTGCCGCCCGAGGCGGTGACGATCCGGGGCGATGGCCCCTTCTCGCCGGTGGCCGACAACGACACCCTCGATGGCCGCACCCGGAACCGCCGCATCGACGTGGTGATCGCCACCACCCCCTGACCGCAACGGTGAACCAGCCGGCCCGACTACGACCGGGCCGGAGCTAGCCTCGCTGGGCGATGCCCAGATCGGCCAGGAGCGAGGCGTTGAGCACGCTGAGCTGGAGTCGGGCCAGCTCGTGGCGGGCGAACCAGCCGACCTCCCCCACCTCGTCCATGTCGGGCACCGGCTCGCCGTGGATCGAGGCCCGGTAAGCAATGCACACGTATGAGACCTCGTCGCCGTTGCGGTACCGGAACCGGTAGCCGGGCCCGCCGAAGGCACCGAGAAGATCGTGGACGGTGATGTCGGTGCCGATCTCCTCCTGCGCCTCCCGGTGGGCCGCGGTCAGCGGATCCTCGTCGGGCTCCACGATCCCGCCCACCGTGAACCAGGGCCCGTCGGCGTCCTGGCGGACCAGCAGGAGACGGCCCTGGTCGTCTTCGATGATGAGCGAGACGGCCGGCAGGAGCAGGGCCCGCTGACCGACCAGCCCCCTCAGCTCGGCCACGTACGGCGACATGCCCATGGTGCCGGTCCGGTCGCCCCGCTGCCCTGTTCTACACGTTCCCGCTCGCCGGGCGGCCGCTCAGGCGTCTTCCATGAGCTGGCGGAGGGTGCCCATGGTGTCCACCGGGTCCTGGCCGGGGGCGATGCTCACGTTGAGCACGGTGACCCCTGCCTCCTTCCAGGCACCGAGCCGTTCCTTCACGTACGACGCCGGCCCCACCAGGCTGGAGCGCTCCAGGAAGTCCCGGGGGATGGCGGCCGCCGCCTCGTTCTTGTGGCCGTCGAGGTAGAGGTCCTGGATCTCGATGGCCTCGGCCTCGTAGCCGTACTGGCGGGCGATCGTGTTGTAGAAGTTCTTGTCCCGGGCGCCCATGCCGCCCCAGTAGAGGGCGGTCTGGGGCCGGGCCAGGTCGAGCACCGGGTCGGCGCCGCCGCCGGCGTACTGCTCGCCGATGGCCACGGTGGCCCCGGCCCCGATCTCGAGGCGCCCCAGCGACGGGTCGCGCTGGGCGGTACCGGCCTTGAGATCGTCGCCCCACACCTTCTGGAACTCGTCGGGCACGAAGAACACGGGCAGCCAACCGTCGGCCGATCGGGCGGTGGCCTTGACCGACAGGGGCATCAGCGACGCCCACCAGATCGGGACCTCGTTGCGCACGGGATGGTTGATCAGCTTCAGCGGCTTGCCCAGCCCGGTGCCCTGGCCTTCGGGCAGGGGCAGCTTGACCGTCTGGCCGTCGTACACGAGGGGCTCGCGCCGCAGGGTCATGCGGACGACGTCGATGTACTCCTGGATACGGGCCATCGGCTTCTCGTAGGGGATGCCGTGGAAGCCCTCCACCACCTGGGGGCCGCTGGCTCCGAGGCCGAGGATGAACCGGCCGTTCGACACCATGTCGAGCCCGGCCGCCGTCTGACCCATGGCCGCCGCGGTGCGGGAGTAGACGTTGAGGATGCCGGTGCCGAGCTCGATCCGCTCGGTCTTGGCCGCCAGGTAGCCGATCTGGCTGACGGCGTCGACGCTGTAGGCCTCCGCCACCCAGGCCACGTCGAGCCCGGCCTTCTCCAGTTCCACCACCCGCTCGACCGACTTGGCGAAGTCGCCGGCATAGTTCACGCTCGTCCCGAGTTTCATGGGCCGAATGGTACGCCGCCTGGCCACCAGGCCGCGAACCGGCAGGTCGGCGCCGGGCCGCCCGGCAGGTCGAAGCTCGTCTGGTCCCAGCGGGCACAGAAGTCCCGTCACAGGCCCAGCCACCGGGGCCGGGGCGTTCCCCCAGTTGACCGAGCGGGAACGGGAGATCCTCGATCTCTGGCCCGGCCCGCGACGCCGGCCTGGGCCGGGGGTAGCCGCCGGGGCCCGGCCAGGTTCTACGCTCGGGACGATGACCACCCCACCGGCGTCGCCGCCACCGCTGTCGGCTTCCGAGCATCCAGCCACGTGGAAGTTCGGCTTCGCTATCTTCCACGCCGAGTCCCGGGCCCAGTGGCGGGCGTGGCTGGAGGCGAACCATGCGTCGACCCGGGGTGTGTGGCTGTGCTCGTGGCGGTCGGCCACCGGGCGGCCGGTCTGCCCCTACCCCGAGGCGGTGGAGGAGGCGCTGTGTTTCGGCTGGATCGACTCCACCGTCAACACCTTCGATGAGGAGCGGGCCCTTCAGCTGATGACGCCCCGCAAGGCCAAGAGCAGCTGGACCCGACTGAACCGGCGGCGGGTGGCGGCGATGGAGGCGGCCGGGCTGATGACCGACGCCGGGAGGCGGGCGGTGGCGGTGGCTCAGGCCAACGGATGGTGGACCCTGCTCGATCCGGTGGAGGATCTGCTGGAACCCGACGACCTGGCCGCCGCCCTCGACGCCAACCCCGAGTCCCGGGCGGCGTGGGACCGGTTTCCGCCCAGCGCCCGTAAGCAGATGCTGTACTGGGTGATCACAGCGGCCAGGCCCGACACCCGGGCCCGGCGGGTGGGCACCATCGTGGACAAGGCGGCCCGGGGCGAGCGGGCCCAGGGCTGAGGGCTGAGAGCCCAGGGCTGAGGGCACGGAGTTCGGTGGACCACCCGAGGCGGAGCGCGGCGGGGGCCGCCCCGGCACACTGAGGTCATGTTGCGGGTTGGGATCGCCCATCACCTGGGCTGGGCTGTGGCTGTGACCGCCGACGCCGATCATCGGGTGGTCGATCGGCGGCGCATCGAGCTGGTCGAGCCCGGGCTGCCCGAGGCGCCGGTCCATCACGTGGGCGGGCCGTGGGCCATGCACCGGCCGTCAGACCAGACCGAACCCGTGACCGACGAGGCGCTGGCGGCGCTGATGGCCGAGGTGCGGGCGGCGGCGGAGCGGACCACGGCGGCGTCCCTCGACGATCTGGCGCGAGCGGTCGGTGAACCGATCATGTCGATCTCGCTCCGGGACTGGCCGGCCGATTTCCCCACCGACATCGCCACCATGCGCCGCCCGCCCTACGAGGCCCAGGCCGACTCCGTGATGTACCGCCAGGTGCTGGCCGAGGCGGCGGCCGAGCGGGGGTGGGCCGTGCACCGCTTCCAGGCCAAGGACGTGGAGGCCGAGGCCGCCCGTGTGCTGGGCCACCGGGCCGACGAGGTGCTCCACGGCCCGCGCCAGTCGCTGGGGCCGCCATGGGCCAAGGATCATCGGATGGCCCTGGCGGCCACGATCTTGGCCCCCTGAGTCAGAAGAGGGTCAAGCCGGTGGGCGGCCCACGTCGTTGCCCTGGTGCTGCTCGGTGGAGGCCTGGGTGTCGAGGAGTTCGATCACTTCGCTCACGAGCCCATCGCGGGTCTTCACGAACAGCACGTACTCCACGTCATAGGCGTGGCCTCGGCGGCTGGTGGCGTGGAAGTCGAAGCGAACCACGCTGGATGCCTCGTCGCCCAGCTCCTCATGAACCACCACCCGCACCGATCCGGGCTGGTAGATCTTGTTGAACACCGCGTTGTTGAACCCGGTGACCGCCTCCTTGCCCAGGTGGGGGCCGGCGATGTTCGGTGGCAGCGAGTGGTTGAGGCGCCAGGTCACGTCGTCGGTGTACATGGCGGCCAGCGCGTCGCAGTCGCCGAAGGCCTCGACGACTCGACGGGCGGGGGTGGCAGAGGACATGGCGGACTGGCTCCGGGATCGGTCGGTGGGGCGCCCCGAGGCTAGTACCTCCCCCGATGTCGCAGCCCGTCCCCACCGCTGGCAATACTGAACGTCATGATCGAGGTGAGCGACGAGACCCTGGCGGAGCTGATCGAGCCGGGGGCGGTGGTGCTGATCGGCGAGACGCACGGGACGTGCGAGTTCCCCCAGCTGGTGGGCCGGTTGGTGGAGCTGGCAGTGGAGCAGGGCCTGCCGGTGCTGCTGGGGCTGGAGGTGCCGATCAGCGAGCAGCCGGTGATCGACGCCTTCCTGGCCGGCGGGGGCGGCCCGGGCGAGGTCGAGGCGCTCACTGCGTCGTCGTTCTGGCACCGGCCTCCGGTGCGTGACGACGGGCGGGCCGGCGCCGGCCTGCTCGACCTGTTCATGACGGCGCGGCAGGCCGCCTCCGGCGGGACGGTGCGGGTGTTCGCCTTCGACCAGCCGTGGGCGCAGCTCGGCACGATCGCCACCCCCGAGGTGGCGGCGATGCTGAACACACCGCGGGACCAGTTCATGGCCGAGACAGCCGCCGCCGCCATCGAGGGGTGGGCCGCCAGTGAGGGCAGGGGCTTCACCGTTCTCCTCGCCGGCAACATGCACACCCGCATCGTCCGTTATCCCGGGTTCGACGAGCCACACCTCGCCGAACTGCTGGTCGAGCGGTTCCCGGCGCTCGTGACGCTCGACGGCCACTGGACCGGCGGGCAGTTCCGGGCCGCCACCTCGCCCCGGGGGGCCGAGATCCACGATGCCGGGGCGATCCCGACCCCGGGCGGATCGGTCGGTCGCCACAACCGGGACGAGGAGGTGCAGCGCTACGGCCACCACGGCTGGGTGAACGTCGGCCTGCTCACGCCGTCACTCCCCGTCGGCTGACACCGCGGCGTAACCGCGCCGCCGTCGCGGCGGTCTGACGATGTGGTGACGCTCGATGCCGGCTCCGGACTGATCGGCCGGGTCGATGGGTTCTTCGGCGAGCCCACACCGATCGCCAGCGGCGGCGACAGCGGAAGTGACAGCGGCAGCCTTGTGCCCGAGGCGCTCCGCCGCCGGTAGTCGGGAGGCGCCCCGCCGGTCGAGGCGGGGCCCCACGTCACCAGCTCAGCGGGCCGTTCGCCCGGCATGAACGGCGTGGGCGACCACGTCGTGCAGATCGGTCTCGGCGAAGTGGAAACCGTGCGCCAAGAGGCGGGTGGGCACGCACCGTCGACCGGTGAGGGCGAGAGCCGGATCGGATCCCATCAGCCATGCGCCGGCGGTGGTGAGCCGTGACGGACTGGGCAGGCCGAAGCGGCGGCCGACGGCGGCGCGGTATGCCGCCATCAGTGCCGAGTTCCGTACCGGATCGGGCGACGTGGCGTGATAGAGGCCCGCCATCGTGGGGTCGATCACTGCCCGCATCAGGACGGCGAACATGTCCGTCGCCGATATCCACGACACCCACTGGCGACCGGAGCCGACCCGACCCCCCAGACCGAGGCGGGCCAGACGAGCCAGTTGAGCGGTGGCCGGATCACCGGCGCCGCCGATCGTGATGCCGGGGCGAACGAGCACCCGACGATCGACGCCGCTCGACGCCTCCTCGTAGGCGTCCTCCCAGCGGCGGCACACCTCGACCTGCTGAGGTGGTCCGTCGTCCGGCGGTGGTGTCGCCTCGTCGATGGTCTCATCGCCGGTGTCGCCGAACCGGGCCAACGACGAAAGCTGCACCCAGGTCGAAGGCCGGCGGGAACGGCCGGCGACGGCCGTACCCACCAGGCGCACGGCATCGGCTCGGGACCGGATCAGCTCGGCGATGTTCGCCGCCGTCGGCCGACAGTCGACCCGCTTGCCGGCGAGATGGACGAGGGCTGCGGCGCCATCGAGCTCGTCGGCCCAGGGACCGATCGACCGGGCGTCCCAGTGGACATCCCGCCAACCCGTTCGCTGGGCGGTCTCACCACGACCGATCACCACCACCTCGTACCCGTCCGAGACGAGCCGATCCCTGAGACCGCGTCCCAGGAAACCCGAGCCACCGATGAGGACCACCTTATCGGTACGGGCAGCGGGCACCGGACGGACCATAGCCACCAGGATCGGCCGAGCACACGGATTCAACTCTTCTTTGTATCGCGGACCCGGATTTCGGCCTCATAGCGCCAAGAGTCATAACCATTCAAAGGAGCAACTCATGCCTGGCGAAGTCGAAGCCCCAATCCATCCCGATGATCTGGTTCGGTTCGAGAGCGACCAACGCGACATGCCGGAGGACATGCGCCGCGAAGCCGGCCGGCGCTCTCTCGTGTTCAGTACCCGGAACGGAAATCCGGTTGATCTTCGCGCTGTGATGAACGCCGCACCCGGGGCCCAGGGAGTCATCGAGCTGGACGGCGAGATCATCGAGGGCGTCCTGGCCAGGGCCGACCGCTCCGACGACATCCCCCAGGCGGAGGGTGATGCAGCGCCCGCGCCGCCGCCTTGGGCCGGCATGAAGTACCTGCCGACGCCCGCCGTTCGCAATCAGCGGCCGATGCTGCGTCGTCTTTCCGGCAAGGACCTCATTCGGCCGAACATCGTGGTAGGCAACGACGACCGCACCGTCTACTACCCGTCGGGCTACCCCTGGCACTGCATCGGCCGGGTATACGTCTCGACCAATCCCAGCTCGGGCGGCTGGTCATGGACCGGATCGGCCGCGCTGATCAGCGACAATGCTGTGTTGACGGCCGGCCATGTCGTTCCCTGGGGGGCGGCCAACTGGTCGGCCAAGTTCGTCCCCGCCCACTATGACGGAACCTCGATCTACGGGCCCGGCTTCGAGCGATGGGTGACCTCCGCCCAGGGTTACAACAGCGCCGGTGAGGTGGCGGGCTACGACGCCGCCGTCATGCGGCTCCAGTCTCCGTTGTCGTTGGGATTCTTCGGCTCCAAGGTCTACAGCAGTTCATGGGACGGCTCGCCCTTCTGGACCCATTGTGGCTACGCCGGCTCGGTCAGCGGCACCCGGCCCAACTTCCAGGGTGGGATCGTCGTCCACGACACGGACTCCGACTCACCGGGCCTCGAGGTCGAGCACTACGGCGACGTGACGCCGGGCGACTCGGGCGGGCCGCTGTTCGCCTGGTGGTCGAATGGTCCCCATATCGTCGGCACGCATTCGGGTGATGAAACCGAATACCGATTCCCGTTCGGCTCGGAAAGGGTCAACGTCGATGCGGGCGGTGATGCGTTGAACAATCTCGTGACCTGGGCCCGCGCCAACTGGTGAGAGCGTAGCTGGGGCCGGCGGAGGAGTGCTCGGGCTGGGGCCCGGTCAGGGTTCGATCAGGGTGATCCCCGATAGGAAGCCGCACCCCGATGGGCGACGATTCAGCCGTGCGAAATCGCCCCATCACCGCCCCCCTGCTGTGGTCGGGAGTCCTGGTGCCGGCACTCTATTTCGGGGCCCAACTGGTGCGAGGGCCGTTCGTCGAGGGCTACAGCTTCCGGCACAACGCGGCCAGTGATCTGGGCGCCGTCGGCGTACCGGGCGCGTCATGGTTCAACGCCATGGCCATCGCTTCCGGTCTCGCTGCGATCGTGGCGTCCATCGGATGGTGGCACGCGCTCGATCGCTGGGCGATCGGATGGATTCGTCGCAGCCTTCTGTGCCTCGCCCTGGTCTCCATCGGTGTGGCCAGCATTGCGGCGGGAGCGTTTCCGCTGCCCGATGAGCGGCATGGTGGCGGTGCGCTCGGTGCCGGCCTGTTCGCCCTGCCGTTGCTCCTCGTGCTGGCCACCATGCGATCGCAGGTGGGCACCTGGGTCCGCCGGTACGCCGTTGCCAATTTGCTGTTGTTCGTTCTCGCCGCGTTGCTGTTCAGCGGCGCAACCGGGGTCGATCCCACCGTCAACGAAGGCGTGCTGCAGCGAGTGCTGGCCCTCGCCGTCTTTCCGCCCATCGCCGTGGTGTCGGCGGCGGCGATCGGCGCAGGGACATCGCCCCGCTGGGGCAGCAGTTGAATACCGGGAACAAGCTCCCCTGAGCCCAGAGTCAGCCCGCTTCAACGAGCGAGGCAAGGCGTGGAAGGATCTCGTCTCGCCATCCCGGCCCCATGTGCTCGTAGCCGAACATGTGCTGGGGGTTGTCGAGGTCGAAGCCGGCGTGGTCCAAGAAGAGACGGGTGCCGGATCCCTCGGCGACCAGGCGCCAGGTGAGGGTCCAGTCGGCGAAGGTGTAGACGAGGCGTAGGGGTTCGTCGACCTCGAGGATCTGGCACGGTGTGTTGCCCCAGCCCGGCATCTCCATGAAGAACTTGTGGCCGACGATCGGTGCGATGTCGCCCGGGGCCCACCACTTGGCGAGCTGCTCGGGGGTGACCAGGGCTTGCCAGACCCGCTCGGGCGGACGGGCGATGAACTGATCGACGCTGATGGACTTGGTGGTCGAAGTCATTGTTCGTGTTCCTTGTCGAGGAAATCGGACAGCGTGGAGAGTCGGTTCCGCCAGTAGCGCTCGAAGGGCCGAAGCCAGTCGTTCACCTCGGCGAGTGGGCCGGCATCGATCTCGTAGATCCGCTCCCGTCCTTCGACCCTGTCGCGTACCAGGCGGGCGTTTCGAAGGATGCTGAGGTGTTCGGAGATGGCCGGGCGGCTGAGCTCGAACTGTTCAGCCAAGCGCCCCGCGGTGCAGGGCGACTCGATGAGCAGTTCGAGCAGTCTGCGTCGCGTGGGGTTTGCGAGGGCGGCGAATGTGTCGACGTCGGCCACCGCCGGATGATACGTCGGACATTTCCGACATGTCAACAAGTTCCGACGCATTGCGGATCTCTGGCCCGGCAGGCCCAACTCCGTTCGCGTCGAAGTCGTTCGATGCCCGGGTTGGGATCGATCCACCGATCACTCCCTACGAGCTACGCCACACGGCGATCAGCATGCAGGCCGACGCCGGCCGGTTGAGCAGGGAGATTGCCGACTGGGCCGGAACCTCAGAGGCGATGGTCAGCCGGGTCTACCGTCAGCGCCTGCGCCGTGTCTCGCCCCTTCGGCCGGTGTGACCGTGGCTTTCAATGGCTACCAGTTGGGCTACCAGTACCCCCACGAAGGCGACCGGGAGCGGGTATCGTCGCTGGTGGAGGTGTCTGAGCGCCTGGTGGGCTCCCCCGCCTTCAAAGCGGGCGTGCGATGCGATCCATCGTAGGCGGGTTCGATTCCCGTCCACCTCCGCTTTACCGTTCCGAGGCGGCCAGGATCGTTCACCCAGTAGGGCCTGACCAGGGGAAACGGCCGCAGCGCTTCAGGGCCGTTCAGGGGCGTTCAGAGATTACAGCTCTCAACTTAGCTCTCTCAGTGGGCTAGCATCGTCGCTGCGGGAAGGGAGGCGACATGCCGAGGGCACCGAGAGCGAAGCGGGTCCTGGACCCAAGCACCGGTACGTACCGGGTGATCGGCCGTGCCCCCAACGGTCAGCCCGAACCGTACTTCGATCGGGCTCGTGACGTCTGGGTCGCACCGTGGCGGAAGCCCGACGGGCGTGTGGGTCGGCCCACCGGCAAGACGAAGGCGGCCGCCATGGCCTCACGCGACCGGCACGTCGCTGCGGCCGACGAGGCCTCGAGGTGCGCTCCGCTGGCGGAGGGCTTCACGACGCGGTCGACGCTGGCTGAGCTGGGCCGCTGGTGGCTCGACAACGTCGCCCGGCACCGTGTTCGGGTTACGACGTTCGCTACATACGAGAAGCAGCTCCGAGTGATTGCTGCACACTTGGGCGAGGTACCAGTATGCCAGCTCCGCCCCGAGCAGGTCACAGCTTTCATCTCCGACCTGGTCGACGCCGGCTCGGCCTCCCGGGCGGTCAACGTACGGACGTTGCTCGTCCAGGTGTTGAACGAGGGAGTCTCGCTGGGCCTGTCCGAGGAGAACGTAGCGAAGAAGGTGAAGCGGCCCCGGGTGCCTCGGGCCCAGAAGCGGACGCTCACGCCGGCCGAGGTCGGTCGACTCCTTGGGGCATGTGACGAGCGGTTCGTGGCTGCCGTCGCCCTTTGCTACGTCCAGGGCTGGCGCATCAGCGAAGCACTCGGGCTCGCCTGGCAGGACATCGACTTCGCCCACGGCACCGCTCGGCTCCGTAGAGGCTCCACTTACGCGGATGGCAAGGGAATGGTGCTCGGCCCGCCGAAGACCAAGCGGACCGCCGGTCGGCAACTGCTCGGCCCAACGGTCCTCCGCCTGCTCGGCGAGAGACGAAAGCTCCAAGCCGAGGACCAAAGACTGATCGGGAAGGCCAACTGGCCGGCGGTGGTTTACGACGCCGAGGCACTTGATCTCGTCTTCACTACTGCAGCTGGGACTCCGATGCTGCGGCAGCATGTGGACCGAGCAATTCGGAAGGCTGCGACGAAGGCAGGCTTGGACCCAGCGCAGCTCGGGACGCATGCCGGGCGCCGTTCGGTGGTGACGAACCTCTACGCCTCTGGAGATTTTGACTTGGTCGACGTCGCCAGGTTCGTGGGCCACTCCGACGTCGCCACTACCCGCGGCTACGTTCAACACGAGGGTGAGCGACCGCTGCTGGTCAGTCAAAAGGCGCTCGACCTGTTGGACCCAGGATGACGACCCGAGGGCTGTAGCCGTCTCTCACGTTCGTGGCCCACTTCAATGTTGCTCATGACCGGCGCTCTCGACGAAACCCTCGAAACCGCGTGAGGGCAGCAGCTTCCTACATGACCGGGTAGGTTGACACAACCCTTGGTTCCTCCTCGTTTAAAGCGAGCGGACCGCTGAGCAATGTTGTTCCCGTCGTCACATCGGCACCCGCAGCGAGAGAGCCAGACATGCCAATCGAGCCGAGCTGTCGAGCGAGGATATAAAGGCTTGCTACTCCATTTAGTTGCTCGAGCGGAGAATCACTGCCGGAAAGTAGCCCTACGCCACACGAGCTAGCAGTGGCCCAATCATAAGCATACGGCCAACGGTTCCCTAAGCTAGAGCGAATATGGTGCTCATCAGACCCCCTAAAAGATGGCTGCACACAGACCTTCACTCCAAGGTCAGCTATGCGGGCAATCAGATCTCGGCGCAACACCATACCGTGCTCGATTCTAGGTTGAGCGGATCGACAGTCTCCACCATAGATCATCTCATAAGCATCGAGTGTAACCTCGATCGCTCGGTCGCCTATCGCATGCGTCGCTATAGCAAATCCTCGGTCAGCGAAGGGACCAGCCCTTTTGGCTAGGGTCTCGGCATCCATAAAAAGAATTCCGGTCTCATTGGAGTTCAGGAAGGGGCGGGAAACTGCACAGGTCCTGTATCCTAGCCACCCGTCTACATAGAACTTGACGCCAGCGATCTCCACTCCAAGATCACCCGTCACGGACGGCATCGTCCGCTCGGCCAAGCCACTTGCAATTAAGATGCGCACCCTAAGAGGCAGAAGATCGTACTCTCGAATTGATAGAAGCTCGTAAAGGCACTCGAGTTGATCTAGACCGGCCTCCCACACTTCTGTTAGGCCAGCCTCACGAGCTTGCATCAAGGAACGAAAAATGCGCCTGCCAATCTCCTTGGTCCGGATGGGTTCAGGAGGATAGTCCATCGGAGTCTGATTACGAGCTTTGACCTCTCGGTGGAAGTCTCCGATGTCGCCGTACATGAAGCGGGGCCGACCGCCCAGCGCATCGCGCAGTATGTGCGTATGGTAGTCGACCAACCCTGGAACACGAACAAGGCCATTCTCGACCGACTCGGAGTGCATGTCTACGGTCGCCACAGAGAGAACCTTCCACAAAGTCCCCGTACTTCTTCCGCCGGGCCGAAGAGACCGACACCGATGTAATGAATATCGGCCTCATGTCTATTTTGGATCGAATTGCCATAATCGATGTCGTTGGTAGTCGTAAAGGCTTCTTCCGGGTAGTCAACAAAGTAGATGGCAGGCGACTCACGAACACTTTCGATCACCCTTCGAATTTGACTAGACTTGGCGCGTAGCGCGATAACCGGATATTTCGCCAGCGTTGAATGCGTTTGACCCGATCCATCAGGCCATCCATGTCCGGTCAGATTAGGGATCGCTTGAGCACCCAGTGCCACGGCAATATGGGCAGCCGTATTGAGAGCGGTAGGTGCATCTAGCTCGACCGAGAGCACCACTGTGAGCTTATATGCCTTCTCATTGTAAGGCTCCAGACCATCTTCCATCGACTCACCCTTTCAGTATGCTTTAAACGATTAGAGCTGTTTCGCTGTTTCGCTGTTTCGCTTTAGTGGAGGAGCTACTGCTTCTTCTCAAGATGGATTAAGTCGTCTGACAATGTCATCAAAGACTGAGGGCAGCGATTGATGTCGAGAGTAGATAAGGCCGTAGCAAAATGGGATCTCATTCGATCGGGGGAATCTCTTGCGGAGCATGGTGGCGGCTTCCAGTTCCTTGTGCCATGGAATTCCCTGAAACCAGTGATGAGCGAAGTGCGCCAGATCATCTGCATAACCACCGAACATATAGGTCGTCACTCTGCCACCAGCAAAGCCTCTGGTTTTCAACACATCGTCGTCCTGATACGGAATCAGAGCTGCATGATTGGCAACATCTGTTATGAGATTAATCGCGGGTCGGATTAATTGGGATCCAATACCATAAGCCAGAAGCGGCGCAATTAAGTCCCAGTGAAATGCACAGGCGACTAGAATCAAAAGGAGTGCGATATTCCGAAGCTCGCGGATAGTCCAGACTAGGCGATCAGTATCCAACTGACGGCGTGGCAAGAAAAGGTCAGCGACCCTCCTGGACCCGGCTATGATCGAGCCCCTTATAACTACAGCAACGAACAGCTTCCTCTTCGTCCACGTTTTCCCCGGCACAATTAGTCCAACGTGTCGATAGGTCTCAAGCTTGGGGTCTATACCCTCGGAGCCCAGATGAGCGTGGTGTCGCGCTAGATGTTCCTCTTTGTAATCCTGCAAGGATAGTCCGACGAGAGATGCAGTGAGCCACCCGAGCGTATTGTTGAGCTTGGCGTTACGTGCGAGAGTTCCATGCGCCGCACCATGCATTAGGTTACCGAGATACCGGCCACGCACACCGATATGAAAAGCGAGCAGCGGGAGCAATAGCGGATACAACGCAGCCGCGATCAGGCAGATTGCGATGTTGCCAACTTCGGTCAGCACGGCGAGGGTGCTTCGCGCCCCGCTAGGCGAGCAGATCGATCTGAGATCTGACAGCAGGTCCTGATCGCACTGATGCCTGATTGACGCCAGCGCTTTGAGCGGTCTAGGGACTGGCGTTTTGGGTTCGCAAGGCGTACGGTGCGGGTACGCAACCATCGGGGAGCCTCCTGTTCGGTTGTCACGAGCCGGTCTGTGCTTCCAAGGGCGAGGGCCGGCTCGTTCGCGTCTGTCACTGAGTCTTTCAGCATTGCCTAAGGATTGTCAACCAGTTCCGTACAACAGTTGCGATAGGCTTCCTGATCATGGACAGATCCGAGTCAAAGCGATTTGTCGCGCCCAAGGTCATCTGGGCCGATGTCGTCCGGACCGCCCTGCGGGAGCGCGGTCTCTCCGCCAACGCCGCTGCGGCCCAACTTGGAGTGAGTGGCGCCACGTTGTCGGCGTGGCTAACCGGTCGCACCGAGCCGTCGGTTGACGACCTCTCCGGCCTGGCCCAGCTAGCGGACTTGCCGGCCAGCTACCTACTTAGCCTGGCTAACCGAATCCCAGCCCCATTGGCTAGCTCCAGTCGGCTGTTGCTGATCGAGAGCGCGGTGAAGGGAGCGCTGCGCGATCTGGATCGATGGACGAATGCAGCCCAGAATCTCGTAGCACTCCCGGGTGCCGCATACCTAGCCGGTGCGATCCTCGACCGGTGTGAAGGATGGACTCCGACACTGGTGCCCCGTTATCGAGGACGACGACATAGGGTTCGGGCCCAAACATTTGTTCTGCTTCGGTCGGACTCAGGTATCGAGATAGGCGAACAGAATCGCGCGGCGCTGCAGCGCGACATCGAGGCAGCAATCGGGCCGACAATGGATTTTGTAGGAGCGGTTTGGCGCGACGATCACCAGCTCGATCGGCCACGTGACCCCTCTGAACTTGTGCTCATGGTTTTGGACCAAGAGCGCTCGAAGGGCCCGCGCGAAACGGTGTCTGGTGACGCTCGGTCTGTAGCCGTACTAGGCCTACCGTATGCCCACGCTGAGCTAGCAGCGTCTGTGATTGCAGAAGAGCTGGACTTTGGGTTGGTGAATCCGCTTGATCTAGCTCAGAGGCGCTTTGGACTAACTCGGTCAAACGACGAGAGCAGGCGAGGACAGATTCGAATAGTCGATGAGATACTGTCTGGCGTGACAGATTCGATGCGACATGTATGGACAACGGCTGAGCCGAGCGTGTTGGACTCGATAGATCTGAGGAGGATCAGGTCCGATTGCATCATCATCCTCTGTGGCCCTCTCCTCCAAGCCGAGGGCCGTCGGATGTGGGGTCTGGCCGAAGAGCAGTCGTCCCGCATGGAAGCGCAGCTCAAAGAGTTTGCGAGCTGCAATCCAGAGGTGACGACCCTTTACATCTCAGACGGCGATATCTTCAGCGAAGGAGAGCTAGACCGTGACGAGCTATTTGATGTCGCTTGGGAGCTAGGCCTGCAGGCCGCTCGCAGCTTGCCGGCCTAGACCTTCGAATGACACGCGGCGTAGTTCACGAATTGGACCGCCCACCTATGTGTCCTAGTGATCAGCGGTCTTGACATTCAGCAGCCAGTCGACGTCGAGCTACCACTTCTCCCGCCAGATGCGATCGAGGCCATCGATTAGCTCGCCATCGAGTCCCTTTGGACCTAACGAGTGGCTGATGGCCGTAACAAGTAGGCAGAGAGCTGAGAAGACTACGGAAATTGTAAATCCCCAACTCATTGGGCCCTTCAAGGCCACGGCAAGCATTAGCAGAGGGGGACCAACAAAAAGCAGTGACCACAACGATCGATACAAGAACAGACCCAGCAGATTCGCCCGGCGAGAGTTGATATAACGAAGTTGCAGACGATACATATGCAGACTCGGATACTCCACGTTCCACGCGGACATGTCAGAGCCTTCTTTGTCGAGGACAATACGAAGCTTACGCCTGAGAATCTTCTGTGATACCTCAAGACCTTTGACGCGAAATGTTGCCGCGGATAGTAGTCCTACCAGCACATAGACTGCGGACCACTTCTTAAGTTCGAGATTGAACGATTGAATTACAAAGGAGTCGTCGCTCTTAACTCCGAAGATCAGCAGGCAACTGACAGCGAACAATGCCACGACTTGACCGGTAGCGAAGGCCAAGGAGCGACCCGCATCTTGCAGCGCTCCCTGAGTCCGCTCGATCTCGAACTTAGCAAAGTAGTGAGGTTCGCCCATAGTCAATCTTGACCGAAAATCAACTTCGCATCAAGTCTGGCTAAGGAGGTGGGATTCCGCCTACGGCCGCAGGTCCCCTGGTCACAAGTCGATCCGATGGTGTTCAGCAACGATTGAGAGCTATCGCGAGAGTTATAGCGTCACATCTAGCACCGAACTCGTGTTGTGCAGGACGCAGGCCGGGCCACCATTGCGACGGATACGCAACTTTCGACGGACTGGCCGCCGATCCCTCGGACCCATCGAGCAGGGCCGGGCGTTGAGACTTGTGACCATCAGCCACCCTCAGCTTGCCCTGGCGAGTCAGTCGACTCGCCGACAGAACACACCGCCAGGTTGGCGCTCGTAGACGGTCGCAGTACGACGGACGACCCCTGGTTGAGACTCGAGGACCACCTCGATCCGTTCTCGGGGGATGCCGCACGCTTTGCTGACTATCGAGAAGGACATCCCAAGCTGGGTAGCGGCGGCGGCCAGGAGCTCCAGCTCGTCCAGCAGTGGGTCGCCCCCATCGGCCGCTGCCAGGAACCGGTGACGCAAGCGGGCCAGATCGCCGATGATGTCCTGACGTCCGATGAGCATACCACCAGTATCGAACGTGTGTTCGCTTGATGTCAACAGTCCGACGCTCGATCCGAACGGACGCTCTGCACGGCCCACCGCCTAAAGTTGGTGCTGTCGAACATGCGTCGATCCCGATGAGTGTGTGTGGCCCGTTGACCAGAGCCGAACACGAGCACGCCGGTGCGACAGATCGAGGATCTCCCGACCCGACGCTCGTACGAGCGCTGTATGAGGCGGGAGCTACGGAGCGGTCGATCGCTCAGCAGCTCAGGGTCCCGCGTGCCGCAGTTACTGACACACTCGCGTCCGCCCAGGTCGAGCGTCGCCAATCTGGTCGCCCCTGTCCCCTCACCGCCGACCAACTGCAGCAACTCGTGGATAGCGGCGCCACCCAAGCGACGATCGCCGCCATGCTCCACGCCGCTCCGGGGACTGTGTCACGCTGGCTGGCCGAGATCGGGGTCGGTGACCCAGACCCAAGGATCGACCGCACCGAACTCCGCCGGTTGTACGTCGACCAACAGCTGACGATACGAGAAGTCGCAGACCGCCTGAACGTTCCCAAGAACAGAATCATCCGAGATCTGACGCTCGCAGGCATCCCGCGCCGATCCCGGCACAGCCGTCGCCCTCGCGGGCCGCGATTGGCCGTGACGGCCGAACGACTAACCGACCTCTACGTCAACCAAGGTCTCACCCTTGCTCAGCTCGGAGCCGAGCTTCAGGTGTCGGAGGGGTACCTCCGGCGACGACTTCGGGAATCGGGGATCACCGAACGCCGTGGCACCTTCGGCCCGAAGCCCGCCAGCACCAACCGCGTCGTGGCGCGAGCCTGCCTGCTCTACACCTCCGGGCTCAGCATGACCGCCGTCGGCGCCGAGCTAGGCATCAGCGCTACCCAAGTCGCCCTGATCTTGGCCGAAGCCGACATACCAGTACGCCGCCCCGGCCCCCGACCCCTTTACGACGACCCCCCAACCCGACGTGTCCTCACCCAGCTTTACCAGGACCCCGACGTCCGCCAAGCCCTCGAACGCTGGAACATTGACGTCCAGGATTCAGACAACTGGGAGCGTCCCACACCCTTCCAGAGCCTCGCCCCCGATCCGCTCCCTCCCGACCTACTGCGCCACCTCTACAACAACCTCGGCCTCACGATCCACCACATCAGCATCCTCACCGGCATCGGCACCACCGGCGTCAAAGGCCAACTACACCGTCTCGGCATCACTCCCCGCCCACCAGGCCCATCACCCTGGACACGACGGCATACCGCCATCTGACCCACAAAAGCAGTCACTATTCTCGAGCGCGAAGTGCAGTTCGCCAACGGTTAATCCTGACAGCGCCTAGCATTCCGAGTTTGGGAGCTTGGGTTTAACCCCTAGTTGCAGCCAGCGATCAGGGGGTCCGGCAGCGTCGAGCCGACGGGGAGGCGCTCCCAGTGGGGCCGGTGGTGCTGTGTCTAACCGGAGGCCAGTTGCCGCTCAAGGGTGGATGTGTCGACGATCCATCGAACCCGCAGTGCTCTACTTCGGGGCCCTGCAGGTTGCGAGTCACGACCATTAGAAGAGGTGACGGCTACTCACATGCAATTCCGTCACCGTCTCGATCCAGGCGCGGAGCATATGCTGGATCACCAATCGGGATCCTTGACCGCCCTGCAGCCCGAGCGGCCTTGCAGTTCTTGAAGGGCCCGCTCGACTTCTTCGCTTTGGCCGTTTTCCCCGTCACCCCAGCAGCTGGTTGAGTTGTCGTGGCGGTCGGGGGAGGAGGTGGTGCTACGCACGGCACGTCTGACCTACTGTCACCCGGCAATACATGAGCGGCTCGAAACTCGGCCGACTGGGCGAAATTGAGCATGAGGCGAGAACGGTCCATACCTCGGGAAAGCTCACTCGACCAATAGTCGGCCCCCGACTGGTCCGGTTGCCTGTCTAGAACGTTGTTGTAGACAAGTTCCAAATAGCTCCGCCCCGTTAGGGATCCGTACCTGAGCTTGAACTCTTCAGACATCTGGAATGAGTACGCAATGTCACTCAGAGACGCGCAACTATTGGACTGAGCAATCCAGTACTCCGCCCCTCCCAGGTCGGGTCCACGATCAAAGAACGCCCAGTACAGTCGCAACACGTCTGAATGCCTCGCCGTTACGGCTGGCCCACGGACATATGCCAGGAGCGCGTCGCCGAGTGTGATGGACGGAGGTGGCGATGATGTAGTGGGGCCGAGTACTGCGGCGGTCGAGGTTGTCGTGGGTTCGGCGACCTCAATTGTCGACGTCGTGCTCGGTGGAGGAGAGGTAGTCGCTTCGGTCGAGCCCGACAATGTGGTGCCGCGGACAGTCATTGTTGTAGTCGGAGCAGCCGTAGTCGTCGTCACGGATTCGCTCTGTGCGAGTGACGGATGAGGAGCGACGCTCGATTGAACTAGCGCTAGCGAGAAGGCCAGGCCAGCTGCCAAACCGGCCGACCCTGCAATTGTCGTGCGGGTATAGCGCATCAAGCGTTCACCTTCAGAGTCGCCCAGGTTGAATATCGCAACCTAGTCAGGGGATTTGCTCCATCGGATGAGACGAAATGCTCATTCGCATTCAGGAGCAAGGACTGGCACGCATCGACATATTGTCAACTGCTTCAACATGACGCCCCTTGGGCTAGCCCAGTCGCAGAAGTGCTAACGCCTTGTCGTCGTGGATCTTGGTTCGTGGCCACCTGATGCAATCCTGATCTTGAAGCTCTGTGGCATGCACGGCCCCCAGAAGAGCTTCTGGCCCGTGACTCAATGCGAGGGATACCGCATCACGCCACGATGTCGGCGCGCGGTACTCATCCATACCAACTGCCACACCGTCGGTCATCGAGAGCGTCGCGGCGATTCGATCGATGGGGCGGCTCACGAGCCGTGCTTGTCTGGCAGCCTGAGGACTTGCAGAGGCGGCCCAGAAGCCTCCTGGCACGTTTCGTTGAGCTTCCAACTGATCGACTGCGGCCCGCCAGGCGGGATCGGTCATATCCCGGCGACCTGGTGGACGCTTGATCGTCCGGAGTAGGTCTCGCAAGCGATCGTCACGGACGACCTCCAGCTGATCGTCTGTACCCAAGAGAGCAACTGGGCTGTCGCACAGAACGAGCACGTCGACCGTGCCTTCGGTGCACCGCACGATGTTGACCGTGGTGGAGGGGCTCTCGCCCGGCCGGAGCTGGTACTCCGCCACGAGATCAATCATTGAGTCTTCGAGCAGGTCGACAAGCGGAACGTCAGGCGCTCGGGTGAGGCCGTCGGCGAGACGTTGTCCGAGCTGGTGAGCGATCCAGCCGCCATCTCGTTCTAGCTTGTGCACCTGGGTGGCGCCGTCGAGCACGATCACCGCGTTGGGAGTGACGAAGATCCGGTCCTCGCTCGGCCCGTTGCCCCCTGGCAGTTGGGCAATCTCGATGGTCAGTGGAGGAGTGGACCGCATGCTACGTCCGAGCTGGTGATGGTGGCGTCGGGGGTGAACTGGCACGCGATGGCCATGGAAAAGTGCCCCGTACCGGTCTGACGGTGCAGTTCTGGCAGGTGGGTGACGAGGTAGTCGACAGCTCCGAGTGACCCCATGGCGTGCACACCGGCGATGAGCAGCAGGGACCGATGCTCGTCGAAGGGCAGGCGCCCGAGATAGGCGACGTCGGCCAGGGCCTCGGGGTCCTCGTCCATGGGCGAGCCGTGCACGGTCCCGGTCGCTCGTTCGGTGATGCGCCACCGCCCTGCATCATCGGCGGCGAACTCGATGGCGGGATCGTTGGCGAGGAGGCGCTCGATCGTCGGTGAGGACTTGGGCCCGCAGATGGCGATGAGGTCGGCCTCGACGGGTCGCCAGTCCTGCCCGGCCGAGATCTCCCCTGGCTCGACCGCAAACGACAACGCCTGGAGCGCCTCGGTCAGCTGGTCTCGCGCCCTGATGTCTTCTTGGGCGATCACCGGCAGCGCACGCCCAGGGAGCTGTCTCAAAGGCACGGCTAGGCGGATCGGGCCCACTCCGAAAAACTCTCGCTCGGCCACTGGCGCATCCTTCTTGATCTGGCTGACCCGACCTCGGGACACGCCGGTCTGACGGGCAACCTCGGCCCAGCTCATCCCGCCGGCCACGGCCTCCTCGATCGCCGCCCGCCGGATACGAGCCAGCTCGACCCCCTCCTGCTGCCACCGCGTGAACAGCTGGGTCGCCCGGAGCGCCCTACGCAGCGGATCCCGCTCTGCCCTCAGCTCGGCCAGCGGGTCGCTCTGGTCGGCGGAGGTCACAGAAAAAAGTTTAGTCCCCCTTGACAGAGATGGGAAGAGGGTAGTTATGCTACGTCTAGTCCCCCTAAACACCGATCCGAACGGCGGTAGTGTTTAGGGGGGGTAGACGAGGAGGAGTGATGAGGGCGCAGGAGGCGGGAACCAGTAACGGCGGTCGGGGGCTTGGACCGCCCCACGGGGAGCCGGGCGAAGCGGCCCTGCTGTATCCGGTGGCCGACGCGGCGGCCCTGCTGGGGATCGGTCGTACGAATGTGTACTACCTGATGAATGACGGGAAGCTCAGCTCGGTGCGGATCGGGTCCCGCCGGTTGATTCCCCGGGCGGCGCTGCTGGCGTTCGTCGAGGGTCTGGCCGAGGCCTCATGACCCGTACGCAAGTGAAGGTGTGCCCCGGCCGGAGTTGCCGCTCCGACCAGGGCGTGGTGTCCGACTCGATGAGCAGAACAGCAACCGCCAGCGTAGCTGGGGGCTTCTCGTCGGGGTCGGGCTGTCCCATCCCATCAACCCAACCATCAACGTTTGACGAGGAGACTAGTTACGTCATGCCTATTCGTGAGATTTCTGTGGATGCGCAGTGGCAGGCCGGCCTGCGGACGGTGTCGGACATTCGTCCGGTGTTCGTGAAGGTGCAGGACCCGAAGTTCCCGACGGATCGGGACCGGAAGATCGATTCTGGTGAACAGCGCCGGGATGAGGACACCGGGTTTCCGATCTGGGAGATCGCTGTGGGGTTCAAGGCCAACCCGGCCGACAAGCTCGACACGATCTACATCAAGGTCCCCCACCCGGTGCAGCCGGACGTGGAGGGTAAGCGCGCCGTGTTCGGCGGCCTGCGGGTCGGGTTCCACACCGCTGGGGCCCGGGGCGGGTGGCTGTTCAACGCCGACACCATCGGTGAAGCGGTCGCCCCGTCCGCCCGTGCCAGCTCGACGGTCACGGCACCGCCGCCGGCACCGCAGAACAGCAAGGCTGCCGCCGCATAGCGGCCACCCCCGGCCCACTGGTGTGGGTGGTGGGGGTTCGGGTGGGGGTGGAGCGTCACCGCTTGTCACGTCATTGGACGATGCACACAGCTGGTTGG
Source organism: uncultured Actinomycetes bacterium (assembly GCA_902826025.1). GTDB lineage: Bacteria > Actinomycetota > Acidimicrobiia > Acidimicrobiales > SZUA-35 > CADEDH01. Next base: position 30,978 of record CADEDH010000075.1, read on the forward strand.
CTGCACCGCCCCTTCCCGGGCTCCCACCACCCCCCGCCGGGCCGGGTGAGCAGTTGAAGAGGGTCTGACACGACGGCTTCAGCGGGCCGTGGGTGTGACGGTGCGCGTCCCGGTTCGAGTCCGGCAGGCCCACGACGGGACACAAGGGTCCCGCCAACCGAGTGATGGAGACGAGGAAGTGTCGAAGAGGTCGACGATGAATGACACGGTGATCCCGATCCGCAGGGCCGGGGCCACGATGCAGGTGACAGAGACGGGCCGGGTGAAGGACCGCTTGGCCGTGAGGGTCCTGGTCCACGGCCCCGGCGACACCACGCCGCTGCCGATGCGGGTCTTCCTCCCCTCCCGGTGCGCCACGCCCACGGTTGGCGGGTTGGTGGTCTTCGCCGGCCTGCGGGTGGAGCTGCGAGAGGTGAGTGGGCGGATGCGGCCGGTGGTGCGAGCTGACCGGGTGCAGGAGGTGGCTTGTGATGCGGCGGCGTGATCATTCCGACGAACCCCGCCTCACGGCCTCGCAGGCGGCGCTGCTGTTGTCTGAATGGCGGGAGGGTGCCCCGGCCCACGTGGTTGCCAACGTTGAGGGCCTCGTTCGGGCCCGGGAGCGGCGCCTGTTCCATGGCCTGCTCCGCCTGAGTGGGGGTGGCCGGTGATGGGCCTCCTAGCGGGTTGGTCGAAGGGCCTGGGAGCGGGTGAGGACGAAGAGGTGTGGTCCCAGA
>CADEDH010000076.1:0-3824 GCA_902826025.1 uncultured Actinomycetes bacterium
TTCGTGAGGGTGGCCGGACGGTAGGCGCCGGCCGCGTCACCAAGATCATCAAGTAACCGATCGGGGATTCGAGAGATGGCAGGCAAGCAGAAGATCCGGATCAGGCTCAAGGCCTACGATCACGAGATCATCGACCAGTCGACGAAGAAGATCGTCGAGACCGTGGCCCGTACCAACGCCGAGTTCCGGGGGCCGATCCCGTTGCCCACGGAGAAGCACCGCTTCTGTGTGATCCGGTCGCCCCACAAGGACAAGGACAGCCGGGAGCACTTCGAGATGCGGGTTCACAAGCGCCTGATCGACATCCTCGAACCCAACCCCAAGACCGTCGACTCCCTCCAGCGGCTCGAGCTGCCGGCCGGCGTCGACATCGAGCTGAAGATCCAGGAAGTCTGATCTCCAGCCACCCAGGAATCTGACGATCGAGCCCCCATCGGTAGCGGTGGGGGCTCGTCGCGTACCGGGGCGGAGGGTGGGGCTGCCTCCGACCAGGGAGTTCGGGGGCCCGCTATCCTTCTGGTGGCGTGGACACGATCGGTCGATACGAGGTCCTGTCACGGATCGGGTCCGGCGGGTTCGCCACCGTCTACCGGGCGCGCGACCCGGTGCTCGACAGCGAGGTGGCGGTCAAGGTGCTGGCCGACAACTGGGCCGGCACCCCCGAGATCCGCGACCGGTTCATCCGCGAGGCCCAGATCCTGCGGCGGATCGATTCCGACCGGGTCGTCACCGTCCACGACATCGGCGAGCTGCCGTCGGGCCAGCCCTATTTCGTAATGGCCCTGGCCGACCGGGGCACCCTGGAGAGCCGCCTCGACGAGGGCATCGCCATCACCCCGGCCGACGCCATGGCCGTGGCCCGGGGGATGGCCACCTGCATCACCGTGATCCACTCCCACGGACTGATCCACCGTGACATCAAGCCGAGCAACCTCCTGATCGCCGGACCCCGTCTGGCCGCCGCCGGCTTGCCGACGGGGCCCCGGCCCGCTGTCCTCGACCCCAACGAGCGCCTGGTCATGGGTGACTTCGGCCTGGCCAAGGACATCGAGCTCCACACCACCGGGCTCACCATCGCCGCCGGCTCCGGCGGGTACGCCGCTCCCGAGCAGATGGCGCTGGCCGGTGTACCCAGCCGGCGCACCGACCTGTTCGCCGCCACCGGTGTGCTGTACCGGGTGCTGGCCGGTCGCCGGCCGCCCGGCTTCGACCTCGAGCACCGCATCGTGCCCTTTCCCGCCGGGGAGTGGTGGATGGCGGGTTCGCTCGGCGCCTTCTTCCGGGAAGGCATGAGCTACGAGCCCGAGAACCGCCACGACTCCATCGACCACTGGCTGGCCACCTTCACCGCCGCCCTGGCCCCCTACGAGGCCACGCCGACTCCGGCTCCGGTGGTGGCTGCCCCGCCGGTGCCGCCGGCGCCCCCGGCCCGCCGGCCGGCGGTCTCGGCCCCCGCCGACCCGTCAACCCATCCCACCACGCTGATTCCGCTCGCCCGGTCGGCCGACACCAGGTACCCGTCGCCCGACCTCGACGACACCGTCCACCGGCCCACCCATCTGGGCGGCGCCGGCAACCAGAACCCCATCTCCTCCACCGGGGGGCCGTACACCGGGTCACCGCCATCGACGAGCTGGCCTCCCTCTATCGGGGGGCCCTACACCGGGTCACCGCCCTCCACCGGGTCGGCCTACATCGGGGGCGGGTCGGGGGCGTCGGGCCCGGGGACGTCGATGGTCTCCGGGCTGGGGCCTGGCCCAGGGGCACCGGTCCGTCGGAGCCGCCGATGGTTCCTGGGGGGCCTGGTGGTGGCGGCCGGAGGGGCCGCCGCCGGGGGCTGGTACCTGTTGCAGTCCGACGGCCCGACCATCGACGGTCCGGCCACGATCATGGCCGGTCGGTCGGCCACCTATTACGCCACCCTGGCCGGGGCCACCGGCTATGAGTGGACCGACCCCAACGGCCAGAACCAGTCGGTGACGAACCTGCAGGTCAACGCCGTCATCCCGGGCACGATCACGATCGGGGTGGTGGGGCTCACGGCCGGCGGTCGCTCGGCCGCCACCACCCGCACCATCCAGGTGGTGGCCGACCCCGACGGGCCCGTGATCGAGGGCCCGCCCACGGTCAAGGTGAACGAGACCGCCACCTACAGCTACAGCTACAGCGGGGGCCAGAACCCGGTGTGGATAGACCCCGGTGGCCGCCAGTCGCAGGGCGATCAGTATCGGGTGACGGCGTCGTCGCCCGGTCGGTACCTGATCCGCCTCCAGCTCGACCGGCCCGGCTCGACCCGCATCGGCGCCTCCCGGGAGATTCAGCTCGTCGAGTAGTCAGGACAGGACAGTGGCCAGGGCGTCGAGGGCGGCGTGGTGGCCGCACATGCCGTGCACCCCGGCGCCCGGGGGAGTGGACGCCGAGCACAGGAACAGTCGGGGGTTCGAGGTCCGGTAGGGGTGCAGCCGCCACCCGGGACGGGCCAGCAGGCGGGCGCCGGCCGGTGAACCGCCTCCGATGTCGCCTCCGACGTAGTTCTCGTTGTACAGCTCGAACCAGGCCGGGCCGGCGGTGTGACGGGCCACGATCGTGTCCCGGAAGCCGGGGGCGAATCGCTCGATCTGGGCCTCGATCGCCGCCGTCATGTCCACCGGGGACCCGTTGGGCACGTGGCAGTAGGCCCACAGGGTGTGATGGGCGGCCCCCGGGGGGCGGCGGGCCGGGTCGAACAGGCTCTGCTGGGCCACCAGCACGAAGGGCCGCTGGGGATGGCGCCCGGCGGTGACCTCGGCCTCGCTGTGGGCCACCTCACGCCAGGTGCCGCCCACATGGACGGTGCCGGCGGCCGTGCACACCGGAGCGGTCCACGGGACGGGCTCGCTGATCAGGTAGTCGACCTTGAACACGGCGGGTCCGGGGCGGAAGCGCCGGTACCGGCCCCGTTCCCGGTCCGACAGGTCACCGGCCGCGATCTGCGCCACCTGGGGTGGTGACAGGTCGAACAGGACGGCCCGGGCATCGGCCACCTGGCCCATGGTCCGCACCGCCTCGCCGCACCGGATCTCGCCGCCGAGGCCCTCCAGCTCGGCCACCATGGCCTCGGCCAGGCGCTGGGAGCCGCCGGCCACCACGGGCCAGCCGGCGTGATGGGCGGCGGCAGCCAGTGTCACCCCCAAAGCGGTGGTGAGCGGGTGGCTGAGGGGGAGGAAGGAGTGGGCGGCGGCGCCGGCCAGCAGGGCCGCCCCCTCAGGGCCGGTGAAGGCCCGGGCCGTGACCGTGGCCGGCACCAGCCCGGGCAGCCCGAAGCGGGCGAGGGCCAGCGGGTGTCGTGGTAAGTGCAGGATGGGGCCCAGCGCCGCCGGGGCCCAGCGGTCCCAGTGGCGGGCCGGCCACCCGACGAGCTGGTGCCATCGGGTGCCGTCGGGGCCGAGAGCGGCCGCCGTCTCGCTCAACGACCGGCGCACCGCTCCCGCCCGGCCGCCGTCGAGCGGGTGGGCCAGAGCCACCGGGGGGTGGATCAGCTCCAGGCCCCGGGCGGCCAGGTCGAGTGAGGCGAAGAAGGGAGAGGCGGCGACCAGGGGGTGGATGGCCGAGCACACGTCGTGGCGGTATCCGGGTTCGGTCAGCTCGGCCGTCCGGGTGCCGCCGCCCGGCTCCGGGCCGGCCTCCAGCACCCGGACCGAGCGACCGGCCCGGGCCAGGGTGATGGCGGCGGCCAGCCCGTTGGGGCCCGACCCGACCACGATGGCATCCACGGTCATCGGGTCCAGTGTGCCCCGGACGGAGCTCACCCGGGAGGGGTGAAACTCATGACACGGTGAAACTCA
>CADEDH010000076.1:3924-31338 GCA_902826025.1 uncultured Actinomycetes bacterium
GGTGAAACTCATGACACGGTGAAACTCAGCGAGTACCTGCCGGTGGTGTTCGCGATCACCCCGCCGTTGCCGGCCTTGAGCTCGAGCACCTGGGTCCCGGCCCGCTCGATCCGGTAGGGCCCGTACTCGGTGTTGCAGCCGTAGTTGCCGATCCACTCCGGAGTTTCCGACCGCTTGCCCACCGGGTCCTCCAGCACGAGGTAGAGGTCCTGGGAGCACTCGTGGTCGATGTCGCCCACCTTCACCGTGACCTCCTGGCCGGCCTCGGCCTCGAAGGTCCATCGCTGCCGCCCCAGCGTCTCGGTGATGTCGCCCGAGATCTCGGTGCCCGGGGTGGCCGGCTTCTCGGGGAACGGCCCCAGCCAGTGGGGCACGAAGTTGTAGCCGCCGGTGGTGTCGGTGAGCACCGAGCCGTCGCCCCCGATCAGCTCGAGGGAGTACTCGCCGGCCTGCTCGATGACGAACGGGCCGTAGGTCTGGCAGCCGTAGTTGCCCACCCACGCCACCTCGCCCCGTGTGCCCGAGGGGTCTTCCATGACCAGGTAGAGGTCCTGCACGCATTCGTGGTCGATGCTCACCATCTCGACCGTGAGCAGTTGGCCGGCGGTGGCGGTGAACGTCCAGCGGTCGGCCGCCCCCTTCTGCTCGATGTTGCCGTTGTTGGCCTTGTCGAACACGGCGGGGGCGGTGTCGAGGTCGGTGGGGGTGGCGCTGACGGTGGGGGCCGGCAGGTCGCCCATGCTGACGGTGTCGGGGATCTCGGCCGAGCCGGTGCCACCGGAGCCGCCGCCCGCCGCGCTGGCCGGGGTGGTGGCGGCCGAGGCGCCGGCCGTGGTCGACGAGCCGCTGCCGGCGGCCGCCGGGTTGGCCTGGCCGGCGGCTCCGGGGCCGGCGGTACCGCCGGCGGTGACGTCGGCCGAGCCGGTGGCGGTGGTTGCGTCGTCGCAGGCCGCCAGCGGCAACAGCAGGAAGGCCAGGCCGAGGAGCCGGGTCACCCGCGGGTGTGTTCTGTACATGATGTCTCTCCCTCCAGGCGGGGAGCATACGACGACCGGAGGCCGAAGCGAGAGGAGATTTCCGGCCCTCCCCGGCGGGCACGGGATTCGGCTGCCGGCCCCACGTCGCAGGCGTGGACGTGGGGCCGGCACCGGCCGACCGCAGCAGGGCGAGGTGGCGATCGGCCGGCCGGTCGGGGACGCCCCGACCTGCCGAGTGGGTTGGGCGGGCGTCAGCGACGGCCCAGGTCGACCACGTGCTCGAAACGGGAGAGGAGACGGGGATCGTGGGACGACACGATCACGCAGGTGCCGTAGAGGGCCAGCTCATGGAGGCTCTCGGCCACCAGACGGGTGGAGGCGGCGTCGAGATGAGCCGTCGGCTCGTCGGCCAGAAGCACCGCCGGCTGGCGGACCATGGCCCGGGCGATGGCCACCCGCTGCTGCTCGCCGCCGCTGAGCTGCGACGGGTACTTGAACACAGACCGGCTCAGACCGAACCAGGCCAACAGGTGGATGGCCTCGGGGGCGGCCCGCTTCCACCGGGTGCCGTCGAGGCGGAGCGGGAGTGAGACGTTGTCGAGGGCGTTGAGCGCCTGCACCAGGTGGTAGTCCTGGAACACGATGCCCACCTTCCGCAGCTCGGAGGGGGGCGACAGCTGGCCCGGCAATCGGCCCTTGCCCGCCACGTGCACCTCGCCCTCGGCGTGGTGGGCCACACCGGCCAGACACATGAGCACGGTCGTCTTGCCGCTGCCCGACGGGCCGGCCAGGCCCACCACCTCGCCGGCCCGGGCACTGAACGACAGGTTGCGGACGATCCACTTCCGGCTGTCGCCGTCCTTGATCTGCACTCCGAGTCCGGTGACCCGAACCGGGGGCACCTCGGCCCCCCGGCCGAGCACGCTCCGGCTGCTGGCGGCGGCGGGCGACTGGTCGTCGTGGGAGACGGCCTCGGGCAGCGTCGTCCCCTCCGACGGCGTGCCGTCGACCGGCTCGGCCTCCTGCTTGCCGTCGTTCTTCGGCTCCTCGCCCGACGGCCGGTCGTCGGGGCCGCTTCCGCTCCTTCGTCTGACCCGTAGCTTCACCGCCGCCGCTCCCCGCTCGATACCACCCATATCGCTCCGGCCCATATCGCTCCGGCCGGCGCGCTCATCGGGCCCCCCGGAAGGCGGCGGCCGGCGGGAGACGGGTGACCTGCCAGCCGGCCAGAACGCCGGCCACCAGTGAGACCGCGACGCTGAGGCCCAGGATCGACGCCGTCGTCGGGATCGACCGCACGACCTCCAACGGGAAAAGCGGAGCCAGCGCCATGCCCAGGTTGACCCCCCACACGGCACCGATCAGGCTGATCAGGCCGCCCTCGAAGGCGAGGGTGACGCCCAGCGCCCGGCCAGTGGCGCCCAGGCACCGCAGGGCGGCCAGCTCCTGGCGCCGGTCGAGTATGGCCATGCGGCCGGTCGACAGCACGATGCCGCCCACCATGATCCACAGCAGCGTCCGGATGAGGGTGAGCGACACGACGGCGCCCTGGACGGGGCGGATCAGGTCGGCCCGGGCCGTGGTGCGCGAGATGGGCTTGAGGCCCGGTGTGTCGCTGGCCTCGCCACCAACGAAGGCCATGGCTCCCCGTTGACCGCCGTAGTAGATGTCCTGCATGTCCTGCACCGAGGTGAAGGCCACCGGGCCGCCGGCGTAGAGGCGGACCCCGGACGTCACGCCCACCACCTCGAGCGGGGTGCCTTTGAGCTCCACCGTGTCGCCCAGGCCCACCCCGGCGCTCTCGTCGATCACGATCTCACCCGGCCCCGGGTCGTTCTTGCCCGCCACCACGTCCACCGCCGGGCGGTCGAGCCCGAACAGGTTCAGGTCGAGCTCGCCCCCGGGGGCGATGTCCCGGGAGAACAGCAGGGGCTGGCCGCCCTCGGGCCCGGCCGTCTGGTCCACCATGCCCCCGGTGAGCAGGCCGGAGGCTCCCTCGGGTGTGCTCAGATCGGATCCGAGAGCGTCGAGCGTGCGGTCGACCTCCTGATCGAAACCGGACGTCACGCCGGCCATCACGTAGGCCAGGGCCACGGCCAGGGCGATGCCCACGATGGCGGCCGCGGTCCGGCCCCGTCGGCGGGCCAGGCCCTGCACCGCCAGGTGGATCATCGGTCCACCCCGCCCGTCGCCGTCGCCGTTTTCTTCTTCTTCTTCGGCGTGAAGGCCCGGTGCATCACCCGGGGGGTGCCGAAGGCCAGCAGCTTGCCGGCCGTCATCACGCCGATCATCATGGCCGAGTTGACGCCGGGCACCACGAGATCGGTACCGGTGAGGTAGAGGCGCCGCACGGAGGTGCCGATCGAGAACTGGTTGCGGGCCAGCCGGTCGGGCGTGCAGGGCCGGCCGTACACCTGACCCCCCGCGTGGTTGCTCATCGACTTGAACGTCAACGGCGTGGCCAGCTCGTGGTAGTCGATCAGGTCCCGCAGGCCGGGCACCCGTGCCTCCACGAAGTCGAGCAGGGCCTCGGTGTAGCGGGCCTTGGCCAGCTCGTAGTCCTGGCCCCGCTTCTTCCAGGTCGGCCCGCCCAGGTGCTGCCAGGTCGATTCGTCGGCGAAGGTCACGATCTGGGCCGTGTGGGCGGCCTGCGTGGGGTTGCGCAGGGAGCCGAACGACAGGTAGCCGCCGTTGATCTCGGGCGGGAAGCGGGAGGCGTCGGCCTTGCGGTCGTGGTCAAGCCCGTCGTACAGCCAGTAGTTGCAGTTCTCGAAGCCGTGGCGGGAGGGGTCGTCGTTGAGGCCCATGAACAGCACGGCAGCCGACGTACCGGGCCCGGTCTCCTTCAGCCGGGCCCGCTCCCGCTGGCCCAGCTCGGGGTCGAGGAGGCCGAAGGTGACGTCGACGCCGGCGTCGGACACGATGCGGGGGGCGTAGAACTCCCGACGCTCACCCCGGCGGTCGACCACAACACCCACCGCCCGGTTCCCCCGGGTGATGATCTTCTCCACCGGGTGGCGGGCCAGGCACCGGCCGCCGTGTTCCTCGATCTGGGCCACGGCGCCGGCCACGATCTGGTGCGAGCCGCCCTCCGGGTACCAACCGCCGTTCTGGAAGTCGCTGGCCACGATGGCGTGCACGCCGAAGGCGCTGGCGCCCGGCGGGGTGCCGTAGTCGGGCCACTGGCCGGCCAGGATCGCCTTGAGCAGCGGGTCCTGGAACCGTCGGTCGAGCTGGGCCGCGGTCCGGGTCATCGCCAACTTGCGGCCGGCGGCCAGCATCGACGACACCGGCTCGGGGAACTCCTTGCCGTAGAACCAGCGGAACGACCAGCTCTGGGCCGACTTGAGGTCCTTGAACCAGCGGTCAACGGCCCCCGCCTCGGACGGGAACAGCTCCTTCAGCGTCGCTTTGTAGCGTTTGGGGTCCGACGGCACGTCGAAGGTGCCATCGGGGAACACGAAGCGCTCGAACCGGTCGTCGAGCTTGTTCCACTGCACCCTTCCCCCGGTGACCAGGTCCATGCACTGGCGGGTGAGGGTGCCCTCCTGCATCTCGCCGATGTAGTGGACGCCCGGGTCCCACAGGTAGCCGTGGCGCTGGAACGAGTGGAGGAACCCGCCCAGCTTGAAGTGGGCCTCGAGCACCAGCACCCGCTTGTTGCCCACCTGGGCCAGGATGCTGGCCGTCGTCAGCCCACCCATGCCCGAGCCGATGACGATCACGTCGTAGTGCGACTCCGGGGTCGGCGCCGATTCGGGGCCCGGGTCCGGAGCGTCGAGCGTGGAGGTGGCGCCTGCAGCGGCCAACTCGGATGTCGTCATTCGTACGGCCTTCCTTGCCGGGGCGCGTCAAATATGGGGTTAATTGCTGGACCTATCGCGGCTGCCATTTCACCGGTATCGCAGGAAGACGGCGCGACGAAAGCCGCCGTTGCGATACGCCGAGGCGCGGAACTGGCCCGTCGCCTACTGGGGACAACGGTTGCCGCCGGGGCGAAGATACGGGGGGAGCAGATTTACCCATCGGTTCGACGGCGTCTGCCCGTGGACTCGGCGCCAGGGAGTTCGTAATCTGGCCTTGGCCAATCTTGTCGATGGCTACTGCCGGCGGCGAGTCCGATTTTCTACTTCAAACAAACCGCGTGGGGCGGTACATCTCATGGCGATGGTGCGCGGCCGCACGACGGTTGAGCTGATCCGGGAATCGGCACTCGGCGACGAGCAGGCGATCTCAGAATTGGTGCAAGAAACTGCACCTGATTTTCTGGCTTTCGTGACCAAGAGATCGCAATGTGATCCCGAATACATCGTGAACGAGGTGCTGGCCAACGTCCTACGCCGCCTGCCCGAGCTCGATTTCCCGTCGGAGCGGGAGTTCCGGGCCTACGTCTACCGGTCGCTCCGCAACCGTCTGGCCGACGAGGCTCGCCGCTCCACCCCCGTGACCGTGCCCATCGACACCATGGCCGACTCCACCGCGCCCACGGTGGAGTTCGAGGGCGACGTGGTCCGCCGAATGTCACTGTCGGGCCTGCTCGACCGCCTCACCCCGGCTCAGCGGGCGGTGATCTCGAGCCGGTTCCTGCACGGGCTGTCGCTGGAGGAGACGGCGGTGCGGGTGGGCAAGCCGGTCCGGTCGGTGAAGGCTCTGCAGAGCCGGGGCCTCCGGTCGTTGCGTCTGGCCGCCGGGGCGGCGGCGGTGGTGATCATCGTCCTGCTCGGCCTGCTGGTGTTCCGCGAGCGGGTGAGCACCGACCTTCAGCCCGTCGACACCAACGGCGGCCTGGTCGACGACAACGGCACCGACGGCAATGGCACCGACGGCGGCAACCGCGAAGGCGGCGACGCCACCTCCACCGACCGCAAGGACCAGTCGGGCGACACCGACCTGCGGGCCAACGGCAGCACCACCACGGTGGCCGTCGATCACGGTGGGGGCGATGCGCCGCTCGTCGGCGGCCCGGTGGGGGCCGTGCCCGGGATCGGGGCCGAAGCGGCCCGCTCGCCAGGACCGGTCGGGGGACCGACCGGCGGGCCGGCCGGCACCACCCCGGTCGGCTCGGACGGCGGCGGTACCGGGCCCGGATCCACCGTTCCCGGCCCGGCAACCACCCTTCCCGGGGTTCCCGCCGCCGCCCCGGCCCCGACCTCGGGGCCGGCACCGGTCACCACGACGGCCGCCGCCGGCTCTCCGCGCTGCCTCGCCCTGGAGGGGCCGACGGCGGTGTCCGAGGGGACGACCAACTCCTACCGCCTGTCGTTCGACGCGGCGGCCAACGCCGACCGGATCGTGCGTGTCAACGTCGAGCCGGGCTCGGCCGCCTGGGTCGGCAGCCCGGCCGGGGTCGACAACCAGGACATCATGTGGGGCGGCTACTACACCACGTGGCTCATCGCCCCGCTGCTGCCGCCGGTGCAGGTAGGCACGGTCTACAACCGGGTCCTGGTGCCGGCCAACGGCCTGCTCGGGATCCTGTCGAGCGACCATCCGATGGTGGGCCCGGCCGACGCCACCTGGGACTACTCGATCCTGTCGGGCGGGGTCGTGCAGCAGTCGCCCTGGGTGGACGTGCGGGTGCCGGCCGGTGCCCTGCGTTCGGACCCGATCGAGGTCAAGACCTACGCCGAGAAGATCACGATCGACATGCGCGGCAACCACGCCGGCTACGACGAGTTCGGGGAGAAGTTCGGCTTCAGCTCCACCGGGTGCAGCACGTCGGTGCAGATCGCCAACGCCTCCACCCAGGTCTTCGTGAACAACTCGTTCTGAGCACTCGACCCGCCTGGGTGGCCTCCGACGGGTGGCAACGGGTGGCGACCGGGTCGGTGGCAGAGGGCTAGCCTCCCACCCGTGCGCTTCACCAAGCCGTACTGGGCCGGGATCGCCGACGGATCGGTGACCGTGGCCTTCCGTCGTTGGCGGTCGCCCACCGTGGTGGCCGGGCGCCCCTACCGCACGGGCGGGGGGCGCATCGAGGTGCTGTCGGTGGGCGTGGTGGATCCCGCCGCCATCACCGGGGCCGACGCCGTCCGGGCCGGCCACACGTCCGCCCACGAGGTGCGGGCCTCCCTCGACGCCAGGTCGGTCGAGGAGGGGCGAAGCGTCTACCGGGTGGAGTTCCGCCGGCTCGACGAGCCCGACCCCCGCGACGAGCTGGCGCAGCGCGCCGGCCTGACCCCGGACGACGTGGCCGCCATCGACACCCGGCTCGACCGGCTCGACCGGGCGTCGGCCATCGGTCCCTGGACCCGGCCCACACTCCGCCTGATCGCCGCCAACGAGGGGGTGCGGGCCCCCGACCTGGCCGCCTCGGTTGGCCGGGAGACCGCCCCGTTCAAGCTCGACGTGCGCAAGCTGAAGAACCTGGGCCTCACGATCAGCCTCCGGGTGGGCTACCTGGTGTCGCCCCGGGGCCGGGCCTACCTGGAAGCGACCGGGGCCGCCGCCGACGGCTCCGGATCGGCCGAGGCCTGATCTCGGCTTCAGGGGTGGAACAGGCAAAGGCCCACAGTAGGATTGTCCGGTCCGCCGGAACCTCCTGCTGACTGCCGCTCGTACGGCTGTCGGCCCTGGGTTCGGTGAACGTTTCGCTCCGGTCCGTGAAGGCCTCAGCCTCCCAGCTGAAGGAACCGTACGGCCCACCTCATCACAAGAGCCTGGCGCGCTGCCCTCACCGGCTGGCGCTGGGTGTTCACGTGAACGGCGCTCCGTCCGGTCTCCGGGCCCGGCGGCACGCCCTCTGACGGGAAAGAGACACGCATGGCTCACAAGGCGATCGTCGGCCGTAAGGTCGGCATGACCCAGGTCTGGGACAAAGACAATCGGATGGTGCCGGTCACCGTGGTGGAGGTGACACCCTGCCGCGTCGTCCAGGTGAAGACCCCGCAGACCGACGGCTATTCGGCCATCCAGGTCACGCTCGGCACGAAGGACGCCCGCAAGCTGTCCAAGCCCGAGGCCGGTCATTTCGCCCGGGCCGGCGTCGCCCCCGGCACCGAGCTGGTGGAGCTCCGCCTCGACGACGTGTCCGGCTACTCGGTTGGCCAGGAGCTCGGGGCCGACATCTTCGAGGCCGGCGAGTCGATCGACGCCGTCGGCACTTCGAAGGGCAAGGGCTTCGCCGGTGTGATGAAGCGCCACAACTTCCAGGGCCAGCGGGCCACCCACGGCGCCCACCTGGTGCACCGGGCCCCCGGCTCCATCGGCCAGTGCGCTACGCCGGCCCGGGTGTTCAAGGGCGTCAAGATGGCCGGCCGCATGGGCTCCGACAAGGTCACCACCCAGAACCTGACCGTGGTCCGGGCCGACGCCGAGAAGAACGTCGTGCTGGTCAAGGGCTCGGTTCCGGGCTCCAAGGGCGGCACGGTCATCATCCGCAACGCGATCAAGAAGGCGGTCGGCGCCTGATGCCCACGATCTCCGTCAAGACCAAGGCCGGCGCCGAGGCCGGGTCGATCGACCTCGACGACGCCACCTTCGGCATCGAGCCCAACATGGCCGTGCTCCACCAGGTGGTCACCGCTCAGCTGGCCGCCCGCCGGGCCGGCACCCACTCCACCAAGACCCGCTCCGAGGTCTCCGGCGGTGGGGCCAAGCCCTGGAAGCAGAAGGGCACCGGCCGGGCCCGGGCCGGCTCCACCCGTTCACCGATCTGGGTGGGCGGCGGTATCGCCCATGGGCCCAAGCCCCGCAGCTACGCCCAGCGCACGAACAAGAAGATGATCAGGCTCGCCACCCGATCGGCGCTGTCCGACCGGTGCGCTGAGCAGAAGGTGGTTGTGGTCGACGCCTGGGGCTTCGACCGGCCGAGCACCAAAGCGGCCAGGGCCGCCCTGTCCGCCCTCGGGGTGGAGGGGCGCACGCTGGTGGTGGTGGACCGCAACGACGAGACCACCATCCGCAGCTTCCGCAACCTGCCCCAGGTGCACGTGCTGGCGGCGGACCAGCTCAACGCCTACGACATCCTGGTCAGCGACTACGTGGTGTTCAGTCGGGACGCGGTGCCGGGCGCCGACGCCGCCGAGAGCACGGAGAGCGAGGAGTGATGAAGGACCCGCACGACGTGATCATCCGGCCGGTGGTCTCCGAGAAGACCTACCAGCAGAACGAAGCCAACAACACCTACACCTTCGTGGTGGCCCCCAAGGCCTCCAAGCCCGAGATCGCCCTGGCGATCGAGGCCATCTTCGACGGGGTCAAAGTGGCCAAGGTCAACACGCTGAACCGCAAGGGCAAGCGTGTCCGGAACCGCAAGACCAACACCAAGTCCACCCGGTCCACCACCAAGCGGGCGATCGTCACCCTCTCCGAGGGTGAGATCGAACTGTTCACCACCTGAGGTCCGCTCCGATGCCCATCCGCAAGCGAAAGCCAACCAGCGCCGGCCGACGGTTCCAGACCACCTCCGACTTCAGCGAGATCACCACCTCGAAGCCGGAGAAGTCTCTGCTGCTCAAGCAGTCGAAGTCGGGCGGCCGCAACGTCCATGGACGGATCACGTCCCGCCATCGTGGCGGCGGCCACAAGCGCCGCTACCGCATCGTCGACTTCCGTCGCAACAAGGACGGCGTGCTGTCGACGGTGGCCTCTATCGAGTACGACCCCAACCGCAACTGCCGGATCGCCCTGCTCCACTATCACGACGGCGAGAAGCGCTACATCCTCGCTCCCCGTGATCTGAAGGTGGGCGACAAGGTGTCGTCGGGTCCCTCGGCCGACATCCGTATCGGCAACGCCCTCCCGCTGCGCTTCATCCCCGTCGGTACCACGGTGCACGGCGTGGAGCTGAAGCCGGGTGGCGGGGCCAAGATGGCCCGGTCGGCCGGTACCAGCGTGCAGCTGGTGGCCAAGGAGGGGGTCATGGCCACCCTGCGCCTCCCCTCAACCGAGATGCGCCGGGTGTCGATCGACTGCCGGGCCACGATCGGTGAGGTCGGCTTGTCCGAGGCCGAGCTGATCAAGGTGGGCAAGGCGGGCCGGGCCCGCTGGAAGGGCAAGCGTCCCCAGACCCGGGGCGTGGCCATGAACCCGGTGGACCACCCCCATGGCGGTGGCGAGGGCAAGACCTCAGGCGGACGCCATCCGGTGTCGCCGTGGGGCAAGCCCGAGGGCCGTACCCGGGCCCGCCAGAAGAAGTCTGATGCTCTCATCATCCGCCGTCGGCGGAAGCGTGGCGGTCGGAGGTAGTCATGCCGCGAAGTCTCAAAAAGGGCCCATTCGTCGACGACCACCTCTTGAAGAAGGTCGACGACCTCAACGACAGGAACGAGAAGCGGGTCATCAAGACCTGGTCCCGCCGCTCGACCATCATCCCCGACATGGTCGGCCACACCATCGCCGTCCACGACGGGCGCAAGCACGTGCCGGTCTACATCACCGAGTCGATGGTGGGTCACAAGCTGGGCGAGTTCTCGCCCACCCGGACCTTCAAGTACCACGCCGGCCAGGAACGATCGGGACGGCGCTGATGACGGGGTTGAAGACCAACGAGCGTCCCGGCACCAAGTGCCAGGTCCGCTACGTCCGCATGTCGGCCTCCAAGGTCCGGGTCGTGCTCGACCTGATCCGGGGCAAGCACGTGGGTGAGGCGGCCCAGATCCTGGCCTTCAGCGACCGGCTGGCGGCCAAGGTGATCGACAAGGCCCTCCGCTCGGCTGTGGCCAACGCCGGCCACAACGACGAGGTGCCGCCGGAAGAGCTCTATGTGTCGGCGTGCTTCGCCGACGAGGGCGCATCGCTCAAGCGGTTCCGGCCCCGGGCCCGGGGACGGGCCGGCCGGATCCGCAAGCAGACCTGCCACATCACGATCGTGGTGAGCCGGTACACCGACGAGCAGCTCGACGCCATGCGAGCCCGGGCCGAGGCGCGGAGCACCACCCGGGGCACCCGGGCCGGTGGCGCCCCCGATGCCCGAGCCGATCGCCGGCGCCGGGTCGCCGGCAGCCGGGCCAACACCCCGGCCGAACCGGTGGTCGAGGAGTCCGAGGTCGAAGACGTACCAACGGACCAGGTCGCCGACACCGTCGAGGCCGATGAGGTCGAGATCACGGCGGCGGACGCGCCGGCCCCCTCCGACGAGGTCGTGTCCGACGACCAGGCCGACACCGTGGAGGACACGGTGGCCGAGGATGCCGCCGAGACCAAGCCCGAGGAGACCAACTGATGGGTCAGAAAGTTCATCCCTACGGGTACCGCCTGGGTGTCACCACCGACTGGAAGTCGCGCTGGATCGCCGACCGCCAGGAGTACCGGGACTACCTGCTCGAGGATCACAAGATCCGCAACTACCTGATCAACCAGCTCCCCAACGCCGCCATCAGCCGCGTCGAGGTGGAGCGGACGCGGGACAAGCTGCAGATCGACGTCCACACCGCCCGCCCCGGCATCGTGATCGGCCGCAAGGGCTCGGAGGCCGACCGCCTCCGCACCGGCCTGACCAAGCTCACCGGTAACCCCAAGGTGAAGCTGAACATCGTGGAGATCAAGCAGCCCGAGCTCGACGCCGCCCTGATCGCTCAGGGTGTCGCCGACCAGCTGGCCGGCCGTATGGCCTTCCGCCGGGCCATGAAGCGGGCCATGCAGAACGCCATGAAGGCCGGGGCCAAGGGCATCCGCATCCAGTCGTCGGGCCGCCTCGGCGGGGCCGAGATGGGCCGCACCGAGTGGTACCGGGAAGGCCGGGTACCGCTGCACACGCTACGGGCTGACATCGACTACGGCCTGCGCGAGGCCCACACCACCTTCGGCCGCATCGGCGTGAAGGTGTGGCTGTACAAGGGCGACATCCTGCCCTACAAGGCCCAGGTCGACAAGGCCCAGCGGGAGGCCGCCCTGGCCACCGGCGAGGCCGTCGGCGGCGCCGAACCCCGCACCGTCGTGTCGTCGTCGCGCCGGCCCCGGCCCCCCGCCGGTGCCGTCCCTCCTGCCGCTCCGGTGGCCGAGGAACCGGCCGAGACCGAGGAAGCCACGCCTGCTCCCTTGGTGAAGGAGGCCGATCCCGAGTTCGAGCGGCTGCTGGCCGAGGAAGAGGCGATCGAGGAGAGCCTCCGCAACAAGACCGGGGGCGGCGATCCGCTGCACTTCCGGCCTGAGGACGGTGACTGATCATGTTGATGCCCCGGAAGGTCAAGCACCGCAAGCAACAGCGGGGCCGCACCAAGGGTGTGTCGAAGGGCGCCACCTCGGTGGCCTACGGCGACTACGGCATCCAGGTGCTGGAGCCGGGTTGGATCACGGCCCGCCAGATCGAAGCCGCCCGTATTGCCATGACCCGCCACGTGCGGCGTGGCGGCAAGGTGTGGATCAACGTCTTCCCCGACAAGCCCGTCACGGCCAAGCCGGCCGAGACCCGCATGGGTTCGGGCAAGGGCAACCCGGAGCATTGGGTGGCCGTGGTGCGCCCCGGCCGGGTGGTGTTCGAGTTGTCGTACCCCGACGACACGATCGCCCGCCAGGCCCTCAACCGGGCCATCCAGAAGCTGCCGATCAAGGCCCGCATCATCACCCGGGTGGAGGGATTCGATGCCTGAGAACCCCAACCTCACCGAGGAGAGCAACAGCGACCTGGTGACCGGCCTGGCCGAGTCCAAGCGTGAACTGTTCAACCTCCGCTTCCAGCACGCCACCGGGCAGCTGGAGAACTCGGCCCGCATGGGCCAGGTACGCAAGCAGATCGCCCGTTACCGCACCGAGATCCGCACCCGCGAGATCGCCGCGGCCGAGGCGCTGGCCAGCAAGCAAGGAGAGTCGTGATGGCCGCTGAGCAGGCCGAGCGCAACATGCGGCGCAAGACGCGTGACGGCATGGTCGTGTCGAACAAGATGGACAAGACGGTCGTCGTCGAGGTGACCGATCGGTCCCGCCATCCCCAGTACAACAAGACCGTGCAGCGGCGCAGCCGCTACTACGCCCACGACGAGGAGAACACCCTCAACGAGGGTGACCGGGTGCGGATCGTGGAGACCCGCCCCCTGTCGGCCAAAAAGCGGTGGCGGCTCCTGGAGATCCTGGAGCGGGCCCGATGATCCAGGTCGAATCCCGGCTCCGCGTGGCCGACAACTCCGGCGCCCGCGAGGTGCTGTGCATCAAGGTTCTGGGCGGCTCCCGCCGCCGGTACGCCGGCATCGGCGACATCTTCGTGGCCACCGTGAAAGACGCCATCCCCGGCGCCGCGGTGAAGAAGGGCGATGTCGTCAAGTGCGTGGTGGTGCGGACGAAGAAGGAACGCCGTCGTCCCGACGGCTCCTACATCCGCTTCGACGAGAACGCAGCGGTGCTGATCAACGAGCAGCGCCAGCCCCGCGGCACCCGCATCTTCGGTCCGGTGGGCCGGGAGCTGCGGGACAAGCGGTTCATGAGGATCGTGTCCCTCGCTCCGGAGGTGATCTAGATGAAGGTGCGCAAGGGCGACCGGGTCCGCATCCTCACCGGTAAGGACGCCGGTCGGGACGGCACGGTCTCAGTCGCCTTCCCCGCCACCAACAAGGTGATCGTGGAGGGCCGCAACACGGCCAAGCGCCACACCAAGCCCCGCTCCCAGGAGGAGCCGGGCGGCATCATCGACAAGGACATGCCGATGAACGTGTCCAATGTGGCCGTGCTGAGCCCGAAGGACGGCAAGCCGACCCGGGTCGGCTACAAGGTGGAGAACGGCCGCAAGGTCCGGATCTGCAAGCGGACCGGCGTCGAGATCCCCGAGGTGAAGCCGTGAGCACCATCATCGTCGAGGCCAAGGTGCAGGGCAGCACGCCCCGCCTCAAGGTGGCCTACAACGACACCATCCGCGATGGCCTCAAGGCGGGCCTCGAGCTCGACAACATCATGCAGGTTCCCCGCCTGGAGAAGATCGTGATCAACATGGGGGTGGGCGAAGCCGTCCTCAACTCCAAGGCCCTCGAGGCGGCCGTGGCCGACCTCACGCTGATCGCCGGTCAGAAGCCCGTGATCACCAAGGCCAAGCGGTCGCTCGCCAGCTTCAAGCTGCGTAAGGGCAACTCGATCGGCTGCAAGGTGACGCTGCGGGGCGACCGTATGTGGGAGTTCTTCGACCGGCTGATCACGCTGGCCGTGCCTCGCATCCGTGACTTCCGGGGCCTCAACCCCCGGTCGTTCGACGGCCGGGGCAACTACACCTTCGGTCTCTCCGAGCAGTTGATGTTCCCCGAGATCAACTACGACACCGTCGACGCCCCCCGGGGCATGGACATCACCATCGTGACCACGGCCGACAACGACGCCGCCGGTCGCGCCCTGTTGGAGGCATTCAATTTCCCGTTCCGGCGTGAAGGGCAGGCCCAGTAATGGCCAAGAAGGCACTCATTCTCAAGCAGCAGCGCAAGCCCAAGTTCAAGGTTCGGGGCTACACGCGCTGCCGCCGATGTGGCCGCCCCCGGGCCGTGTTCCGTCGTTTCAGCCTGTGCCGGGTCTGCCTGCGTGAGATGGCTCACGCCGGCGAGATCCCCGGCGTGACCAAGGCCAGCTGGTGAGAGGGGAGATGTGATCCCATGTCAATGACCGACCCGATCGCCGACATGCTGACCCGTATCCGCAACGCGAACATCGCGATGCACGACGAGGTCTCGATGCCGGCGTCCAAGATCAAGCTGGCTCTGGCCGAGGTCCTCCACTCCGAGGGCTACATCGGCGACTTCCGCACCACCGACAACGGCCCCCGGCCCGGTGCCACCCTGACGATCGCCATGAAGTACTCCCCCGAGCGGGAGCGTGTGATCAGCGGCATCAAGCGGGTGTCGAAGCCCGGTCTGCGGGTTTACACCAAGAGCGATCAGATTCCCCGAGTACTGGGCGGCCTGGGCGTCGCCGTGCTCTCCACCAGCAACGGACTCATCACCGACCGGGCGGCCCGCAAGGCCAAGGTCGGCGGCGAGGTCCTCTGCTACGTCTGGTAGGAGCGACCGAGATGTCACGCATCGGCAAAGCCCCGATCCCGGTTCCCGACGGTGTCCAGGTCGACGTGAAGGGCACCGCCCTGACCGTCACCGGCCCCAAGGGCACCCTCAACCACACGATCCCCGAGTCCATCGAGGTCCAGGTCGACGACGGTGTCCTCACCGTGACCCGGGCCAACGACGAACGCCGCAGCCGGGCCCTTCACGGGCTCACCCGGTCGCTGGTGAACAACATGGTGGTCGGCGTCTCGCAGGGCTTCCGCAAGGACCTCGAGATCGTGGGCGTCGGCTACCGCGCCGCCGCCAACAACCCCTCCCAGATCACGCTCTCTCTCGGGTTCAGTCACCCGGTGGTGGTAGCGGCTCCCGACGGCATCACCTTCGAGGTGCCCGAGCCCACCAAGATCGGCGTGATCGGTATCGACAAGCAGGCCGTGGGCCAGGTGGCGGCGACGATCCGCGCCTGGCGTCAACCCGAGCCCTACAAGGGCAAGGGCGTCCGCTATGCCGGCGAGAAGGTGCTGCGCAAAGCCGGCAAGGCCGGCAAGTGAGCCCGGTCAGGCAAGGCGGGCGAGTGAGCCTGCAAGTGAGCTCCGGAAAGGCTTCGTGATGGCTACCAAGACGATTCCCGCCCACGCTGCCCGGGTCCGCCGCCAGCGCCGGGCCCGCAAGAAGATCATCGGCACCACCGAGCGGCCGCGGCTGGCCGTGTTCCGGTCCAACCGGCACATCAGCTGCCAGGTCATCGACGACTCGAAGGGCCACACCCTGGCCTCGGCGTCGTCGCTGGAGGCCGACATCCGATCCAACGGCTCCACCGGCTCGGTGCCGGCCGCCACCGCCGTGGGCCAGCTCATCGGTGAGCGGGCCAAGGCGGCCGGTGTCGAGGCCGTCGTCTTCGACCGTGGCGGCAACCTCTATCACGGGCGCGTCGCCGCCCTGGCCGACGCCGCCCGGGCTGCTGGCCTCGAGTTCTGATCCCCCCGGGCACCCAGAAAGGTTTCGCACATGGCTAACGAACGAGGCGGCGAGCGGGGCAACCGCGACGACCGCAACGAGGGCCGGGAGTCTCGGGTCATCACGATCAACCGGGTGGCCAAGGTGGTCAAGGGCGGCCGTCGGTTCGCCTTCACCGCCCTGGTGGTGCTGGGCGACGGCAACGGCCGTGTCGGCCTCGGCTACGGCAAGGCCAAGGAGGTGCCCCTCGCCATCCAGAAGGGCACCGAGGAGGCCCGCCGCCTGATGTTCGAGGTCCCCATGGCCGGGGGCACGATCACCCACCCCATCGAAGGTGAGCAGGGTGCTGGCCGGGTGCTGCTGAAGCCGGCCGCTCCCGGTACCGGCGTCATCGCCGGTGGCGCCGCCCGGGCCATCCTGGAGGAGGCGGGCATCCACGACGTGCTGTGCAAGTCGCTGGGCTCGGCCAACCAGATCAACGTCGCCCGGGCCACGATCAACGCCCTGAAGGGCCTGAAGCGTCCCGATGAGGTCGCCCGTCTGCGGGGCCTCCCGGCCGACGAGTTCGTGCCCAAGGGTCTGCTCAACGCCTACAACGAGCGCAAGCGGGCCGGTTCGCCGGCCCGGGCCGAGGGAGGGGTGTGATGGCTGAGATCAAGGTCACCCAGGTCCGGTCCTCGATCGGCGCCAAGCCCAAGCAGCGGGGCAGCCTCCGGGCCCTCGGCCTGCGCAAGCTGGGCCAGTCCAACGTCCTGCCCGACCGACCGGAGATCCGGGGCATGATCGCCCGGGTGCCTCATCTGGTGTCGGTCGAAACCGTCTCGGAGTAAGCCCATGATGAAGCTTCACGATCTCAAGCCGGCCGAGGGGTCCCGCAAGGCGCCCAAGCGGGTCGGGCGAGGCATCGGCGGCAAGGGCGGCAAGACCGCCGGCCGCGGCACCAAGGGCCAGAAGGCCCGCAACACCATCCCCGCCCGGTTCGAGGGCGGTCAGCTCCCGATCCAGCAGCGGCTGCCCAAGCTACGGGGCTTCAACAACCCGTTCCGGGTGGAGTACCAGGCCGTCAACCTCGACACGATCGTGGAATCGGGCCTGATCGAGGTGACCCCCGAGATCCTGCTGAGCCGTGGCCTGGTGGGCAAGGGAGCCCTGGTCAAGGTGCTGGGTCGCGGTGAGCTGTCCGAGCCCGTCACCGTGCGGGCCCACGCCTTCTCCCGCAGCGCCGAGGCCGCGATCACGGCTGCCGGTGGCACAGTTGAGAAGCTGCCCCTGCCGTTCGCCGTACGCCCGGCGGCCAAGGGCAACCAGCACGCCAACCGCTAGCGACCTAGCCCGGGGAGAAGCCCGATACCGATGAAGACGCTGCGCAACATCCTGCAGACCTCCGAGCTGCGGAACAAGATCCTCTTCACGCTGTTCGTCGTCATCGTCTACCGGCTCGGGGTCCAGATCCCGGCCCCCGGGGTGAGCCTCGATGCCATCGAGGCGCTACGGGCCCAGGCGGAGGAGACGACCGGCGGCATCTTCGGTTATCTGAACATGTTCAGCGGCGGCGGCCTGCGCCAGCTGTCGTTGTTCTCCCTGGGCGTCCTGCCCTACATCACGGCCTCGATCATCATCCAGATCCTCACCGTGGCCATCCCCAAGCTCGAGCAGTGGCAGAGCCAGGGGGCGGTAGGTCAGCGCAAGATCAACCAGTGGACCCGCTACGTGGCGATCGTGCTGGCCATCGTGCAGGCCACCGGCATCGTGTTCATGATCGGCCGGAACCCCACAGCCTTCTTCGGCGTCGACGTCGGCCTGTTCCCGGTGTGGACCTTCGGGCGGGTCGTCCTCGCGGTCACCTGCATGGTGGTGGGCACGGCGGTGGTTATGTGGCTGGGCGAGCTGATCACCCAAAAGGGGATCGGCAACGGCATGTCGCTGATCATCATGGCCTCCGTGGTGTCGGGTATGCCTGAGCTCGGCATCCGGATCCACGCGGTGCGGGGGTGGCTGTGGGTGGCCTTCGCCTTCGTGCTGTTGGCTGGTCTGGTGGCCGGCATCGTGTTCGTGGAACAGGGCCAGCGCCGGATCCCGGTGAACTTCGCCAAGCGGGTGGTGGGCCGTCGCCAGTACGGCGGGAACAACACCTACATTCCGCTCAAGGTCAACCAGGCCGGCGTGATCCCCGTGATCTTCGCCTCGTCGCTGTTGCAGCTGCCGTCGTTCATCGTCAACGTGCTGCCCACCAGCAACGACGCCACCAACCCCAACTGGGGTGACGACATCAGGAACTTCATCCAGAACAACCTGTATCAGCCCGACAACCTGGGCTACGTGGTGGTGTTCGGTGCGCTGATCGTCGGTTTCGCCTACTTCTACAACGCCGTGGCCTTCGACCCGGCCCGCCGGGCCGACGAGCTGCGCAAGTCCGGCGGCTTCATCCCCGGCATCCGGCCCGGCCCCCAGACCGAGCGCCACCTGTCGAAGATCCTGAACCGGATCACCCTGCCCGGCGCGGTGTTCCTGGCCGTGGTGGCCCTCATCCCGTCGGCGGCGCTGGCCCGGCTCCTGTCGGGCGGTTCGGGTCAGGGGCAGGCCGTCGGCTTCTCCGGCGTCTCGATCCTGATCGCGGCCGGTGTGTCGCTGGAGACGATGAAGCAGATCAACTCCCAGCTGATGGCCAAGAACTATGACGGCTTTCTCAAATGAGCCGTATCTGGTACTGGTACAGCTCTGAGCTTGCACCCCGATCTGAAGGATGCTCCCCATGGCACAACCGCTTCGACTCGTGATCTTCGGCCGTCAGGGCGCAGGCAAGGGCACCCAGTGCATCCGGCTGATCGAGCGCTATGGCGTGGTCCATATCAGCACCGGTGACATGCTGCGGGCCGAGGTAGCCGCCGACACCGAGTTGGGTCGACGGGCGGCCGAGATCATGGCCTCCGGGGGTCTGGTGGACGACGAGACCATCCTGGGCGTGGCCAAGAGCCGCATCAGCCAGGACGATGTCAAGGCCCATGGGTTCGTTCTCGATGGGTTTCCCCGCACGATCGACCAGGCCGCCGGGCTCATCGCCGCCCTGGGCGATCATGCCCTGGATGCCGTGATCGACCTCGACGTCCCGCTGGGCGAGGTGACCAAGCGCATGAAGCTGCGGGCCCGGGCCGACGACACCGACGAGGCCATCGCCAAGCGTCTGGCCCTCTACGAGGAGCAGACCCAGCCCGTGCTCCAGTTCTTCGCCGATCGGGGCCTGCTGGTCCGGGTCGACGGCCTCGGCACCGAGGAGCAGGTCACCGAACGGCTCTACGGCGCCGTCGACGCCCAGATCGAGGCGGGGGCCAAGGCCAACTCCGGGGGATGCGAGTGATCTGGCCCGCTTGCGGGTTGGAGGCCTTTCACCTGGCCTCTAGGCTGAATCGTTGGCCGTTTCGCGCCAGGGGTTGTGCCGCCGACAAGTGGGACTCGTTCCCCGGCCCTGTTCCCGCGCCACAGTTCTAGCACAGTTCAGTTCGAAGCTCATTCCACGCCCGCTCCGGAGGATCCGTCCTGCCAAAGGAAAAAGACGCCATCGTGCTCGAGGGCACCGTCACCGAGTCTCTACCGAACGCCATGTTCCGGGTGGAGCTCGAGAACGGTCACAGCGTGCTCGGGCACATCTCCGGCAAGATGCGCCGTCACTACATCCGCATCCTGCCCGGCGACAAGGTTCAGGTGGAGCTCACGCCCTACGACCTGACCCGCGGTCGCATCACCTACCGCTACAAGTAAGAGGACTTGAGGACCCGATGAAGGTTCGCCCGAGTGTGAAACCCATGTGTGAGAAGTGCAAGGTGATCCGCCGGCACCGGCGCGTGATGATCATCTGCGACAACCCGCGTCACAAGCAAAGGCAAGGCTGAGCATGGCTCGTATCGCAGGTGTCGACATCCCCCGCGACAAGCGGCTGGTGGTGTCGTTGACATACATCTTCGGGGTCGGTTCGTCGACCGCCCAACAGATCGCCAACGCCACCGGGGTCGACGCCAGCACCCGGGTGAAGGACCTCACCGACGATGAGGTCATGCGCATCCGGGCCTGGATCGACACCAACATCAAGACCGAGGGCGACCTGCGCCGCGAGGTCTCTCAGGACATCAAGCGCAAGATGGAGATCGGCTGCCACCAGGGCATCCGTCACCGCAAGGGCCTGCCCGTACGCGGTCAGCGCACCCAGACCAATGCCCGGACCCGCAAGGGCCCCAAGAAGACTGTCGCCGGTAAGAAGAAGGTCACCAAGTAATGGCCAAGCCATCGAGCGGAGGCCGTCGGCCCCGCAAGCGCGAGCGCAAGAACGTCACCTACGGCATCGCCCACATCAAGTCGAGCTTCAACAACACGATCATCGCCATCTCCGATCAGGAGGGCAATGTGTTGTCGTGGGCTTCGGCCGGCAACGTCGGGTTCAAGGGCTCTCGCAAGTCCACTCCGTACGCCGCCCAGATGGCGGCCGAGGCCGCCGCCCGGCGGGCCATGGAGCACGGGGTGCGTAAGGTCGACGTACAGGTCAAGGGCCCGGGCTCGGGCCGCGAGACCGCCATCCGTTCCATCCAGAATGCCGGCATCGAGGTGACCGGTATCAAGGACGTCACCCCGGTACCGCACAACGGTTGCCGCCAGCCCAAGCGCCGGAGGGTCTGATCCATGTCGCGCTACACCGGTCCCCGCGCCCGCATCTCGCGCCGCCTCGGCACCAACATCTTCGGCACCCGGGGTGAGACCCAGGCCCTCGAGAAGCGGCCCTACCCGCCCGGCATCCACGGCCGGTCCCGCCGCCGGGGCGCCCAGAACACCGCCTACCTGGCCGAGCTCCAGGAGAAGCAGAAGGCCCGGTTCAGCTACGGGCTGAACGAGCGTCAGTTCCGCCGGATCTACGACGAGGCCTCGCGCCGCAAGGGCGTCACCGGCGACAACATGCTCAAGTTCCTCGAGCTGCGCCTGGACAACGTGATCTACCGGGCCGGTTGGGGCGCCACCCGCCCCCAGGCCCGCCAGTTCGTGTCCCACGGTCATGTGAACGTCAACGGCAAGCGGGTCAACGTGCCCTCGTACCGGGTCCGCAAGGGCGACGTGGTGGAGATCCGGGAGAAGTCCCGCAACAACGTCGTGCTTCAGTGGAACAAAGACGTGCTCGACCGCACCCCGCCGGCCTGGCTGGAGCGGGAAGACGACTGGAAGATCAAGGTCTACAACGAGCCTCTGCGGGAGCAGATCGACGTCCCGATCCGCGAGCAGCTGATCGTCGAGCTCTACAGCAAGTGAGAGCGAGCCGGGCGCTGCTGGCAGCGCCGCAGGCGACTCCACCCTCCTCGTCCCCGCCGGCCCAAATCAAGAAGTAGAAGGAACCCCACATGCTGGTCATTCAACGACCCACGGTCGAGCAGCTCGATGACGGCGAGTCCACCCGCGGCCGGTTCGCCATCGGCCCGCTGGAGCACGGCTTCGGCCACACGCTCGGCAACTCGCTGCGGCGCACCCTGCTGTCGTCGGTGCCCGGTGCCGCCATCACCGCGGTCCGCTTCGACGACGCCCTCCACGAGTTCGACACCATCACCGGTGTGGTGGAAGACGTCACCGACATCATCCTCAACATCAAAGACATCGTGGTCACCAGCGAGAGCGACGATCCGGTGGTGCTCCGGCTCGATGCCCGGGGCCCTGGTTCGGTCACTGCCGGGGACATCTCGTGCCCGTCCGAGGTCGCCGTCCTCAACCCCGACCTGCTGCTGGCCACGCTGACCGACAAGGGCCGCCTCGCCGTCGACCTCACCGTCGGCCGGGGCCGGGGGTGGCTGTCGTCCACCCGGACGTCGGAGAGCCAGACCATTGGGGTGATCCCGATCGACGCCATCTACAGCCCGATCCGTCGGGTGTCGGTGTCGGTGGAGCAGACCCGGGTCGAGATGTCGACCGATTACGACCGCCTCATCCTCGACATCGAGACCGACGGTTCCATCATTCCCCGCGACGCCCTGGCCTCGGCCGGCGCCACCCTGCGGTCGCTGATGCAGCTGATCGAGGAGATGAGCGAGGAGCCGGAGGGCCTGACCCTGGGCGAGGCTCCGGCCGCCGCTTCCGGCTCGCCCGATCTCGACCTCCCGATCGAAGACCTCGACCTGTCCGAGCGGCCCCGCAACTGTCTCAAGCGGGCCCAGGTCAACACGATCGGTGAGCTGCTCACCAAGACCGACGATGACCTGCTGGCCATCACCAACTTCGGGCAGAAGTCGCTCGACGAGGTGATCGCCAAGCTGGATGAGCGCGGGCTGACCCTGCGCGGATCAAGGAGCTGACCAGATGCCCGCCCGTCCCCGTAAAGCCCGCCGATTCGGCGGTTCTGCGGCCCATCAGCGGCTGATGATGGCGAACCTCGTCGCCTCGCTGGTGGCGGCCGAGGGCATCGTCACCACCGAAGCCCGGGCCAAGGCCCTGCGGCCCATCGCCGAGAAGATGATCACCAAGGCCCGCAAGGGTGGCCTCCACAACTTCCGCCAGGTGCTGGCGTACCTGGGGGATGTGGAGATGACGACCAAGTTGTTCGACGAGGTCGGCCCCCGCTACGCCACCCGCCCGGGCGGCTACACCCGGATCCTGAAGCTCGGGCCCCGTCAGGGCGACAACGCCCCGATGGCCCGCATCGAGCTGGTCTGAGTCTTACCTTCTGAGCCTGTGGCGTCAGCGCGCAACATGCAGCGCCTGACGCCACAGTTCGCTGGTTTTGGGGGGTGTGATGCGGGCCCGGTTCCTGATCGCCTATGACGGGTCGGGGTTCCGGGGCCTGGCCCCCAACGCCGGGGTGCGTACGGTCGTCGGTGAGCTGCAGCGTTGTCTGGAGCCGCTGGTGGGGGCGAGCCCCGATCTGGTGATGTCGGGCCGGACCGACGCCGGGGTCCACGCCTGGGGCCAGGTGCTGTCGGCCGATCTGCCCGACGGGGCCGACCTGGCCCGCATCCAGCGCAGCCTCAACGCCCGCCTGGCGCCCGAGATCGTGGTGCGGGAGCTGACGCCGGCGGCCGATCCTGCGTTCTCGGCCCGCTACGACGCCACCGGGCGCCGCTACCGCTACCTGGTGTTGAACCGGATCGTGCCCGATCCGTTCCTGGCCCGCACCTCGTGGTGGGTGCCCGAGCCACTGGACCGGGGGGCGATGGTGGCGGCGGCCGAGCCCCTGGTAGGGGAGCACGACTTCGCCTCGTTCTGCCGGCGGCCCAAGGTCCCGGCCGGGGAGCCCGAGCTGTCGCTGGTGCGCCGGGTCACCGGGGTGCGGTGGACTGAGCTGGAGCCGGGTGACGTGCTGCGGTTCGAGATCGAGGGGAGCGCCTTCTGCCACCAGATGGTGCGCAGCATCGTCGGGTTCCTGGTGGCGGTGGGCCGGGGGAAGCACCGGCCCGACGAGACGGTGGCGGTGCTGGCGTCGGGCGACCGCAGTGCCGCTGGGCAGCCCGCTCCGCCCCACGGTCTCACCCTGTGGCAGGTCGACTACTGATCCGGGTCGGAGGCCGGACCCCAACCGGTTGGGTACTCTGGGCGGGGTGAGCACCGGATCCAGCGGGGTGCCGCCGGTACGGCACCTGGTACGGGCGAAGGACCTGGCCGACACAAGTTACGCCGAGCCCCTCGACGTGGCCGACCTGGCCCGCGCCGCCCGCTTGTCGCCGGCCCATTTCAGCCGGGAGTTCCGCCTGGCCTTCGGCGAGTCACCCCACCAGTACCTGCTCACCCGGCGCCTGGAGCGGGCGGCGGCCCTGCTCCGGACGACCGACTGGTCGGTCACCCGGGTGTGCCATTCGGTCGGCCTCACGAGCCTGGGCTCGTTCAGCACCAGCTTTCGTCGCATGTTCGGGATGGCGCCCTCGGCCTACCGGGCGGCCCACCCGCCGGCGGCTGATCTGGCCCGGGTGCCGCCCTGCGTGCTCCGGGCCTACGGCCGGCCCCAGGTCCGCACGTTTCGAGAAGACCGGCCGCCGGCCGATTCGTAGGGTGACTCCATCACACACCCACTGAAGGAGAATCACCGATGATCCGTATCGCCACCGCACAGGTCTGGGTCCACGATCAGGACGAAGCCCTGGCGTTCTACACCGACAAGCTGGGCATGGAAGTTCGGGCCGATGTGACCGTGCCCGAGATGGGCAACTTCCGCTGGCTCACCGTCGGCCCGGCCGGCCAGCCCGACGTCGCGATCGTGCTGATGGCCATCCCCGGCCCCCCGATGATGGACGAGGGCACCGCCGACCAGGTGCGGGAGCTGATGGGCAAGGGGTTCGCCGGCACCGTGTTCCTCACCACCGAGAGCTGCCAGTCCTCCTACGAGGAGCTGTCGGCCCGGGGTGTGGAGTTCGTGGACAAGCCCACACCCATGCCCTACGGCATCGACGCTTCGTTCCGGGACCCGTCGGGCAACAACTTCCGCCTCACCCAGGTTGCTGACAGCTTCGGCTGAGTCCTTCCCACCGGCAGGGCGGCGTGGCGCCGTTGACGTCGACCACCTCGTTGATGATCCACCGATCGCCGGTGGTGTCCCACACGCTGGCGTCGGACCCTTCCAGCGGCCAGGGGTCGGTGGGGCCGGTCTCCAGCCGGATCCCCTCCATCAACATGGGGTGGGCCAGGCCGGTGAGGTTGCGCTCGGTGGCCACCAGGTTGGTGCGGGTGAGGCCACCGGGCAGGGCGGCGGCGATCTCCAGGCTCTGGTGCCACAGCCAGCCGTAGAGCCCGAAGCCCTTGCGGATCACCGGGTCGGCCGGGTCGAGTCCGGCCGCCGCCAGCTGGGCGTCGATCAGCCGCTGGTAGGAGTCGCTGGGGGAGTAGATCTCGTCGCGCAGCCCGCCGGGGAAGGAGAACCAGCCGTTGGCGGCGTCGAGGGTGGCCGTCTCGGATGGACCGACGCACGGTGCCGCCACCAGCTTCATCGGCATCGAGGAGGTGCCTTCCAGCGCAGGCAGGAACGTCCGGCACGCCTCCCGGGAGGCCATCACGATCAACACGATGGGTCCGGTGGGCCCGGTGGTGAACTCCTGGGGGGAGCTGATGTAGTTGACCGGGCCGACGGGCTGGGCGGCCATGGCCTCGTCGAACACCTGGCGGTACAGGGCACCGGCGGGGTCGTCGCTCACCAGCGCCACGATCGTGGGCGCGACTCCGTCGGCGCCGAAGCGGCGCTGGATGAGCTCGGCCCACAGGCGGGCCTCGCTGGGCCGGCTGAGCTCAGGGCCGGCGGTGGACCAGGGGGATGTCGTGGTGTCGCCCACCGGGTCTCCGGGGGTGGCCAGGGGCTGGGGGACGCAGGCGCCGTTGAGGCTGTCACCCACCGCCCGGGCGGTGGCCGGTTCGAGGGAGGCGACGGCGAAGGGCTGGCTGGCGGCGGCGGCGTCGTTGAGGGACGAGGGGTCGACGAACCGAGTGGACACCTGCAGCTGACCGGGGCCGATTCCTCCCACCGAGTTCGCCCAGTCGAGGTAGGTGGCGATGCCCTGGGCCAGCCGGGCCGGTTCCGACGTGGGGTCGTTGCGGTCGGGGATGAGCAGGTCGACAGCGATCGAGTTGCCGGTGATGCCGCCGGTGTCGGACCAGCCGTCGGGGCAGGAGGTGGTGGCCGGTCGCCCGGCGTCGAGTACCCCGGGGCCCAGGAGGGCGGCCAGCGCGTTGTCCCGCCCCTGACTCCACGCCAGCTGGTAGGTGGCGATGCTGGCCGTCGCCTGCTGGGGGTCCATGGTCGTGGTGGTGCCGCCGCCGACGCCGTCGAAGCCGGTGGTCGTGGTGAAGAACGGGGCCGCGGTTGCGGTGGTGGGAGCGACCTGCGCTTCGCCGCCCCCTTCCAGGCCGGGCAGGACGGACGTGAGGATGGCCACCACCGTGGCCGAGACGGCGGCCCCGGCCAGGATCGCGCTGTTGCCGAGCCACCGGTGCTGGCGGGAGGAGGGGCGGCGCCGGAACAGGTCGACCTTGGCCCGGGTCCAGGGCTTGAACGGCAGGAGACCGACCTTGTACGGATCGGGGGGAGGAGCCCGCCGGGGTCGGGCCCACTCGGGCAGGTCGGAGACCGGTGGCCGGTCGTCCACTGGGACCCCGGAGGGCGGACCGACCGGAGCGAACCCGCCCGGGCGGGGCGGCGAGAGCAGCCCGATGGCGGCCGGCGAGGCGTCGCCCCCGGTATCGGGCGGGGCGTCGAGGGTGGCCGGGGCCGGGCCGTAGGCCGGTAGACGTTGGACCCGGGGCCGGACCTCGGGGGCCACCGGCCGGGCGTGGGCGGCGGTGCTGATCCCGTCGGCCACCACGGTCAACCGTTCGGCCAGGGCGGCCGCTGTGGGGCGGCGGCTCGGTTCCTTGGCCATTGCCGCCTCGATAACAGCGCAGAGCTCGTCGGGCACGCCCAGGGGCCGGAGGTCTTCAACCGGCTGGCTGTCGATGGCGACGGCCAGGGCCACCAGGTTGTTGAGCCCGCTGGGGTCGGTGAACGGCACCCGCCCCGTGACCAGCTGGAACAGGGAGGCGCCGAGGGCGTAGACGTCGACGTCGGGCCCGCCCGCCTCCCCCCGCAGGTTCTCGGGAGCGGCGTAGCCGGGGGTGAAGCCGATCGACGTGGTGATCCCGGCCCCCAGCACCGAGGCCATGCCGAGATCGGCCACCAGCGGCTCACCCTCGTGCGACAGCAGGATGTTGGCCGGCTTGAGGTCGCGGTGCACGATCCCCGCCTCGTGGGCCCCGGCCACCGTGACCGCCACCCGGGCGATCAGGCGGGCGGCGTCGTCGGGGGCCAGCGGGCCTTCCCGGTGCAACCGGTCGAGCAGCGACGACGGGCAGAACTGGAGCACCAGGTAGGGCTCGCCCTGCTCGGTCAGCCCCGTGTCGTGGACGGTGAGGATCCCGGGCAACCGGCTGAGCTGGCCCAGAGCCAGGGCCTCCCGCTCGAAGCGGCGGACGAAGGAGGGGTCGCGCTCGGTCAGCAGCTTGACCGCCACGTCGCGCCCGAGCTGCTCCTGTCGGGCCCGGTACACGGCGGCTGACGCCCCCAGGCCGATCCTCACCCCGGGCCCCAACCCCCGGATTCCCAAGTCCATCCCGCCCCGGACAGTAGTGGCGGGATGGACGGAGCGGGCCGCGCCCTGGCCGGAACGGCTGAGGAGCCTGAGTGGCGCTGAGCGGACCTCAGGCTCCTCAGAATCGGTGGCGCGCTAGTCCTTCTTGCGGGCTGCTTTCCAGGTGTCGTAGTCGACGACGGGGAAGCCCGCCTCCTTCCAGCCCCGGAAGCCGGAAATGATGTGGGACACCTTGGGCATGCCCATGTCCTTCAGAGTCTTCGCGGACAAACTTGTCCGCCCGCCCCCCGCTCAATACAGGACGAATTCGCGGTCCTCGGCGAACACCGGCTTGTAGTAGACCGACTCGGGGTCGATCCAGAACTCGAGCATGCCCCGGGGGGCGTGGAAGGCGCCGGGGATCACCCCGTCGCGCTCCAGCTCGCGGATGTCCCGGATGTCGATCAGGAGAGCGTTCTCCTCCTCGACCCGGCGTTTCGCCTCCTCGGGCGAATGGTTGTCTATCTC
>CADEDH010000077.1:0-3902 GCA_902826025.1 uncultured Actinomycetes bacterium
CCCCAGACCCGCCTCGGCAACTGGCCGCTCGTGCCCACCGGGGCGGTCAAGCTGTTCGACCTGTCGGGCGACGGGCGGGAACACG
This sequence comes from uncultured Actinomycetes bacterium, assembly GCA_902826025.1. Taxonomy (GTDB): domain Bacteria; phylum Actinomycetota; class Acidimicrobiia; order Acidimicrobiales; family SZUA-35; genus CADEDH01. The sequence continues at coordinate 86 of CADEDH010000077.1, forward strand.
CCGACATCGCCCGCCACCACCCCGACCTGGTGACCGACATGCGGGCCGAGTGGGACCGGATCGACGCCACCCTCCTCCCCTACCCCGAGAACCACCCGGGCCGACCGGAGAACGTCGGCCCCCGGCTGGCCAAGCTCGGATCGCCCGCCGTCAGCCGCCCTGACTAATCAGTAGGTGTTCCCCTACCGGGGCCCTCCGTCGACGTTGGCTTCGTGGTCGATGGCCCACAGGGTCCGGCTGGTCTGCGCCGCCAGCATCGTCAGCGCGGCCAGGTTGAGGGCCACCACCAAGGGCACCCCCCAGCTGAACAGCTCGGTGCCGGCGAAGACCACGAACGTGTCGAGGGCGATGTAGCCGATGCGGATCTCGGTGGGCCCGAGCCCGTACCACGCGATCTGGAACCGGTTGGTGGCGGCGAACGACAGGAACGACACGGCCATGCTGGCGCAGGTCACGAGCAGCAGCACGAGGAACAGGAAGCGGAGCCACTCGGCCTCCACCAGGAACGAGTAGGCGATCACCACGCTGCCGGCGAACAGCAGGTCGAGCAGGTGGTCCATGAAGAACCCCCACTTCACCAGGCCCTGGCGGCGGTGCTTGCCCAGCGAGCCGTCGAGGGAGTCGGTGAGCCACTGGAGGAACACCATCACCGACACCACGTGCAGCCAGGCCAGGTTGCGGCGGGCCATCCACCCGGCCCCCACCGTGCCCGCCGACCACACGAGGGTGAGCAGTGTGAGGTGGTGGCTGAGGATCGGGCCGGGGATGCGGGGCACAGCCCAGTTGATGAAACGGCGCTCGATCGGCCCCAGGATCGACTGGCCGTGCTTGCGGTCACCGGCGAACGTGCTGCTCACGGGCCCGAAGCGTAGACGCCGGGCCCCCGGCGCTGGTGTCGGGGCCGGCGCCGCAGCCCGGCGGGCCGTCATTCGCCGGTCCCCGACGGGCGTGCCATGCTGGCGCCCGTGGCTGCCGGAGGGATCGGGGGACGGGCGATCGTGTCGTTGGTGCTGGTCACGGCGGCGTCGATGGTGGCCCAGGGATTCGGCCGCTTCACCTACCCGGTCCTGCTCGACGCCATCGACGACGACCTGCTCAACAGCTACACCCGGGCCGGCCTCCTGGGCACGGTGAGCCTCGTCGCCTACCTGGTGGGCACGGCGGTGGTGTCGGTGGCCTCCACCCGGTTCGAGCCGATCACCCTGGTCCGCATCGGTCTCGTGCTGTCGACGGCCGGGATCGGCCTGCTCGCCGTCGCCCCCGGGTTCGCCGTGCTGGCGGTGGCGCTGGCCCTGGCCGGCCTGGGCGGCGCCGGGGTGTGGGTCCCTGCGCCCGGCATCGCCGCGGCCGCCGTGGGCCAGGAACGCTCGGGCCTGGCCATCGGCCTCGTCGGCTCGGGCATCGGGTTGGGGATCGTGGTGGCCGGACCCCTCACCAACGCCGTGCGGTCGATCACCGGCGACGACGGCGCCTGGCGCCCCGTCTACGCCGTGGAGGCGGCGGTGGCGGCTCTGGTGCTGGTGGGGGTGCTGGGGCTGGTGCGACTGCCCCCGGTGCACCAGACCGCAGCCCGGGTGCAGGTCTCAGCCCTGGCTGGGGTGCCGGGATGGGGTTGGCTGGTGGCCGCCTTCGCCGTGTTCGGCGTGTCGTACTCGCTCTACTTCTACTTCCTGGTGGCCCAGCTGAAGGAGGACGGCTGGTCGCCGTCGGCCCGCTCCCTGGTGTTCGCCCTGGTCGGCGTGGCCAGCGCAGCGGGCGGGATGATCTTCGGGCGGCTGTCGGACCACTTCGGCCGGCCCCGGGCCATCGGCGTGGGGTTCTGCCTGCTGGCCGCCGCCCCGGTGGTGACGCTCAGCGGGACCGTTCCGCTGGTGGTGGCGGCCGCCATCGCCTTCGGCCTGTCGGTGGCCGGCACCCCCACCGCCATCGGCGCCGTGGTGGCCGACACCCTGCAGGGCCGGGCGTTCGGGGCCGCCTTCGGTTCCCTCACCCTCACCTTCGGCCTGGCCCAGGTGGCCGGACCGCCCTTCGCCGGCGTGATGGCCGAGCGGTCGGGCACCTTCGTGATCCCGTTCGTCATCGCCTCGGCCGTGGCCTGCGGGGGCATCGTGTGCGCCGTCGGCCTCGGCCGCCACCAGGCCCGGCAGGACACCCTCCCCACCCTGGTGGAGCCGGCGTGAGCACCGGCGACCGGCACCTCCACCTGGCCGCGATCACGTCGTTCTCGGCATCGCCCCACACGATCGGTCAGTGGCGCCTACCCCGCTCGTACAAGGGGTTCGACTTCCGCCGGCTCGACTACTGGGAGCATCTGGCCCGCACCCTGGAGCGGGGCCGGTTCGACATGCTCTTCTTCGCCGACGCCTACTCCCTGCACGAGGCCTACGGCGGCACCACCGACGCCGCCATCCGCTACGCCGTCCAGTATCCCCGGATGGACCCGTTCACGCTGGTGCCGGCGCTGGCTCGGGCCACCCGCCACCTCGGGTTCGGGGTCACGGCGTCCACCACCTTCCTTCCGCCGTACTGGGTGGCCCGCCACTTCGCCAGCCTCGACCACGTGACCGAGGGCCGGATCGGGTGGAACATCGTCACCTCCTACTCCGACGCCGAGGCCCGCCAGTTCGGGCTCGACTCGATCCCCGACCACGACACGAGGTACGACCGGGCCGACGAGTACGTGGACCTGTGCCGGGCCCTGTGGGCGTCGTGGGAGCCCGACGCCCTCGTGTTCGACCAGGAGGCCGGGATCTTCGCGGACCCGGCCAAGGTCCACCGCCTCGACCACGATGGCCAGTGGTTCCGGTGCCAGGGCCCGCTCCACGTTCCCCCCGGCCCCCAGGGGCGGCCGCTGCTGATCCAGGCGGGGTCGTCACCCCGGGGGATCGAGTTCTGCGCCCGCCACGCCGAGGTCCACTTCGCCCTCCCCGGCTCAGTCGACGATCTCGACGCCGTGGCCGCCCACCGCCAGGCACTGGACGAGGCGCTGGTGGCTGCCGGCCGGGACCCCTCCGAAGTCAAGGTGCTGTGGGGGCTCACCCCCATCCTGGGCCGCACCGACGACGAGGCCCTGGCCTACCGCCAGGAGATCCTCGACCACGCCACCGTGGAGGGAGCGCTGGTGCAACTGTCGGGCCACCTCAACGTCGACCTGTCGACCTGGCCCCTCGACCGGCCCCTGGAGGAGTTGGAGGCCAGCGGGGTCCGGGGGTTCGTGACCAGCCGGTTCCAGCCGGGCGAGACGCTGCGTCAGTTGGCCCGTCGGATCGGCACCGGGGTCGGGGCCCACGTGGTGGGCTCGCCGGCCACGGTGGCCGATCGGCTGGAGGCGCTGGCCGAGGCCGGGCGGGGCGACGGGTTCATGTTCGTCACTACCACCCTGCCCGGCTCGGTGGAGGACCTGGTGGAGCTGCTGGTGCCCGAGCTCCAGCGCCGGGGCCGGTTCCGCACCGCCTACGAGGGCACGACGCTGCGGGACCGGTTCGGCGTCGCCGGGCAGCACTGATCGGTTCGACAGTCGGCTCGGGCTGTCAGCCGCGGCCCGAGGAGAGCACCGCGCTGCAGGCCCGCTCGGTACGACGAGGCAACGTCGCCAGTCCATGGCGGGCCACCCGTTCCTCGAGTGGCTCCGTCTCCTCGACCTCCCCGGGCGTCAGATGCCGGGAGACCAGCCGGCGGCGGGTGTCGTCGGTGTGCCGCGATCCGAGCTCGGCCACAACCCCCACCGCCGCCAGGAAGGCCAGGGTGATGAACACGATCGACGAGGCGCGGCCCTGATGGACCCAGGCCCAGTAGACGAAGAGGCAGAGCAGAGGTA
>CADEDH010000077.1:4002-23536 GCA_902826025.1 uncultured Actinomycetes bacterium
GGCCTGCCCCCGGTCGATCACCCCGGCCACGACGGCGGCCTTGACCCGCCACGGGCCCCCGAGGACGAACGCCCGGTCGAGGGGGCCGATACGGCCGAGCAGGTCGTGGTCGACCGGTCGCCGGGCGACGAGGCGGCGATGAGCGAGGCCACCGGCCACATAGACCAGGACGCACGCCGCCGCCCAGACCAGCCGGGCCGCCAGACCCGACACGGTGTCAGCCCGCCACCGGGAGGCGCTGCAGCTCGGGCATGATCTCGGTGCAGAACAGGTGCTGGGTCTGGCGGGCCACGTCGAAGGGCATCGAGCGGAGGCGCCACACCAGGTTGAGGCGACGGGACCGCGTGAACTCGAACGCCGGGGCCAGCTGGTCGAGCACGGTCTGGGGCGAGCCGACGATGGCCCCGCCGAACACCGGGTGGTAGAACTCCTTCTCCTCCTGGGGGAAGTTGCGGGCCGTCATCGTGTCCCAGGCCACCTCGAGCGCCTGCTGCTGGTAGCGCTGGGCCTCGGCGTCGGTGGGGGCGATGATCAGCGACACGATCACCATGAAGTTGGCCCCGGTGCGGTCGTGGCCGGCCTCGCCGGCGGCGTCCTGGTAGATCTTGAAGTTGTCGGGGGCGTCGGGCGTGAGGAAGCCGTAGAGGTTGTTGCCCGTACGCCCGATGTGGGCGATCGACTCGGGCCGCAGCCCGGCACACCACACCCGCAGGTTCTCCGGCTCGTAGGGCCGGGGGTAGACGGTGGCCGGAATCGGCATCTGCGTGTACTGGCCATCGAAGGTGACGTTGGTCTCCCGCATGGCCCGGGTGAGCAGATCCAGGCCTTCGACGAAGCGCTCGTCGAACTCGTCGCCCGGAGGGTTGTAGCGCATCCGCTCCACCGAGAAGTTGCCCTTGCCCACACCGATCTCGGCCCGGCCGTTGCTCATCACGTCGAGCATCCCGGTCTCCTCGGCCAGCCGCCACGGGCTGTGGATGGGCAGCACGTGCACGGCCTGGCCCAGCCGGAGCCGGGTGGTGCGCATGGCCAGGGCCATGAGGAACAGGTTGGGCGAGGGGGCCAGCGTCCAGCCGTCGAAGTGGTGCTCGGTGAGCAGCACCCCGTCGAGGCCGAGGCGCTCGGCCTCCACCGCGTCGTCGATGTGGCTCTCCATCACGGCCCGGGCGGCGTCGGGATCGTAGGCGTCGGGGTCCCAGTCGGCCTCGTACTGCACCCCATCGGTGCGGACGAACTTGACCTTCTCCGGTTCCTCGTCGAGCCGTGGCACGCGTCCGGAGCTCGTGGTCGATGCGTCGGTCATTGCCGGTTGTCCCCTGTCGCTCAGTGTTGCGGTGATGCCCCCGACCAGACGCTAGTCGAGCCGGCTGGAGCCGTCCCGGCGAGCGTGTCAGGATGGCCGGACATTCCTGGGGAGGACCGACGTCGCCATGACCTATTTCCCACTCACCGACGCCCAGCGCCACTGGCTCGAGGTGGCCGAGACCGTGGGCCGCGAGACGCTGGCCCCACGGGCGGCCGACACCGACCGCACAGCCACGTTCCCGGCCGAGCAGCTGGCCGCCCTCCGCTCGGTCGGCCTTATGGGCCTGCGGGGCGACCCCGACCATGGCGGCGTGGGCGAGGGCCTGCTCACCGCCTGCCTGGTCACCGAGGCCCTGGCCAAGGAGTGCCCCTCCACGGCGCTGATCTACAAGATGCACCTGGAGTCGATCGAGATGGTGTGCCGGGCCCCCACGGCCGAGCAGTCGGCCAACGTGGTCCCCAAGCTGGTTGCCGGCGAGTGGCTCTCCACCGTGGCCGGCAGCGAGGCCGGCCACAAGGGCGGGGCCTGGGCCGACGCCCCCAAGGCCTCAGTGGCGCAGGTGGACGGCGGCTACGAGGTGGCCAACATCGCCAAGTCGTTCGTCACCGCTGCCGGCAAGGCCGACTCGTACTTCTTCATGTGCTCACTGGAGCGGCCGGAGCAACGGCCCAAGCAGCTGATGTTCCAGCTCCTGAGCGACGATCTCGACTGGACCGTGGACGAGCCGTGGGACGGACTCGGCATGCGGGGCAACAACAGCTCCCCCATGACGTTCAACGGCCGCATTCCCGAGGAGCGGTTGATCAACCCCGACAACCAGCCCGTCGACTTCTTCCCCGTGGTGCTGGCCACCTACGCCGCCACCTACCTGGGGATCGCGGCGGGCTGCTACGACCGGCTCCACGCCCACGTGGCCGGGGCCACCCTGGCCGACGGGCGCCGCATGGGCGACGTGGAGACGATCCGGGGCCGGATCGCCAACTGCAAGGTGGAGATCGAGCGGAGCCGGGCGCTGCTCTACGCCACGTGCGCCGCCTTCGACGAGGGCCGCCACGGCGGTCCCCAGCCGTTCTACGAGGCCAAGGTGGCGAGCGATCAGCTGGCCACATTCGTGACGGCCGAGGCCATGACGCTGGGCGGCGGGGCGGCGTTCGCCAAGCACCTGCCGTTCGAGCGCTACTTCCGTGACGCCCGGGCCGGGATGGTGATGGGCCTGGCCCACGACATCGCCGTCCAGTCGATCGGACGGCTGCTGTTCCCCAAGCCGAAGGAAGATCGCAAGAAGTAGCGGCGACGCTGGCGCCCTCAGCCGGCGGTGAACCGCCAGCGGGTGGGGGTACCGGTGAAGTCGTCCGAGTCGAGAGCGAAGACGGTCACCGGGGCGACGGCCACCGTGACGTTGGTGGTGTAGAACTCCGGCCCGTAGTCGGTCTCGTACTTGGCGTCCATGGCCTCGGCGAACGCCTCGATCAGGGAGGGCTCGGTGATCACGTCGGCCGTGCCCTCCACCACCACTGGTTCGATCGGGTCGCCGGTGGTGACGGCGACCGCCGGGTTGGCCCGAACGTTCACCGCCTTGCGGGACGCGGGGCTGGTCGACAGCCACAACCGGCCATCGAGCCACACCCCCCACACCGGCATCACATGAGGTGACGCCGCCGGGCGGTCGGGACCGGCGGAGCGGACGGTGGCCAGCCAATAGTCGTGGGCCCCGGCCAGGCGGCGCTCGGCCCAGCCCCAGCTGAGCAGCCCCCGCCCGTCATCGGCCGGCACCACCCCGTACCCGGGCATGAAGGGCCGGCTGGCCGTCGGTTGCGTAGCGGCGGATCCGTCCATGGCCCCAGTCAACCCGTTTCGGCCGCCGGCTGTCCGGGTACCCGCGAATCATCGAGACAACGGACCCGGCAGCGTCGCCGGAAGAGGAGTCACCCTGATGACGAACATCTGGACGTACCGCGACGACACCTACCGCAGTGGCGGCACGCTCGACGGCTTCGACGTCGAGGCCCAGGACGGCAAGATCGGCTCGATCGACGAATCGGCCAATGGGGGCGACGACGGCTACCTCGTGGTCGACACCGGCTTCTGGATCTTCGGCAAGAAGCGGCTGATCCCGGCCGGAGTCGTGGAGCGCATCGACTACGACGACAGCAAGGTTTTTGTCGGCATGACCAAGGACCAGATCAAGAGCGCACCCGACCTGGACGAGACGACCAACCGCACCTCACCCACCTGGAACCGGGACGTCAACAAGGACTACTACGACCCCTACAGCTGGTAGCTGATAGCGGCACAGAACGGCCCCCCGGGGCCCGGCCAAACGGAGCAGTGTTGCTGGCTACTCGTCGAATCCGACGAAGGTAACAATCTCCTCAGCCGGGACCCGGGGGGCTTTGACGTTGTTGGCCACGAAGCTGTCGTCGGGCCACCCCATGGCCACGCAGGTCATGATGATCTCGTCCTCCGGGATGTTGGCGTGGGCCCGCACCACGTCGGATTGCATTATCCCCTGCCCGTTGATCACTGTGCCCAGGCCTCGGTCCCAAGCGGCCAGCACCAGCCCGTAGACCACGGCGCCGAGATCGAAATGGCCCACCGTGGCCAGTTCGAGATCACGGTCATAGGTGACCACGATCGAAACCGGGGCGTCGAACTGGCGGAAGCCGCGCATCATCCAGTCCTTGCGCATCTCCTTGTCTTCGCTGATGCCCATGGCGTCGAACAACTGGTAGGCGATACCGACCTGGCGGTCGCGATGCCGACCCTTGTAGGCGCCTTCCACCGGGATCTCCCGCTGGGGCTTGGCCCCCGCCATCATGCGCTCGGTGTTGCCGGCCCGGATCCGGTCGAGGGGCTCACCCGCCACCACGTGGAAGTGCCACGGCTGGGTGTTCATCGACGACGGTGCCCCCGAGGCCACCTCGATGATCTCCATGATCAGCTCCTTGGGTACCGGGTCTTTCTTGTAGCCCCGGATGCTGCGCCGATCCCGAACCAGCTCCTCGTACTCCATCACGCCCTCTCGGCTTCGGCTCCCGTCGGGCGGTGCCCGACGCTCGACCGTCCACAGTACGCAGGTCGCACGTGCCGGTTCGAAAGCCTGCGTCCGCCATAATTCTCTTGTCACACGTGTAAATACAAATTATGGTCGGACTCGTGGACGACGGAAGCAACCGGCGGCGGGGCCGCCCGAGGAAGGATCCCGATCAGCTGGCGGTGTGGCAACCACCGCCGGGTTGGGGCCGGCTCTCGGTGTGGGTCAGCCCGGCGGAGCGCAAGGCACTCAAGTTGGTGGCGGTCGAGGCCGGCACCAGCGTGTCGGAGCTCATCCGGGCCCTGGCCGCCGGTCTCGACGCCGGCGTCATCACCCCGGGCGAAATCCTCCGCCCGGCGGAACGAGGGAGAGACGTGATGGAGAAGATCCCCACCCTGTTCGAGCGCGACGAGCGGTTCACGGTTACCGACCAGGTGCGGCCGGAGTGCGCCTGGGTCCTGGACGGTGAGGGCATCGCCACCGAGAAGCTCGACGGGGCCAACGTGCGCCTCACCATCCGCTCCGGCGATCTGGTCCGGGTGGAGAAGCGGCGCAACCCGAGCCGGGAGCACAAGGCCAAGGGGATCGTCGACGGCTGGTACGTTGACACCGACGAAGCTGCACCGGAGGACCGCTGGATCCTGGAAGCGGCCGCCGCCACCGACACCACCTCGTGGCCCGACGGGGAGCACCCGTGCGAGGCCCTGGGCCCCAAGTTCCAGGGCAACCCGCTCGGCCTCGACCGGCACCTCTGCGTGCCGTTCAACCTCGAGGCGCCGGTCTACACCGATATCCCCCGGACCTTCGATGGCCTGGCCAGCCGCCTGGCCGAGCTGGAAAGCCACTTCGTCCCCGGCCACCTGGCCGAGGGCATCGTGTTCCACCACCCCGACGGGCGCCGGGCCAAGATCAAGCGGCGCGACTTCGCCCGCCGCTGAACCGGGGCCTTCCCGACGGCGACTACAGCAGGATCGACACCTTGCCGCCGCTGTGGCGGAGGGAGTCGGCGTCGAGGGCGGCACGGCGGTGGGCGATCCGGAGCTGGCCATCGACGGACCGCAGCCGGTAGCTGTAGCGGCCGACGTAGTGGTGCATGGCGTCGTCCCGAAAGCGGATCACGTGGAACGAGGCCCGCACCGCCGCCTCGTCGGCGGCACCGTCGCCGTCACCCGCCGGCCCCACCCGCACGTTGGTGATCAGCCGGCGGGTGCGGCTGCGGGGGTTCTCGGCGTGGGCGTTACGGGACAGCAGCCGCTTGATCCGGCTCTCCAGCATGAAGCGGTCGTCGTGGATGAGGAACAGGCTGGTGGCCGGCGACCCGTCGGGCAGGCCGGTGGCCGGCACCTCGTACACCACGTCGTCGGTGCACAGGGCGAGCCATGCCTCCAGGTCCCAGCCGTCGAGCAGGTCGGCCTCGTCGTAGAGAAAGTCTTCGGCCTCGGCCCGGCTCAGATCCAGCCCCACCGCCATCACCGCCCGCCGCCCACGGCATGGAGCCGCACCGGGGTCTCGCCCTCGCCCCCACCGGCAGCCGCCGGGTCGCCCCCGATCATCTGGTTCCAGCGCCGCCAGAACACCCGCATCTGCAGCTCGTCGGTGATCCCCGGCCGCTCCTGGGCCATGCCCCGGGAGATGTCGGACCAGGGCAGCTCCCGCCAGCTGGTGAAGCCCCGCTGGCAGCACTCCAGCGCCTCCACGTCGTCGGGGGTGGCCAACCCACCGGGGCCGAGGAACGTGAGGAAGTTGTCGAGCCGCACCTCGTGGAGGGCCGCCGGCTCCCCCACCGGGGCCAGCTCCCACGCCCGCACGTGCATGAGCCCCGGCGTGACCGGCTCGAAGGCCCGCACGGTCACGGCCATGATGTCGTTGACGATCAGGTTGGGGAAGATGAACAGGTTGCGGCTGGTCTCGCAGATCCGCCGGGCCCGCTCCTCCCCGTACCGCTCGGCCAGCTCGGCCCGCCGGGCCGCCAGCGGCTCCCGCAGGGCGGGGTCGAGCGGGCCGGCCCACCGGGCCGTGGGCCGGGCCCAGGGCGCGGTGTACTCGATCACGGCGTGGCCGTTGCCCAGGTCGTGGGCGTGGCCGTCGAGCGAGGGCGGGGCCAGCTTCTCCCCCAGGGCCTCGGCCGCCTTGCGCATGGCCGTGATCAGGTAGTCCATGTATGTGGCATGGGTGCTCATGGCGTGGTAGCCGTCGATCGAGTTCTCCACCAGCAACTTCCAGTTGGCCTCGATCGAGTACTCCTGGGTCCCGGGCAGGATCGCCATCGTGGTGTCTGACTGCTCGCACACCAGGTCGAGATAGTCCCGGGCGCCGGCCAGGTGGTCCACCAGTGGGATCACGGCCGGGTTGTACGACACGAACACGAACCCCCGGTAGGTGTCGACCCGGGGCGGTGCCTTGAGGGCCAGGGCGGCTTTGTCGAACCCGGGCCCGTAGGCCTCGGCGTCGGGCAGGGTGGTCAGATTGCCGGCCAAGTCGAACGACCAGGCGTGGTAGAAGCAGGTGAGGAACCGGCCGTGGCCCTTGGTCTCCCGGCACACGGTGGCCCCCCGGTGGGTGCAGGTGTTGAGCCACACCCGCACCGTGCCATCGTGGTCCCGGCACAGCACCAGGGCCCGGCCCCCCACGGTGCGGCTGACGTAGTCGCCGGGCTGGGCCACCTCGCTCTCGTGGCCCAGGTAGAGCCAGGTGCGATCGAAGATGTTGGCCCGCTCAGCGGCCAGCACCTCGGGATCGACCATGGCCCGCCGGTTGATCCGGAACGTGTCGGTCGACGGATCGTCGACGATGAACGGCTGCTCCATGAGCCCCAACCCCCTTGCGTCACTGCTGCCCGGAGCCTAGTTGCGGAGGCATCCGGTGGCCCGTTGGGCGGGGGGCGGTTAGTGTCGGGCTCGTGGCTGGAGACACTGATCGCCTCCGACGCCTGGCCGACCAGGCCGTGGTGTGCGGGGTCGGCGAGTCGGCCTACGGCCGCCGCCTCGGCCGTAGCGCCATCGACCTGGCAGCCGACGCCATCCAGGCCGCAGTGGCCGACGCCGGGCTCACCAAGGGAGACATCGACGGCATGGCCGTCACCTTCGGCTCCCCCCTCGGGGCCGACGCCGACACCCTGGCCTTCGCCCTCGGCCTTGAGCTGAAGGCGTACAACCAGACGTGGGCCCACGGGCGCTTCACCGGCACCGCCCTGCAGTGGGCGGCCATGACGGTTGCCGCCGGCCTGGCCGACGTGGTGGCCTGCCTGGCCGCCGTCAGCTTCACCGGCGTGCGCCGCCTCAGGGTGGGCGGCGGCGGTGACCGGGAAGGGGCCCGAGAGGGCGGCGGGGGCCACGGCGAAGACCCCGTGTACGGGATGACCTCGCCCGGGGCCGGGGCCGCCCTCATGGCCCGTAAGTACATGGCCCGCCACGGGGCAACGGCCGAAGACCTGGCCGCCGTCCCCATCTCGCTGCGCCACAACGCCACCCTCAACCCGCTGGCGATGTATTCCGAGCCGCTGACCCTGCAGGCCTACCTCGGCGCCCGGCACGTAGCCGAGCCCCTGCGTATCTTCGACTACTGCCAGGTCAACGACGGCGCAGCCTGCGTGCTCGTCACCACCCCGGAGCGGGCGGCGGACCTGGCCCAGCCTCCGGTCTACCTGGGCGGCATGCAGGGCCTGCCGGCGGGCCGCCACGAGTTCATCTGGGCCTACCCCGGGTTCGGTACGGCCCAGCAGATCGAGACCGACTGGACCCCCGGCCCCCAGCCGGTCCACCGGATGGCCGGTGTCACCCCGGCCGACATCGACGCCTTCTTCACCTACGACGCCTTCTCGCCGCTGGTATGGCTGGCCCTGGAGCGCTGGGGCTTCTGCGGCATCGGCGAGGTCTGGCAGTTCACCGCCGACGGCCGGATCCAGGTGGGGGGTGAGCTGCCGGTGAACACCAACGGGGGCCTGCTGTCGGAGGCCCACATCATGGCCTGGAACCACCAGGTGGAGATCGTGCGCCAGCTCCGGGGTCAGTGCGGCGAGCGCCAGGTGGCGGGGGCCGAGGTGATCCAATGGGGCAACGTGTACGGCGACTCCCTGATCTACCACCGGTGAGCGGGAGGAGCCCACGATGAGCGACTACCTGAAGCCCCTTCCTCCGATCACCAACCTGAGCAAGCCCTACTGGGACAGCCTGCAGGAGGGCGCGCTGCGGATGCCGCAGTGCCAGGCCTGCAGCCTGATCTTCTACCCGCCGGCCCCCCTGTGCCCCGGGTGCTGGAGCCGGGACCTCACGTGGGCCGCGCTGTCGGGCCGGGGCACAGTGAACTCCTGGGTGGTGTTCCACCAGGCCTACCTCAAGGGCTACGACAACGAGGTGCCGTTCAACGTGACCGAGGTGACGCTGGACGAAGGGCCCCGGCTGATGACCAACCTCGTCGGTATCGACAACGACGACATCCGGGTCGACATGCCGGTGCAGGTGGTGTTCGACGCCGTGACCGACGAGGTCACGCTGGCCAAGTTCGCCCCCCTGCCCGGATGGAGCCCCGAAGGCGGCACCCCATGACCGCGATCCTGGCCGGCATCCGGGTGTTCGACATGACGCTGGCCGCCGTGGGCCCGTGGGCGTCGAAGCTGCTGGGCCAGCTCGGGGCGGACGTGATCAAGGTCGAAGCCCCCGAGCCGGAGATGTCGCACCAGATCCCGCCGAAGGTGAAGGGCACCGGGGTGTTGTACATCTCGGCCAACTTCAACAAGCGCCAGATCGTGCTCGACCTGAAGAGCGAGGCCGACAAGGCCAAGGCCTACCGTCTGGCCAGCCACTGCGACGTGTTCATCCAGAACATGCGCACCGGGGCGGCCGAGAAGCTGGGCTTCGGTTACGACGACATCGTGGCCGTGCGGCCCGACGTGATCTACGTGACGTCCACCGCCTACGGGCGGGTGGGGCCGATGGCCAGCGACGGCGGGGTCGATCCCCTGCTCCAGGCGTTCAGCGGGTTCACCAGCGTGAACGGGCCGGAGGGCTCCGGTCCCGAGGAGGGCGGGTTCGAGATGTTCCGCCACCTGGCCCACCTCGACATCACCACCAGCTCCAACATCGTGGAGGCGGTACTCCAGGCCCTGATCCACCGGGAACGCACCGGCCAGGGTCAGCACATCGAGATCGAGATGGTCACCGCCGCCCTCGCCCTCCAGCACACCAAGCTGGCCGAATTCTTCGCCACCGGCACCCAGCCCCCGCCGTTGGGCAGCGCCTCTACCATCACTGCCCCCCACCAGGCGTTCCAGTGCCAGGACCGGGAGTGGTTGACGGTGGGCGTCACCCGCGACGAGGAGTGGCCCGCCTTCTGCCGGGCCCTCCAGCTCGACGACCTGGCCCACGACCCCCGCTACGAGACCAACGCCGACCGGGTGGCGGCCCGCACCGAGCTGGCGTCCACCCTGGCCGCCCGGTTCGCCACCAAGCCCGCCGCCTGGTGGGCCCACCGCCTCACCCAGGCCGGGGTGGCCAACAGCCGGGTACAGGACTTCGACACCCTGCGCCACCACCCCCAGGTGACGGCGAATCAGCACCTGGTCGAGATCGAGACGCCGCACTTCGGCACGCTGACGGTCGACCAGGTGCCGTGGGACTTCTCGGCCACCCCCGCTGGCCCGGTGGTGGCCGGCGGCCTCCAGGGCGAGCACTCGGCCCAGATCCGGGCCGAGCTGGGGCTGGACGACGACGCCAACGGGGCGGCGCCATGACCGGGCCCACGGCCGGCGCCCTCACCGGGTTCACCGTGCTCGACCTGACCCAGGGCCTGTGCGGCCCCTACGCCGCGATGCGGCTGGCCGACGCCGGGGCCGACGTGATCAAGGTGGAGCCCCCCGAGGTCGGCGACTGCGCTCGGGCCTTGCCCCCGTTTACGGACCCGTCCACAGGCCCGTCCAACGACGGGGCCGAGAGCGCCATCTTCCTCGCCCTGAACCGCAACAAGCGCTCGGTGGCGATCGACCTCGACACCCACACCGGCCGCTACCTGGTTCGCCGATTGGCGGCCGACGCCGACGTGGTGCTGGAGGACCTGGGCCCCGGTCGGGCCGAGAAGCTGGGGCTGGGCCACAGCCGGCTCAAGGCCGACAATCCCGACCTCATCACCTGCTCGATCAGTGCCTGGGGGGAGCAGGGCCCGATGCGGGACCTGCCGGGGGCCGAACTGGTGGTACAGGCCATGGCCGAGTACACCCGCAGCCTGGGCCGCATCGGCGACGCCCCGATCCGCCTCGGGGCCGACGTGGCCAACCTCAACACCGCCATCTTCGCATCCCAGGCGGTGACGGCGGCCCTGTTCCACCGGCTCCGCACGGGCAAGGGCCAGCGGGTGGCGGTGTCGATGCTACGGGTGCTGCTCCACATGCGGGGCATCATGTGGGCCGCCCGGTCCGACCCCGACTTCTGGGGCGGCTTCCACCTCGACCATTACGTCAACCCGCCCGAGCACGGCTACGAGGCCGCCGACGGGCGCCTGTTCTTCGGCCTGCGGCGGGCCTCCAGCGAGGACTTCGACCGGTTGATGATCGACCTCGGCCTGGTCGACCACATCGCCGACGACCGCTTCGGCAACTTCGGGCGCGACGCCGCCCCCCTGGGCCGCCACGTGGAGGAGGCCCGGGAAGTGTGGGAGGAGGCGTTCCGCCAGCGCTCGGTGGAGGAGTTGCGGACGCTGATCCAGTCGGCCGGGGGCGACGCCGTGGGCTTCAACGACTACCCGTCACTGTTCGAGCATCCTCAGATCCGGGCCCTCGAGGTGACAACCGAGATCGAGCACCCGACGGCGGGGCCGGTCCGCACCCTGCGCCCGGTGGCCCGAATGGACGCCAGCCCGGCCTCGGTCCGCACCCCGCCCCCGCTGTTGGGCCAGCACACCGACGAGGTGCTCGACACGGTGGGGGTCGACGCCGCCGAGCGGGCGGCGCTACGGGCCGCTCATGTGATCGCCTGAAGGACCGTGGGGTAGGGTCGGTCATGACTCGACCCACCGACCACCTTCTCACCGTCGACGCCGACGGGCACGTGCTCGAGCCCCGCGACACCTGGCTCAACTACATCGACCCGGCCTACCGGGACCGGGCCATCCGCATCACCAACGACGACCGGGGCGACGAGGTGCTCCTGATCGACGGCACGCCGCTGGAGGGCCTGCGCAACTCGCTGGCCGCCCTGGGTGGCATCGAGCTCGACCCGGCTGTGGCCATCAACCCCAAGAGCCGCCTCACCTACGAGGACGGGTGCCCTCCCGGCGGCTACGACCCGGCGGCCCGGCTCAAGGTGATGGACGCCGAGGAGATCGACGTCGCCCTGCTCTACCCCACGATCGGGATCTGCTGGGAGGGAGCGGTGACCGACCCGGGCCTGGCCAACGCCTACAGCCGGGCCTACAACCGGTACATCGTCGACTTCTGCTCCCACGACCCCTCCCGCCTGGTGCCGGTGGCCCACATCTCGCTCCTCGATCCCGACTTCGCGGTGGAGGAGACCCGCCGGGCCCGGGAGGCCGGATGCAAGGCCATCTACCTGTCGCCCGATCTCGACTCCCGGGGCGGCAAGCACCTGATGGACCCCCTGTTCGACCCGTTCTGGGCCACCGCCTCGGAGCTGGACATGCCGGTGGGGTTCCACGTGGTGGTGCGGGACAAGCCGTTCTTCCGGCCCTGGATGCCGGGCCGGGACACCGGCAGCGGACTCTTCTTCTTCGCCTTCCTGGCCATCGATGTGATGGCCGCCTTCACCCAGATGCTGGCCGGCGGTGTGTTCGAGAAGCACCCCGAGCTGCGGTGCACCGTGCTCGAATCGGGCGCCACCTGGATCGCCGCCTGGCTCGACCGGATGGACCACAAGTACGAGGTGATGCACAAGATCACCCCCACCGAGCTCAAGCCCAGCGAGTACTTCTACCGACAGTGCCTGGTGTCGGCCGATCCCGACGAGACCGTGATCGCCCCGATCGTGGAGTCGGTAGGGGCCGAGTTCTTCGTATGGGCCTCGGACTACCCCCACATCGACGCCAGCTTCGGCGTGGTGGGCGAGATCCGCTCCCGCATCGCCTCGCTGCCGATCGACGACCAGGCCAAGTTGCTGGGCCTCAACGCCATGAGGTTCTACGGGCTCGACACGCCGTCGAACCTCGCCGGCTGACGCCGGCTGCCGTCACCCAGCGCTGGCGATCGACGCCAACGCCCACAGATCCTCGTAGGCGGCGAGCCCGGCGGGCTCGCCGCGCTGAGCGATCCGCAGCACGATGATCTCGTCGGCCAGCCCCTCGTAGGCGGCGACCCGGGCCGCGCACTGCTCTGGTGTGCCGGTGATGGTCATGGTGTCGATCACCTCGTCGGGGACCAGCGCCATCGCCTCTCTGGTTCGACCGGCGGGCATCAACGCCGCCGCCGCATCGGCGAACTCCCCGAAGCCGAGCTGCCGCAACTGGCTCTCGTAGTAGGGATGCGGCACCGGGTGGAACAGCCCGCAGATGGCCAGCCGGGTGGCCTGGCGGGCCAGCTCCTCGTCCTGGTTGACGCTGACCTGCGCTGCGATGGGGAAGGCCAGCGCCCCCGGGTCGCGCCCGGCGGCCATCGCACCGGCCTGGGCGTTGGGTCGCACCACGTCGGACAGGAAGTGGGGCGACGTCATGATGCCGACCGCCACCCCGTCCGCCACCTCGCCGGCGAGCCGCACCATCCTGGGGCCCGAGGCCGACAGGTGAACCGGTATCGACGGGCGCACCGGCTCGAACGCCGACCGCCACCGGGTGCGGTGCACCGGGCCGTCGTGGCGCACCGACTCACCGGCCCGGGCGGCGGTCATCGAGCGGAGAATCGTCACATAGTCGCGCAGCTTGGCCACCGGCCGGGCGGTGTCGGACCCCATGTACCACTCGTTCATGTGCCGGTTCCCGGTGCCGACGCCGAGCACCAGGCGACCGCCGCTCACCTCGTCGAGGTCGCGGGCGGCGAGGGCGGTCACCCAGGGGTCCCGGGCGTAGGCGTTCACGATGTAGGTACCAACGAGTACCCGCTCCGTGGCGAGCGCCACCGCGGTGGCCGGCACCAGCGCGCTGCGCGTCGCCTCGACCAGATGGACGCCGCCGAATCCGGCGGCTTCGGCCTGGCGGGCCAGCTCCACCACCGTCGCCAACGAATCCTCGAACCCCAACAACAGACCGAGCCGCATCCGGCGACCCTACCGCGTCGGCTCGAGGCCAGGCTCAGCGGCGACGGGCGGTGTGGGGTGTGCGGGCACCGGCCAGGGCCCGCACGCTCACGATCTGAGCAGGCTCGCCGGTGCAGTTGACCACCTGGACCCGCTCGGCCGGGCCCACGGCACACGAGCCGCCCGGGCCCAGAGCATGGGAGCCGTCGTCGGCCGTCCACACCAGGAGCTGGCCACTGACCACGGCGAAGGCGACCGGCTGGCTCTCCACTGCGCCCACGATGCAGGCATCGTCGCCCGCCACCCACTCCAGCGCCGCCTCGAAGCCGGCGGTGACCGCCAGTATGGTGCGCTCGCCGGCCGCAGCGGCCGGATCGACGGAAGCGGCGAGACCGCAGGCGATCTGGGCCAGCAGCGGCGCTTCGATGCCCTCGCCCTGGGTGTAGGTGCTCGACGTGAGCATGACCCCGGACGGGTGCAGCAGTTGGGACGCTGCCATCGAACCTTCAGGTGTGCCGTTGAACTCTGCCATGACGTCGCTTTCTTCCCCTCTGACGAAAGGCGCCTTTGCCTTCCGTCTGCCCTCCCTCGCCGCACAACGTAGCGGATTCCTGAGCAAGCTCAGAAATCGAAGGGGCTGGCTGCCCGGCGGGAACCTGGTGAACCTAGCACGATCCGCTCTCCCCGCCTACTGCTATCCACCACAGCCGGCGTGAACTGTGGTAGGTAGCGGAACCAACGAAACAGGCCCGGCCGTGACGGCCGGGCCTGTTTCACCAGGTCTGCGACGCCTACCGACGTCTTGTCCGGTTTGCCGCCCCGGGGCGGGGCGGGTGAATTTCCCTAGGTGTTCGACCTCGTGCCGGTCTGCCCCACGGCGGCGGCCGCCTTGTCCGAGGTGGCGTCCATCGGGGTCCACTCGAAGTTCGACGGGCTGACCCGGGTCGACCGGTCGAAGTTCGGATCCTCCTTCACCACCACGGCGGTGACCATCCCGAACATGCCAGCCTCACGTTCCACATGGTTCAGGATGTGGCAGTGCCAGACCCAGGTGCCGGCCTCGTCGGCCTTGAACAGCACCGTGTAGCGCTCGCCCGGGGAGACCAACAGGGTGTCGGTCCAGTAGGGGTGGTCGAGCGGGATCCCGTCCTTGGCGTAGACCAGCTGGGGAAACTGGTGCAGGTGCATGGGATGGACCTGCAGCCCCTCATTGAAGTAGGTCATGCTGATCCAGTCGCCCTGGTTGGCCACGATCGGCTCCGTGGCGGGGAAGCCCTTGCCGTTGAGGCTCAGGCCGATCACTCCGGCGTCGTTCAGCACCATGGGGAAGTCCTGGGCCAGCTCCAGGTCGGCCGGGATCGTTATCCCGCTGATCGTCTGGCCCCGGGGGACGGGGTTGTCACCGATGCGAACGGTGCCGAACAGGCCGTTGGTGACCTGGATCTCGCCATGCATGTGGGCGTGATACATGGCGATGGCGTCGTCCTCGGCCAGGAACTCGTACTCGAACGTGCCACCGTTGGCGGCGATCGGGTCCTGAGTGATGGGGGCCACCCCGTCCTGGTCATTGGGGGCGCGGACCCCGTGCCAGTGGATGTCGGTGGCTGAAGGTAGGTTGTTGACCACCCGGACCTTCACCTTGTCGCCCCGATCCAGCAGGATCTGGGGGCCGGGAACCTGGTTGTTGTAGGCCCAGGCCTTCACGATCTTGCCCGGCTCGACCTCCCAATCGATGATCGACGCCGTCAGGTCGAACACCTTCGTGCCATCGGCCTCGATCTCGGTGGGTGCCAGGACCGTGTTGCCCTTGCCCTGGGTCTCGGCCGGGAAGGCGGCGATGGTGGCCATCATGTCGGCGTCCATCTTGGCGTACTCCTCGGCCGTATTACCGGCCCCGTGGCCGCCGCCCGAGGCCGGCATGGCCGCGGCGTCGGCGGCTCCGCCGGCGGTGACCACCAGATCCGCCACCATGCCCGACGCCTCATGGCCCGGGATGCTGCAGAAGACCTCGTAGGTACCGGCGTCGAGCTTCCCCAGAGCCAGGCTGCCGTTGCCCCCGGAGCTGATGTCGCCCGAGGTGAGCGCCAGGTCACGCAGCACGAGGTTGTGAGTGGCGCTACCGATGTTCGTGATGTTCAAGTTCACGTCGCCGGCCGGGGCCGTGAGACTGCCCTCGATGGCGAACTCGCTGAGCGTCACGTCCACCGTGGTGGCGGTGGCCGGAGCGGCGGGATCGCTGATGGCCAGGGCCACGGCGATAAAGCCGAAGAAGAGCAGGGCCACCAGCGCAGCCGCGCCCAGGAACATGGCGATGAACCACCGGCCGTCGCCCACCCCGTCGGGAGGCATGGAAGGTCGCGGTTGTCCGGGCGCGGCAGGTGAGCCCGCACGGGTTGCGGTGTCGGTCATTGTTGAATGTTCTCCCGGTATCAATAAACGCGGCGGGGCCTGTGGCCCGTACCGACGCGGTCGCGAACTGCGTGCATGTGCGACCGGCAGTTCCGATGATTCTCTTCAGGCGACCTCAGCCGCCAGGGACCTTCGTCCCGGGGCCTGAACGGTATCGGTCACATGCCGGCCCGCAGCCTCATCCCGTGACGTACCGACCAGCTGTAGTTCCTGCGATTCGGCCGAACACGGCGCCCGAAGTGAGGCCGGTGCCACCGGGGTAATTGTGGTAGAACAGCCCGCCCACCAGCTCGCCGGCGGCGAACAGGCCGGGAATGGGGGTCCCGGCGGTGTCCTCTACCTCGCAGTCGTTGGTGACCTTGAGCCCGCCGAAGGTGAACGTGACCCCGCAGGTCACGGCGTAGGCCTCGAACGGGGGCGTGTCGAGCACGTTGGCCCAGTTCGTCTTGTCCACCGGGAGGCCGGCGGTGCGACGGCCGTCGAGCACGGCCGGGTTGAACGGGATGTCGGTCTGAACCGCAGCGTTGTAGGTGCGGAGGGTCTCCAGCGCCCGGTTGGGATCGACGCCTTCCAGCTTGGTCACCAGGTCCTCCAGGGTGCTGGCCGAGACCTTGGTCACCTCCCGGATGCGGTATTCGTCGCGCAGCATGTCGAGCACCTTGGCGTCGAAGATCTGCCAGCAGAACATGTCGGGCTGGTCCATGATCACCGAGCCGTATTTGGCGTAGGTGTAGTTCCGGAAGTCGGCCCCTTCGTCGACGAAACGCTCACCCTTGGCGTTCACCATCACGCCCAGGGGGTAGGAGTGCTTCTGGAAGCCGTCGCCCACCTTGAGGTCGCCGAACTCGGGGGCGTTGAGGTCCCAGGCCACGGCGTGGCTGCCCGACCAGTGGCCGTAGGGCATGGCCCCGATGTCGAGGGCCATACGGATGCCGGCGCCGGTGTTGTAGCGGGTACCGCGCACCTTGGCCAGGTCCCAGTTGGGGCCGAGGTAGCGGGCCCGCCATTCGGCGTTCGACTCGAACCCGCCGGCGGCCAGCACCACGGCCTTGGCCGGCACGTCGACCAGGCGGCCGGCGTGGCGGGCCCGGACGCCGATCACCCGACCGTCGGGGTCGACCATCAGGGCGTGGGCCGGGGCTTCGTAGAACAGCTGTACCCCGTCGCGCTGGCAGGCCTTGTGCTCCAGCTCCACCAGGCCCTCGCCGCCACCCCAGGTCTCGACGGCCAGGCCGCCCCAGAACGTGAACTTGCCGTCGACCTTGAACGCCTGGCGGCCGTAGCTGGGCTGGAACCGCACGCCTTTCTCCCGCATCCACACCATGGTGGGGAAGCTGCGGTCGATCAGGAGTTCGGCCAGGTCGGGGTGGGTGCGGTATTGGGTGATGCGGCCCAGGTCGTCGAAGTACTGCTGACGGGTGTAGGAGCCGAAGTCGACTCCTGTGCGCTCGTCGTCGGTGAGGTCGGGCAGGAGCTGCACCAGGTCGTCGACGCCGTTGAACACCACCCGCATGGCCCCGGCGGTGTAGCGGGAGTTGCCCCCACAGTCGCGCTCGGGGGCCGCCTCCAGCATGATCACCGAGGCCCCGCTCTCCCGGGCGGCCAGGGCAGCGCAGGCGGCGGCGTTGCCCGCCCCCACCACCACCACGTCGGCGGAGCCGTAGGGCTGATCGGGAACGGTGGGGGCGGTGCTGGCAGTGTCGGTCACGTCGGCTGAGCGTAGTTTCCTCTCGGGCCGGGCCACACGTCCGGCTCCCGGACCACCGAGTCAGCTCAGAACTCGGTGATGAGGCGGCGGTAGACCTCGGTGAGGGCCTCCGGCCCGGTGGCGGCCGATGCCGAGCCGCCGGTTGCCTCGGCCAGGGCGGTGACGCCCTGCAGGTCGGCGCCCTCGCCGTAGGCGATGGCGAACAATCGCACTCCCTGACCATGGGCGACACGACTGAGCTCGGCGATCAGGTCGGCCGGCACCGTGGGGGCGGGCGGCGGGGTGCAGCCTCCGGTGCCGGTCGGATCGTTCACACCGTCGGTCATGAGCACGACCACGTCGATGGTGGCACCGTCGGCCGAGCCGCCCAGAGCCGTCACCCCTTCGAGGGCGGCGGCGAAAAGCGGCGTGTTGGGAACGGCCGGGTCGACGGCCAGCGCCGTGGCGGCGGCGAATGAGGCCGGATCGGCGGCCGACCGATAGACGCTGGGACCGGCCGGAAACCGCATCGTTCCGGCGGCGTCGGAGCTGAAGGGCACGATGGCCACCCGGTCGTTGGGCGACAGGGCCTGGAGCGTGGCCACCAGCGAGTTACGGACCTGGCTCAACCGGTCGTCGCCGCACACGGTCATCGAGCTCGACACGTCCACCGCGAACAGGGCCCGCACCGGTTTGCGCTCCTTGCCGGCCCACAGGGCGAGAAGCACCTCGGAGGTGTCGGCGTCGACCGGGCCCACCCGGGGGCCCGGAATCGACGGGTCGGAGGCCGGCGGCCCGAACTCGTAGACCCGGAACCAGTTCTGGGCCCACTGGCCGACGAGAAGGGCGGTGAACCGTTCGGCCCCGCCGGCCACCACCGGGTCGAGGTCGGCCGCCGCATACACCGGGTTGTCAGACAGGACCACGCCATCGCGAGGGGTGGCAGCCTGCAGCGGCTCGGTCGGGACCGGGCCCGGGTCGACGACGGACCCGTCGGCCAAGCGCTCGGCGATGGACGCAGGGTCACCGGCGTTGAAGTCGAACACAGCTTTGCGGACGAGCAGGGCGATGTCGACGTACGAGGCGTCGCCCGCCGCCTCCCGCAGGAAGGCGGGCCCGGAGCTGCCGTAGTGGACAACGGCCCGCTCCACCCTGGTCCGCACCGCAGCGGCGGCGTCGTCGGTGCGGAGCCCGGTGACCGTCACCTCGCCCCCCAGCGAGTGGGCCGCCACCAGAAGGGTTGAGCCGTACCCGCTCGACGACACCGACGGGTTGGTCTTTCCCAGACGGAGCGGGTGCCCCAGCGCCGCAGTGACGCACGGGTCGTCGAGCACGGTCACCAGGCGGGCCACCGAGTCGAGCGGGTCGCCACAGCCGTCGATTGCCTCGAACACGCCCTGCCGACCGGCGAGCACCAGCTCGGTGGTGGCCACCGAGGGACTGAGCTCCGTGATACGGCCCGGCGCGGCCTTCAGCACCGTCGCCCCGAACGACGACGATGCCGGAAGGTAGAGGGCGGGCGGGCCGACGGCCGCCACGTCGGCCGCCACCGCTCGTGCCCCGTCCCCCGTGGGGTCGCAGCCAACGGCACCCTCCACCCCAGAATCGGCCAGGAACCAACAGGCGACATCTCCTGAGGTGTGGGAGCGGATGTCGATGCGGACGCAGGCACCCGAGGGGCCGGCCAACTCGGACCGGTTGAAGGCATCGGCGATCCCTGTCAGCACCGTGGCCTTGTCGATCGACACGTACGCCGGCGCGCTGGCACAACCTGTTGGCAGGGGCACCACGGCCTCCGGACCAGCCGGCGCCGCCAGGGGGCCGACCGAGGATTCGCCACTGGCCGACAACCCGTTGTCGCCCGGCGTCCCCGCAGCGGGGGGATCGGCATCACGATTGGCGTACCCCCAGGTCAGCGCACCGGCCAG
>CADEDH010000077.1:23636-27621 GCA_902826025.1 uncultured Actinomycetes bacterium
ACCCCACCGGGCCCGACCCCACCGGGCCCGCTGGCCATGGCCGGCTCCCGACGGAGCGCCCGGCGGCGGCAACGGCGCAGGCGATCCTGGCGTGGCTGCTGCCGGGACCGACGCCGCCGACGGGACCGGGACCGACGCCGCCAGCGGGACCGGGACCGACAAGGTGGAGACCGACGGCCCGGAGGTCGGGATCGATACCGCGGCAGGCGGTGTCCGGATCACCGCCCGGGCCGGGGGCCGGGGCAGCAGATCGTGGTCGTCCAGCAGCTGGAGGAGGGCCAAGCCGTGGGGTGGGCGCACCCCCGAGGGCGAGAGACAGGACTCGATCACGGCCCGGATGTCGCCCTGCACGGTGGGGTCGATCGTGGGTCGGCCGGCGAGCACGTCGGACGCGCTGGCGAAGGGGACCGAGCCGGTGGCGGCCTCGTGGAGCAGCACCCCGAACGACCAGACGTCCGAGTCGCGATGCAGAGTCGGCGGTGGCGGGGTGGCGCCCACCAGACCGACGGCCAATTCCGGAGGGCTGTACCAGAAGGTGCCGCCCCGGGGGGTGGCCTTGGTCCTGCCGACGGGCATGGTCCCCGATGTGATCAGCGATGCCGTACCCAGGTCGGCGATCTTCCAGCGGTCGCCGAAGGCCAGCACGTTGGCCGGTTTCAGATCGCAATGGATGATCCGGGCGGCGTGGACGCCGTCGATCCCCCGGGCCACGTCGGCCGCTACCGCTGTCAGCTCGGCCCGCCCCAGCGGCCCCGAGCGCAGGAGGTGGTCGCGCAAGCTGTGCTCGGCCAGCTCCTGGACCAGGATCACACAGCGGCCGCGGTCGGGAACCGGCGCCTCGAACACGTCGAAGACCTCGACGATGTGCGGGTGGCCGGCCAGCTGCCGGGCCGCCTCGTACTCCTCCCGCAGCTGCTCGCGATCGGCTGGCGTCAGATGCACGATGGCCTTGAGGGCGGCCATGGGCGGAAAGTCGGCCGAACGGAGGCCGGTGTACCGGGCCCGGTACACCGAGGCGAAGCCACCGTCGGCGATGTGCCCCACCACCGTCCAGTTCTCGAAGGCGTGGCCGTTGTCTATGCGGCCCCCCTGCGGCCCCGATCCTCCCCCACTCACGAGGCCAACACTACGGCATGCCCCTCCGGCCGCGCCCGCGGCCGGAGGGGGTGCTCAACCACGTTCAGCTGCGGATCACGCGACCGACCAGGGCCCCCTGGTGCTCGCCGCCTTCCATGAACACCTCACCGTTCACCAGTGTGAGGTCGTAGCCCGAGGCCTTCTGGATGTAGCGGCCGGCGCCGTTCGGGAAGTCGTAGACGTACTCCGGGGCGTCGAGGGCCAGGGCGTCGAAGTCGATCACGTTGACGTCGGCGTAGGCCCCCTCGACCAGGCGGCCCCGGCCCTCCAGGCCGAACAGGTCGGCCCCTTCGGACGTCATCATCTTGATCCCCTCCTCCACGGTCCAGGCGCCCGAGTCACGCACCCAGCGGGTGAGGAAGTACGTGGTCTGGCTGGCGTCCTGGATCTGGCCCACGTGGGCCCCGGCGTCGCCGATGCCGAGCACCACGTCGGGGTGGCGGAGCTTGGCCTCGATGGCATCGAAGTCCCAGTTGAGGAACGGGTAGTTCCACAATCCCTTGCCCTCGCTCTCCAGCGCCATGTCGATGAAGGCCTCGGCCGGCGACACCCCCCGCCGTTCGGCGTGGGCGGTGAGCGACTCGGCCGCATCCCGCTCGTAGTCGACCCGGTTGTCGTCGAGGCGGTAGATCGCCGACACGTCGAGCTTGGTGGGGGTGGCGGCCACGTCGGCGATCAGCTGGGCCCGGAACGCCGGATCACGTAGCTTGGCCAGCTTGTCGGCCACGGGCATGTCCCGCAGGGAACGCCAG
Organism: uncultured Actinomycetes bacterium; assembly: GCA_902826025.1. GTDB lineage: Bacteria > Actinomycetota > Acidimicrobiia > Acidimicrobiales > SZUA-35 > CADEDH01. Next base: position 25,526 of record CADEDH010000077.1, read on the forward strand.
TCACGCGAGCAGTTGTCGAACGGGGTGCGGTTGGCGATGCCGAACAGCACGCCGATGCCCCGGCTGGTGGTCTGGGGGAAGATCTTCGCCCCCTCGGCGTTGGCCTTCGACACCAGCTCCAGCCAGTACTGCCAGGCCGTGGGGTCCGACCGGTTCTGCACGAACCCGAACGACACCGGCCGGCCGGTGCGGATCGACAGCTCCTTCATCCACGCCACCTCGCGCTCGATGACCGAGCGGTCGGGGGTGCCCACCATGCCGTGGACCTGACGGTCGTTGTCGACCGCACACTCGAAGATGCCCTTGCCCAGCCGGCCCATCACCTCGCCGATGGCGTACAGCTCCTCGGGGTGGGCCCAGGTGCCGGGCACCTCACGGCCGTCGGGCACCACGTGCAGGTAGGTGCGGGAGGTGGAGAAGCCGAGGGCCCCGCCCTGCAACGCCTCTTCCACCAGCTCACACATGCGCTTGATGTCGTCAGCCGAGGCGTGATGCTGGTCGATGGCCCGGTCTCCCATGGCCGCCACCCGCACCGAGCAGTGGCCAACCATGCCACCCACGTTGATGCCTTTGGGCATCCGCTCGTAGGAGTCGAGGTACTCGCCGTAGCTCTCCCAGTCCCACGGGAGGCCGCTGAGGATGGCATCGGCCGGGATGTCCTCCACCGACTCCATCATCTCGGCCAGCTGTTGGCGGTCTTCCGGCTTGCAGGGGGCGAACGTGACCCCGCAGTTGCCCATCACGGCGGTGGTGACGCCGTGCCAGCAGGACACGGTGCCCACCGGGTCCCACGCCAGCTGGGCGTCGAGGTGGGTGTGGATGTCGACGAAGCCGGGGGTGACCAGCTTGCCGGTGGCGTCGACCACCCGGCCCGCCTCCGCCCCGTCGAGCTGGCCGACGGTGACGATGCGGTCGCCCGCGATGCCGACGTCGGCCCGTCGGGCTGCCGCCCCTGTGCCGTCGATCACGGTGCCGCCGCGGATGATGATGTCGTAGTTCATGGAGGGTCCCCCTGAGAGATCACGTTTCCGCGATCCTACGACGGGGGTGTGACAGGCTCCCAGCCGGGCGCTACGGCTCCTCAGTCGCCGGGGGGACGATGGCCACGGGACGGTCGGCATGTTCGGTGAGATAGGAGGCCACGGTGCCCAGCACGATCTTGGTGAGGGCACCCTCGCCCCGGGGGCCGATCACCAGTAGATCGGCCTGGTGCTCGTCGGCGATCCGCTCCAGCTCCTGGCGAGGATCACCCCAGGCCACCACCCCGTCGCACCGCACGCCCTTGTCGGTCACCCGGAAGGCCAGATCGGCCAGCTCCCTCTCCGCCTCGTCGTGCAGGTTGACGGCGGCGTCCATGGCGGCGAAGCCGAGTATCCGGGCCACCAGCAGCCGGCCCCCGGTCTCGGCCGCCAGCTCGGTGGACCATTCGAGCGCTCGCTCGGCATGGGCCGAGCCGTCGTAGCCCACCAGGATCACAGGCTCGTCGAAGGCGTCGGGCCGGGTGGGCACGTCGTCGCTCGAAACCACCACCAACGGGCATGGCGCGGCGGCCACCAGGCGGCGGCTGACCGAGCCCATCACTCTCGGCGTGATCCGCTCGTCGCCCCGGCGGCCCACCACCACGAAGAAGGGGCGTCGGCGATGGATGAGAGCGAGCAGGGCGTAGTGGGCCGGCCCCCGCAACACCGTTTTGCGCACCTCGTTGGCTGCGCCCGCCTCCTCGGCCACCATCTCCCGCAGCTCGGACGCGGTGTGCCTGTCCATCGCCTCGTGGGAAGCGAGCTGACGCAGCAGGGTGGGGGTGTAGGTCCAGGAGCGGACGGCCTCGATCCGGGCTCCAGCCCGGGTCCCGATCCCCAGGGCCCAGCGCAGGGCGTGACGCCCCGCCTCCGACTCGTCGGCGCCGACCATGATCAGCATCGTCAACCTCCTCGATACCTTCCGACGGTAGGCGCCACCCCGGCCCACGAAAAGGGCCGTTGGTCATTCGCCGGGGTGGCCGGCGTGAACCGCTCATGGGATCGGGCGTCACTCAATTTCGGTGCCGTCGGGGCGGTAGGTGCGCCACCAGGGCCAGAGGCAGGTGCGGCTCCGAC
>CADEDH010000077.1:27721-31222 GCA_902826025.1 uncultured Actinomycetes bacterium
CGAGGTCAGGGACGCCGCCGCAGGTGAAGCATCAGGGGTATGGGTGGCAGTATCGGGGCCATGGCCAACGAGATGGTGCGGGGTGTGGAGCTCAACTACGTCCGGAGCGGCGACAGCGGTCCCGACGTGGTGTGGGGGCACGGCCTCAGCTCGAACCGGCGGAGCGAGGACGGCTTCGGCCTGCTCGACTTCGGCCGGCTGGCCGGTGCCTGCCGGCTGCTGCGTTACGACGCCCGGGGCCACGGCGCTTCCGGCTACACACCCGAGCCCACCGCCTACTCCTGGACCGAGCTTGGTCGCGATCAGCTGGCCCTCACCGAGCAGCTCGGTATCGGGCGCTATGTCGCCGCCGGAGCCTCGATGGGATGCGGCACAGCCCTCCACGCCGCCGTGAGCGCCCCCGACCGGATCCGGGCCCTGGTGCTGGTCATCCCGCCCACGGCGTGGGAGACCCGGGCCGAGCGGGTGGAGATCTGGGAGCAGGTAGCGCAGGTCATCGAGGCCAAGGGAGCGGAGGGGTTCATCGCCGGCATGGCGGCCATGCCGAAGCCCGACCCCCTGGCCGGCCGCCCCGAGTGGGACGACAACATGGCGGCCAACGCCCGCCGGACCGACCCGGTGCGCCTCGCCGGCCTGTTCCGGGGAGCCGGGCACGCCGACCTCCCGCCCCGGGAGGCGATCGCCACCATCACGGTGCCGACCCTGATCCTGGCCTGGACCGGCGACCCGGGCCACCCCCAGTCGACGGCAGAGCAGCTGGCCGAGCTCCTACCCCAGGCCGAGCTCCACCTCGCCTCCACCTGGGACCAGTTCCGGCGCTGGACCGATCACACCGTCGACTTCCTCACCTCTCTCCCCACCATCTGAGCCCGCATCAGCTGCCGGTGAGCCGCCGCCACCCGGTGGTGCATCAAGCACCGAGTGCGTACGGAACCGCCGGTGGTGCGTCGGGCACCGGGTGCAGGAGACACCGCGATCCTGGTGGGCACGGTGCCGCCGGTGACGCCAGGGGCACCGAGTACGGGCGGCGAGCGACGCGCCGGCCACGATCGGGCCTCGGCCGCCGGATTGGAGCCGCTTACGACGGCCCGTCGACCCCGACGCCGCCCCTCGAACCCGACCCCGTCCACCGCTCGATCCAGGGGGCGAGCACGTCGGCCAGGGTGGGCGAGCCCACCTCCCGCAGGGTGTAGGTGGCGTGGCGCACCGGCTGGGGGATGTCGATCAGGCGGGCCAGGTCGATCGGGGTGCCGGTGACCACCACGTCGCACGGGGTGGCGGCGATCGTGCGGGCCAGATCGTCGAGCTGGGCCGGGCTGTAGCCCATGGCCGGCAGCACCCTGGTCAGGTGGGGATAGCGGGCGAAGGTGTCGGCCAGCGAACCAACAGCGTAGGGCCGGGGATCCACCAGTTCGGCCGCCCCGCCCTGGCGAGCAGCCACCGTGCCCGACCCGAACGGCATCCCCCCGTGGGTGACGGTGGGCCCGTCCTCCACCACCAGCACCCGCCGCCCGGCCAGCACCGGCCCCGGCTCCAGCACCACCGGCGAGGCGGCCAACACCACGGCTGCGCCGGGATTGGCCCGGGCGACGTTGGCCACCACCCGACCCACCTCGTCGTGGCTGGCCGAGTCGGTCTTGTCGACCACCACCACGTCGGCCATGCGGAGGTTCACCTCGCCCGGGTGGTAGGCCAGCTCGTGGCCGGCCCGCAGCGGATCGGTGACGGTCACCAACACGTCGGGCCGGTAGAAGGAGAAGTCGTTGTTGCCGCCGTCCCACACGATCACGTCGGCCTCGGCCTCGGCCCGGCGCAGGATCGCCTCGTAGTCCACCCCGGCCCACATCACCATGCCTGCGGCCACGGGGGCCTCGTACTCCTCCCGCTCCTCCACCGTGGGGTGGGCGGCGTCGATGTCGGCCAGGGTGGCGAAACGCTGCACCCGCATGGCCTCCAGATCGCCATAGGGCATGGGGTGGCGGACGAGGGCCACCCGCAGGCCGGCGTCGAGCAGGAGCCGGCCGACGGCCCGGCTGGTCTGCGACTTGCCGCACCCGGTGCGTACGGCGCACACCGCCACCACCGGCCTGGAACTCGTGAGCATGGTGTCGTTCGGGCCCAACAGGCGGAAGCTGGCCCCCGCCGCCTGGGACACGGCGGCCAGATGCATCACGTCGGCGTAGGCCAGATCGCTGTAGGCCAGCACCACGTCCTCGATCCCCTCGGCGGCCACGATGGTGGCCAATTCGGCCTCGGGCCGCACCGGGATCCCGTTCGGATACAGGGGACCGGCCAGGCTCGGCGGGTAGCGACGGTGGTCGATGTCGGGAATCTGGGCCGCGGTGAACGCTACCACCTCGCTGGTGGGGTCGTGGCGGTAGACGGTGTTGAAGTCGTGGAAGTCTCGGCCCCCGGCGCCCAGGATCAACACCCGGCGCCGCCGGCTCTCGGGGTCGCTGTCGGTCATCTCGCCTGCCTCCCGGAGCGGCTCGTGTGGAATGATGCCTGCCTGCCCACTGTGGGCGGCGGGGAACCGCCGGCCCAGAGCCCTAAGGCCTGCCGCCCGGGCCGTCCCGAATCAGGCGTCTGGAGGATGACCGTGACCAAGATCGGCGTGCTGCTCCCCACCCGGGAGGCTGTGATCTACGGCGAACGCACCGGCGACCCCCGCCCCCTGGTGGAGTTGGCGGTGGCGGCCGAGGAGGTCGGGTTCGACTCGGTGTGGGCCGGCGACTCGCTCCTGGCCCGTCCCCGGGCCGAGCCTCTGACCCTCCTGGCCGCCGTGGCTGCCCGCACCACCCGGGTGGAACTGGGCACGGCGGTGCTGCTGGCATCGATGCGGAACCCGGAGCAGTTGGCCCAGGCCACGGCCACCCTCGACGCCGTCTCCAATGGGCGCTTCATCCTGGGCCTCGGGGCCGGGCCCGACACCCCCGGCGTCCGGGCCGACTTCGCCCTGGTGGGGGCGGACTTCCCCCGCCGCTCGAGCCGGGCCTTCGCCGCCGCCGAGCGGGTCCGCTCCCTGTGGCGGGGCGACGGTGACGACGGCGACGGCGGCGACCAGATGTTTCCTCTCCCCGGCCGGTTCGGGGGCCCGCCGATCTGGTACGGCGGATCGGGGCCCAAGGCCCTTCAGCGCACCGGCCAACTGCTCGACGGCTGGTTCCCCATCGTGCCCACCGTCGACGCCTTCACCGCCGGTCTCCAGCGGGTGCGGGCGGCCGAAGCGGCGACCGGGCGCCCGGCCGGCGAGGTGACGGCCAACCTGTACGCCACCGTGGTGCTCGGGGAGCCGGCGACGGCCCAGGCCCAGCTGGCCGATCACAGCCAGCTCTACTACGGCGTGCCCCACGAAGTGATCGCCCGCCAGCAGGGCTCGGTGGCCGGCACCGAGGAACAGGTGGTGGCGTGGCTCCGGGCCTTCATCGACGCCGGAGCCGAGCACCTCTGCATCCGCTTCGGCTGCGCCGACGCCGCCGGCCAGCTGGAACGGTTCGCCCC
>CADEDH010000078.1 GCA_902826025.1 uncultured Actinomycetes bacterium
CCTTCCATTTCCGACGGCCAAACTGCGCGACGGAAACGCGCCCTCCGAGCGAACTGCGTCGCGAAAACTGCGGAACTCGCAGAGAACGTGACGCAGATCGGCGGCGGGGCGCGGTTTCGTCGCGCAGAACGGCGGAGGGGAGGCGGGCTGGGCGGCGGCCGAACGCCGGCCGCCGGCCGCGTGGCTCAGCGGAGGTTGATCACGTCGATCGTGGTGACACCGTCGGTGCGGCGCAGGGTCGCAACGACCTCGGCCGGAGCCGGTTGGCCGATGTCGATCACCATCATGGCCGACGTGCCCGAGGTGGTGCGGCCCACGTCCATGTTGTCGATGTTGATGCCGGCGTTGCCCAGGATCGTGCCCACCGACCCGATCACGCCCGGCCGGTCGTCGTTGCGGACGATCAGCAGGTGGGCCGACGGCGGCACGTCGAGCACATGGTCGTCGATCTGGATGATCCGTGCCTCGTCCCGCAGGCCGATCAGGGTGCCGGTGAGCGAACGGTGCTCGCCCCCCACGGTGAGCCGGTTGCGGTAGTCCCGCGACGTGGTGGACGACACCACGCTGAGCGTGATCCCGGCCTCAGCCAGGAGGCCGCTGGCGTTCACGAACGACACCGGCTCGTCGACCAGCTGCGACATCAGACCCTTGGCCGCCGCCAGGCTGACCAGCCGATTGTCGTAGCCGCCGATCTCCCCTTCGAACAGCACCTCCAACCGGTCGCCCACGGCCTCCCGGCCCATCGACGACAGCAACGCCCCCAGCTTCTCCGCCAGCGGAAGGTACGGCACCATGGTGCCGGCCAGCTCGGCGGCGTCGATGTTGACGGCGAAGGGCACGAAGTCTCCGGCCAGGGCCAGGGCCACCTGCTCGGCGATCGTCACCCCGGCCTTGTCCTGGGCCTCGTGGGTGGACGCCCCCAGGTGCGGGGTCACCACCACGTTGGACAAGGTGAACAGGGGTGAGTCGGTGCACGGCTCGGCGTCGAACACGTCGAGGGCGGCGCCCCCCACCTTCCCCGACACCAGCCCCTCGTACAGGGCGGCCTCGTCGACGATGCCACCCCGGGCCACGTTGACGATACGGATGCCGTCGCGGGCCTTGGCCAGGAAGTCCCGGCCGATGAGGCCGATGGTCTCGGGGGTTCGGGCCACGTGGAGGGTCACGATGTCGGCCCGGGCCGCCAGCTCGTCGAGCGACACCAGCTCCACCGACATCTCCCGGGCCCGCTCGTCCGACACGAACGGGTCGTAGCCGATCAGGTGCATGCCGAAGGCGTGAGCCCGCTCGGCCACCAGCTTGCCGATGCGGCCGAGGCCGATGATGCCCAGCGTGCGGCCGTGGAGCTCGATGCCGGTCCAGGCGCTGCGCTCCCATCGGCCCTGCTTGAGGGCGGCGTCGGCCTGGGCCGTGTTGCGGGCCATGGCCAGCAGAAGGGCCATCGTCTGCTCGGCCGCCGACAGCACGTTCGACTGGGGGGCGTTGACCACGAGCACGCCCCGCTTGGTGGCGGCGTCGACGTCGACGTTGTCGAGCCCGATCCCGGCCCGGCCCACCACCACCAGCTCGGTGCCGGCGCTCAGCACGTCGGCGGTGACCGTGGTGGCCGAACGGATGATCAGCGCCTGGGCGCCGGCCACGGCGTCCAACAGCTCATCGGGTGACAGGCCCAGGCGCACGTCGACCTCGTGGCCGGCGGCCCGCAGCTTGTCCAGACCGGTGTCGGCGATGGCCTCGGTGACCAGGATTCGGCTCATGGTTCGATCATTACGGCTCGCGGGGCCGGCCCCACGCCGGAGAGACAAAAAACCCCACCGAACGGGTCGGGAATCTGCCTGGTGAGCCCGGTGTCGGTCGCGCTCAGCCCAGCGTCAGCACACACTGGGCCAGCATGATGGCGCCCATGGCGATCAGCTTGTGGGGCGGGATGTCGATGCCGTTGTCGAAGCGGTCGAGCAGCACCACGCCCACCTGGAGGAAGGCGACCCAGCCGATCGTCACGGTGCTCAGCTCGGCGTAGTCGAGGCTGCGGCCGTAGACCACGAACAACAGGGCGAACACGGCCATGCCGCCCACCAGCGAGACGAGGGCCCGGTGGTCGGCCCAGTGACGGGCCAGGACCGCCCCCACAAGGTCGAGCACGGCCAGCGCCAGCATGGAACCCACGGCGGGCAGCAGGGCCCGGGTGTTCACGGTGGCGGTTGTCGCGGTCTCGACGGCGATCGCGTTGTGCAGCGCGGCCATGGTCGATGGTCCTCTCAGCGGGCGAGTTGAGCGAATGGGTCGGTGCGCCTCCCCGCTGAGGCGCATCGACGCTACTTCAGAGCGCCGGCCGTTCCTCTTGAGACGATGTGTTGATTGTGAAATCCGTCACTCAGCCAACACAGCCGCCGCAGGCGGCACGGCGGGGTTGGGGCCCCCGACGTAGATGGGGGAGGCCGACGCAGGAGGCCGCCGGGGGCGCCAGCCCCCGAACAACACAGCCCGGGTAGGGTCGGGATCATGGCGAGCTGGTCGGTTTTGATCGTGGGTGGGGGCCTGGCCGGGCTGAGCGCCGCCCTGGAGCTGGTGGAAGGGGCGGAGGCGGCCGGCGGCGGCCCGGTCGGCCGGGTGGCCGTGGTGGAGGCGGGCCGCTCCGCCGGGGGCCGCCTGGCCACCCGCACCATCGATCGGGCCGTGCTCGACCACGGCGCCCAGTTCTTCACCGTGCGGTCCGACACCCTCCAGGCCCGGGTCGACCAGTGGCTGGCCGATGGGGCGGTGGAGGAATGGTGCCGGGGCTTCGCCGAGGTCGACGGCTTCCCCCGCTATCGGGCGCCCGGCGGCATGGTGGCCCTGGCCGCCCACATGCGGCGCCGGCTGGAGCGGGCCGGGGTGGAGATCGTGACCGGGCGACGGGTGGACGCTGTGCTGTCGGACGGCGAGCGGTGGGTGACCACCTACCACGGCGCGACCCGGGAGCCCGACGAGGCCACCGCCCTCATCGCCACCCCGCCGGTACCCCAGATCCTGGAGCTGCTACGTAACGGAGCGGTGGCCGTGCCGGCCGAACACCGGGAGCGTCTGGAAGGCTTCACCTACCATCGGGTGCTGGCCCTGCTGGCGGTGCTCGACCGGTCGCCTGGGCTGCCCGCCCCCGGGGCCCTGCAGCAGCCCGCCGATCCTGTGTTCAGCTTCGTGGCCGACAACCAGGCCAAGGGCATCAGCCCTGTCCCCGCTGTCACCTTCCACACCGCCCACGCTCTGTCGGCCGAGCTCTGGGAGCTGTCTGACGACGAGGTGGTGGCCCGCCTCACCGAACCGGCCCGGGCCTACCTGGGTGGCGCCGAGATCACGGCCCTCCAGCTCAAGCGGTGGCTCCATACCGGCCCGGTGACCCCGTGGCCCGAGCCCTGCCTCACGATCGCCGACCGGCCCGGGCCGCTGGTGCTGGCAGGCGACGGCTTCGGCACCTCCCGGTTCGAGGGCGCCTACAACTCCGGGCTGGCGGCCGCCCGGGCCGTGGCCACCGCCCTTCTGTGAACACAAGATCGCCCGGCGGCTACCGTGGGCTCGTGCTGCGCCAGCTCCCCGATGCCGACGATGTGGTTGAACCCGACCCCGTGGGCGGGCCCGACCACCCCATGCGCCAGGTGACCCGCCAGGTGGCATTCGAGGACGGCTGGTCACCCGGACGGGCGGCCAAGGTGGCCGATCTGTTCGATTCGATGGCCGCCGGCTGGACGGCCGACCATTCGGGCGACGTACGGGTCGCCCCCCTACGCGACGCCCTACGCCGAGGCGACCTCGACCCGGGCGGCTGCTGGCTGGAACTGGGTTCGGGCACCGGGGTCGGCACGGTGGAGCTCGTCGGCACGGTGGAGCGGCTCGTGGCCGTGGACCTGTCGGCCGGAATGCTGGCCAACGCCCCCGATGTTGCCCCCCGGGTGCGGGCTGACGCCTCGGTGCTGCCCTTCCCCGACGCCGCCTTCGATGTGGCCGTGCTCGTCAACATGCTGCTGTTCCCGGCCGAGCTGAGCCGGGTTCTGGCCCCCGGGGGCAAGGTGGTGTGGGTCAACACGCTGGGCGACCGGACTCCGATCCATCTCCCGCCGGCCGACGTGATCTCCGCCCTGCCGGGCGGCTGGCGCGGCGTCACCGCCAAGGCCGGCTCCGGCTTCTGGGCCGTCTTCGACCGCGCCGGCTGACCCTCGACTGAGCGAAGCTCAGGCGTCCGGAGGGTTGGGCCCCTCCGGTGATGGGGGAGGCGGCTCGCCGCCGACGGGGGTGCAACCCCCGCAGAACTCAGTACAGGAGATAGGGCTGGCGGAGCCGGTCGAAAGCGGCGTCCTCGTCGGCCCAGGCGGCGACGATGTCGGCCGCCGGGGTGCCGGCGGCCAGGGCCCGGCGGAGGCGGTCGGTGCCGGCGAGGGCGTCGAGGGTAGCGGGGCGGGCCACGAAGCCCGGCTCCCCCGCCGCCCGGGCCTGGGCGCCGAAGACGTCCAGCAGGTGGACGCCCAGGGCCACCGGGCGCACGGCCTCCGGATCGGTCACCACCACCCGGACCCCGCCCAGCGACTGCCCGGCCAGCGGCGGATCGGGCACAGCCGGCGTGGGGGCCGGAGTGAACGTCGCCGGCTCGAATCGCACCCCGGGCAGCCCCCTCGCGTTCAACGTCCCGGCGGCGGCCGGACCGTCGACCCACGGCGCCCCGACGACGGAGAAGGGCTCACCGGTCCCCCGCCCCACCGACACCGACGTCGCCTCGAACAGCACCGTGCCGGGATAGACGGCGGCGGTTTCGGCCGAGGGCAATCCGGGGCTGGGCGGCACCCAGGCCCGGCCGGTGTCGGCCCAGCGCTGATTGCGGCCCCAGCCCGACATGGGCACCACGTCGAGCCGGAGGCCGGCCAGCCCGTCGAGCCAGCCCTCGCCCTGGATCATGCGGGCCAGCTCGCCGGCGGTGAGGCCGTGGACCAGAGGTATTGGATACCGGCCGACGAACGACGTCAGGGCGGGGTCGAGCGCCCAACCCTCCACTCCCCCTCCGGCCGGCCCGGTGCCACTGAGCGGGTTGGGTCGGTCCAGCACGACGAACGGTACGCCAGCGCGGGCTGCGGCCTGCATGGACAGGCCCATGGTGGACACATAGGTGTAGGGCCGGGCGCCCACGTCCTGGAGGTCGAACACCAGCACGTCGAGCCCGGCCAACTGGTCTGGGGTGGGGGCCCGCCGCTCGCCGTAGAGGCTGTGCACCGGCACGCCGGTGGCGGCGTCGACCGTGTCGCCTACCAGGGCGCCGGCCGGAGCGTCGCCCCGCACCCCGTGCTCGGGGGCAAAGGCCGCCGCCACGTCCACGCCCTCGGCCGCGGTCAGGGCGTCGAGCAGCGACCGGCCGTCGACCACCGAGGCGACGTTCAGGATCACCCCCACCCGCTGGCCCCGGAACCGCGAGAACCCGTCGGCCGCAGCCACCTCGGCTCCCACCCGCACCGTCGGCGCCGTCGTTGTTGCCGCTACCGACTCCGGCGCCGTCAGCTCGGCCCCGCTCTCGCCCGTCACCGACGGTCGGCCGGTGTCCGGCATGTCGGGAATGTCGGGATCGGCGGCGGGCGATCTGGTCGCCTCGGAGGTCGACCCTCCACTGCCGGCCGGGCTGCAGGCCACGACGAGCAACACGGCCACCACGACCAGCGGTAGGAACCGGCGAGGAAGTTCTGCTCTCCTGGGCACGGCCGCGACCGGGCCGAGCTCGACGTCGGGCCTGCTCACAGCTCCGCAGGCACCTTTCGTCCGGCCCCGTGTCGCTGCTTGGACATGCCTGTTGTCACAGAAAGGGGTTGAGTGACCACAAAGCGTGCCCTAATGTGCCACGAGGTAAACCTCAATTCAGGCGCAATTGATCCGGCGGTTCTCCCTCCCCTCTGGAAGACGATGTGCATGACACCTGACGTTAGTGGTCGATCCCCGGACCACTGATCCCGCCCCGGGCGACAAACCTCCGGCACCGGCTGGGCACGCGCCGTGTCCGCCGCCTCGGCCCGGCCCAGTCCGGTGTCGGCCCCCATACCTTCGAGGGCGACGACGGGTCTTCGCCCCACACCGGTGCAGCGACCGGCGTGGATCCGATCAATCGTCGCTCTGGATCCCGGCATCACCCAGGAAGAAAAGAGCAACGTCGACGGCCAGTCGATCCGGTTCTTGGAGCGGTCCGAAGTGGGTGAGATCGGGATAGTTGACCAGCGCGAGACGGGGGTTGAGATCCGCCGCCGAACGAACCCACTCGGCCGGATCGCCTCCGTCTCCGCTGGCAGCAACCACGATCGGCATCGAGAGCGCCACCGCCGCCTCGAACGTGCCGGCGTTGTGGTGCTCGAACACCGAGGCCTCGTGCTCCGGCCGACACCGCAGCACCACCCCGTCACCAGCGGGATCGTCGGCGAACCCGTGCTCCACGTAGGCGGCCAGCGCCCGGGGGTCGAGCAGGCTTAGCGGCGGGCGGCTGGCGTAGCGGTCGTAGGCCTCCTGGCGGGAGGCGAACCGGGCCCGCCGGGCCCGGGCCCCCACGGCGATGGCCGGCGCCCCCTCGCCGGTGAGCACAGGCCCGTGCCGTAGCAGGATCGGCTCGAATGTCCAGGCCCGGGTGACCATGCCGGGCCGGGCGGTCTGGCCCAGGATGATGGCGGCACCGCCCATGGAGTGGCCGACGGCCCATACCGGCCCGCCGGCCGAGGCACCGGAGGCCGTGTAGTGGTCGATCACGGCGACCAGGTCGTCGGCCATCCCCGTCCAGGCCAGGCTCACACCGTCGGGCAGCCCAGTGGCGCCGTGGCCCCGGAAGTCGAGGGCCACCAGCCGCGCCGGCACCGGCAGCTCCCGGCGCAGCGCCTCCACCATGGGCAGCCAGGCCAGGCCGCAGAAACCGGTGGCGTGGCACAGCATCACGAGCGGGCCGTCGCCGCCGAAATCGTAGGTGGCCACCCGTACACCATCGGTCGAGTCCACAGTGGTCGTCGTCCAGGATTGCATGGCTTCACAGGTTTCCAGGCCGAAGGGCCCGGACCCAAGTCGGCTCCCGTTGACACCGGTCAATCAACTACAGTAAATTTGCGAAACTGTGGATCTTTGTAGATCCGAGGGGGAACGACCGGGGAGGAAACGAGAGCCGGTGAGCCAGGCACCGCAAGGCCGCCAAACCAGCGCCAAGGCGTTGTTGTACACGATCCTGGGCGAGCTCGTGCTGCCCGCCGGGGGCTCGGCCTGGACCTCCACCCTGCTCGACGCGTACAGCCTGCTCGGCGTCAACGAGAAGAACGCCCGCCAGGCCCTGGCCCGGGTGGCCGACCAGGCCATGATCGAGAGCCAGCGCCACGGCCGGGAGGCCCGGTGGCAGCTCACGCCGGCCGGCCGCAAGCTGCTGGAAGCGGGAGCCGAGCGGATCTACGGCTTCGGCGCCGCCCCCGCAGCCTGGGCCGGCGAATGGCTTCTGGCCCACTGCCCGGTACCGGAGGCCCAGCGCTCGCTCCGCCACCGGCTCCGCACCCAGCTGTCGTTCGAAGGGTTCGGCGAGCTGTCAGCCAGCCTGGCCGTGTCACCGCACGCCGACCGGGAGGCGAGGCTGCGCCAGATCCTCCACACGCTGGACCTGGCCCGGGAGTGCGTGGTGCTGCAGTGCCGCACCGGTTCCGCCGACGCCGACCTCGACCTGGCCCGCCGGGCCTGGGACCTCGACGCCCTAGCCGCCAGCTACCGGGCGTTCAGCCAGACCCACGCCGAGCGGCCCGCTACCGGGCCCGAGGCCAGCTTCCAGGCACTGGTGGAACTGGTCCACGACTGGCGCCGCTTCCCCTCGATCGACCCCGAGCTACCGCCCGAGCTCCTGCCGCCCGACTGGGCCGGAACCGGGGCCCGCTCGGTGTTCCACGGCTGCCACACCCGTTGGGCCCCCGGCGCCGTCGACTGGTTCCGCCAGCGGGATGCCGACCGCCGGCCCTGACTCCGAGATTCCCACCGAGATTCCCACCGACCCATCCCGGGAGACGCACCCGCCCATGACCGACGACGCCAGCCCCTCCAGCCGCCCGTCCCCCGCCGGCTCCTCCGCCCACGTCGACCCGTTCTGCTCCCAGCGACTGCCCCCGCCGGAGCAGTGGCCGGTGCTCACCGGCGTCGAGCGGTACCCGGCCAGGCTCAACGCCGCCCACGAGCTCCTGGCCCCCGGCCGGACCCGGCCCGACGCCGTGGCCTACCGCCGGGGCGCCGACGCCTGGACCTACGGCCAGCTCGACGGGCGGGTGCGGCGGCTGGCCGCCGTGCTGGCAGCCGAGGGTCTGGTGCCGGGCAACCGGGTGCTGATTCGGGGTTTCAACTCGCCCGAGACGGCGGCCGCCATCCTGGCCTGCCTCCACGCCGGGCTGGTGGCGGTGCCCACCATGCCACTGCTGCGGGCCCATGAGCTGGGGGCGATCGCCGGGCGGGCCCAGCCCGCCGTGGTCCTCACCGACACGAGGCTGCGGGCCGAGGTCGACGCCATGGTCTCCCCTTCGGGGGTCGCCGCCAGGGGCGAGGCCGTCGGGGTGCCGACCCCCCGGGTTCTGGCTTGGGGCGAGCCGGCGTTCGACGCCGCCTGGGCGGCGGCCGAGCCGATGGGCGAGGCCGTCGCCACGGCGGCGGTCGATGTGGCCCTGCTGCTGTTCACCAGCGGCACCACCGGTGTGCCCAAGGCGGCCTGCCAGCTTCATCGGGACATCGTGGCCATCTGCGACACGGTGGGTGACGCCATCTACCAGCTCGGTCCCGACGACGTGGTCACCGGCACCCCGCCCCTGGCGTTCGCCTACGGTTTCGGTGCCTTCTGCGCCTTCCCCCTGCGGGCCGGGGCCACCACCGTGCTGCTCGAGCAGGCCACCCCCGACGCCCTGCTCGACGCCATCGAGACCCACCGGGCCACCGTGGTGTTCACCGCCCCCACCGCCTACCGGGCCCTCACTCCCCTCGCCGCCGGACGGGATCTGTCGTCGCTGCGCTACGGGGCGTCGGCCGGCGAGACCCTGCCGGCCCCCACGTACGAGGCGTTCCGGGCCGCCACCGGGGTGGAGCTGCTCGACGGGATCGGCTCCACCGAGCTGCTGCACGTGTTCCTCTCGAACCAGATCGGCAACACCCGCCCCGGGTCCACCGGCATCGACGTGCCCGGCTACGTGTGCCGGGTGGTCGACGACGACGGCGTGGAGGTGGGGCCGGGCGAGATCGGCCATCTCGAGGTGCAGGGCCCCACCGGATGCCTCTACCTCGACGACGAGCGTCAGGCCGTCTACGTGCGCCACGGCTGGAACCGGACCGGTGACCTCTACACCCGGGACGACCAGGGCTGGTTCTGGTACCAGAGCCGGGCCGACGACCTGATCGTCACCGCCGGCTACAACGTGGCCGGGCCCGAGGTGGAGGCGGCCCTGCTGGCCCACCCGGCGGTGGCCGAGTGCGCCGTTATCGGCGTGCCCGACCCCCAACGGGGGATGGTGATCAAAGCCTTCGTGGTTCCGGCGGCCGGGCACGAGCCGGGCGACAGCCTGGCCCACGCCCTACAGGACCACGCCAAGGCCACGATCGCCCCGTTCAAGTATCCCCGGGCCGTCGAGTTCCGTGACACCCTGCCCAAGACCGGTACCGGCAAGATCCAGCGCTTCGTGCTGCGCCAGGAGGAGCTCGACCGCCAGGGTGCCGACACGGCGGGCGCCGCTCCCACCCCATGATCCACCGCCAGTGGTTCGAGCCCGGGTCCGGTGACGGATCGGGCGAAGCCTCGCTGGTGCTGTTGCACGAGGGCCTGGGGTCGATCTCGGCCTGGGGCCCGTTCCCCCAGCAGCTGGCCGCCGGCACCGGCCGCCGGGTGCTGGCCTATGACCGCCGGGGCTACGGCCGCTCCCAGGCCCATGCCGGGCCGTGGCCGGCCCGCTACATGCACGACGAGGCGGCCCGGCTGCCGGCGTTGCTGGCCGAAGAGGGGGTGGGCGACGGCGTGGTGCTGGTTGGTCACTCCGACGGGGCCTCGATCGCTCTGCTCTACCCGTCGCAGGCGGCGCCCGGCTCACCCCGGCCGGCGGGGATCGTATCGCTGTCGGCCCACCTGTTCGTGGAGCCGGTGGGGGTGGCCGCCATCGCCGAGGTGACGGCCGGGTACCAGGCCACCGGGCTCCGGGACCGCCTGGCCCGCCACCACGCCGACGCCGACGCCACCTTCGGCGCCTGGTCCGAGGTGTGGCTGTCGGACCGGTTCCGGCCCTGGGTGCTCGACGACGACGTGGGGGCCGTCACCTGCCCGGTGCTGGCCATCCAGGGGGCGGCCGACCGCTACGGCACCCGCCTCCAGCTCGATCGCCTGGCCGCCGCCGTGCGCGGCCCGGTCGAGGTGCACGAGCTCGACGGTGTCGACCACTGGCCCCATCGGGAGGCCCCCGACACCGTCGTCCCCCTGATCCGTGCCTTCCTGGCCAACCTCCCGAAATTGCACGTCTAACTCGCGCTGAGCGCGAGTTAGACGTGCAAGAAGGGTGAGATCACGGGTCAGTAGCCGCCCTTACCGGCGGAGGCGAGGTAGCGGCGGGGGTTATCGACCAGCATCACGTCGACCTGCTCCGGGCTGACGCCGGCGCCCAGCAGGGCCGGGATCACGTCGTTGGAGATGTGGAGGTAGTGCCAGTTGGGCAGCGGGCCCAGCGGCAGCTCGCCGGCGATCCAGTCGATGTAGCACGACGCGTCGTGGCTGAGCACGAGCTGGCTCTCGAAGCCCCGGCGGCACAGCTCGGCGATCACGCCCACCCGCTGCTCGGTGGTGAGGTAACCGTCGATGCCGAAGCGGTCCATGCCCAGGTAGCTGCCCTGCTCCAGGATCTTCGACAGGTAATCGAGATCGTCGGTGTCGCCGCAGTGGCCGATCACCACCCGGCTCAGATCAACTCCCTCCTCGGTGAACACCCGCTGCTGATCGAGCCCCCGCTCAGAGCGGGCGTGGGTGTGGGTGGTGATGGGGCAGCCGGTCTGGCGGTGGGCCTGGGCGCAGGCCCGCAGGGTGCGCTCCACATCGGGCGTGAGGCCGGGCTGGTCGGTGGCGCACTTGATCACGCCGGCCTTGACCTTCCTGCCGTCGCCGGTGGCCGTCCCCGACACCCCTTCGGCGATGTCCTGCACGAAATGGGTGGTCAAGATGTCGACGGCCCCGCCCTCCCGGGGCGGGCGTCGGCCCCGGTAGTAGTGGGGCAGCTCGTTGAACGTGTAGAGGCCGGTGGCCACCACGATGTTGAGCTCGGTGCGGGCCGCCACCTCGCTGATGCGGGGCACGTAGCGACCGAGGCCGATGGCGGTGGGGTCGATGATCGTGTCGATGCCCGACGCCTTCAGCTCGTTGAGCCGGTCGGCGGCCTGGGCCACCCGGGTCTCCTCCTCGCCCCACTCCTCGGGGTAGTTGGCCTGGATCTCGGGCGACAGCACGAAGATGTGCTCATGGGCCAGGACCCGGCCCAGCGATTCCTCGGGCACCGGACCCCGCACCGTCTCGATCATCGTCATGGCCGGACGCTACTCCCGGATTCTTACGCGAGAAAGCTGCGCCCAGCGCTACTTCGACGCGTAATTTCGGCGAGAGGTCAGAGGCCGACGGCGCCGGCGGGGGGTTCGATCCGGTCGGCCGGCTCGAACCCGAACACCCGCCCGTAGAACCACAGCTCCACCTCGTAGGACCGGATGATGTTGGCCTGCTGGCGGAACCCGTGCTGCTCGCCCTCGAAGGCCACGTAGGCGTGGCGGATGCCCTTGGCCGCCACCGCGGCCACGATCGCCTCCGACTGGTTGGGCGGCACGATCTCGTCTTCCAGACCCTGGAGCACGAGCAGAGGGCACGACAGCTCGTCGGTGTGGTTGATGGGCGACCGTTCCTCGTACAGGTCACGGCGGGCCGGGTAGGGGCCGATCAGCCCGTCGAGGTAGCGGCTCTCGAACTTGTGCGTGTCCCGGGCCAGGGCCTCCAGGTCGGCCACGCCGAAGAGGTTGGTGCCGGCCGAGAACACGTCGGATCGCATGAGGGCGCTGAGCACAGTGAACCCGCCGGCCGACCCGCCCCGGATGGCCATGCGGTTGCCGTCGACCTCGCCGGCGGCGGCCAGGAACTCGGCCACCGCCACCGAGTCCTCCACGTCGACGATGCCCCACGCCCCGTCGAGCAGGCGGCGGTACTCCCGGCCGAAACCGGTGGAGCCTCCGTAGTTGACGTCGGCCACGGCGAAACCCCGGCTCGTCCAGTACTGGACCCGCAGGCTGAGCGCGGGGCTGGCGTGGGCGGTGGGGCCGCCGTGACCCATCACCACCAGCGGGGGCCGCTCACCGGCCGGGCCCCGGAACCCGGCCCCGGTTGGCGGGTAGAAGAAGGCGTTGGCCTGGCGCTGGCCACCGGGCCCGCCGGCCGGGCCGGAGGGATAGGTGTAGGTGCGAGCGGTGGAGAACCAGGCCGGGTCGAGGGGCTCGCCGTCGCTCCCGATCAGCGGCTCGGCCGGACGGTGGACGGCCACCGTCGCCCCCGCCACATCGAGCTCGGCGATGGTGGGCAGGCCGGTGGCGGTGGCCCCGTTGACCAGGACCGTTCCCCGCCCGGTGGCGGCCACCGTCTCCACGTGCACCAGGTCGGTGGGGATGGGCTCGGGCTCGCCCCCGGTGGTGTCGTCGGCGCCCCCGTCGATGATGGCCAGGCGGTCCACCGCCGCTTCGGTGATGATCACCACCAGGCGTCCGTCGGGCAGCTCGGTCCACTGCTGGGAGCCGAACACCCAGGCCGGGGTGCCGATCTCGGCCCCTTCCAGCGCGGTGAGGGGCTGGTGACGGGACGAGCCGGGAGTCCAGGCGTGGAGGTTCCACCAGCCGTTGGCGTCGGTGGAGAACACGAGGCGACCGTCGGCCGTCCAGTCGGGGCCCTGAATCGACTCGGTGGGCCCACCGGCCACCACGTGGGTGTTGCCCAACCGCATGCCGCCGAACACGGGGGCCACGCACAGCTCGGTGCCGTCCCACGGCATGCGGGGATGGTTCCAGCGCAGCCACGCCAGCCACCGGCCATCGGGCGAGAAGCGAGGGGCGGCCACGAAGTCGGCCTGGGGCCGGCCGTCGGCCCCGGCCCCGATCACCCGGGGCTCGGCCGGACCGGCCTCGGGCACGGTGCCGGTGGCGATCACCACCAGCTCGTTGACCGCCTCGTCGCCGTCGCTGTGGCGTTCCCGCACGCACACCAGCCACGGCTCGGCCGGGTGCTCCCGGCCGTCGGCGTAGCGCCAGGCCCGGGGGGCCGGCGGCTCAGGGGTGAGCGCCTCGGGCTCGATATCGGCGCCGGGATCGAAGCGGTAGAGCCGCTGGTCGGTCCACTGGCTGAGGTAGACGCAGTCGGCCCCTGGCCACCAGGCCCCGCCCCCGTACTCGTGGACCAGGGTGCGGGCCGACCAGGGGGCATCGAGCAGATCGACGGTGGGGGCGTCGGCCGAGGCCCGCCCCACCAACACCGACCGACCGGCCTCGGCCGGGCGCAGCTCGGACCAGATGACGCCGGTGCCCCACGGCGCCGGCCCTCCCAGGCCCACGCTGCCCGACGCCAACAGGGCGGCCGACAGCGGCGAGGCCCAGGTGCCGTAGGGGGCTTCGACCGGACCGGGCGACGGCGTGCTCATCGGCGCTCTCCCGTTCCGGCTAGCGGACCTGGGCCAGCAGATCGGCCAGGCGGGTGAGGCCCTCCGTCATGTCGTCGTCGCCCATGGCGAACGAGAAGCGGGCGTAGCCGGGGGCGCCGAACGCCTCGCCCGGCACGAAGGCCACCTTGGCCTGCTCCAGCACGATGTCGGCCAGCTCCAGGGTGGAGCCGATCGTACGACCGCCCAGCTCGCGGCCCAGCAGCCCCTCGAACGACGGGAAGGCGTAGAACGCACCCTCGGGCACCAGGCACTCCACGCCCACGATGGCGTCGAGCAGCTTGTGCATCACGAGGCGGCGTCGATCGAAGGCCACCTTCATGGCGGCCACGGCCGTCAGGTCGCCCGATACGGCGGCCAGGGCCGCCCGCTGGGCGATGTTGTCGACGTTGGAGGTCTGGTGGCTCTGGAGGTTGTCGAGGGCCTTGGCCACATCGGGCGGGGCGATGACCCAGCCCACCCGCCAACCGGTCATGGCGTAGGTCTTGGCCACGCCGTTGAGCACGATGCAGGTGTCGGCGATCTCGGGTACCAGCGTGGGCATCGAGTGGAACTGCACCCCGTCGTACGTCAGGTGCTCGTAGATCTCGTCGGTGATCACCCACACCCCGTTGGCCAGGGCCCAGTGGGCGATGGCCTCGATCTCTTCCTTGGGGTACACGGCGCCGGTCGGGTTCGACGGGCTGACGAAGATCAAGGCCTTGGTGTTGGGGGTGCGGGCCGCCTCCAGCTGGTCCACCGCGACCCGGAAGCCGCTCTGGATCGTGGTGGGCACCTCGACCGGTACACCGCCGGCGATGCGGACCGGCTCGGGGTAGGTGGTCCAGTAGGGGGCGGGGATCAGCACCTCGTCGCCCTCGTCGACCAGGGCTGCGATCGAGTTGAACACGGCGTGCTTGCCGCCGTTGGTGACCACCACCTGGTTGGCCGTCACGTTGTAGCCCGAGTCCCGCAGGGTCTTGACGGCGATGGCTTCCCGCAGCTCGGGCAGGCCGCCGGTGGCGGTGTACTTGTGGTTCTTCGGATCCCGGCAGGCGGCGACGGCGGCCTCGACGATGTAGTCGGGGGTGGGGAAGTCGGGCTCGCCGGCGCCGAAGCCGATCACGGGCTCGCCGGCCGCCTTCAGCTGGTTGGCCTTGTTGCTGACGGCCAGGGTGGCCGAGGGGGCGATTGAGGCGATTCGGGCGGCGATGCGGCCATGAGCCATGATGATGGTCTCCGTTGCTCGGCTCGGGGGCGTTGGGGTCTGTCGGGTCTCAATCCTGGCAGCACATCGCCCCGGCCCCTCACGGATTTCACACTTTCAGCCGACCCGACCCACCGGCCCGCCCACCCCGCCCCGGGCCCGCTCCTCCAGCCCAACACAGCAAGTTGCACCCCCCAACCTCTGATGTTAGGTTCTCCTAAGACGCCCGTTGGCGGGGTCTACCGGAGTCGTCCCCGGAGGAGTGCCACATGTTCGCCAATTTCCTGATTGGTTTGCGAGAGGGTCTCGAGGCGTCGCTGGTGGTGGGCATCCTCGTGGCCTACCTGGCCCGCACCGGCCGACGGGACCTGCTGCCCAAGGTGTGGCTCGGCGTCGGGTTCGCCGTGGCCGTGTCGCTGGCCGCCGGTGCCGCCCTCACCTTCGGCCCCCGGGGCCTGAGCTTCGAGGCCCAGGAGTTGATCGGCGGCACGTTGTCCATCGTGGCTGTGGGCTTCGTCACCTGGATGATCTTCTGGATGGCCCGCACCTCCCGGGCTCTGCGGTCCGAGCTGGAGGGACGCATGGCCGTGGCCGTAGCCGCCGGCGGCACGAGCCTGGTACTGCTGTCGGCCCTGGCCGTGGGCCGGGAGGGCCTGGAGACGGCCCTGTTCGTGTGGGCCGCGGCCCAGGCCACCGGCTCGTCCACCTCGCCCATCGCCGGGGCCGTCCTCGGCCTGGCCGTGGCCGTGGTGCTGGGAATCGGCGTCTACAAGGGGGCACTGCACCTCAACCTGGCCTCGTTCTTCCGCTGGACCGGAGCGGCGCTGGTGATCGTGGCCGGCGGGGTGCTGGCCTACGGCATCCACGATCTGCAGGAGGCCCGGGTCCTGCCCGGTCTCAACACGATCGCCTTCGACGTGAGCGACACGATCCCGCCCAGCTCGTGGTACGGCACCCTACTGAAGGGCACCGTCAACTTCTCGCCCCGCACCACGGTGCTGGAGGCGATCGCCTGGACCTGCTATGTGGTCCCGGTGCTCTTCCTGTTCTGGCGCTCGGTCCGCACGCCGGCCCCTCGCCCGACCAGCAACCCCAACCCGACTCCCGATGCAGTGAGCGTGTGAGATGACAATCGCCCGGTTCCGGGTCGGCGCCCTGGCGGCGTCGGCCTTCCTCGTCCCTTCCCTGGCCGCCTGTTCGTCCGACGGTGGCTCGTCCGAGAACGCCACGGCGGTGGCCGTCTCCAGCACGGCTGACGCCTGCGAGCTGGGTGCCACCAGTGCCCCCGCCGGATCGGTGAAGTTCACGGTGAAGAACGACGGAAGCGAGACGACCGAGTTCTACGTCTACGAAGAAGACGGCACCACCATCGTCAGCGAGGTGGAGAACATCGGGCCCGGCACCAGCCGTGACATGACGGTCGATCTGGAAGCCGGCACCTACGTGACGGCGTGCAAGCCGGGCGAAGCGGGCGACGGCATCCGGGGCGACTTCACCGTCAGCTGACCCCCGCTCCGGTATCCATCCACGGCTTGCGGCGAGGCGCCGGAGGCGTACCATCGGGGTCATGCCCGAGTTCTTCACCGACGTGACCGGCCCCATCCCCTACCTCGGCCCCGACTCGAACGAGCCGCTGTCGTTCCGCTGGTACGACAAGGACCGGGTGGTGGCTGGTCGGCGCATGGAAGACCACCTGCGCTTCGCCGTGTGCTACTGGCACAGCTTCAACTGGGACGGGTTCGACATCTTCGGCGCCGGCACACTCGACCGGCCGTGGCTGGCCCCCGGGCTCGATCCGATGGAGGCGGCCCGGGCCAAGCAGGATGCCGCCTTCGAGTTCTTCGCCAAGCTCGGGGTGCCCTTCTACTGCTTCCACGACGTCGACATGGCCCCTGCCGGCGACACCTTCGCCCAGTCCACGGCGAACCTCAACGAGCTGGTGGAGCGGGCCGCCGGGCTACAGGAACAGACCGGGGTGGGCTTGCTGTGGGGCACCGCCAACCTGTTCAGCCATCCCCGCTTCGCCGCCGGTGCCGCCACCAACCCGAACCCGGAGATGTTCGCCCGGGCTGCGGCCCAGGTGTGCAACATCCTGGAGGCCACCCACCGCCTGGGCGGAGAGAACTACGTGCTGTGGGGCGGCCGGGAAGGCTACGAGACCCTGCTCAACACCGACCTGCAGCGGGAGGCCGACCAGCTGGCCCGGTTCATGCACCTGGTGGTGGAGCACAAGCACCGCATCGGCTTCACCGGCGCCATCCTCATCGAGCCCAAGCCGTTCGAGCCCACCAAACACCAGTACGACTACGACTCGGCCACCGTGCACGCCTTCCTCCAGCGCTACGACCTGGCGTCGGAGATCAAGGTCAACATCGAGGTCAACCACGCCACCCTGGCCGGCCACGACTTCCACCACGAGATCGCCTACGCCAACGCCGCCGGGATCTTCGGCTCGATCGACGCCAACGCCGGCGACGACCGCCTGGGCTGGGACGTCGACCGGTTCCCGGTGTCGGTTGAGCAGATGACACTCGGCATGTACGAGATCCTGCGGGGCGGTGGCTTCACCACCGGCGGGCTCAACTTCGACGCCAAGCTGCGGCGCCAGTCGATCGACCGATCCGACCTGTTCCACGCCCACATCGCCGGCATGGACACCATGGCCCGAGCCCTGCTGGCGGCCAGCCTCCTGCTGGAGGAGGGCGAGCTGGAGGCCAACCGGGAGGCCCGCTACGCCGGCTGGGACGGTGCGCTGGGCCGCGACATCATGAACGGCTCGCTCGATCTTCCCTCCCTCCAGAAGTGGGCGGCCGACGGCGCCCCCGACCCGGCCCCGGTCAGCGGCCGCCAGGAGGCGCTGGAGAACCTCGTGGCCCGCGCCGTCGAACGGGCCCGCTGAATCAACGGCGGGCCCGCTGAATCAACGGCGGGCCCGCTGAATCAACGGCGGGCCCGCTGCGCGGGGCCCGCTAGGCCGAGGGTTCGTCGACCATCGGTTCGGCTTCAGCCGCTTGTGCGGTGGCCGGGGCCGACATGTGCTCCGGGGTCGACGCCTCCTGGCGGCCCCGCAGGGCGAGCCAGGCGGCCGCCGCGGCGATGGCGATCAGGCTGGTCAAGATGTTGACCCGGACACCGGCGATGCGGGTGGCCTCGTCGATCCGCAACGACTCCACCCACAGGCGCCCCAGGCCATAGCCCCCCACGTAGATGGCGAACAGCCGGCCGGGATGCCGGGCCTTCGGGTGGCGGTTGTCCCAGGCGATGATCAGCCCGGCCAGGGCCAGGTTCCACAGCGCCTCGTAGAGGAACGTGGGGTGGAAGGTGGCGACGTTCTCGTAGCCCACCGGGCGGTGGAGGGGGTCTATCTCCAGCCCCCACGGCAGGGTGGTCGGCCCGCCGAACAGCTCCTGGTTGAACCAGTTGCCCAGCCGGCCGATGGCCTGGGCCACGGGCAGGGCGGGAGCCGCCGAGTCGAGCGCAGAGGGGATGTGCATCCCCCGCCGGCGGGCCAGGTAGACACCGGTGAGCACGCCGAGCACGAGGCCCCCGGGGATCCCGAGACCCCCCTCCCACACCTTCACCACGTCGAACCACTGCCCCTCGAACCGGCGCCAGTCGGTGATGACGTGGTAGACCCGGGCCCCCACCAGGCCGGCGATCACCGAGCCGGTGGCGATGGCGGCGATGTCGGCCGGATCGCCGCCCTTGCGGGCCCAGCGCCGCTGGGTGACCGCCACCCCCGCCAGCACGCCGACGGCGATGCACAGCCCGTAGGCCCGGAACACGAGGGGCCCCACGTGGAGGCCGCTGCGGGACGGGCTGGGGATGGAGGCGAGGAGGGCGAGGAGAGCCATGGTGGCGTGCTACTGCTTCTCGGCGACCGGCTCGAGCAGCAGCGAGGCCGAGTTCATGCAATAGCGGTCTCCCGTGGGCCGGGGGCCGTCGGGGAAGACATGGCCCAGGTGGGCGCCGCAGGTGGCGCAGTTCACCTCGGTGCGGACCATCCCGTAGCTACGGTCTTCGTGGAGCTCCACCGCTTCGGGGGTGATCGGCTGCCAGAAGCTGGGCCAGCCGCTGCCCGACTCGTACTTCGTGTTCGACTCGAACAGCGCCTCGTGACACACGATGCAGCGGTAGATCCCCTCCTCTTTGGCGTTGTTGTAGACGCCGGTGAAGGCGCGCTCGGTGCCGCCGTGCTGCGTCACCTCGAACTGCTCGGGGGTGAGGCGGGAGCGGAGCTCGTCTTCGGTGAAGGTCTTGCGGGCCATGGGTCGGTCTCCTGATGGTCGGTCCGGTTGGTCGGCGGGTCGGGTGCCGGGACTCAGACCCGGCGGGCGTCCTCCACCAGGTTGATGTCGTACAGCACCTGGTCGAGCAGGTCGCCGGCCTCGATCGCGGGATACCGCTGGGGGCTGGCCGGCCCCGTGCAGGACGCCAGCGGACTGAGGATCGTCCACGGGGTGGGGTGGCAGAACTGGACGACCGAATAACGGTCTCCCGGTTGGGCCGGGTCGGCCACCACCCGGTGGATGCCCTGGGGGATCACGCCGTTGGTGAGGTGCTCCAGCATGATCCCGGTGTTCATGATCACCCGGTTGTCGGGCGGGGCGGCGTCGACCCAGGCGTCGCCCACCTTCACCTCGAGGCCCCGGGCGGTGGCCCGGGGCAGGGCCGTGATCAGGTTGATGTCGCCATGCTCGGCCGCCCACACGTGCTCGGCGCCGGGAGCCAGGTCCATGGCCGGATAGTGGATGGCGCGGGCCAGAGTGGTGCCGTTACGGGTCATCAGGTCGAACAGATCTTCGTGACAGCCGATCCCCACGGCGATGATCCGCAGGAACCGCTGTTGCAGGTCGAGGAGCTTGTCATAGAACTCAACCAGCACCTTGGTGATTCCCGGCACCAGGTGATCGGGAAGAACCGGACCGTGGTAGCGGTGGGGGAAACGGCGCCTGAGGGGGTGCCCGTCTGGCAGGTCCATGCCCCAGTTGAGCATCTCCTTCCAGTCGGGCGCCTGACTCGACGCCGCCGTCTCCACCAGCAGGCCGGTGTAGCCGGCCTGGCCGTGGGAGCCGGGGACGGTGGCCGTTGCCTTCTCCTCGGGTGACAGCGAGAAGAACTGGGCCAGCATCCCGTAGGCCGTGTCGAGCAGGTCTTCCGACAGGTCGTGGCTGGTGTAGACGAACCCGGTGACCAGGCTCGCCACCACCCCGTCGACCACGGCTCGACGCTGGGCGTCGGTGCCCCGCTCGAAGGCCAGCAGATCGACGTCCAGGATGTCGCTCACCCGGCCAGGATAGTGGCCGGGCGCGGGTTGTTTATTCGGCGGGGGATTCGGTGATCGTGACCGACTCGATGATCATGGGCTCGACCGGGCGGTCGTTACGGTCGGTGGGCACCTTCTCCATCACGTCTACGTGCTCCAGGCCCTTCACCACCTTGCCGAACAGGGCGTAGTTCGGCGGCAGCGACATGCCGTTGGGGCCCGAGATGATGAAGAACTGGCTGCCGTTGGTGTTGGGGCCGGCGTTGGCCATGGCCAGCGACCCCAACTCGTAGCGGCCGGGCTTGGGGAGCTCGTCGGCGAACCGGTACCCGGGCCCACCCCGGCCCGAGCCCTCGGGGCAACCGCCCTGGAGGACGAAGCCCTGGATCACCCGGTGGAAGGTGAGGCCGTCGTAGTAGTGGTAGCGGGCCAGCGAGACGAAGTTCTCGACCGTCTTGGGGGCGCCGATGGCGTCGAGGGTGATCGTCAACGTGCCGTAGTTCGTCACCATCTCGGCGCTGTAGCGGCTGTTCGGGTTGAGGCAACCATCGAAGGGGCCGTCGAACGACGTCTGACGGGGGCTGGAGCCATCGGGGGCGGGGCACTCGGGCACGGGAAACTC
Organism: uncultured Actinomycetes bacterium; assembly: GCA_902826025.1. GTDB lineage: Bacteria > Actinomycetota > Acidimicrobiia > Acidimicrobiales > SZUA-35 > CADEDH01. Next base: position 20,775 of record CADEDH010000078.1, read on the forward strand.
CTCGTGTTTTGCGAACCCGTGCAGCCTAGGGGTCCCTTCGGGACCTTGAGTTTCGCTGCGCCGAAACTCTCAGGGGAAATTAGGAGCCTGAACCGCGCCCAGCGCGGTTCAGGCTCCTGAATTCGGCCGGATCGGGATCAGGCGCTCTTGGCGGCGCGGAAGCCGTTCTCCAGGTCGGCGATGATGTCGTCGACCGATTCGAGGCCCACCGACAGGCGGATCAGGCCCGGCTCGACCCCGGTGGTGGCCTGCTCCTCGGGGGTGAGCTGACTGTGGGTGGTGGACGCCGGGTGGATGACCAGCGAGCGCACATCGCCGATGTTGGCCACGTGGCTGTGGAGTTCGAGGGCGTCGACGAACTTCTTGCCCGCCTCGCGGCCGCCCTTGATCACGAACGCCGGCACCGAGCCGGCCCCCCGGCCCTGGCTGTACTTGCGGGCGGCGTCGAACCAGGGCGACGACGGCAGGCCGGCGTAGAACACCTTCTCCACGTCGGCGTGCTGCTGGAGGAACTCGGCCACCGCCGTGGCGTTGGCTACGTGGCGCTCCATACGCAGCGACAAGGTCTCCAGGCCCTGGAGCAGGAGGAACGAGTTGAACGGGCTGATCGAGGCGCCCATGTCGCGCAGGAGCTGGATGCGGGCCTTGGCGATGTAGGAGCCGGCGCCCAGCATGGGCCAGTAGGTGAGGCCGTGGTAGCTGGGGTCGGGCTGGTTGAAGCCGGGGTAGCGGTCGGCGTCGGAGAACTCGAACGTGCCGCCGTCGACGATGGCACCCACGATCGAGGTGCCGTGGCCGCCCAGGAACTTGGTGGCGGAGTGGACGACGATGTCGGCCCCCCAGTCGAGGGGGCGGATCAGGTAGGGGGTGGCCACCGTGTTGTCGAGGATGAGAGGCACGCCCACCTCGTGGGCCACGTTGGCTACGCCTTCGATGTCGAGCACGTTGTTCATCGGGTTGCCGATGGTCTCGCCGTAGAACGCCTTGGTGTTGGGGCGCACGGCCCGCCGCCAGGCGTCGAGGTCGTCGACGTCTTCCACGAACGTGGTCTCGATCCCGAACTTGGGCAGGGTGTAATGGAGCAGGTTGTAGGTGCCGCCGTAGAGGGCCGCCCCCGAGACGATGTGGGAACCGGCCTCGGCCAGGTTCATGATCGCCATCGTCTCGGCCGCCTGACCCGACGCCACCACCAGGGCCCCCGGCACGCCGGCGGCGGTGGACCCCAGCCCGTTCTCCAGCGAGGCCAGGCGCACCTCGGCCACGCCCTGGGTGGGGTTCATGATCCGGGTGTAGATCATGCCCGGCTCGGCCAGGGCGAACAGGTTGGCGGCGTGATCGGAGTCGCGGAACTGGTAGGCCGTGGTCTGGTAGATCGGCACCGCCCGGGCCCCGGTGGCGGGGTCGGGCTCCTGCCCGGCATGGATCTGTCGTGTCTCGAAACCCCAACCCTCAGCAGCCATCTCGGCCCGTCCTTTCTGGTCAGTATCAGCTCTCGCGTCCTGGCGGCGAGCGCTCACCCTAACCTGATTCCCGAGCAGATCAATCGGGTTTTGCGCCGTGAACAGCCCTGGTTGACGGGACGAGCACCCCTCAGGGCTGAGGAATGTAGCTGGCCACGTAGGGCAGGTTGCGGTAGAGCTGGCCGGCGTCGAGGCCGTAGCCGATCACGAAGGCCGACGCCGGCAGGCGGAACCCCTCGTAGTCGATGGTCACCGCCCCCTCGCTCTGGCCGCCGTGGGCCGCCTCCCGCACCAGCAGGGCGCAGGTGCTGACGCTGGCCGGCCCCTGCGAGCTGAGCCGATCCACCAGGTACCGCATGGTGAGGCCGGAGTCGACGATGTCCTCCACCAGGATCACGTCGCGCCCGGCCACGTCGTGGTCGAGGTCTTTGATGATGCGCACCACCCCGCTCGACTTGGTGGCCGCCCCGTAGGACGACACGGCCAGCACGTCGATCTCGGCCGGGCCGTCGATCGCCCGCATCAGGTCGGCCATGAACACCAACGACCCCTTGAGCACCGACACCAGGAGCGGGGTGCGCCCGGCGTAGTCGGCTGTGATCTGCCGGCCCAGCTCGGCCACCCGGGCCGCGATCTGGGTCTGGGAGAACAGGATCTCGCCGATGTGGGGATCGGCCGGGCCGGGCCCTGAGTCGGCCGGGCCGAGCAGGTCCCAACGGTTGCCGTACAGGTCTTCCCACACCACCACCCAGCCGTAGGCCTCCTGGCGGGGCGGCTGGGTGAAGCGGATCCCGGCCTCGGTCATGCGCTGGTGGGCGGCGGCGAAGTCGTCGGTGTGGAGGAACAGCCCCACCCGGCCGCCGGTCTGGCGGCCGACCGCCGCCCGCTGGGCGTCGTCCGAGGCCCGGGCCAGCAACAGCCCGGTCTGGGCCCCGGGGGGCCGAACCACCACCCAGCGCTTGGGATCGCCGGTGACCGAGCTCGTCTCCGGTGAGTCTTCCACCAGCTCGAAGCCGGCCTTCTCCACATAGAAGGCGATGGCCTCGTCGTAATCCTCGACCAACAGCGAAACCAGGTCGATGTGGCTCACTGGCCGGAGAAGTCGGCCTTGCCCGGGCCGTTGGCCAGGAAGCTGGTGATGCCCGTCACGGCGTCGTCGGTCTGGAACGAGGCCACGAACTCCCGCTTCTCCACGGCGATGGCCTCGGCGATGGGCAGGGTGATGCCCTCCTGGATGGCCCGTTTGGCGTTGGTCAGGGCGGCGGGGCCGTTCACCGTGTAGCCGGCGATCAGGTCGATGGCAGCGTCGAGCACGGCGTCGTCGGGGTGGACCGAGCTCACCAGCCCGATGGCCAAGGCCTCGTCGGCCTTCACCATCCGGCCCGAGTAGTTGATGTCCTTGGCCTTGGTCATGCCCACCAGGCGGGTGAGGCGCTGGGTGCCGCCGGCCCCAGGGATCAGGCCGAGCAGGATCTCGGGCTGGCCGAACTGGGCGCTCTCGCCGCAGACCCGGAAGTCGGTGCTCATCGACAGCTCACAGCCACCACCCAGGGCGAAGCCGTTGACGGCCGAGCAGGTGATCTGGGGCAGGTTCTCCAGGGCGAAGTTCGCTTCGTTGAGGGCATCGACCATGCCCGACGGGTCGCGGTGGCCCTCGTTGGTCGGGAACTCGCTGATGTCGGCCCCGGCGGCGAAGAAGCGGGGGCCGCCCCACAGCACCACGCCCCGGATGTCGGACCGGCCGGCCACCTCGTTCGCCACCGCCAGCAGCTCCCGGCCCACCTGGGTGTTGAGGGCGTTCACCTTCGGTCGGTCGAGGCGGATGATGGCCACCTCGTCGACCCGTGAGGCTTCCAGGTTCACGAACTCACCCATCGGACTGCGACTCCTTGTGCTCCGGCGCGCCCCGTGCCCGGGGGAGCGAGGCGCCAAACTGTACCGGCCGACCGTAGCCCAGGCCGACCGGCAGCACCGCAGCCCCACCCGGACCCGCCCCTACCCCTCGGACCTCCGCCGGATCGACGGTCGGGAGTGGCCAGCCGTTACGGTGGGCCGACCATGGCACCAGCGCCTCCCCCGACCCTGCGGGACCGCCAGCTCGGCCTTCTCGACGGCGGCCAGTTCGACGTGCTCGTGGTGGGGGGTGGGATCAACGGGGCCGTATCGGCCGCCGCCCTGGCCGCCCGGGGGGTGTCGGTGGCCCTGGTGGAACGGGCCGACTTCGCCTCGTTCACCAGCCAGGAGTCGTCCAACATGGTGTGGGGCGGCTTCAAGTACCTGGAGAACTACGAGATCCCGCTGGTGCTCAAGCTCACCCGGTCCCGGAACCGGCTGATGCGGGCCTATCCCAACGTGATCACCGAGCTGCGGTTCCTGGCCACGCTCGACGCCTCGGCTCCGTTCCCGTCGTGGTTGGCCGCGCTGGGCACCGTGGGGTATTGGGGCCTGGGTCAGTTCGCCACCCGACCGCCCAGCTACCACCGGCCGGGGCGGCTGGCCCAGCTGGAGCCCGTTATCCGCACCGACACGGCCGAGGCGGCCATCGAGTACGGCGACGCCTACCTGAAAGACAACGACGCCCGGTTCGTGTGGAGCTTCGTGCGCTCCGCCCTCGACCGGGGGGCGGTGGCCGTCAACTACGCCGAAGTGGCGACGATGACCCGCGACGGCGACCGGTGGCGGGCCGAGGTGCGCGACCAGCGCACCGGCCGCCGGCTCACCGCCACCGCCCGGGTGGTGGTAAATGCCGGCGGGCCCTTCGTCGACGAGCTGAACCGCCGGTGGGGGGTGCGCACCGAGCACCGGATCGTGTACTCCAAGGGGGTCCACCTGGTGGTGCCCCAGCTGGCCACGGCCGAGCGGGTGCTGGCCTTCTTCGACGACAGCCAGCGCCTGTTCTACGTGTTGCCCATGGCCCACCGCTCGGTGATCGGCACCACCGACACCCGAACCACCGATCCCGGCGAGGGCGTCACCGACGACGATCGGGAGTTCCTGCTCAGCCAGATCAACGCCAGGCTCAACCTGGCTGCCCCCCTGACCACGGCCGACATCATCGCCGAGCGGTGCGGGGTGCGGCCCCTGGTGGTGCTGGACGACGGCAACGACCGGACCGACATCGACTGGACCACGCTGTCACGCAAGCACGAGATCGACGTCGACAAGGCCAACGCCACGGTCACCGTGTTCGGAGGCAAGCTCACCGACTGCCTGAACGTGGGCGACGAGGTGACGGCCGCGGTGCGCCGGCTGGGGGTGAAGCTGGGGGCCGAGGCCGAAGGCTGGTACGGCGAGGCCCCGGCCACGGCCCGGATCGAGTTCCAGCGGGCGGCGGGCGACGTGGGGCTCGATCGGACCCCCGAGGTGGAGCGCGAGGCCACGGTGGCCGACGTGCTGTGGCGGCGCCACGGCCCGGCCGCCCGGCAGGTGGTGGAGGCGGTGGCGGCCGACCCGTCGGGGGCCGAGCCGGTGCTGGCCGGCACCGACCTGTTGCGGGCCGAGCTGGCGCTGTACGCCGAGCGGGAGATGATCGTCGAGCTGGACGACTTTCTGCGCCGGCGCACCAAGGCGGCTCTGATCCAGCGGGCCGACGATCTGGCCGCCGACCCCGGGCTGCCCGAGGTCCGGCGCACCCTCGGTCTCGACCCCTCCCCCGCCGGCTCCTCCGGCTCGTGAACCGACGGCGCGAAAACCGCGCCCCCGGTTCGTTCTGCGTCGCGAGATCTACGTATTCCGGAGGTTTCGCGACGCAGATCGCTGGCGTGTCGCGGTTTTCGTCGCGCAGAACGGGGTGGCGTTGACCGGCGGGCGGGAACTGAGGCCGGGGCGGGAGCCGAGGCGGTAGTGGCGGCCGGCGCCCAGCGTGAGCCGTGGCGGCTCCCGGTGGCCGAGGTGGCGGCCCAGCTCGGCGTCGACCCTGCCACCGGGTTGTCGGCGGGCGAGGCGACGGCCCGGCTGGAGCGCCACGGGCCGAACGTGCTGACGTCGACCCCACCGGTGCCGGCGTGGCGCAAGCTTCTGGCCCAGCTGGCCGATCCCCTGGTGTACCTGCTGCTGGCCGCCGTGGTCGTGTCGGGCGCGGTGTGGGTGCTGGAGGGGGCGCACGGCGCTCCGTTCGACGTGATCGTCATCGTGGTCATCGTGGCCGCCAACGCCGTGCTGGGCTTCGTGCAGGTGGAGCGGGCCGAGCAGGCGGTGGCTGCCCTCCAGGAGATGGCGGCGGCCCACGCTTCGGTGGTGCGCGACGGCCGGGAGCAGCGGGTGGAAGCGTCCCACCTGGTGCCGGGCGACCTGCTGGTGCTGGCCGAGGGCGACGCCGTGGGGGCCGACGCCCGCCTGGTGGAGGCGGCCGCCCTCACCGTGGCCGAGGCGGCCCTCACTGGCGAGAGCGAAGCGGTGCTCAAGGAGACGGCACTCGTGGGCGGACCGGCCGAGGTGGGCGACCGGGTGAACATGGTGTTCGCCGGTACGGCTGTCACCCGGGGCCGGGGCCGGGCCGTGGTCACGGCCACCGCCATGGACACCGAGGTGGGCGCGGTGGCCCGGCTGCTGGGCCGCACCGAGAGCCGTCCCACCCCCCTGCAGGTGGAAGTCGACGCCATCGGGCGGGCCCTGGGCCTGGCCGTGATCGTGATCGCCGTGGTGGTGATGGGGGCCATCGTGGCCACCAGCGGGGTATCGAGCGCCACCGACCTGGTCGGCGTGTTGCTGGTCGGGGTGTCACTGGCGGTGGCGGCCGTGCCCGAGGGGCTACCCGCCATCCTGTCGGTGGTGCTCAGCGTCGGGGTGCAGCGCCTGGCTCGGCGCCACGCCATCGTCAAGCGCCTGTCGTCGGTGGAAACCCTGGGGTCGGCCACCGTGATCTGCTCCGACAAGACCGGCACCCTCACCCGCAACGAGATGACGGTGGTGACGGTTCTCACCGGCTCGGGCCGGGTTGGCCTCACCGGCTCCGGCTACGACCCGACGGGGGAGCTGCGGGGTACCGACGGCGGGGGCCCGGTCACCGATCCGGTGCTGCGGGAGGAGGTGGCGCTGGTGCTGGGCGGCGGCGCCCTGGCCAACGACGCCAGCCTCCACCATGGGGCCGACGGGTGGACGATCCAGGGCGACCCAACCGAGGCCGCCTTCCTCGTGGCCGAGGCCAAGCTCAGCTCACCGGACGAGCAGCGGGCGGCCCGCCAGGCCCGGTTCCCCCGGGTGGGCGAGATCCCGTTCACCTCCGAACGCAAGCTCATGACCACCGTCCACACCGATGCCGAGCAGGCCGACGAGATGGTGGCGGTGTCGAAGGGGGCGCCCGACGTGCTCCTTGGCCGCTGCACGGCCGAGCGGGTGGCGGGTGAGGTGCGGCCCCTCACCGACGGGCGGCGGCAGGACCTGCTGGACGAGGTCGACCGGCTGGCCGACGACGCCCTGCGCACCTTGGCCGTGGCCTACCGCCGCCACCCCGCCGGGCCCGGCGAGCGGCCGGTGCCGGTGGGCGACGACAGCATGGAGGAGGGCCTCGTGTACCTCGGCCTGGTGGGGATCGTCGACCCACCCCGGCCGGAGGCGGCGTTGGCGGTGGCCGAGGCCCACCGGGCCGGTATCCGGACGGTGATGATCACCGGCGACCACCCCCGGACAGCGGCCCGCATCGCTGGCGAACTCGGCATCCTGGCCCCGGATGAGGAGGGGCCCGGCGTGCTCACCGGGGCCGAGCTGGCGGCGCTGGGGCCCGACGAGCTGGCGGCGGCGGTGGGCCGGGTGTCGGTGTACGCCCGGGTGGCGCCCGAGCACAAGCTGCGGATCGTGGAGGGCCTGCAGGCCAGCGGCCAGGTGGTGGCGATGACGGGCGACGGGGTCAACGACGCCCCCGCTCTGAAGGCGGCCGACATCGGTGTGGCCATGGGCGTCACCGGCACCGACGTGGCCAAGGAAGCGGCCGACATGGTGCTCACCGACGACAACTTCGCCACCATCGTGGCCGCCGTGGGCCAGGGACGGGCCATCCTGTCCAACATCCGCAAGTTCCTCCGGTTCCTGCTCTCGTCGAACATGGGCGAGGTGTTCACCATGCTGTTCGGCGTGATCCTGGCCGGCGCCCTGGGGCTCGACGGGGGCGACGGCGGCGCCGCCGTGCCCCTGCTGGCCACCCAGATCCTGTGGGTCAACCTCCTGACCGACACCGCCCCGGCCCTGGCCATGGGCGTCGACCCGCCGGTCGACGACATGATGAGCCGCCCGCCCCGCCGCTCCACCGACCGGGTGATCGACACCCGGATGTGGGTGGGCATCGTCTGGATCGGCCTGGTGACGGCGGCCGTGTCGCTGGCGGCATTCGACCTGGGCCACGACGGCGGGCTGCTGGGCGGCTCGGGGCCGCTGGAGCGGGGGCGGACGATGGCCTTCACCACGCTGGTGCTGGCCCAGCTGTTCAACACGATCAACGCCCGTTCGGACCGGGTGACCGCCTTCCACCGGTTGTTCACCAATCCCCTGCTGTGGGCGGCGCTGGCGCTCTCGACCCTGCTCCAGGTGGCCGTGGTCCACCTGGGGTTCATGAACCGGGCCTTCGAGACCGTCCCCCTCGGCCCCGGGCACTGGGCCATCTGCCTGGGCCTGGCCAGCATCGTGCTGTGGGCGGCCGAGGCCCGCAAGCTCGCCGTCGGGCTGTTGCACTAGCCGGAGGGAGCCGCCCGAGGGAGAACTCTGACACGGGCACCGCCGATGCGGTACCCGGTGTCAGAGTTCGTGGGTGGGTGAGAGCCGGGGACGTTTCGCCGCAGGCGAAACTCCAGGTCCCCGAAGGGGACACGCTAGCCCTGGCCGCCTGAGGTCTCGCGCACCGAGGCCTTGCCCTGGGAGATCCACGGCATCATGGCCCGCAGCTCCTTGCCAACGACCTCCACCGGGTGATCGTGGCCGGCGGCCTCGAGGCGCAGGAAGTTGGGGCGCCCGGCCCGGCTCTCGGCCACCCACTCGTCGGCGAACTTGCCGGTCTGGATCTCGTCCAGGATGGCCTTCATCTCGGCCCGCACCGCGTCGTTGATGATGCGGGGGCCCCGGGTCAGGTCGCCGTATTCGGCGGTGTCGCTCACCGAGTAGCGCATCCCGGCGATGCCCTCCTCGTACATGAGGTCGACGATCAGCTTCAGCTCGTGGAGACACTCGAAGTAGGCCACCTCGGGCTGGTACCCGGCGTCGACCAGCGTCTCGAACCCGGCCTGCACCAGGGCGGTGGTGCCCCCGCAGAGCACGGCCTGCTCGCCGAACAGGTCGGTCTCGGTCTCCTCGGTGAAGGTGGTCTCGATCACGCCGGCCCGGGCCCCGCCGATGGCGTCGGCGTAGGCCAGGGCGATGCCCTTGGCGTTGCCGGTGGCGTCGTTCTCCATGGCGATCAGGCAGGGTACGCCACCGCCCTCAACGTAGGTGCGGCGCACCAGGTGGCCGGGGCCCTTGGGGGCCACCATGCACACGTCGACCGAGGCCGGCGGCTCGATCAGGCCGAAGCGGATGTTGAACCCGTGGGCGAAGAACAGGGCGTCGCCGTCGTTCAGGTTGGGGGCCACGTGATCGGCGTAGATGGCGGCCATCTCGGTGTCGGGCATGAGCATCATGACCAGATCGGCTTCGGCCACGGCCTCCGCGATCCCCAGCACCCGGAGGCCGGCCTCGGCCGCCTTGGCCGCCGAGCCGGAGCCCTCCCGCAGGCCCACCCGCACGTCGACGCCCGACTCCTTCAGGTTCAGGGCGTGGGCGTGGCCCTGCGAGCCGTAGCCCAGCACCGCCACCTTGCGGTTGGCGATGAGCGACCGATCGGCGTCGGCTTCGTAGTAGATGTTGGCCATT
>CADEDH010000079.1 GCA_902826025.1 uncultured Actinomycetes bacterium
TCACCGAATGGGACCCTGGTAACAGGCCCAGGAACAGAACCCCGCCTACAAGCCGGCTCACCCAGACCGGCGAAATTTAGGAGCCTGAGCCGCGCTCAGCGCGGCTGAAGCTCCTACTTAGGCTCGTTGGTCAGATGCCGTCGAGGTGGGACTCGGCGTTGAAGGTCAGCAGCGACGGGCCCCGCCCGCTGGTGAACCCGATCCGGGTGATCGAGGCCTGGCCCACGAACGACCGCCACGACACCTCCACCCCCACCCCGAGACACCAGGCCAGCGCCGCTTTCACCGGCGACACGTGGGTCACCATCACCACGTCTCCGCTGGTGGCGGCGGGAGCGAACTCGTCGAGGGCGGTGCCCACCCGCCGGGCCAGCTCCTCCAGCGTCTCGCCCCCCGGGGGCCGGAAACCGGGATCAGCTCGCCAGGCGGCCCACAGGTCGGCCGGGATCTCGCTCAGCGGCATCAGGTCGAGCTCGCCGTAGTTCAGCTCCATGAGGCGATCGTCGGTATCGATCCGGTCGGGATCGGTGCCGCTGATGGCGGCCGCCGTCTCCCGGCACCGGCGCAGCGGGCTCGACACCACCCGGGCCCCGGCCGGTACAGCGCCGGCGATGGCCGCGGCCTGGCGGTGCCCCACCTCATCGAGGCCGGGATCGGCCCGGCCCAACAGCAGGCCGCTGGCGTTGGCCTCGGTCCTCCCGTGGCGGACGACGTAGAGCGTCATGGTGTTCCCCTCTTCGTCGTCACCGACCGGTACGGGTTCATCGCAGCACGCCCCGCGCCAGGTGGCCCTGGGCGGTCAGGAGCCGACGGTTGTCGGGCGAGGACAGGCCGTAGCGGCGCCAGGCCACGACGGCGAGGGCGATCCCGGCCGCTTCCAGCGTCAGCCACACCAGTGGTGAGCGACCCACCTCGGGCGAGGGCTGGCTCCCCAGCCCGAACGCCGGCCACCAGAACAGGCGGGTCCGGGTCCAGGTGCCGTCGAGCACGAGGTGGCAGAACAGGCCGATGGGCAGGCCGAGGAGGCGGCGCCGAATCAGCCGCCGCCCGGTGGTGGCCGCCATCACCAGTCCCAACGAGGCCACGGCACCGGCCAGCGTGTGGAGGCCGACGAACACCCCGGTCAGCGGCTCCAGGAGAGGCAGCAGAGCCCCCACCGCCACGAGCCGGTAGTCGACCATCGGGCTGCGGAACACCTCGGCCACGAGGATCGGAGCGGTCACCGCGAACCAGATGAACACGACGGGTGCCCGTCAGAGGATGAGGAGCCGGCCGCACTCCTCGCAGGAGGCGATCTCGTCGGGGCCGATGTGGTTCAGGCGGTCGACGGCCATGGCCGACAGTTGCATGTGGCAGCCGTCGCACCGGCCCCCGACGAACCGGGCCAGAGGCACGCCGTCGAACTCAGGGGCGATGGCCTCGTAGCGAGCCAGGACTTCGGGGCTGATCGACGCCGCCACCTCGGCCCGGGACCGCGACACCTCGCCGATCTCGGCCTCGATACCGGCGGTGGCCTCGGCCAGCGCCGCCCCGACGGCCTCGGCCCGACCAGTTATGGCGGCCAGCTCGGCGGCCACCTCGGCCGCCTCGCTCCCCACCTCCTCCTGGCGTTCCATCAGCTCGAGCTCGTCATCCTCGATGCGGCGTTGCCGGTCGAGCAGCGAACGGCTCTCGTCCTGCAGGGCCAGGAGCTCCTTGGTGGCCGTGACCGATCCGTCGTACAGCTTGGCCTCGGTCTTGGCCCGCTTCTCCTCCACCGACGCCACCTCGTCGGCCAACCGCTTGAGTTCCCGGTCCACCTCGTGGCGCCGCCCGTCGATCTCGTCCCGCCGGGCCTCGGCCTCGGCCTGCTCCGCCGTCAGAGTTGCAGCATCGGCCCGCAGGGGGTGGTGGTCGAACCGGTGCCGCAACTGGCGCAGCTGGACGTCGAGATCCTGCACCTTCAGCAGCTGGTCATATCCTCCGACCGCCATCGTCACTGGCCGAACGTGGGGAAGGTGAAGGTGGGTCGGGGAATCGTGACGCCAGGACCACCGTTGCCGTTGCCGCCGCCCCCATTTCCGCCACCGCCCCCGTTGTTACCGCCACCACCGTTGTCGCCCCCATTGTCGCCGCCGCCGTTGTCGGGCGGGGCCGCAGTGGTGGTGGTGACCGGGCGGAAACAGTCGTTCCTTCCATCGCCGTCGGAGTCGAACAGCTCAGTGGACCGGGACCCGGAGAAGTCGGCACCGGCGCAGAAATCGATCTCGCCCTTGACCTTGAGGTACTTGCCCCCCTTGTAGGGGTCGGGCGGCGCGAACTCCCTGGTCTCCAGGCCCTGGTGCAGTTCGGTCATGTACGCCCCCCAGATCTCGGCCGGCAACTCGCCACCGAAGCCGCCCCGGCCGCTGGCTGTCCAACCCCGCTGGGCCCATTCCGGGAACTCGATACGGACCTTGGCATTCGGGTCGCCCACCCAGGTGGCCGTGGTGTACCAGTCGGTGAAACCGACGAACCAGGCATCCATGTTGTTCTGGGTGGTGCCGGTCTTACCGGCGGCGTGGTGTCCCTCGATGCGGGCCCGCCGGCCGGTGCCGACCCCGCCCAGGGTCTGCACATTGCCTTCCAGTACCTGAGCGATCTGACGCGCCGTCTGGCTCGACACCGCCCGCTCGCCGTTGGGCCGGTGCTCGTAGATCAGGTTGCCGTCCCGGTCTTCGATGCGCTCGATGTACCACGGCCGGTTGTACACCCCGTCGTTGGCGAAGGCGGCGTAGGCCCCGGCCATCTGGATGGGAGTGATCTCCTTGGATCCCAACGGCAGCGACAGCACCGGCTGCATGTCCGTGGTGTCGACGCCGAGACGGTTGGCCACCTCGGTCACCTTGTCGTTGCCCACCACCTGGCCGAGGCGCACGAAGGCGCAGTTGTTCGATTGGCGGGTGGCGATGGCGATGCTGCGCACCCCACCGCCCCGGACCTCGTTGGCGTCGACCTTGTAGGGGTCGGGGGTGCCGCCCGGGTTGGGGAAGCTGCACGGGGAGTCGGTGCGCACCTGGTCCTCCGCCGTGTAGCCGTTCTCGAACAGGGCGGCCAGCACGAAGGGCTTCATGGACGAGCCGGGCTGCCGCTTGCCCTGGGTGGCCAGGTCGAACTTCTCCTTCTGGAAGTCGGGCCCGCCCACCAGCGCCCGCACCGCGCCGGTGTGGGAGTCGAGGGTGACCATGGCGGTGGTGAACTCGGGGAGGCACTGGCCGTTGGGGTCACCACCTGCCTTCTGGCGGGTGAAGCAGTTGAGCCTGATGTTGGGCAGCCGTTCGTCCCGAGCTTTGAGCGCAGCGGCCTGGGCCACGGGGTCGAAGGTGGTGTAGATCTTCAGGCCGCCCCGGTACACCGCGTTGCGGCGCAGCTCCTTGTCGCCGCCCAGGATCGACGGGTCGTTCAGGACGAGCTCCAGCGCCTCCTGCACGAAATAATCGGTGGGGGCGGTGCTGAAGGGCTTCTGACGCTCGGCCGGCAGCGGGGCCAGCTCGTAGGTGGCGGCTTCGTCTTTCGTGATGTGGCCCGTGGCCACCAGGCGGTCGAGGACGACCTTGCGCCGGGCCCGGGCCGATTCGGGGAACAGGGTGGGATCGAACCCGCTGGGGTTGCGGATGATGCCGGCCAGCATCGCCGCCTCGGGCCAGCCGAGCTCGCTGGCGTTGCTGTAACCCCAGTAGGTCTCGGCCGCCGCCTGCACCCCGTAGGCGGTCGATCCGAAGTAGACGGTGTTGAGGTACCGCTCCAGGATCTCGTCCTTGGTCATCTGCCGCTCCAGGCGGAGGGCGTAGAAGGCCTCGGTGGTCTTGCGGTTGAGGTTCTGGTCGGGAGTGAGCAGGCTGTTCTTCACCAGCTGTTGGGTGATCGTGGAGCCGCCCTGCGCGATGCCGCCGGCGTTGATGTTCTCCACCAGGGCCCGGAACGTGGCCCGGGGGTTGATCCCGTCGTGGTCGTAGAAGTCGGCGTCCTCGATGGCCAGGATGGCGTCGATCACCGGTTGGGGCACCTGGTCGAGCGTGATCGGCTCCCGGTTCTGCTCCTCGGCCAGAACCGTGAGCAGCGAGCCGTCCTTGGCGTACATGGCGGACCGCTCGGCCAGGTCATTGAGCTGCAACGTGGCTGCTGTGCCCTCGTTGGCGGTGAGCACGCGGACGGCCTGGGGCACCGCCACGAGGGTGGCCGTGGCGGCCACGGCGGCCACCGCCGCCAGCACGAGACCGAGGGACGTGAACCGTTTGATCAGCCGCAGAGCAGTGAGCACCGCCGGCCATCGTAGCCACCCACCGTGTCCAAGATGCGCGGGGTGCTCCGCCCCAGTAGGGATGGCTAGGCCCCGGCGGGCCAGTCACCGACGGCGGCCATGGCCGACAACACGGCCTCGGCCGGCCCCAGCGGGCCGTCGTCGCCGGAGACAGCCAGGCCCAGGAGGGGCGATCCGTCGGCTGTGTTGACCACCACGACCGTCACCACCGCCTGGTCGAGACGGGTGCACCCGGCGAAGGCCACGTTGTACGGCGGCCGGCCGAGATGGGCGGCGGCCCGGGCCACGGCCAGCTCGGGCCGGGGGCCTGTGGCGTAGCCCGTACAGCCGGGAGCGACCCTGCCGGCGGCGGCCACCCCGACCTCGGCCCGCCAGCCGTCGCCGTCGGGCACCACCGAGGCCGAGAGGCGACGACGGATGGCGAGCGGCCGATCCCCCACCGCCATGGTCACCGAGCGGACGACCCGATCGAGCGTGGCCCGCTCGGCCGGACTGAACGGCCGGCCGCGAACCACGGCGACAACGAGGTCACCGGCGTCGGACCGGTGCCGGCTGATCCAGCCGTAGTGGGGGCCGACGCGGATCGACGAGCAAACCGTCCCGTCCCGCCCAGCGTGCCCGGGCCTGGAATCCGACGCCGTGTCGGGATCTTCCAGCAATCGCCACAGCTGGCCGAACAACTCGAAGGTGAACCCCGACCCCTCGTCCCAGCTCGGGGGCATGCGACTCGACACCACGGGTGGCCGGTGGGGGTCCTCCCGGCGGACGAGGACCACGGCGTCGGCCTCGAACCGCTCGGCGATGACGGCCAGTGCCGTGTCGACCACGAACTGGCGAAAGCGGGGCGGGGTGATCGCCGGCGCCGGGCCGAGAAGGCGCAGCAGGCCGGCTCCGGCCCGATCGGGCGAGGCGGCCCGGTCGAGGATGCCGGAGAGACCTCGCCCCAGGCCACCTCCGGCCGGGGGCAGGGCGTCGGCGCGGGCTGTCGACTGCAGCGTCACCGAGCGACCAAGGTCGGTCGGGCGCGCGAGGGGGAGGGCGAGCGGGGCGGCGCCCCGCGGGGTGAACATGCGGCGGATGCCCTTCACCCTAGCGGCTGGCCGGTCCCCCCTTCCTGCCCCATGGGACGGAATTCACCCCTTTGGATCGTCGCTCTTGCAGCTGCTCGGCGCGGCGCGATCAATGTCGTCCTGATGCCATTCAGGGGCCAGGGGTGGGAGCAGGTAGGCCGGATCGGCCAAGGTGATATCGGCCGCCTCCACCACCGCCCGCACCACGCCCACCACCCGGCCGGCACGGTCGACAACAGGGCCACCCGACCAACCGGGGGCGACCGCCCGATCGAGCACGAGCAGCGGACCGGAGGCACCGTAGGCCGTGCCGTCCACCGTGCGGGCCACCGCCGCCAGCCAACGCAGCCGCCCGCCGGGCCGGCCCAGCATCACCACCGGCGAGCCGTCGGCGGGCCCACCGTCGGCGAGCGTCAGGCTCGGCCCGGTTGCGCCCCCACCCTCGCCCAGCGGTTCGCTGAACCCCAGGTCAGCAGCATCAAGCACCTCGGCGACAGCCACCCGACCCCGGGTGTGCGGGCCGTCGAAAGTGAAGTCGGCGGCCCCCGACACCAGATGCCCGCTGGTCACCACCCGAGCCCCGGCCACGAAGCCACTGGCCGTCATCCCGCCGGCGCAGGTCTCGGCCTCCACCCGCACGGTCGACTCCCCCACCCGGACGGCGATCGCCTCGATCTCGGCCTCGGTCAGTGGCGTCAGATCATCTGGGCGGCCCCGTTGAGCCACAGCCACCGCGCTCAGCAACAAGCCGATCGAGAGCACGGCGACGCCAGCAAGAACCGTCCCGATCACCCGCCACCAACGCACGAATACACACGCTAGGAGTCGAATGGTGCTGCATGAATGGGTGACGGCTCACCCGATGTCTAGGCCAGAAGACCTAATGGGGATCCAGCGTCGTTCTCATCAGTCGAGGGCGGCGCGGACGGCAGTCACCAGTTCCACGAAACGGGGACCCGACGCCCCGTCGAGGGCGGCGTAGGCCGGGGCGCAGATCAGGCTCGTCATCCGTTCCGCCTCGGCCCGACCGACCTCGTCGGCGGCGGGCCAGGGCTGGGGCCAGCCGAACCGCTCGGCTCCAGCGGTACCGCCGCGCACCTGGTCGGGAGCGGCGAGTATGGCGGCCAGCGGCCCCAGACCGCTGGCGTGGGCGGCCGAGATGTGGGCCCCGCCCCGCATCTCGCGCAGCACGTTGAGCGTGACGGTGGCGGCCCCGGCCGGATCGGCCGGCACCTCGAGCGCCCGCCAGCCGGCGAACAGGGCCCCAACCGAGGGCTGGGCGGCGTCGGCCACCCGACGGGCCAGGGCCGTCACCTCCACCAGGTCGGCCTCGGGTACGGCAGCCAGCGCCTCCCGACCCCAGGCGGCGGCTGCTCCGGCGTAGGCCCGGGCCGCCTCGCCGGCCGACAGAGCCGCCGGCCGGCTGTTCCAGTAGCGGTGGACCAGAGGCGGGTACATGAAGGCGATGCCGGCGGCGGCCACGTCGGCCCCGACGTCGCCCAGCACTCCGGCCCGGCCGTTGACCCAGAAGCCGAAGGGCAGCTCGAGGCCCAGCTCGGTGGCCCGTTCGGCCGTGGCCGGGGCCAGCATCCACCCTCTCCCGATCTCCAGGATGGGCTTGGCGGTGGCGTCGACGATCTCGAGGGGAGTCATGGGCGCCGACTCTAGATGGTTCGCCGCCGGCGAAACACCAGGTCCCCAACCGGCGAGACGCAGACCGGGCGCCGAATGTGTGCGCCAGGCCAGCCCCGTGAGCCAGAATGCTGCGACCGACGCCCACGAGGAGCCGACAGCGAACCATGGACAACAGCATCCGTCCCTTCCGGATCGAGGCCAGCGACGCCGCCCTTGACGATCTCCGGGCCCGGCTCCGCAACACCCGGTGGCCCGATGCCGAACCGGTCGACGACTGGAGCCAGGGCACTCCGCTGGCCTACACCCAGGAGGTGTGCCGCTACTGGGCCGACACCTACGACTGGCGGGCCCGGGAGGCCGCCCTCAACCGGTTCGACCAGTTCGTCACGACCATCGACGGGGTCGACATCCATTTCATCCACCAGCGTTCACCCCACCCCGACGCCATGCCGGTGGTGATCACCCACGGTTGGCCAGGGTCGGTGGTGGAGTTCCACAAGGTGATCGAGCCGCTGGTGGACCCGGTGGCCCACGGCGGCCAGGCGTCCGACGCCTTCCACGTGGTCTGCCCCTCCCTCCCCGGCTACGGCTTCTCAGGCAAGCCGACCGTCACCGGCTGGAGCGTGCAGAAGATCGCCGAGGTCTGGGCCGTGCTCATGGACCGCCTCGGCTACGGCCGATACGGGGCCCAGGGCGGCGACTGGGGCGCGGCGGTGACCACCGCCATCGGCGTTCAGGACCCGGCGCACTGCGCCGGCGTGCATCTCAACATGCCGCTGGCCCGGCCATCCAGGGACCCGGCCGATGACACCGAGTCCGAGATGAAGGCCCGGGAGGCGCTGCAGTACTACCGCGACTGGGACTCGGGGTACTCCAAGCAGCAGTCAACCCGGCCCCAGACGGTGGGCTACGGCCTCAACGACTCCCCCGCCGGCCAGGCCGCCTGGATCCTGGAGAAGTTCTGGGCCTGGACCGACTGCAACGGGCACCCTGAGAACGTGCTCGCCCGCGACGAGATGCTCGACAACATCATGCTGTACTGGCTGGGGGGCAACGCCACGTCGTCGGCCCGGCTCTACTGGGAGAGCTTCGGCAAAATGCGCTCGGGCGAGGTCACGGTGCCGGCCGGTATCGCCGTGTTCCCCAAGGAGATCCTGCCGGCGTCGCGGCGGTGGTGCGAGGGGACCTACACCGACATCCGCCGGTGGACCGAGATGCCCCGGGGCGGGCACTTCGCCGCCTTCGAGCAGCCTGAGCTGTTCGTGGACGACGTGCGGGCCTTCTTCGCCCTCGTGCGTTGAGCGGGGCGCAGTCCGGTCCGGCGATGGACCACGTGGCCCTGGCCAGTCGCCATGCCTGGGACCAGGCGATCCGGTACTGCTATCACCTGGGCGCGCAATGGCTGGGCGGGCCGCCCATGAGCGAGCTGGGTGGTTTCTACTTCTGCCAGGCCGGTCTCGACGGCGGCACCAAGCTGGAGTTCCTGGAGCCGCTCGACCTCCCGGGCAGCGACTTCGTACGGCGTTTCCTCGACCGCAACGGGCCCGGGCCCCATCACTTCACCTTCAAGGTGCCCGACTTCGAGGCTGCGCTGGCCGCCGTCGGCGCCGCCGGGTACGCCGTGGTCGGGGTCGACCGGTCGGACCCGATGTGGAACGAGGCCTTCCTCCACCCCAAGGAGAGCCACGGGATCGTGATCCAGCTGGCCTGGGACGGCAACCCGGGCGAGGAATGGCCGCTCCCTCCCGAGCTGCCCCCGGCTCGGCAGGGCCGGCCACCGGAGCTGCGGGCCGTCCATCACCTGGTGGCCGACCTCGACGCCGCCGTCGCCCTGTTCACCGGGCCCCTGGCCATGGACGAGGTGGAGCGGACCGAGGGGCCGGAAGGCCGGTCGGCTGTGGTCGCCTCCGGCCCATGGCGCCTCGAGCTGGCGCAGCCGTGCGACGACGGGCCCCGCCGGCACTGGCTCGGCGCTCGCCCCGGGCGCCTCCACCACCTCTCCCTGGCAGTGGACGAACCGGCCGCGGTGCCCGACGCCAGACCGCTGGGCGACGGTCTCTACGAGATCCCGCCCGATACCAACCTCGGCACCCGTCTCATACTGGAGGCCCGATGACGAGCCCCGGCGAGCTCGACGGCGACCGGGCGGGCGGGGCGGGCGGCAACGACCGCTTGCTCCATCCCGAGCGGCTGGAACGGGTACTGATCCACCGGTCCCGCTACGCCGAACCCGATTTCCACCCCCGGGCGGCCGTGGCCGCCGTCTTCATCGACGCCCCTGACGACGTCGAGCTGTTGTTCATCCAGCGGGCGGCTGCCCCCGGCGACCCGTGGTCGGGCCAGATGGCCTTTCCCGGGGGCCGGCACGAGGCCACCGACGCCGACTCGTTCGCCACTGCCACCAGGGAGACGCTGGAGGAGATCGGGCTCGACCTGTCCCCCGCTCGGTCGCTCGGCTCGCTCGATCATCTCGACGGCGGACGGGCCACCAACCGGCCCATCGCCGTCTCGGGTCACTGCTTCTGGCTGCCCGAGCGGCCCGATGGTCTTGTGCTCAGCGACGAGGTGGCCGATGTCGTGTCGGTGAAGGTCCGCGACCTGCTCGATCGGGAGCGGTACATCGACTACGTCTACCCCCGCACGGGCATGACGTTCCCCGGCATTCAGCTCGATCTTCCCCATCAGGTGGTGTGGGGGCTGACGCTGCGGTTTCTGGGCGACCTGTTCGCCCGCCTGGACCACCCCTTCCTCATCCACCCCGAGCGGTAGGAGAGCCACGCGGAAGGATCCGCCCCCTGATGACAGTGGGGGCGGACCCTTCCTTCCTATGGCCAACGCTGTGCAGGGGACCGGCCACGACGGTGGGGCAGTTGAGGGCGTCGAGGTCGATCCCCTGCGATCTGAGCGGCCTCCTGGGTGCACCCGGGAGACCTTGAAGCCTCAGGTCACGCGTACACCGGCCGCCGCCGGCGTGCGCTCGTCCCTGTTCGCCAACGCACCCGCCATTCCCGGGGGCGTTCGACAGAACGGGGAGCTCCCCAGGCCGGCTCGAACCACCGCCGTACCTGGTTTGCAGTAGGCCGCTGCAGTTGCGTTGGCCAGGTTCCCACCACCGGGGCACAGCTCACCGTAGACCTGGGAGGCCGGGACCTTGAATGGTCCGGTGAACTGCTCGCGATACTTGAGGGCGGGGCCGGGCAACGGGTTGTTGCCGTCGGGTCCGCCGTTGGAGAGGTAGCCGAAACCGCAGCCAGTCGCCTCCGAAAGGCGGAGGTTGACACAATTGTCGATCCACGCCTTGTTGGTGGCCGCATGCCATCCGCTCATCCAGTCGGCGTGGTTGCTCGCACCCCGGGGGCCAGGCTTGAGGGCCTTGCTGGTGGCGTCGACATCGGATGACAGGTACCAGTCGGCGGTGTTCTCGCCCTGCTCCACCGGATAGTCGACGAAGTACTCGAGGTTGGTGAGCGTCCGGTTGAACTCGCCCGTGCAGTTGCTGAAGTACCAGCCACCCTCGGTGGGAGCGGCGTAGTTGGCCGGGTTCGACGGGTCCTTGCCGTTCCAGCACTGGGGGAACTTCACGTTCATCTCCAGCACCACGTGAGGATCGCTGGCCCCGTACTCCTTCTGGAACTTCGACCCGTCACAGCCCACCATCGTGTTGCCCGAGTCGCCACCGTTCGAGGAGTAGTTGTCGGAGCAGTTGAACGAGAACTTGCCCATCGCCCCACCCCGACCGTTGTCGACCGTGTTCAGATCGACCTTGGCGATCATGGCCGCCCCCGTCGGATAGGGCTCGGCCTTGCCGTTGGCCAGGCCCTCACCCTTGTAGTACACGACCAACCGCTCCGGAATCCGGACGTTGCCGCTCGAGTCGAACAGGGCCGGCACCCAGTACGCCGTGCGGTTGAGCTCCTGCCCATTGCACGTGGCACCGCCGGTGTTGAGGATCGAGTCGGCCGTGGAGAACGCATTGGTGTCGGTGTTCCCGAAGAACGTGTGCAGATGCGATGCCCCCGGCTGGCCCGGGAACACCAGCGGATCGTCGTAGGCGAAATGCGAGAACTCGCAGGCGATGCGGAACTGGCCACCCTCCACCACCGGGAAATCCTGCTCCGGGTTGCCACCCGGGTTGTTCAGATAGTCGCTCCGGGGCCCGTAGTGATCCTCCGGGTTGAGCTGCCCCGACGGCGTCTTGAGGAACTTCGAGTCGTCTTCGCTGCGATTGCGCACGGTCTGCTTGTGCACCAGCGCCAGGTTGGTCTGGTAGCTGCCGGTCTGGGCGGCGCCACCCGTGCCCCCCTTGGACGGGGTGCTGGCCGGTGGAGCGCTGGCGGCCGGCGCCGACGAGGCGGGCGCCGCCGTGGCTGCAGTGCTGGCCGGAGCAGCCGCCGGGTCGCCGGCGGCGGTGGTGGGAGGTCCGGCTACCGCGGCGGTGGACGGGGTCGGGGTGGAGACGGGCGAGGTGACATCGATGGCGGGGGCGGTGGACGTGGGGGCGGCCAGGGCGTCGTCGACCTCGTTGCCCCGGCGGCTCTCGGCCAGCTGGAGACCGGCGAAGGCGACTACCACCACGAGGACGGCGGCCACGGCCGAGGCACCCTTCCAACCCACCCGTCGCCAGATCGGCGGGCCGGTGGGCTCGTCGTCGTCGGCCTCGAGGAGATCCTTGGCCCGCCAGGGCAACGCCTCGATGCCGTCGACCCCGAACATCGCCGTCAGATGGTCGAGGCGGTCCAGATGGTCCAGATGGTCGTCGCCCTCGTCGGCCGGGGCCGGGTCGAGGAACATCGTGTGATCCGGCTCGGACCACTCGCTGTCGCTGTCTGCACCCGCTCTGGTGAATCTCTGCACGGCAAACCTCATTGGTTTGGAGGCCACGCCCCAGGCACGGAGAGCCGTCGGCTCCCGCTCCGCCTCGGGGGACTCCATCCCGCCATCTGTTCGATCGGCCGAACTGCGTTCCATCGCATTCCGGTCGGTCGCCCTGCGCCGGGCTGCAACATAACCGCAACAGTGGGTCTAAGCAATGATGCTTAACCAAAAAACCCGGACGGCAGCGCTCTGGCCTGCACCTACGTCGGCAAAAAACCATGCTTGGCCATGAATGCGAGCCGGTTCCGCCCTACTCCAGGACACCGGCGACCGCCAGCTCGGCCAGACGATCATCGTCGTAGCCCAGGATGCCAACGAGGACGTCGAAGGTGTGCTGACCCAGCGTTGGCCCGCCCCGGGTGACGGCGGCCGGGGTACGCGACAAGTGGAACCGGCTGTTCTCCACCCAAACCGTGCCGTGGTCGGCGTGCTCCACCTCCACGAAGTGACCCCGGTGGGCGAGTTGCGGATCGGCGGCTGCGTCGGCCGCCGTCTGCACCGTGTGGGCCGCCACCCCGACGCTCTGCAGGGCCTCGGCCAGTGTCACCCCGTCCTGGGGCGTGGTCCAGGTGGCGATGGCGGCCTCCAGGTCGTCCTCACGGGACCGTCGCCCGTCGGCGTCGAGGCCGGCCAGGGCCGGGTCGAGCCCAGCGGCGGCGGCCAGCGCCCGCCAGGCCTCCTCACTCTCGACAGCGATGGCGATCCACCCGCCCCCTACGGTGGGGAACACCCCGTGGGGCACCATCACGGGGTGGCGGTTGCCGGGCCGGGGGGCGAGGCGGCCATTGACCTCGTAGTCGAGCACGGCCGGGGCCAGGAAGGCGATCGACGCCTCGGCCTGGGCCACGTCGATGTACTGGCCCTCCCCCGTCCGCTCCCGATGGTCGATCGCAGCCAGGATGGCCGACGCCAGGAACCGGGGAGATATGTAGTCGGTGTAGGCACCGAAGCAGCCGGCCGGCTCCCGGTCGGGCCAGCCGGTCATGTCGTAGAAACCCGACAGCGAGGCGCCCATGGTGCCGTAGCCGGCCAGGCTCGACAGCGGACCGGTCTGCCCGAACAGGCAGCTCGACGCCATGATCAGGTCGGGCTTCACCTTGCGCAGATCGTCGTAGCCCAGACCCCAGGCCCGCATGGCCTTGGGTGAGAACGACTCGCACACCACGTCGGCCCAGCGCACCAGATCGAGCACCACATCGCGGGCCTCGGGCTTTGTCAGGTCGAGCGTGAGGCCGAGCTTGCCGGCATTCATGTTCTGGTAGAGGCCGGAGTTCTCGGCGCCGCCCTGGTCGTCGAGGAACGGCTGGATGGTGCGGGCCGTCTCGATCTTGTTGGCCGACTCCACCCGCACCACCTGGGCTCCGTAGTCGGCCAGCACGCGGGTGCCGGCCGGCCCGGCCATGACCCACATGAAATCCAGCACCTTCAAGCCCTCGAACGGCAATCCTTCGAACGGCAGCCCGCCCGCTCCGCCTCCGCCGCCGGCGGCGGCCCGGGCCCGTTCCCCCGCCGCCACCAGCGCCGCCGACGGTGCGGAGGCCAGCGCGGCCGCGTCGTCGGCCCCGAGCGCCGGAGCCGGGCGCCCGGTGTCGAGCGGGGTGCCCGACAGGGCGGCGAACGGGCCGGGGAAGCGGACCGCCCGCCCCAGCGCCGGGACCTCGACGGATCGCCAGTACCGGCGGGCGGCGTACTGCTCGGACTCCACCACGTCGGCCACGGTGGCGATGGGCACGATCAGCAGCCGCCGGGCCAACGCCTCCCGCAGCAACTCGCCCTTGGTCCGCCGGCTGGTGAAGTCGGCCGCCACGTCCTGGATGCGGTCGTACTCCGAGGCCGGGATCCGCCCCGTCACCACCCCCTCCACGAAGTTCAGCCAGTCGATCTCCAGGTCGCTGTCGTCGCATTCACCCTCGGCGTGGATCCAGTCGAACAGGCGCTTGCCGAACGGGCCGATGGCCTCGCCGAACAGAATCGTGGTGGAAACGTGCCCGTCGGCCGCCGGCGAGCGGAGGCGGACGTGGAACGGGCCCACCTTGGTGCCGCCGGCCGTGCGGGTGACGGGCGAGGCCCGGTACAGGTGGGACAGGGCGAACGACTGGGTCGCCTGGAGCACGGCGGCCTGGGCCGACACGTCCACGTGCTGGCCCCGGCCGGAGCGGGCCCGCTCCCGCAGGGCAACCAGGGAGCCGACGGCGGCGTCGGCTCCAGCATGGAGGAAGGCCTGATCGAGCGGGATCCGCACCGGGGGCCGATCCTCGTCGCCCATCATCCCGAGCTGCATGCCGGCGGCCACCACGGTCAGGTCGGTGGCGGCCCACTCCGCCTTCGGGCCCGTCTGACCGAACGGTGTGATCGAGGTGTAGACCAGCGCCGGGTTCAGGGCGGCCAGGTCGTCGGGGCCGAGGCCGAAACTCGCCATCACCCCCGGCGCCTCCGACTCGATCACCAGGTCGGCATGGCGGGCCAGCCGCCGCACCTCGTCCCGCCCGACGGCCGAGTCGAGGTCGAGCACCACGCTGCGCTTGCCCCGGTTGTAGGCCCAGAACCAGAGCGAGTGTTCCGGGTCGCCCTCATGGCCGGCGACGAACGGGCCCACGGCCCGGGCCGGCGAACCTCCCGGCGGTTCCACCAGGATGACCTCCGCCCCGAGATCGGCCAGGATCTGGCCCGCCAGCTGGCCCCGCTGGTCGGACAGGTCGAGTACGCGGTAGCCAGACAGCACGCCGGCCCCTCCCCCTGATTTCGGCGACCCCGGTGCGGGGCCAGTTGGCTGACCAGGATAGACGTAGTCAACAGAGCAGGTGTTCCCATCACCTCGTTATCGAAGAAGGTAGGCCGGTCGCGGTATTTCGGCTAGCGTCGACAGCGGTGGACTCTGCGGATGGGGCAGGGCTTCGCCTACTCGTCGTGCAGGAGCGGGCAGAGAGCGGAAGGGCGTCTCAAGTGGCTGGTTCGGAGTCCGATGACGTGACGTCGGGGCCGCGGGAGTCGGGCGCAGCTCGTTCCGGCCGCCCGGTCGCGGCCCGGGTCATCCGCCAGGCGCTGCTCACCACCGGCCTTCCCCTGCTGCTGGTCACCCTCCTGGTGGGAGCGAGCGGCGTGTGGCTGGCCAACCGGGCCGATCGTCAGGTGGCCGAGACCCAGACCCGCTTCGCTCAGGACACGGTGGGCCAACTCGAGGCCAGCCGGGCCCGCCTGGTGGCCGAGGGGATCGACGCGTTCATCGCCCAGCGGCTCGACGAGGTAGTGGCGCTCGGCCGATCGCCGCAGGTGGCTGACGCGGCCGCCGCCGATCGACCCGAGGCCATCGAAGCCGCCAGCGGGTCCGATGCCGAGGCCGCCGCCGCCCTCGGCGAGCAGGTGCTCGACGCCTCCGGCGCTCTCTCCGGGCTGCTGGCCGAACGAACCGAGTCTCAGCCCGCTTACGCCCAGCTCCTGGTGACCGACACCAACGGCTTCGTTGTCGGTGCGGCTACTCCCCCCGATGGGGTGGTGCAGCGCGGCCAGGCCTGGTTCACCGAGGCCAAGGCAGCGGGCGCCTACATCGGCCCGGTGGAGCAGAACGGCGTGGCCGGCGGTGGCCCTGCGTTCGTCGTGGCCGCCCGCATCGACGCTCCCGGCACCAGCACCACGGCCGGCGTGGTCCAGGCCGTGGTCAAGCTCGACGCTGTCCAGGCCGTGGCCGACCGCAACACGGACCCGGCGGCCGGCCTCCAGGTGGTGGTGGGAACCCAGGAGGGCCTGGTGGTGGCCGACACTGCCAGCAATCACGATCCCGGGCTGATAGACGGCGTCACGCCGCTGGCCGCTGATCGCAACCCGGTCTTCGCCGAAGCACTCGGTACCGCCGGCCAGTCGGGCTACGTGGATGCCGCCGATGCCGTGGGAGGTTACAGCTGGCTCCCCACCACCCGCCGGGTGGCGGCCCTGGGCGTCGACGTGCCCAGCCCGGCCTGGGTGGCGGTGGTTCAGCAGCCGATTCGCCAGGCGGTGGCGGCAACCGACGACCTCGCCGACGTGAGCGCCGAGGTCCGCAGCACCGCTCGGCTGATGACCCTGGGCGTGGCCGGCCTGGCCCTTCTCGGTCTGCTGCTGGCCTGGGTCGCAGCCCGCCGTCAGGCCCGCCAGCTGGTTGGTCCGATCGATGCCCTTCGCTCGGCCGCCAACCGCCTGGCCCATCACGACCTGCCGGCTCTGCTCCGCTCCGCCACCGGGGGCAACCCCAGCGCTCGGCTGGAACCGGTCGACGTGGGAGGCGACAAGGAAGTAGCCGAGCTCACGGCGGCGTTCAACAACCTGCGGGCCACTGCAGTTGATCTGGCCGCCACCCAGGCCATCGACCGCGACCGGGAGGTGGCGGCGGTGCTCGTCAACCTCGGTCGTCGCAACCAGCAGCTCATCGGCCGCCAGCTCCGCTTCATCGATGACCTGGAGCGCACCGAGTCGAACCCCGACACGTTACGCAACCTGTTCGCCCTGGATCAGATGGCCACCCGGATGCGTCGCAACGCCGAGAGCCTCCTGGTGCTGGCGGGTGAGGAGTCGCCCCGGCGCGGCACCCAGCCCCGCCCGGTCGACGAGGTGGTGCGGGCCGCCACCAGCGAGGTGGAGGATTTCGCCCGGGTCACCATCGGGCGGCTGGAGCGGGCCCTGATCGACCCCCGGGCCATCAGCGACATCACCCACCTCTTGGCCGAACTGATCGAGAACGCCACCCTGTTCTCGCCGCCCCAGACCACGGTCGACGTGAGCGGCGTGACGGCCGACGACGGCACCTACACGATCTCCATCGTCGACCGGGGCCTCGGCCTCTCGCCCGACCGGCTCGACGAGGCCAACCTGCGCATCGCCAACGCCAACGAGGCGGGGGCGCCGCCGGGCAGCTTCATGGGCCTGTTCGTGGTGGGCCGCCTGGCCGTCCGCCACGGGATCGCCGTCCGGCTGGTGGAGTCGGCCCCCAGTGGGGGGATCACGGCCAAGGTGATGTTGCCCCTGTCGTGCCTGTCCTCGGGCCCCGAACCGGTGGTGGAGATCCGGTCGAGTCGGCTCCACGTGAGCGGTCCGCTCACCGGGCCCCCTC
Source organism: uncultured Actinomycetes bacterium (assembly GCA_902826025.1). Classification (GTDB taxonomy): domain Bacteria; phylum Actinomycetota; class Acidimicrobiia; order Acidimicrobiales; family SZUA-35; genus CADEDH01. The sequence goes on from CADEDH010000079.1 coordinate 16,940, forward strand.
CCACCCGGGGCTCCACCCCACCACCCACCCGACCGGTGCGGCGCGGACCCGAACCCCGCAAGCCGGAGCGTCCCGGTGCCTCCCCCGACGACGAACCCGCCGTGGTGTCGGCCATGGGCCCGGGAGGCGACGATGAGGCCGCCGGTGCACCCATCCCCCCGTTCAAGAGTCGCCCCTCGCGGCGGATCGAACGCGACGACGCCAACGGAGCGGACCCCGAGCAGCAGCGTTTCCAGGTCCGGCGTCGGGTGCGCAAGTCGCAGCCGGTGGCCGGTGGTCAGCTCGGCGTGGTGGACGCCGATGCCCCGGCGGCACCGGTCACCACCGGGCGGGCCCGGGCCGAGGAAGTGCGGGACAAGCTCAATCGCTTCGCCAGTGGGGTCGAGGCGGCAAGAGCTCAGCGGCAGGCAGCGGCCGACCCGGACAACGGGTCGGCTGGAGACGACGATGAGGAGAGCTGACATGACGGCAACCCGGGATCACCTCAGTCAGGATCCAACCATCCATCCGGGCCAGGATCTGAGCTGGATGCTGGCCAGCTTCGCCTCCCGCACCGTCGGGGTCCGCGAAGCGGTGGCGGTCAGCTCCGACGGCTTCCTGCTGGCCGCTTCGGCCGGCCTGGAGGGGCCGGGGGTGGAGCAGTTCGGGGCCATCATCGCCGGGCTCACCAGCCTCAGCCACGGCGCCGCCGACCTCTACCATTACGGCGAGATCAACCAGATCATCATCGAGATGACCGAGGGCTACTTGTTCGTGATGGCGGTCGACGACGGATCGACCGTGGGTGTGCTGGCCGATTCCGACTGTGACGTGGGCTCGGTCGGCTACGAGATGACGCTCCTCATCCAGCGCGTGGGTGAGATGCTCACACCGGCTCTCGTGGAGGAGCTGAAGAACGTGCTGTCGCTGCGGTCGAGCGCCACGTGAAGGCGGTTGCCATGGCCGAACCCGTAGACGACGAGTCGGAATCGCACCTCGTCCGCCCCTATGTGATCACGGGCGGTCGAACGAGGGCCACGAAGTCGGATCTGGCGGTCGAGACGGTGGTCACCACCTCCCGCCGGGCCAGCGCGGCCTCGTTGGGGTTCGAGCGGAGCAAGATCGCCGCCATGTGCGTCGAGCCCCTGTCGATCGCCGAGATCTCGAGTTTCCTCGACGTGCCCCTCGGTGTGTCGCGGGTGCTGGTGACCGACATGGTGACCGAGGGCCTGCTGGATCCCCACGGCCGACCGACCGGCACCGGCGCCGATGTGGAGTTGATCGAGGCCCTGATCGAGGGGATCCGCGCCCTGTGAGAGCGAGCGGCGGCCTCACCGCCCAGCCGTCCCACCTGTCGGCCAAGATCGTCATCTCAGGCGGCTTCGGAGTGGGGAAGACCACCCTCGTCGGCGCGATCTCGGAGATCACGCCGCTGCGCACCGAGGCCAACATGACGAGCGCCAGCCTTTCGGTGGACGACCGCGAGTTCCTACCGGCCAAGACCACCACCACCGTGGCACTGGACTTCGGCCGGGTCACGATCAGCGAGACCCTGCGGCTCTACCTGTTCGGCACCCCCGGTCAGGAGCGGTTCGCCTTCATGTGGGACGACCTGGTGCAGGGGGCGCTGGGGGCCGTGGTGTTGGCCGATACCCGCCGCCTGGAAGACTGCTACAAGGCCATCGACTACTACGAGGATCGCTCGATCCCCTTCATCGTGGCCGTCAACCAGTTCGATACGAGTCCCCGTCACCGCCTCGACCAGGTACGGATGGCGCTCAACATCGATCCCGACATCCCTCTGATCCGGTTCGACGCCCGGGACAAGGAATCGGTGAAGGAGGTCCTCATCCGCCTCCTCGACATGTTGCTGGTGCGCAGCCGCCAGTCTCGGGTGACGGCGGCCGCCGGCGTGCCCGAAGCCACCGGCTGATCCCCCGGGGCAGGGCCCTCCGCCGCTATCGTGCCCACGTGTCGGACAACCTCGTCCTGTCGTTCATCACCGGCGTTCCCCGTCCCGTGTGGCGGGGTCGGATCCACACGTGGGCCTTCTGGCTGAGCCTCCCCGCCGTGGTGGCCCTGGTGGCGGCGGTCGACCGGCTCGGTCCCCGGATCGGGGTGGCCATCTACGGGGTCAGCCTGGCCTCGGTGTACGGCGTCTCGGCCGCATACCACCGGCTGGCCCGCACCGAACGGGCCCAGCGGTTGATGCGGCGGGCCGACCACAGCATGATCTTCGTCCTCATCGCCGGCACCTACACGCCGGTCTGTCTGTCGGCCCTCCCCCGGAGTTGGGCCGTGCCCCTGCTTTCGGCGGTGTGGGGCCTGGCCGTGGTCGGCATCGTGTCGAAGGTGGCCGGCTCCGACCTGGTGATGCGGGCAGCCAACAGCCTCTACCTGGTGATCGGCTGGCTGGCCCTGCTGGCCATGCCGGTGCTGATCCACGCCCTGTCGCCCCTGGCTCTGGCCATGCTGGCCCTGGGTGGGGCCCTCTACACCGTGGGGGCGATCCTGTTCTACCTCCGCCGGCCCGACCCCCGGCCGCTGGTGTTCGGGTACCACGAGATCTGGCACGCCTTCACGGTGGCCGCCGGCGTGGCCCACTTCGTCGCCGTGGTTTTGGTGACGGGGGCCGCCCGTGGGCCAGGATGACCAGATGAAGATCGCGGTCGAGTTCCCCAGCGTGTCATTCCGGGAGGGTCCGGAGAAGGTGGCCGACATGGCCCGGGCCATCGAGCAGATCGGCTACGACGAACTGGCCGTGTTCGATCATGTGATCATGGGCTACCCCACCGAGACCCGGCGGGCCCCCATGTACCCGCCCCAGATGCCGATCCTGGAGGCGCTGGTGATGCTGGCGTTCGCCGCCGCTGTCACCAAGCGGGTGAGCCTGTCCACCGAGGTGCTGGTGCTGCCCCAACGCCAGCCGATCCTGGTGGCCAAGCAGATCAGCACGCTCGACACCCTCTCCGGGGGCCGGGTGCGGCTGGGGGTTGGCGTCGGCTGGCAGCGAGCTGAGTACGACGTGCTCAACGAGGACTTCGGCTCCCGGGGCAAGCTGATGGACGACGCCATCCGCCTGCTGCGAGCGTGCTGGGCCGACGAGAAGATCGACTTCGCCTCCGATCGCTACAACGTCGACGCCATCGCCATGGAGCCCAAGCCACCCCAGGGCGGCGGCCTGCCGATCTGGGTGGGCGGTGGCAGCCAGGCCGCCCTGCGCCGCACCGGCGAGTTGGGCGACGGCTGGATGGGCACCGCCGGGGTGTCCGACGACGAACTGGTGGAGGCCATGGCCACGATCCGGCGCTACGCCGAGGAGGCCGGGCGGGACCCCTCGTCGATCGGCATGCAGCTGATGCTGGCCCCGCCGCCAAGGGACGCAGCGGGCAAGACGTTCTACTCCAACCATGATCAGGTCGTGGCCCGGGCCGAGAAGATCCGGGACCTGGGTTGTGACTGGACGGCGGTCAACGCCACCGCAATCTTCCAGGCCGGGGCCCGCTCGGTCGACGCCATGATCGACGAGCTCAACACCCTGCACGGCAAGCTGCGGGCGGCCGTCAGCTGAAAGCGACGGGGGCGCAGCCCCGCTACGAAGACGCCGGCGAAGCCGGCCGGACGGGGTTGGGGCCCCGGACGAGATGGGGAAGCGAAGCGACGGGGGCGCAGCCCCCGCTACGAAGTCGCCGGCGAAGCCGGCCGGACGGGGTTGGGGCCCCGGACGAGATGGGGAAGCGAAGCGACGGGGGCGCAGCCCCCGCTACGAAGACGCCATTGGCGGGCGAGCCAGCGAGGTGCCGGTGCTGGTGGCGAACGGGCCGTCGATGTCGACCAGGGTGGAAGCGGAGATCGAGATGCCGTCGGCGGCTATCTGCTGCGATGCCTCCAGGCCGATCCACTCCCCCACCGGATACCGCCCGAGGGCCAGCGTGTAGTCGCCGTTGATGTAGTGGAGCCCCTGGTCAGACCCGTTGGCCAGGGGGCACGCCAGGTCGCCGCTGATGGCGGCCCGCACAAACGGGGTGAGCGCCTCGCCCTCCACCAGCCCGGCCCGGTCCCGCGTCCACACTCGGCTCTGCTCGGCCGACTCGAACTCGGCTCCGGGTAGCGGGTTCACGATCCAGGCCGGCTCCGGCTCGCTGGGATCGGGAACCCAGGGAAGGGTGAGCGGATCGGGCCAGGGCCGGGCCTGGGGCCGCCACACCCGGCCCGGAGGCTCGGTGCTGGTGGCCAGGATCACCACCGTGGCCCGGGCCACGTCGTGGCCGTCGCAGGTCATGGTGGCGTCGGCCACCTGGATCCGCCGCCCGCTGCGCACCACCTGGGTGCGGACGGTCACGAGGGCCATGGCCGCCGGACGGAACAGGTCCACCGTGAGGCGGGCGGCCCGCCATCCGGGCCCGATCAGCTCGGCCTCGAAGGCCCGGGCGGCCAGGCCGCCGAGGAGGCGGCCGTGGAGCATGTCGTCGGCCCACGGGGCCCGGGCCTCCGGGTGAGGATGGAAACCGTCGGATCCGGGTTGGAAGTAGGCGCCGATCACGGGTGACGGTTTAGCATCCCCGCCATGAAGATCGGACTTTTCCTCGGCGCTTTCTATCCCGTCGTCACCCCGGCGTTCCTGGCCAAAGCGGCCCGGGCCGCCGAGGAACGGGGGTTCCACTCGCTCTGGGTGGGCGAGCACGTGGTGCTGTTCGACACCTACGCCAAGGAGTACCCCTACGCCGAGACCGGTGAGTTCCCGGTGAGCGGCGAGGCGGGCATGACCGAGCCGTTCACCACGCTGGCCTGGCTGGCCGGCCAGACGTCCACCATCCGACTCGGTACCGGCGTGATCCTCGTGCCCCAGCGAAGCCCGCTGTACACGGCCAAGGAGGTGGCCAACGTCGATTGGCTGTCGGGCGGCCGGTTCGATTTCGGTATCGGCGTCGGCTGGCAGCGGGAAGAGTTCGAGGCCCTGCAGGTGCCGTGGGAGCACCGGGGTGCCCGCTGCGACGAGTACATCGAGGTCATGCGCCGGCTGTGGGAAGACTCCGAATCGAGCCACGAGGGCCGGTTCTGGCGCCTGCCGCCGTCACGGGCGTTTCCCAAGCCGGTCCAGACGCCCCACCCCCCGATCCACGTGGGGGGCGAGAGCGACATCGCCATCCGCCGCGTGGTACGCCTCGGGGCCGACTGGCTGCCGTTCAACGTGAGCCCCGAACTCCTGACCGAGCGCCGGGCCCGGCTGGCCGAATTGCTCGAGGGCACCGGGCGGGACATCGCCGACGTGCACATAACGGCCAGTCCCAACCGCGACTCGGCCCGGCCCGAGCTCACCGAGGCCTTCGCCGCAGCCGGAGCGGACCAGTTGCTCGTGCATATGCGACGCAAGGTAACCGTCGACGACGTCGAGTCGACCTTGGACGAGTTGGTGACGGCCTACGGCGTAGGCGGCTGACGGCCCGCCCGTAGTCCGACGGTCCGGGCTCCACAACGTCAGTAGGGCACACTGCCCAGAAGTCGTAGGACTACATGACCGGCGACCTATGGTGTGGACATGGTGGCATGGGAGCGACCGCGAGCAGCACGGAGACCGGCCTGGAACCGGTAATGACCGTCGACCCGGCCTCCATCGAGGAGCGCCTGCCCGACGCCCCCAGTCCCCGCCTCACGGTGGTGATGGCGGTGTACAACGGCATGCCCTATCTCCGGGACGCCGTGACGTCGGTCTTGAACCAGACCTACCGGAACTTTCGGATGGTTGTCGTCGATGACGGATCCACCGACGGTTCGAGCCAGTATCTGGACGGGTTGGACGATCCCCGCTTGGTCGTGGTCCACCAGGCCAACCAGGGTCAGCACAAGGCAGCCAACCGGGGCATCGCTCTGGCCGACACCGACCTGATCGCCCGTATGGATGCCGACGACGTGGCCCAGCCCGACCGTTTGGCCAAGCAGGTGGCCTTCCTCGACGCCAACCCCCAGGTGGGCTTGGTGGGCGGCCAGATCCTGCGCATGGGTTCCCGGGGGGCGGGCATGCCGTCGAACCTCCCCACCGCCCACGCCGAGATCGTCGATGACCTCCTGGCCAACCGCCACGGCATGTGCAATGCCACCACCGTGTTCCGACGCAAGCTGTTCGAGCAGGTGGGCGGGTACTGGGAACACAACCTCTCAGAGGACTGGGACCTGTTCCTCCGGATGGCGGAGGTGTCCGAGCTGGCCAACCTCGACGATCTGTTGCTCGCCGTGCGGTTCCATTCCGGCAGCCTGAACGGCCAGCGGATCGTGGAGGCCCAGCTCTACAACGAGTTCGCCGCCCACCAGGCCACCTTGCGGGCCGAAGGCCAGCCCGAGGTGACGTTCAGCCAGTTCCTGGCCGGGCACCGGTCGCGCCGGTGGCCCGGGTCCTGGATCTTCCTGCTCGACTGCCACGCCATCAACCAGTACCGCTACGCCGTCGCCGACATGTACGACGGGCGGCGGATGAGTGGGCTGCTGCACCTCGGGCTCTCGATCCTGATGGCCCCTCGGCGCACCATGCACCGGGGGCTGCGGACACTCACCAGCCGTCTCCGTCGCCGGTTCTGAGCGGGAACCGGGCCAGGTCGTCGAGCAGGGCGGCGGGGCTGGTGGCCACGGCCAGGTCAGCGGCATGGCGGGCCCGGATGAAGCCCTCCGCCACCGACCGGGCGATGTGGTCGAGGAGGGGCCGGAAGAAACCGTCGACGTCAAGGATCCCGCATGGCTTGCGGTGGATGCGGAGCTGGTTCCATGTGACCATCTCGAACAGCTCATCGAGCGTCCCGAACCCGCCGGGAAGCATCACGAAGGCCTGGGACAATTCGGCCATGAGCCGCTTGCGATCCGACAGCGATCGCGCCACCAGCAACTCCCCCAGCTCGGGGGTGGCTTCCGCCCCTTCCCTGCTCGCCACCTCCCCCACCGTGACGCCGGTGACGGCGCTGCCGGCGGCCACTGCGGCGCGGGCCACCGCCCCCATCAGGCCCCGGTCGCCACCGCCGTACACCAGGGCGATGCCACGCCGGCCCAACTCGGCGCCGAAGGCTTCGGCCGCCTCGGTGTAGGCGGGGCGACGTCCGGGGCTCGACCCGCAGAACACGGCCACGGCTCGCAGGCTCGTCAACTCGTCCGACACCCGTCGAGCCTAGTGATCGCCCCGGTGACCCGGTCACGTAATGCTTGACCTCTAGTGCGCTCGAAGTCCTAGCTTGGCAGGCATGCCGATCACGACCGGTTTCAACCACGTCGCCACCCTCACCGCCGACCTCGACCGCTTCACCGCCTGGTACGGGCAGATCTTCGGCGCCGAGCTGGTGTTCGCCATGGAGGCGGCTGGAGACCATCCCCGCATGCACATCCTCTCCATGGGCGGAGGGGCGGCCCTGAATGTGTTCGAGGTGCTGCCTGAGACCATCATCGGCGAGCAGCGCCGCCAGGGCGGGCGGGGTGCCATCGACCACTTCGGGATCGCCGTGGCCTCCCGGGCCGACCTCGATGCGGTCCACCAGCGCCTGGTCGACTCCGGAGCCGACATCGGTGAGATCCAGCAGCTGGGCGACATGTGGTCGCTGTTCTTCCGCGATGTCGATGGCATGGAGCTCGAGGTCTGCGCCCCCCTGTAGCGCCCCGCCGGCTACGCCGGCCCCCACCCGGCGGTGGGAAACCCTACCCACCGCCGACGGCCCGCAAGCGGGCCGTACCCTTGGGGGCTCGCCGCCCCCGCCGGCTACGCCGGCCCCCACCCGGCGGTGGGAAACCCTACCCACCGCCGACGGCCCGCAAGCGGGCCGTGTGGCTCGACGGGCTCACGCCGTAGGCCCGCTTGAAGGCGGTACTCAAGGCGTAGGGGGTGCCGTAGCCAACCTGGCGGGCCACGGCGGTGACGGTGGCGGCCGGATCGGCCAGGAGATCGGCGGCCAGGGCCAACCGCCAGGCGGTGAGGTAGGCCACCGGGCCCTGTCCCATGACCTGACTGAACCGGCGGGCCAGAGTGGGGCGGGCCACTCCCACCTGCCGGGCCAACGTCTCCACCGTCCAAGGATGGGCCGGCTGGTCGTGGATGAGGCGAAGCGCGGGGCCCACCATCGGATCTCCTTGGGCCCGGAACCAGGCCGGGGCGTCGGCCCCCGGGCGATCGAACCACGAGCGCAGGGTGGCGATGAGCACCAGGTCGAGGAGGCGGTCGAGGACGGCCTGCTGGCCCGGCCGGTCTTCGATGGCCTCGTCGGCCAGCACATCGAGGAGGCGGCGATCGGCCCGATCGGCCCGCACCACACAGCGGACGGGGAGGGCGTCGAGCAGGCGGGCCGACACCTCGCCCTCGATCTGGTACGACCCGACCAGCATCATGGTCGACCCGGCCGGATCGTTGCCCCAGGTGCGGGTGCCGATCATCAGCAGATCGTGAAGATCCACGCCGTCGGGGGTGGTGCACCGCTGACCGGGATGGATCACGATGTCGGGCGGACGGCCCGGGTCATCGGCGATCGTGTAGGGCTCGATACCTCGGGCCACGGCCACATCACCCGGGTGGAGCGTGTCGACCGTGCCGTCGTCGGCCACCACGGCGGCGGTGCCGGAGAGCAGGGCAGCCAGCGTGAGGGGCGAGCGGTCCTCGAGGCGGATCGACCAGGGAGGGGCCAGCACGGTGCGCAGCACGAAGGCGCCGTGGGCCCGGGGTCCATCGAGCAGGCCGGCGAGCAGATCCATGGCGTCACCGTAGACGCTCACGTATGGATCAGCGCGTTCAGGCCATGGATCGGATCGCCCGGCCGGTGTTGGCTGGGAGGCATGGCAACCACAACCTCCTCCCTCACCCGAACAACGACGGTCATCGATCCTCCGTCCAACGCCCACCCCACCCTGGCTCTCGTCGAGCGGGCCATGTCCCGGCGGTCGTACTGCGTGCTCGGCACGGTGTCGGCAACCGGGCGACCCCATGCCGCCGGGGTGATCTACACCATCGTCGACGGCGACCTCTGGGTGAGCGTCGACCGCTCCAGCCGCAAGGCCCGCAATATCGCCGCCAATCGGTCCGTCCATGTCCAGATCCCCGTGCGGCGCAGCCCGGTGGGGCCGCCGTCATCGATCCAGTTCGCCGCCTCGGCCGAGCTGTTCGGGCCCGACGATCCGACCGTCCAGGCGCTCGTGGCCACCAACCGGTTGAAGAAGGTGACTGCGCACGGGGAGCTGGAGCGCCCCGACGCCGTGCTGGTCCGTATCCAGCCCAACCGAGTGCTTCACACCTACGGCCTGGGCCTGTCGCTTCTCGCGCTGATTCGTGACCCGCTACGGGCCGGTGGTCGGGTCGAGCGCCCCGCTCCACGGTGAACCCGGTCGATGGCTCCTGGTCAGCGGGGGCCGCCGACAGCCAGGAGCTGGTCCATCAGCCGGCGGTAGCGGCGGACGGCGGCCAGCATCGACTCGGTGTCGTCGCCACCGTTGCTGTTCCCGTTGCCGTCGCGCCAGGTGTCGAGTTCCTGGCGCCGGTCGCTGATGGCCCGGGTGAGCCGATCCATCACCTCGTCGAGCAGGGAGCGGGCCTCGTCGGCGGCGTGGCGGGGGTCGTCAACGAAGCCCAGTTGCACCTCCCGCCAACGACCCTCGAAGCGGGCCACCTCGGCGTCGGGCCACAACGGGTCGGGCATAGGCGCCATGCCCCCAGCCGGCGCGGCCGGTGCCACGGACGGATTGGCAACCGGAGGTGTCGTCCGACCTGACGCCGGGCTGGGCGGGATGGCTGGCGGCGTGGCGGACGGGTCGGCGGGCGGCAGCATCGTGGCCGTGGGGTCGGTGCGAACGGGCTGATCGCCGGCCGGATCCTCGTCCAGGATCGACGGTGGGCGATGCTCGAGCGGCGGCATCCAGTCCGCCCGCTCGGGGTCGGGTTGCTGGTCGAGCGTGGCCTGGTCGCCAGGCTCAGGCGGTAGCCAGTTGTCGTCGGCCTCGGCCGATCGTTCTTCGAGCCGAGGGTCGCGGTGGGGTTCGGTGTGCTGGGTCATCTCATGCCCCTTCTTCCTACGTCGGGCGTGCGTCTTCGTCGTGTCGTGCGGTTCCGGCGCGGCGGGAGGCCGGGTGCGTGGCCACCACCGGCTCACCGGGGTGGCGTGCCAACCGGGGGCACCTCGCCCTGGTGGCTGACCGGATCGGCGCCGAGCAGGTCGGCCACCAGCTCGCGATAGTGAACGAGCGCCTCCCGGAGTTGATCCGTGGTGGCCTGGCCCCGCTGGTGGCGGCGGAAGATGTCGTGAGCGATGCGATAGTGCTCCAGCGTCTCGGCGTGGTCCACAGAGAGTTGGGCCATCTGCTCCTGATGGTCGGCGGTGGGATAACCACACTCGGCTACCAGGTGGGTCACCAGCGCGTCGGCGGCCCCCACCGTCTGGTCGGGCTGGTCGACGAACCGTGTCTGGAGGTCGGTCCAAGCCGCCCGGTACCGTTCACGCGACACGGGATCGATGGGGCGGATGTCGAGATCGGCATGGCGGCGCTCGCGGTCACGAAGCTCGCGCTCGGCGGCCGAGGGCCCCATCTCTTCGGCCACGCGGTCGTACTCGGGGCCGAAGCGGCGGCGGAGCGCGGCCCGGCGGTACAACATCATCCCCACTACGGCTGCCACCAGCACCGCCAGGACCACCAGTATCAGCACCACGATCTGCGTGTTCGACATGCGCTGTCCCCTTTCCGATCGGTTCACGCGTTCCCCCGGGGCGGGGCGGCCAAACGCTCCTGCCGCACCCCCGTGGGAGATTCCGGGGAGAGGAAATGGCGAACTCAGGGAGGCAGTGGGCACTCGACCGCTCGCCCAGGAGCGGCGCCCCCTAGGCTTGGGAGGTGAAGACGATCGGTTTCACCGAAGGTCGCTTGCGGCGGCTGGGTGAGGAGCTCGACGAGCTGGATCCGGCGATCCTGGCATCGGTGGCCGATCGGCTGGCGTTGCTGGAGGAGCTCGACTACGCCCTGCGGCCGGCGGTGCACGAGCGGCGGGTGCCGAGCTACGGCGTGATCGTGGAGCCGACGGCCTCGCTGGCGGCGTGGAGCGAGGAAGCAAAGGTGCAGGTGTCGAAGCGGCGGGTCGACAACCTGACCGACGCCACAGTGCGGCGTTTCGCCGACGGCGTGACGTCGTGGGCGGTGCGCAAGCCGTCGGGGGTCGACTTCCTGGTGGTGTTCGATCGCAGCGTCGGGTCGGAGCGGGACCTGACGATCCTGGCCGAGGCGTGCGGGGCCAGCATCGTGCAGCGCCACCCCAACGGGACCATACGGGCGGCCGGGCCATTCGGCGTGATGCGCAACGTGGGAATCGACTGGCACCTCGAGCCGCCGATCAGCCGCTGGCTCGACATCGCCGCCTGCTGCAGCAGCCGGGAGTCGGCCCTGCTGTTGAAACGTCTCCTTCGATTCGCCGTGCACGATGTCGCCGCCCGTCAGGTGGGAGCCACGTTCGTGATCAGCCCCAGCGGGAGGCTGGTCAACGGGAGCGAACGGCGCCTCGGCACCCCACCCGAATTCCGTATCGATCTGCCCAGCGACCTCGCTCCCCTGTACCACGTGCTGGGTCAGGTCGACGGGGCGGCCGTGTTCGACGAGACCGGCACCCTGCGGGAGTTGGGCGTCCGGCTGGTGCCCAGCCTGGAGGCCGAGTCGGTGGTCGACGCCTACCGCGGCACCCGGCACACGTCGGCCCTGCGCTACTCGTTCGACGATCCCGAGGCCATCATCATCGTCGTCAGCGAAGATGGCCCGGTGTCGGTGATCCAGGGCGGCCAACGCCTCGGCACGTCGGCCAACGCTGCCCGGAACCACGAAGCCGTCGACCACCCGCCCCCCGGGAGATGATCGCGAGCCAAATGGAGAACTGTGGCGCGTGGTGCTGCATTCTGCGCGCTGGCGCCACAGTCCCCGTCGACAGCGGAAACGATGGTGGGCGCTAAGGGACTCGAACCCCCGACCCCCTCCTTGTAAGGGAGGTGCTCTAGCCAACTGAGCTAAGCGCCCG
>CADEDH010000080.1:0-8702 GCA_902826025.1 uncultured Actinomycetes bacterium
ACGGGATCGACCCCCGGTTCGTGATCGACGCCCTCTCCCGAGCCGTGGCCGAGACCGAGACCAGTCCGGGGGTCGGGGGCGACGATCCTGCCGGCCAGCGGCGGCCGTGCCTCACCACGGTGATGGCGATCCGGGCGCTGCGCCACTCGATCGAGCGGTCGCACCAGATCGGCGACGAAGCGAAGAAGACGTATCTCGCCCTGCTCACCGAGGCCCGTCAGGAGATCGATCGGCAGTTGAAGGACGAGGTGCGCAAGGCGTTCGTGCCGGCGTTCGCCGACACGGCCCAGCATCTGCTGGAGAACTACCTGAACCACTGTGAGGCGTACTGCGGCAAGGAGAAGGTGACCGACCCCATCACCGGTGAGGAGCGGGATCCCGACGAGAAGCTCCTCCGGGGGGTGGAGGAGATGATCGGGGTCTCGGAGAACGCCAAGGACGGGTTCCGTTCCGGGGTGTTGATGAGGATCGGGATGTGGCTGCGCAAGGGACGGCCCCTGGCCTACAACTCCGACGAGCAGTTGGGTCGGGCCATCGAGGCCTACCTGTTCGAGGAGATGAAGGACATCGTGCGGATCACGGTGTCCAAGCGCAGCCCCGACACCCAGCACGCCGAACGCCTCAACGAAGTCATCAAGGTCCTGTGCGACCAACGGGGCTACTGCCCCACCTGTGCCAGCGACCTGCTCGACTACGTGGGCGCTCTGCTCAACCGGTGATCGGGGAAGCCACTGATGACTGTCTTGAAAGATCCCGGCGTCTTCCACGACGACGGCGAGCGTGACCGCCGTCGCAACCATGATCGGGTCCGCCAGCAGATCGCCGAACGGCTGCGGGACCAGGTGGGCGATGAGGAGCTGATCACGGCGGGCCCCGAGCACACCATTAGGGTGCCGGTGACCGGCCAGCGAGACTGGCGCTTCGTCTTCGACCGGCAGCGCCAGCAAGGTGTCGGCCAATCCGACGGGGTGGGCGAGGGCGACGTGATCGACCTCGGCGGCCCCAACGGCGAGGGCCAACCGGGCGGCGAAGGGGCCGGCGAGGGTGGGGGAGGGGGCGAGGTGACCTACGAGGTCGAGCTCGACATGGACGAGGTGGAACAGCACCTGTTCGAGCAGCTCGGCCTGCCCCGGCTCGCCCCCCGGGGACTCCAGCAGGAACGCACCGAACACATCTTCTTCGACGACCGGGCCCGCAAGGGTCCCCTGCTCGACAAGAAGGCCACCATCCGGGCCAACCTCAAGCGCAACGCCCAGGCCGGTAAGGCCGGCATCGGTGACTTCGAGCGCGACGACCTTCGCTACCTGACGTTCCGTGAGCAGTTGCGGCCCGCCTCCCAGGCCGTGGTCTTCCTGGTGATGGACGTGTCGGGCTCCATGGGCCAGTTCGAGCGGCGCATCGCCCGCCTCTTCTTCTGGTGGGCCACCCGCTTCCTGCGCCACCGCTACACCACCACCGAGGTGGTGTTCATCGCCCACCACTCCGAGGCCATCGAATGCGACGAGCACCAGTTCTTCTCCATCGTCGACGCTGGCGGCACGCGCTGCTCGTCGGCCTACGCCCTGCTGCTGGAGGTACAGCGCAAGCGCTACCCGGTGGCCGACTGGAACATCTTCGTGGCCCACTGCTCCGACGGCGACAACTGGGACGACGACAACGGCCAGCTGATCGAGCTCCTGACCGAGACGGCGGAGGTGGCCAACCTGGTGGGCTACTGCCAGATCGAGCGATCCACCCGGTACCACTGGTCGGGCGAACACCTGCTCGGCATCCTCACCCGGGCCGACATCCCCAACGTCGTGTGCCACTCGGTGGGGGCCGACACCGAGGTGTGGGCCGCCCTCCGCGCCATCTTCTCGCCCGATGACGCAGAGGTCCTGACATGAGCCGGGCGCCGCGCCGCGGAGGTGAGGCGTGAGCCGCCCCTACGACCTGGCCGAGTTGCAACGGCTCGACGACGAGTGCCGGGCGGCGGCCGCCGGTCTCGGGCTCGACGTGCCCGAGGTTGTGTTCCACCTGGCCCCGGCGGAACGGATCTACGACATCGCCGCCCGGGGCCTCCCCGGCCGCTACCCCCACTGGCGCTTCGGCCAGGACTACGAGCGCATGAAGCTCGACCACGACCACGGCCGGTCCCGCATCTACGAGCTCGTGCTCAACACCAAGCCCTACCAGGCCTACCTTCTGGAGGGGAACTCGTGGGTGGCCCAACTGCTGGTCATGGCCCACGTCTACGGCCACTGCTGGTTCTTCGAGAACAACGGCCACTTCGCCGGCGTCGACCGCCGCTTCCTGCCCCGGGTGCGGGCCGGCGCCGACCGGATCGAGGCCTACTGCCGCCGCCACGGCCGGGCCGAGGTGGAGGACTTCGTCGACGCCGTCCAGGCCGTGGCCCTCCACGCCCCCCTCCGGCTGGTGACGGCTCGCCGGTCGGCCCCGCCGCCTGCCCCCGAACCCGGTCGTTACGACGACCTCTTCCCCGACGAGACAGCGGCCGCCCATCGGGCCCACGAGGCTGAGGTGGCGGCGTGGCGGGACCGGGTGCCCCGGGAGCCCGACCCCGATCTGCTCGGCTTCCTGTTGCGCCACGCCCCCCGCCTCGACGACTGGGAGCGCGACGTGATCGCCATCATCCGGGAGGAGGCCACGTACTTCGCGCCCCAGCGCCGCACCAAGATCGCCAACGAGGGCTTCGCCTGCTGGATCCACAGCCAGATCATCAACGGACTCCAGCTCGAGACGGCCGAGTTCATGGAGTACAACCGGCTCAACGCCGAGGTCACCCAGCCCCACCCCCTGTCGGTCAACCCCTACAACCTGGGCCTGGCCCTGTGGCAGGAGGTGGAGCGCATCCACGACCGGCCCACGCCGGAGGAGGCCGAGCGGTTCCCGGTGGCAGGCGACCCGGCGCTCAGCGGCCGGGACCGGGTGCTGGAGCTGGCCGCCACGGTGGACGACGCCGCCCTCGTCGCCTCCTACCTCACGCCGGGCGTGTGCGACCGCTGCCACCTCTTCGCCTGGGAGCGGCAGAGCTCCACCCGCCTGCGGTGCACCGCCACCGAGGCCGACGAGGTGCGCGACGCCCTCGTGGCCCAGCTCAGACATATGGAGGTGCCGACGCTGGAGGTGGTCGACGCCGACGCTTTCCGCACCGGCGGGCTGTGGTTGGCCCACCGTCAGGAGGGAGTGGGCCTCGATCCACTGTTCGCCGCCAACACCCTGCCCCTGGTGGCCCGCCTGTGGGGCAGACGGGTGTACGTCGAGACCGTGGCCCATCGCCCCGAGGGGCTGCGGCCCGTGTGGTACCGCTGCGGGCCAGGAGACCGACAGGCCGACACGCTCACGATCGCCCCGGCATCGTGAGCCTGGCGGCCTGAAACCTGGCGCCTTGCGCCCACGGCCCGAGGCAGTGCGCACCGGCGGGAGCTCGGTGTGCGCTAGTGTCCCGCCCTGTGGGAGCGAGCAACCCTGGCGGGATCGGCCGGGAGCCGCAGCCAGCGGTGGCTTCGGTTCGGGCGGCGGCGGCCCGCGGTGAGCGGGTGGTGGTAGTCGTTTCCGGTGAGGTCGACCTGTCGAACGCCCACCACGTCGAGCGCCAGGTGGGCGAGGTCATCGCCGGGGCAGCCGTTGTGGCCCTCGACCTGAACGATGTCACCTACCTCGACAGCCGGGGCCTCCAGCTCCTGCTGCGGCTGGCCGAGCGCCACCTCCACGGTTCGCTCGATCTGGTCATCGTCGCCGAGCCCCGCAGCATCGCCTTCGAGTTGCTGCAGGTGACCGGCATCGTGGAGGCGGTGCCGGTGGTGCCGGCGTTGGCCTGAAGGTTTGGCTGGGCCGGGATCGGGCACACGACTCGACATGAAGCAGCTACGGCTGCTTCCGGGCTCCGAGACCGGAGCCGATCGGGGAGGCATCGCCGGTCCCTCGTCCCCCCCCTCCCGGCGATGCCTACCCCGACCCCCCCGCCCAGCCGGCGGCAGGGGCGGGGTTGCAGGAGTCGGGCGCCAGGCCCCGCGGTCCCACCGGCTAGTCCCACCGGACCCACCGGACAGTCCCACCGGATCTATGTCGGGAACGGCCCATCGGGTCGATGGACGCGCTCGATGGCATGCTCGGTGCGCAGACAGTACATCCGCCACAGCTCGGAGCGGTCGCCACCGATCCGGTTGGCCAGCTCGTCGAGTGCCTGGTTCAGGTACTCGGCCAACACCAGGAGGGTGAAGCGGCTCTGGGCGGGGCTCAGCTCGGCGGCCAACTCTTCGGCTCGGCTGTGCTCGCCGGCCATCACCGCCGTCACCAGGGCCATGGTGGCCCGAACGGCGCCCGCCGGGTCCTGCACTCGTTCAGGTCTCACGGCTGGTGACTACCCCCGCCGGCCACCCTCGAACCCCGGCCGTCCCGCCCTGGGCTGCGACTGGCGCCGGCTCCGCCTCCGCTCGGGCCCGGCTGGTCCCGAGCCGAAAGACGGCTGGTCCCGAGCCAAAAAAGAGGCACCGCCGGACCTGGTGGGCGACGACCAGGTGGCGGTGCCTCCGATTGGGACGCCAGGCGGAGGATGACGTCGGATCAGGGCTACCCGGCCGAGCCGGGGTCAAACCAAACCGTGTCGGGATGGGCCGCGTGGTCTCCGCCGGCGCACCGACGGGCCAGGGTGGCGAGGCCGGCGGTGGCCTCGGCCGCCAGGTCGAGGATGTCGAGCGCGGACACCGCGTCGTCGACGCACTCGGCGATGCGGGTCTCCACCGTGTCGACCGCTCCCGACTCGATCATCAACGAGCGGACGGCGGCGGCGTCGGCCAGGGCCAGGTCGGTGCGCCCGAGACGGCCCAGGAGGGCGAGGGCCACGGCGTCGCGGCGCTGGGCGGCCCAGGATCGGGTGAGGTGCACCAGCCACGTCTGCTTGCCCTCCCGCAGATCGTCGCCCTGGGGCTTGCCGGTGGCCACGGGATCACCGAACACACCGAGGAGATCGTTGCGGAGCTGGAACGCCTCGCCCACAGCGAGACCGAACCGGGTGAGTCCGTCGCGGTGGTGCTCGAGGCGGCCGGACAGCGCCGCCCCCAGGTGCAGGGGCCGCTCGACGGCGCAGGCCGCCGCCTTGTAGCGCACGATCCGCCGGGTGCGGGCGGCGGTGGCCTCCCCGTTCGCCGCCACCATCACGTCGAGGTACTGGCCCAGGTGGAGCTCCAGGCGGAGCTCGTCGAAGACGTCGTGGACACACGAGGGCAGGCCGGTCAGCAGCCGGTCGGAGTAGCCGAGGGCGAGGTTGCCCAGCAGGACCGCCACCCCCTCGCTGAACCGGCGGCGCTCCACCCGCCACCGTTGCCGCTCGTGGGTGTCGGCCAGGGCCCGGTGGAGGCTCGGCCCGTGCCGGCGGCTGTCGGACCCGTCGATCACGTCGTCGTGGATGAGGCCGGCGGTGTGGAACAGCTCGAGGGCGGCGGCCAGGCGCACCGCCTCGTCGTGGCCGGGATCGCCTCCTGTGCCCAGGTAGGCCAGGAGGCACCATCGGGGCTGGAGCCGTTGGGCGTCGCGCTGCACCAGGTCCATGAGCAGGTCGAAGCCCAGCTTCAGGGTCGGATCGACCCGCACCCAGCGCTCCCGCTCCCGACTCAGCAGGTCCGCCAGCTCGCCGTCGACCCGGGCCACCAACTGCGCCAGCACCGGCTCGATGTCCGGCCCCGGATGGGAGGGACCGGACACAGCCTGGTGGGCTGTGTCGGGGCTCACGGCTGGCCCAGGAAGCGGCAGAGGACCGGCCGATCGACGGGGCGGGACGAGATCGGTCACGACCCGTTCAGGATTCCCAGCGGCCGAGCGGCCCAAACCGGGTTATGCCCCACCCGCCCGGGGTACGGCCAGCTGCATGTCGATGCCTTCGTCCAACTCGCCCGCCACATCGCCGGGCCGGCCCGAGGGGCCGGATCGGTCGTCCACCGGATCCGCCGACGGGCCCGACCCGGCCGACGCCGGGCCCCGCAGCAGCAGTTCCGCCATCACCCCTCGGGCCTCCGCCCCCCGGCCGGCCCCCGGTATGCCCGTGCGCCGGTCGGAGCTGGCCACCGAGCTGGGCCGCACCTCGATCGCCGATTCCGTCGTGTCCAAGATCGCCGGCCTGGCCTGCCGGGAGGTGTCGGGCGTCCACGAGATGGGGGCGGGCACGGCGCGGACGTTCGGCGCCATCCGGGAACGTATCTCGTCGTCCTCCGACAGCATGTCGTCCCTCACCCGGGGGGTGACGGTGGAGGTGGGCGAACGACAGGCGGCGGTGGACCTCGACATCGTGGTCGACTACGGGGTGGCCATCGTGGATGTTGCCGAGTCGATCCGCCGCAACGTGATCGGTCGGGTGGAGTCGATGACGGGACTGCAGGTCACCGAGGTGAACGTCTCCGTGGACGACGTCTACCTGGGCGAGCCCGACGAGCCCGAGCAGCAACCGCGGGTCCGATGAACGCCGCCGACCTCCGGGCGCTGGCCGAGCGGGTGGCGGCCATGCCGTCGGTCGAGCGGCTGTCGACCGGTCCGTGGGGCACCGTGGCCGTGCACCTGCCGGGCGAGCGGATCCCCGGCCTCCGTCTCGACGGTGAGCGCCTGGCTGCGGTCCACATCGTGCTGGCGGCGGGAGCGACGGTGCACGAGGCCGCGGTGGAGGTGGCGGCGGCCGTGGCCCTGTTCGCCGACCCGGCCACCGTGGAGCTCGGGATCGACGACGTGGCCCTGACGACCGATCTGACGGCGGTGGGACGATGATGCGATCCACCCAGGTCGGTTTGCTGTTCGGTGGGCTGCTGGGCCTGGCCCTCATACTCGAAGGGTTCGGTGACATGCTCATCGTCGCCCTGTTCGGTGCGCTGGGCTGGTTGGTGGCCCGGGTGCTCGAGGGAGACCTCGACCTGAACGAGATCGTGGCGTCGGGTCGCCGGTCGGTCGGCGGGTCGTCGGACCGGACCCGCCGTTGAGCGACCCGGACCAACCGTCGGGGCCGGGCGCCGTTCGGGGCGTGAACCGGGTGTCGGGCCGGGCCGCCCGCCGGCTGGTCGAAGGCATCCTGGCCCACTGCTGCCCGGGCGTGATCGACCCCGACGTCGAGGTGGGTCTCGACGAGCGCGACGTCGCGCGGGGCGAGGTGCGTATCGGCATCTCGATGGCCGTCGCCTACCCCGAGGGCCCGCTGGCCGCCACGCTGGCCGCCGTCCGGGAGGCGGTGGCCGACGAGGTGGCGCGCAGCCTGGGCCGACCAGCCAGCCGGATCGATCTCGTCGTGTCCCGTCTCGTCACCGCCGGGGCCCCCGACGCTGGCGGGGGTGATGGTAGGGGCGCCGGTGGCGGCGGGGTGGTGACGGCGTGAGGTACCTGGCCCCGGTGCTCACCCGCCTGCTCTCCATCGTGCTGGCCCTGGCTCTGGTAGCGGCCGGTGTGGTGGTGCTGGTGGAGGTGTCGGCCGCCCTGCAGGGTTCGGGCCGGGTGATCGTGTCGCAGCCGACGATCGACGAGCTGGGCGGCCGCCGGTGGGACGACGGTGTCGTGGTCGCCACCCTGATCGGCCTCGCCGTGCTCGGCCTGGCGGCGGTGGTGGCCGGCTTGTGGCCCCGCCCACCCCTGTTGCTGGCGTCGTCCGGCGCGGCGCCGACTGTGGCGGTGGAGCGCCGGTCGCTGGAGCAGGTGGTGGGCGACGAGCTGCGAGGGGTCGAGGGCGTCACCGACGCCACGGTGCGGGCCGGTCGGACCCGGATGTCGGTCCGGGTGGACGCCAACCGCCGGTTGGCGCCGTCCGACCTCGACGACCAGGTACGCCGGGTGGTGTCGGGTCAGCTGACCCGGAGCGGGCTGGTGCTCGACACCACGGTGCGGGTCCGGCGCCGGCCCCTGGGCGACGAGCGGGGGCGGTCGTGAAACGGGATCGGCGCCGTCCCCTGGCCGTGACCCGGGCCCTGCTCGTGCTGATCGGGCTGCTGCTGGTGGCGGCGGCCGCCGCCGGTGGGCTGCTGGCCACCGATGCGATGCGCCGGCTCTCGTCGTATACCGACGCCGACGGCCCCCTCCTCACCGACCGGGCCCGGGCCCTGCTCACCGACCACGCCGGGGCCTTCCAGGCCGGAGGCGCGGCGGCCGCGGTGGTGGCGGTGCTGGTGGGGTTGGTGTGGCTGTGTCAGCAGGTGCCGTCCCGGCGCCAGCGCGACGACCTGGACTTGGACTTGTCCCCGGCGTCGGCAGCCGGGAGCCCGCCGACCGCCATCACGTCGGGAGCCGGCCATCCCACCGCCGAGCCGGCCCCCGGCTACACGAGGGTGGCCGGAGGGGCGCTGGTGGAGGCGTTGGAAGACGACCTGGTGGTCCGGGGCGACGGGGTGCACAGCGCCCGCGTCGACTACCGCCACCACGCCGGCCGGGACGAACCCGACGAGCTGCGGCTCCGCCTCGACGTCGACCCGTCGTGCCGGGTGGCCGAGTTGGTCGCCGGGCCGGTGGCGGCCGCCGTCGACCGGTTCGCCACCGTGGCCGGCCTCGATCCGAGGCCGACGGTGCTCACCGACGTCCGTTTGGCCACCCCCGACCGTGGCCCCCGGGTCGTCTGACCCTCCTCGGTTCGGGCGTCCAGCCGATTCCCAGATCTGGGTGCTCAGGACCGCCGGTCGGGATCGAGACCGGTGTCGGCCTGGTCGGGCGGGGAGGCCATGATGTCGCCGCCGTCGTGGCCC
>CADEDH010000080.1:8802-21974 GCA_902826025.1 uncultured Actinomycetes bacterium
CCACCGCCAGGTCTACACCGTCCATGCCGCCCCCCGTACCCCGGCGAAACCCGACGAAAACGGGGACGGTGGGTCCCTCGAGAGACAGGTTTGGGTCAGAAGCGAACCGGGCACTGGCGGACCGAGCGAGGTGAATCATGTCGACCACTGCTGAGCCCGAGCCGCCTGCCCGCATGGTGCAACGCCAGCCCTGGCCCTTCCGCCACTGCCCGGCGTGTGGGCACGAAGAGTTCGAGGTGTCGTGTCAGGCGGGCCACGTGGTGTTCGGCTGCCAGAGCTGCGACCGGTCCTGGCGCTTCGTGCTCGGCTACCTCCAGGAGCTGCCGGCCGCCCGCCGGGGCATCGGTTCCGGCGTGGGTGACCTCGGCGAGGGAGCCAACGGCCTGAATGGTCTGCGGACGGCCACCATGCCCACGACCGGGCCGGCCGCCGTGAGAATCACCGGGCAGGGCTGATGCGCAAGGTGCTGGTCGCCATCGACGGCAGCGAGGCCACCCATCGGGTGGTCGGTTTCGTCAACGACTTCTTCCGCAACGGCGGCTCCGACGACATCGAGGTCATCGGGGTGAATATCGGCATGGCCGACACGGCCCCACCCACGGGATTCATCCTCCCCGACGGCGCCATGTTCGGCATGGCCTATCCCTGGTATTACGACCGTCCCGGCAGCGAGTGGGCCGAGGCCACGGCCAAGGAAGAGGAGCAGGCCCAGCGGAAGGCGGCCACGGTGGTGGCGGAGTCGGGGTTGGAGGACGCCCAGGCTGTCGGCCGGCTGGGAGGAGAGCCGGCCGACACCATCGTGCGCGTGGCTGACGAGCAGGACGTCGACCTGATCGTGGTGGGCGACAACCACCGGGGTGCCCTCCAGCGGCTGTTGACCCCGTCCACCTCCCGTGAGGTGGTGAAGCGCTCGGAGCGCCCGGTACTCGTCGTGCCCTGACCCCGGCGGCCGGCGTCGGTGCTGCCTTATCTGGCCCATCTGGCTTCTCTGGCCTATCTGGCCCGGAGGAACCCGACCAGGCAGGCTGGAGGCGATGACCAGGGTCGATCGGGCCACCGAGCCGGAGGCGGCCGCCACCTCGCCCTGGGTGGTGCTGGGCGTTGTGCTGTCGGGCCTGTTCACGGTCCTGTTCAACAACGCCGTTCTGGTGGTGCTGTTGCCCGACCTGGCCGACGAGTTCGGCACCAGCACCTCCACCATGACCTGGGTGGTCTCGGCCCCGCTCCTGGCCTTCGCTGTGCTCAGCCCCCTGGCCGGCAAGCTGAGCGACCTCTACGGGCGGCGCCGGGTGTTCCTGGCCGCCGAGCTGGGGGCTGCCGCTTTCGCCCTGGCCACCGGGCTGGCGTGGAACGCCGCCAGCCTGATTACCCTGCGCACGATCGGGGCCACCCTCGGGGCCGCCACCGGCCCGGCCGCCCTCGGCCTGGTCAGTACCCAGTTCACGGCCGAGCGCCGGGTCCAGGCCATGGGGTGGTGGGGGCTGGTGATGGCGATCGGGCCCGTGATCGGGGTGTCGGGGGGCGGCCCGCTGGCCGAGGCCACCACGTGGCGGCTGCTGTTCTTCGGTCAGACGGTGCTGATCCTGGCGGCGTTCGTGGCCGCCTGGAAGGTGCTGCCCGACTCGCCCCGGGCCGCCGCCACCCGCTACGACCTGGGCGGCACCCTCCTGTTGGGCGGGGCCACCACTGCGTTCCTGGTGGCGGTCAACCGGGGCCCGGTGATGGGTTGGGATCATCCCCTGGTGATGGCCGGGTTCGGCCTGGCCCCCGTTCTGGCCTGGGGGTTCGTGGGCTGGGAGCGACGGACGCCCCACCCCCTGCTGCCCGTGCGCTACCTGGGTCGGCGCAACTTCTCGGCCCCCATCCTGGCCGCATCACTGTGCGCCTTCGCCTACCAGGGGGTGCTGGTGCTCACCCCGGTGCTGCTCCACGAGGAGCTGGGGTTCTCGATCAGCCGGGTGGCGGTGCTGGTGGCCTGGCGGCCCCTGTTCTACGCACTGGCCGGGCCGGTGGCCGGGTTCCTGGCCGTGCGGGTGGGGGAACGGTCGGTGATGAGCGCCGGGGCCGGGCTGGTGGCCGTGTCCACCGCCGGCTTCGTGCTGATCCGGCCCGGTGTCGGGGAAGGGGTGATCTTCGCCGTGCTCGGGCTCACCGGGTTCGGGCTGGGGTTGCTGGAGCCGCCGGTGGCGGCCACCGTCAGCTCCGCCGTCGACCCCGGAGACTACGGCGTGGCCGGTGCCACCCAGCAGATGGCCCGCCAGATCCTCACCGTGGCCGGCATCGGGGTGCTGGGCGCCGTACACGAGGCCCGCCGTTCGGCGGTGGGGGGTCTGGCCTCCTACCGGGCGGCGTTCCTGGTGGGCACGGCGGTGGCGGCGCTGGCCGCCGTGATCGCCGCCGCCGCCAGCAGCCTCCCCCGGTCCGGGGGTTCCCGGAGCCGGCCGGCCCGCTTCGCCCGAGGCCGCCGGTGATGTCCCTGGTGGGACGGGCGGATCGTTGATCGCGATGCCCCGGTTGCCCGGGGCGCGTTGTCTCTGGAGCGCCACGGTGGTGCAATGGTGGCTGAGGCGACGAGGAGACGGTGGATGGATGAGATGGCCCACGGGCGCCGCGACCCTCTGGGGGAGTGGCACCCGGTGCACCCGAACGGGTGGTCTCCTCTGCTGTGGAACGTCCTCTACATGGTCGTGGCCGGCGGCGTGTGGCTGTGGGCCACACCCTCCCGGGAGGTCATGGCCACCTGGTCGCCGGGCTGGGTGGCTGCCGTCGCCATCCGGGACGTGATCCTGCTGGTGGGCTGGTACAGCCTGGCCCACCTTCGGCTGTTCTGGAGCCGGAGCCAGGGCACCCGGTGCAAGTACAACCTGCGGTGGCCGGCAGTGTCGGCCGAGCGATTCGCCTCGGGATCCCAGCTGCGGGACAACCTCACCTGGACGCTGGCCAGCGGCCTGCCGGTGTGGATCGCCTGGGAGGTGGTGACGCTCCATCTGTACGCCACCGGCCGGATCCCGTGGCTGCAGTGGGCCGACAACCCGGTGGGGTTCGTGGCCCTGCTGGCCGTCACCCCGCTGTGGCGGGCCGTGCACTTCTATGCCGTCCATCGGCTGCTCCACTGGGGGCCGCTGTACCGGGCCGTCCACCGGGTCCACCATCGCAACAGCAACCCGGTGCCGTGGTCGGGCCTGGCCATGCATCCGGTGGAGCACCTGGCCTACTTCAGTGCCCTGGCCCTGCACTGGGTGGTGCCGTCGCACCCGCTGCACGCCCTCTACACCTCGTTCCACCTGATGATGGCGCCGGTGCCGGGCCACGCCGGGTTCGACCGGGTGGCCCTCACCGAGACCATGTGGGTGCCGACCGGAGGGTACGCCCACTACCTGCACCACAAGCTGTACGACGTGAACTACGGCGACGGCACTCTCCCCCTCGACCGGTGGTTCGGCAGCGCCCACGACGGCTCGCCCGAGGCCGACGACGCGCTCCGCCGTCGCCGGACCGCCCGGGCTGCCTGATCAGCGCCGACCGGCCCGGGCCAGCGCCGCCTCGTACTCCTTGATCCGCTTGACCAGGAAGAGCATGGTCAACCCGAAGGGGATGCCGAGCACGATGCCGACGTAGACGAGGGTGACGGCGGTGCCGACCCTTCGTCCCGTTCGCAGGTCATCGCGGGCCGCCCGTAGGACACCCAGATCTGTTCGGTCTTCGTCGGAACTCGTCGGGATTCAGTCGACGCAGCGGCCAGTGGGCACGGGAGAGAGGGGGCCGGCCAGAAGGGGTGCCAAGGCGGCGATGTCGGTGGCCCAGGCCCGGCGGGCGCCTTCCCCACCGCCGGTCTCCGGCGGGGGGCTGGCCTCGGTGCCGACCGTCTCCCGGCTGGTGGCGAACACGACCGCCCCCGCCCGGCCGTCGTCGCCCACCAGCACGGCGCCGCTGTCGCCCGGGCTCACGCTGGCGTCGAGCTCGAGGCCGGGGCGGATGTGGTTGCCCTGGCCGTAGAGGTCGGCCATCGACAGGTCGGCCCGGCGGGTGACCGTGGCCGGCTCGGCGATCGCCCGGCCGTTGGCGTCGTGGACGACGAACACGGCGTGGTCGCCTGCGGCCAGGGTGCCGAGCGGCAGGGGGGCGACGTCGAGGCCGTCCACGGCCAGCAGGGCCAGATCGTTCACCGTGTCGAGCCCCACGACCACGGCGGTGTGCTCGTCACCGTCGGCGTCGGTCACCAGCACCGAGGTGCTGCCGGCGACCACGTGGGCCACGGTGACCACCAGGTCGTCGCCCACCACCGAGCCGGAGCCGGTGCGCTCCTCGGCCTGCCGGCATCCGGCGGCCCGCACCGCTACCGCCGACGCCAACGCCGCCTGGGGCCTCACACCGCCGGTCGCCGCGGTGCCGTCCGTGACGGCGGTGTGCGACGGAGCACTCCCGCAGCCGCTCAGTGCCACCCCGACGAGCAGGGCCGAAGCGATCGCCGCCGCCCTGCGCCAGGGCCGGCACCGGCTGGACAGGGCGATGGCCGGGCCTGCCAGAATGACCCGATGCCAGGGCGCGACTACTCGCTGACCGGCCCGGAGGCGGCCCGAGCCCAGGAGCGGGGCCTGGCCGACGCCACCTGGTTCCGGCCGGCCATCGATCCCGATCGGCTCCGGGCGCTGTCGCGGCGGTCGAACGGTCGGGCGGCCGTCGACACCCTTCTGTGGTTGGGCCTGCTGGCCGGAACCGGGCTGTGGGCCTGGTTCGCCCGGGGTTCGTGGTGGGCGGTGCCGGCCTTCGCCGTCTACGGCGTGCTCTACAGCGGCACGGCCGACGCCCGCTGGCACGAGATGGGCCACGGCACCGCCTTCCGCACCCGCTGGCTCAACGACGCCGTCTACCACCTGGCCTGCTTCATGATCATCCGGGGTCCCACGGTGTGGCGGTGGTCGCACGCCCGGCACCATAGCGACACCATCATCGTGGGCCGTGACGCCGAGATCGGGGCACCCCGGCCCACCACCCGCCGCCAGATCGTCGTGATGTTCCTCGGCGTGCCGGGCACGATCCAGATGATCCGGCGCACGGTCCGTCACGCCCGGGGCCGGCTCGAGCCCGACGTGCTCAGCTTCGTACCGCTCGGCGAGACCCGGCGGGTGGTGCGGGAGGCCCAGGTGTTCGTGGCCCTGTGGGGGGCGGTGCTGGCGCTGGCTGTCTTCACCCGCAGCGTCGTGCCCCTCCTCTACGTCGGGCTGCCGAGCTTCTACGGGATCTGGCTCATGGTCTTCTTCGGCCTCACCCAGCACGCTGGGCTCCAGGAGGACGTGCTCGATCACCGCCTCAACACCCGCACCGTGCTCATGAACCCGGTCTTCCGCTTCCTCTACCTGAACATGAACCACCACGTGGAGCACCACCTCTTCCCCACGGTGCCCTACCACGCCCTGCCCGCCCTGCACCGGGAAGTGGCCGACCAGCTGGCGCCGCCGCTGCCCAACACGTGGGCCGCCTACCGGGAGCTGCTGGCGGCCACTGCCCGCCAGGCCGTCGACCCCCGCTGGGAGATCCCCCACCGGGGGGTGCCGGCCGTGCCGGCGGCCGATCGGGCGGCCATCGACACCGGTACCCGTCTGTGGCGGCAGGCGCCGGGCGGGGCGGGGGAGCGCGGCGGGCCCGGGCTCGATCTGGGCCCGGCCGACACCCTGGCCCCGGGTGAGCTGCGCCGGGTCGATGCCGGCAACGGCACGTTCGTGGTGGCCCGGGTGGGCCCGTCGGAGTACCGCGTGGCGAACGGGCTGTGCCCCCATGGTCGCGCCCACCTGGCCGATGGGGTGCTCATGGGGTGTGAGGTGGAGTGCCCCAAGCACAACGGCCGCTTCGATCTGCGAACGGGCCAGGCCACCCGGCGGCCCGCTCGCGAACCGGTGACGGTGCACCCGTCGGCGATTGTCGGCGGCCGGCTGCGGATCACCGACTGGCCGTAGGGCGGTTTCTCGGTGCGGACGGCGCCGCCGGCGGTGCCTGGCGCACCGAGATTCGCCCGGGGCAACCGCTACCGTAGCGTCGATGATCGTCGTGCTGATCGTGGCCCGGGGCCGTGGCTGACGGCGGGCCGCTGGCCCTCGGCTACGACATCGGGGGCACCAACATCCGGGCCATCCCCGTGGCCAGCACCGGGCCGGTGGGGGAGTGGACCCACGTGCGCCGGCCCGACCGGCCCGAGCTGATGCTCGACGCCATCGTCGGGTTGTGGCGCCGGGCCGCCGAGCAGCACGACATCGCCGCCATCGGGGTGGGGTGCGCCGGTGTGGTGGACTGCTCCGGCGTCGTGCGCACCTCGCCCAACATCGCCATGCTCAGCCACTACCCCATGCGGGAGCTGGTGGCCGCGGCCACCGGGCTGCCGGTGGCGGTCGACAACGACGCCACCGCCGCCGCCTGGGCCGAGGCGTCGGTGCCGGGTCGCTGGGTCGACAACCTGGCGCTGGTCACGTTCGGTACCGGCATCGGGGGCGGCTTCGTGCTCGACGGTCGTCTCTACCGGGGGGCGTCGGGCTTTGCCGGCGAGATCGGCCACATGACGGTGGTGGCCGGCGGGATCCTGTGTGTGTGCCGCCGGCGGGGGTGCTGGGAGCGCTACGCCTCGGGGTCGGCGCTGGGCCACCAGGCCCGTGACGCCGTCGCCGCCGGCCGGGCCCCCACCGTGCTGGCCGCCGCCGGGGGTGAGACCCGGGCGGTCCAGGGCGAGCACGTGCTGCGCCTGGCCGCCGCCGGCGACCCGGTGGCCGAGGGGCTGGTGGCCGAGCACGCCCGCTGGATCGCCCTGGGGCTCGACAGCCTGGCCAACCTGCTCGACCCGTCGGTGTTCGTGCTGGGCGGCGGGGTGAGCGAGGCGGGCGAGACGTTCCGGGCTGCGGTGGAGGCCGCCTACCACCACGCCGTCGTCGACCGCGAGGCCCGGGGCCCGGCCGAGATCCGCCTGTCGCAGTACGGCGACCGGGCCGGCGCCGTGGGGGCCGGCCTGGTCGCCCTCGATCTCCTCGGCGGCTGAGGGGCTCCTACTTTTGGCTTTCGTCGGCGGGGGCCCGCACGTAGAAGGCCTCCCGCTCCTGCGACGGGGGCACGATCGGGATCTCGTCGTCGGTCAGCTCCGGCATCCGCACCTTGCGGGCCATCGCCGCCTCCAGGTACGGCGCCAGCTCCTCCATCTTGGCCGCCTCCCGGGCGTCGCGGTCTTCCTGGAAGGCGGGCAGCACGTCGCGGGCGAAGTACTCCAGGCTCTCGCAGATGTGCTCGTGACGGTTCTTGCCGCCCTGCTGGAGGAAGATCACCTGGTCGATCCCGGCGTTCTGGAACTCCATGGCCAGCTTGCGGTAGTTCTCCGGCGTGCCGATGCCGGGGGCCGCCAGCGAGGGCAGGTCGGGGCCCCGCAGCTCCTCGTACTCGTCCCACAGCCGGCTGCGACCGGGGCGGGTCTCGTTGGCCACCAGGGCGTTCACGGCGTAGCGGAAGAACTGGAAGCCGTCGATGCCGCGGCGCTGGGCCTCCTCGGCGTCGGGGTGGATGGAGAAGCCGGCCACCATGGCGAAGTTGGGGTTGACGGCGTGGCCGATGGGCACGCACTGGTCGCTCTTGATGATCGAGTAGTAGACCTCGGCCCAGTGGGCGGCCGACTGGGGGTCGAGGAAGCTGAAGGCCAGCACGCCGAGCCCGTTGCGGGCCGCGACCTCGATCGTGGCCCGGTTGGTGCAGGCCATCCACATCGGGGGGTGGGGCTTCTGGCGGGGCTTGGGGATCACGTTGCGGCACGGCATCGAGAAGCCTTCGCCCTCGTAGCCGGGGTAGGGCGTCATCACCATCATGTTGGCGATCTGCTCGGCCGCCTCCAGCGACAGGGCCTGCTTGCGCCGGGCGTTGATGCCGTAGCCCCGCAGCTCCAGGCGGGTGGCGCCCTCGCCGATGCCGAAGTCCACCCGGCCGTGTGAGATCAGGTCGAGCATGGCCACGGTCTCGGCCGAGCGGGAGGGATGGTTGTAGCCGGGGATCACCTGGCGGATCCCGAGACCGATGCGGATGCGCTCGGTCTTGGCCGCCAGCGAGGCCAGGAACACGTCGGACGCCGAGCAGTGGCTGTACTCCTCCAGGAAGTGGTGCTCCACCGCCCAGGCGTGATCGATGCCGAGCTTGTCGGCCAGGATCACCTGCTCGGTGGCCTCCTGGACCATGCGGTATTCGCTCTCTTCGTCCCACGGCTTCGGGATCTGCAACTCGTACATCAGTCCGAACTTCATAGACCCCGACGCTACGCCTCCCCCTTCCCGCGGGCCAGCCCAACTCGCCGCCGGTCGGGCTGCCGGCTCAGGACCGGGCGAAGCGCAACAGGCCGCCCACCGCGTCGCGGTCGGCGTCAAGGTCCTGGAGGGCGGCCCGGTAGCTGGCTCGAAGTTCGGCCCGGCCTACCCCCAGCCCCACGCCCCACGTGAACCGGGGCTGGCCCAGGCCGACCACGAGGTAGTCGGCGGCGAAGCGGCTCAAGCGCCCGTTGCCGTTCACGAACGGATGGATCTGGACGAGGCGATGATGGAACCGGGCCGCGATCTCGTCGGCTGGGTAGGTGGCGGCCTCGACCCAGGCCCGGGTGTCGGCCGGCAGGTCTCGAACGAGCGCCGGCACGTCGGGCCAGGCGACACCGCCGATGTTCACGTCGTGGGTGCGGTAGCGGCCGGCCCACCGCCACACCTCACCGAACATGGCCCGATGCAGGCGACGCAGGTACAGGTCGTCGAGCAGTTGGTGGGGCGATGGCCGACGACGGAAGGTGGCTGTGGCGATGGCGGCGGCCTCCGCCTCGTAGAGGTCGGCCTGGGTGGCGATCCAGGTGGGAATGAGGTGATCGGTCAGGTCGGGATGGACCGTGGTGCCGCCGTCCCCGATCGGGGCCAGCGGATCGCTTGGCGGCTCGGGCCGGGATCCGGGCCCTTGGTCGGGCGGGCCGCCCGTCACCGATCGGCCGACGACCACAGCCCCCGGCGGTCGACCAGCTGCCCGGCGAAGCGGGCGAGATGGGCCTCGGCGGCTTCCGGGCTGACGATCTGGTTCTCGAGCGCGTTGTGGTGCCCGACCCGGCCCAGGTGGAGCGCCGCCTGACGCCGGGCCTGAAGATGGACGGCATCATCCAGCGAGGTGCGGGGCACCAGGAAATAGACGAGGTCGCAACCCAGGGCGTCGGCTGCCCGTTCGAGCGAGTCGAGCCGGATGGTGCCTCGGGTCTCGTTGCGCTCCAATTCGGCGACGGTCGGCTGGGTGACCCCCAGGCGATCGGCCAGGTCGGCGCCCGACATGCCCAGGGCGTCGCGGATCGCTCGGATCCAGCCGCGGTGGGGTCGCGGCTCATCGAGGAGTGGCCGGAGTTGGTGGATCCGCTGGTCCAAGCGCTCCCGAGAACGTGGTGTGGATCCGCGAGTAGTGCCAGCCATACGTGACAATCTATCGGCTTCTGCCGATAGATTGACAGTTGTTCGATAGGTTGAAACCGATTGTCGATCGATCCTCGGTGATAACTCGGTGATAGGTGAGAGGGAGGGTTTCGGCGGGATACTGGAGCGATGGACGGCGCCCCGCAGGAGCTGCAGATCGACCGGGCGGCGGCGGTGGATCGCCGGGACCTGGCGGGGGCGGCCTGGGTGGAGATCGTGCCCGGGTTCGCCCGCCAGCCGGCCGAGGCGCTGGCCGAGCTGCGGGACACGTTGCCGTGGCAGCAGAGCGAGATCCTCCGCTACGACCGCTACGTCCCGGAGAAGCGCCTCACGGCCGGGGTCGACGCCGATGTCCATCCCCTCCTACGCCAGACCGGCCTCCACCTCCGCTCCCGCTACCGGGTGGCGTTCACCGGGGTGGCCGCCCTGCTGTACCGCGACGGCGACGACTTCCAGGGCCTGCACAGCGACCGGGAGCTGCGCTGGCTCGACGACACCCTGATCGCCATCCTCGTGCTGGGCGAGCGCCGCCCGTTCGTGCTCCGACCCCGCCAGGAGCGGGGCGTGCCGGTGGAACGGGTCCCGTCGGGCCGCGGCCCCGACGACCTGATCCTCAGCCCGGGTGAGGGCGACCTGCTGGTGATGGGGGGCGCCAGCCAGCGCACGTGGCTCCACGGCATCCCGGCCGCTCCCGGCCACGACCAGCCCCGCATCTCGCTCACCTGGCGCTGGACCAGCCGCACCGGCCGCCCCGACACCAACCCGTCGTACTACGACGGCCGCCAGTTCGGCGACGCCCCCCGCCGCCCCGGCTACCGCCTGCGCCGCGGCGATTCCTAGCCGGGGCCCGAAAACGGCAGGCGCCGGGTGGCGCGTGAGGGAACCCTTCGGGTTCCTTGGGTTCCCTCCCAGGGAGAACACGGGTTTTCCGATCGGGGGAGATGCGGGTCGAGGGCACTCCCCCGATCGGAGATCTGATGGGGACGGTCAGGCCGGGTTGGCCACCCGCCCGATGAACTCCTGCGACTCGGTGAACTGCAGCATCAGGTCACCCCGGGCCAGACCGCCGGCCAGCTCCCCGGCCCAGTAGGCCAGGCCGGTCTCGTCGGGCTGGCGGTCGAGCACGTTCTGGTAGACGAGGCGGATGAAGTCGGTGTCGATGGCCGCTCCGTACCGCTGGTTGAACTCGTCGGACCGGGCGAACACGGCCGAGATCTGGTTGAGCGACACACCGGCCTGGCGCTGCCCCACCCAGTAGGCCAGGCCGTCGACGTCGGGACCCCGGGAGAAGTAGCCGAGGTAGAGCCGGATCACGGCGCCCGACAGCGGGGTGCCGCCGGTGAGCGGTGCCCCCAGGAACGGGGCGGCAGCCGACGGGGCCGGCGTGCCGGTGATGGCCACGAACTCGGCCGACTCGGAGAACTCGGTCATCATCCGGCCCCGGCTCATGCCGGCGTACAGCTGGCCCAGCCAGAACGTCCGGCCATCGGGGTCGGCGTCACGGCCCAGCACGTTGCGGTACACCTGGTCCACGAAGGAGGCGTCGTCGAGCTGGCCGTAGCGGGCCACGAGCTCGGGGCTGGCGGCGAAGGAGTCGGCGATGGCCTGCAGGCTCCCACCGGTCAGCAGCACCCGCCGCCAGTAGCGGTAGCCGGCCTCGTCGGGCTGGCGTTGGAAGAAGGCCCGGTACAGGCGCACCACCTGGCCGTCGACCGAGGCCATCGGCCGGGTGGCCACGGGGGGTGTGACCCGCACCATCTTCGACTCCGAGGGCACCCCGTTGCCGTCGATCACGGTGAGCAGGTAGTAGCCGGGGATGAGGTGGTTCTCGTTCAGGGGCAGGGTGGCGGTGACGGCGGTGGTGTCGCCGGTGCCGGCCTCGGTGCGGATCGGCAGCTCAACGAGGCGCTGCTCCATGTTGATCGAATGGGTCACTGCGCCGGCCTTGAGCATCGTCACCCGGGACACGCCCGAGGCGCTGGTGGAGCCGAGAGTGATCGTCTGGCCCGGGGTGAGATCGGTGGCCGACACCGTGTCGATCGTTGGCCGGGTCACCGGGGTGCCGTCGCCGTTGAGCAGGTAGTCGGGGGTGAACAGCTCGGCGCTGAGGTTGTACTCCGGCCCCGGGGCCCCGCCTCCGGCCACCAGCACCCGGCCGTCGGCCAGCAGGAGGCCGGTGGAGTGGTACATGCGGCCGACGGTGGAACCGGTGGCCTCCACCGTCCACTGTCCGGTGCTGGGATCGAACACCTCGGCGGCGTTGTTGATCTGGTAGTCGCCGATGTAGTCGGCCGACCCCATGTTGTTGATGGTGGCGCCGCCGGTGGCCAGCACCCGGCCGTCGGGCAGGAGGGTGGCGTTGACCCAGCGGCGGGCCGACGACAGCGGGGGCCCAGCGGTCACGATGGGCTCGGCCCCGGTGACGTCGATGATCACGCTGGTGTCGGTGGGGCCGCCGAAGTGGAGGATCTTGCCCGGGGCGAACATCACGGCGGTGGCGCCGAAGCCCCGCCGGTCGAAGGGAAGGCGACCGGCGGGGGTGGCCGTTTCCAGGTCGGCCGAGATGAAGTACATCCGGCCGAAGAGGTCCATGGCGAAGATGCGGCCGTCGGGCAGCACGAACGACTTCGGATACCACCAGAAATAGGGGGTGGTCTCCGCCCCCACGAGTTCCGAGCCGGTCTCCGGGCTCCAGCGCTCGGGATGGTCGTAGCCGCCGTCGCCGCCCTGCACCAGGATCGAGCCGTCGCCGAGGGCGGTGGCCGTGGCGTACCACCGGGGCCGGACCATCCCGTTGATCTTGGTCAGCTCACCGGTGGCCGGGTCGTAGGAATCGATGTCGGCGTTGCCGGTGTTGGTGGTCCGGGTGCCGGTCCAGTTGTCGCCGCCCAGCATCAGCATCTCGCCGGTGTCGTAGCGGTTGATCTGGAGGCCGCAGAACACGTCGGTGCCGGTCTTGTTGGGGAGGGTGTTGTGGCCGGCGGCGGCCGAGGCGTTGGGGGTCCACACGTCGTAGAGGAAATAGCCGGTCTGCTGGCCCTCGGCGCTGGTGCCGTAGGTGACCACCCGGCCGTCCCGGTCGAGGGCGGCGTGGACGGCGATCATGGGCCATGCCTCTACCGGGCCCCAGGCTCCGGCACTGGTGGGGGCGACGGCGTCGGCCGTCACGGGGGCGGTGTACTCACCGCCCACGATGGTGGCGTCGGCCGGGAGGGCGACCGGTTCGGTGGCCGGGATGACCGTGCCGTCAGCGGCGGCCGGGATGGTGCCGGGGGTGACGGTGCCGTCGGCGGCGATGACGCCGTCGTAGGTGCCGGTGGTCTCCTCGGCGGTCGCCGCCGCTGGGCTGAGGCTGACGGCCCCCGCTGGCGTGGTGACCGACGGCAGGGGCACGACGGCGGCGGTGGAGGCCAGGGCGAGGCAGCCCACGGTCATGCGCCGCAGACGCCGGGCCCGGGCCCGATGGGAGGGATGGGCTGACGCCCCGGAGGTGGAGATTGCTGTTGGTTCGACCCGCATGTCGAGCCGAAGGTACGGGCCCTGTTTTCCCTGGCCAGGGTGGCTTTACCCAAACGGGAACGGGCGCTCAGGGCGGTGGTGGCGGCTGGCTCAGGGGCCCCTGGGCAAAGCATCCCGGGGGGTGCCGCCGGGGGTGGGGTGAGCGGCCCTTACCGCCTGCGCCCCCGGGCCCCATCTCGGCTGGGGCCCCATCCCCAGCCGACCACT
>CADEDH010000080.1:22074-25716 GCA_902826025.1 uncultured Actinomycetes bacterium
CTGCGCCCCCGGGCCCCATCTCGGCTGGGGCCCCATCCCCAGCCGACCACTAGCGTGGGGCCCGTGCACGGGGCCACGCAGCCGGCGGATGAACCGGAGACGGGCGCGGCGCCGTCCGGGGGATGGCGGGGCGCCCTGCGTCGGGCGGCGGGTGACACGTTCCGCTCGCTGGGAGTGCGCAACTACCGCCGGTACTTCGCCGGCCAGCTCGTCAGCCAGGCCGGTACCTGGATGCAGACCGTGTCGGTGATCTGGGTGGCGTTGCGCCTCACCGACTCCGGTGTCGCCCTCGGGCTGGTGACGGCCGCCCAATACCTGCCGGTACTCGTGCTCGGGGCCTGGGGCGGGGTGGTGGCCGACCGGGTGGACCGCCAGCGGTTCATGATCAAGACCCAGACGGGCTACACGATCGTGGCCATCGCCTACTGCGCCCTGATCCTCACCGACCGGCTCTCGATCGGCTTCATCTATGTCCTGTCGGCTCTGTTCGGGCTGCTCACTGCGCTCGACAGCCCCACCCGCCGCACCCTGGTGGTGGACCTGGTCGAGCCCGAGCTGACCCCCAACGCAGTGGCCCTCCACTCGGCCATGATGACGGGCTCCCGGGTGGTGGGGCCGGCGGTGGCCGGGGCCCTGATCGCCTCGGCCGGCGTGGAGTGGTGCTTCGTGGTCAACGCCGTCAGCTACGTGGCGGTTCTGGCCGCCCTGTTCAGCCTCGACCGCAGCGCCATCCGCAGCTCACCCAAGGTGCGGCGGGCCAAGGGGCAGCTGATGGAGGGGCTGCGCTACGCCTGGGGTGAGCCCGAGCTGCGCCAATCGCTGTTGCTGCTGGCC
Organism: uncultured Actinomycetes bacterium; assembly: GCA_902826025.1. Lineage (GTDB taxonomy): Bacteria > Actinomycetota > Acidimicrobiia > Acidimicrobiales > SZUA-35 > CADEDH01. Next base: position 22,909 of record CADEDH010000080.1, read on the forward strand.
GTGGTGGGCACGTTGGCCTTCGAATACCAGGTGACGCTGCCGTTGTTGTCGGAGCGGACGTTCGGCGCCGGAGCGGGGGGCTTCACCCTGCTGTACTCGCTGATGAGCGTGGGCTCCGTCACCGGGGCCCTGGCCATGGCCCGGCGCAGCACGATCGACCTGCGGTTCCTCCTCATGGGGGCGTGGGGGCTGGTGGTGACGACCACCGTGCTGTCGCTGGCGCCCACCCTGGCTCTGGCCACCGTGGCGGCGGTGGGAGTGGGGGCGGCCACCATCCTGTTGCCGGCGGGCTTGAGCGCACTGGTGCAACTGCGCTCGGCCGACGAGTTCCGGGGCCGGGTGCTGTCGCTGAGCACCGTGGTGTTCATCGGCTCCACGCCGATCGGGGGGCCGATCGCCGGCTGGGTGTCGGAGCGGTTCGGGCCCCGGGCCGGACTGATGCTGGGCGCCGTTGGCACGGCGTTGATGGCGGGGTGGATCACGTTCACTCAGCGCCGCGCCGTCCGGGCCCGGGCCGCCCTCGCCCCGGCCGCCAAACCCGAACCGGAAACGAGGATCTCCTGATGCGTTCCGCCTACGGACTGCCCGCCCCGGCCGAGGACGATCGGCTCACCCACGTGGGGCCGGGCACCCCGGCCGGGGAGCTGCTGCGCCGCTACTGGCAGCCGGTGGCCCTGTCGGCGGAGGTGACCGACCTGCCCCGCCGGGTGCGGGTGCTGGGAGAGGATCTGGTGCTGTTCCGGCCCCTCACCCTGACCGGGCAATCGGTAAACGCGGGAGGGCCCGCTCCCGTGAGCTGCCTGCAGCTGCATTGTCCCCACCGGGGCACGTCGCTCGAGTGGGCGCGAGTGGAGGCGGGCGGGATCCGGTGCTGCTACCACGGGTGGCTGCTCGACGGCGACGGTCGGGTGACCGACATGCTGTGCGAACCGCCGGGCACGGCCGAGCGGCTCGGGATCGAGCAGCCCGGATACCCGGCCCGGGAGCTGGGCGGGCTGGTGTTCGTGTACCTGGGGCCGCCCGAGCGGGAGCCGGCCCTGCCCTGGTTCGACGTGATGGCCCGGCCCGACGTGGAGCTGCGGGGGGCGAGGCTGTGGGGCGAGTACGCCATCGGCTACGTGCGGGACTGCAACTGGTTGCAGCACCTGGAGAACGTGGTGGACCCGTGGCACCTGATCGCCCTCCACACCCACATCAGCGGGGCCCAGTTCGGCGGGGCCATGGGCCAGCGGGACCTGCCCGACATCACGATGGAGACCACCGACGTTGGGGTGCGCTACGTGGTGCACCGGGAGGTGGCCAACGGCAACCGGCTGCGGCGCTGCACCGAGATCGTGTTCCCCAACGTGGCCCTGATCCCCAACATCCACGAGACGGGCGAGGTGTGCAAGGAGCGGGACAAGCCCACCGACATCAGCTGGGTGGTGCCGATCGACGACACCCACGTGACGGCGCTGACCATGCTGGCCGTGCCGCTGGTGGACGGGCGGCCGGATCCGGCCTTCCGCCCGGGCACCGACACCGAGACCCGGGGGCCCGATGGTGAGCTGATCCGGCCCGGCTTCCGGCCCGACCGGACCTACGAGGACCGCCAGCGCCGGCCCGACGACATGGAGGCCCAGGAGGGACAACGCCCGATCGCGGTGCACGCCCTGGAAAACCTGGTGTCGTCGGATCGGGGCGTGCTGCTCTACCGGCGCCAGCTCCGTCAGCAGATCGATGCGGTGGAGCGGGGCGACGACCCGCTCAACTGGTTCTCCGCCGCCGGCCCCTCATCGAGTGGCGGCCGGCCTGAGCCGCTCCCCACCAACGCCTACAACACGGTCCGCCCGGGATAGACGCCACGGGCGTGGGTTCGTTCGGGACGGCGGGGTGCGTTACGTTCGCTGGTCATGGCGAGCGAACCCGGCCCGGCGCCGTCCAGCCCTGAAACCGGCAGCCCCGAGACGGGCGAGCCGAAGAAGAGGCGGCGGCGGTACCCGCATCCCCGCTCGATCCTGTGTTACAGCCGGCTGGTGCACGAGCTGCACGAGGACGGCACGGTGACGGCCACCATGCCGGTGCTGCCCGATCAGCTCGACGACGGCGGGCGGGTGCGGATGGGGGCGGTGGCGCCGCTGGTGGATCTGTGTGCCGGGCTGCTGGGAGCCAAGGCCGTGCACCCCGACTGGACGGCCACGCTCGACTTCAAGCTCCACCTCGACCACCTGCCCGAGGGGGGTGAGATCCGGGGCACGTGCCGCCCGCTCCGGGTGGGGAAGAACATGGTGATGTCGGAGAATCGGCTGGTCGACGGCGACGGCCGGGCGGTGGGGGTGGCCCACGTGACGTTCAGCCGCCTGCCCCGCCGGGACGACACGCCCACCACGCCGCCCCCCAAGGTGGGGGTGACCGATCTGACCAAGCCCGACGAGGAGGAGCCCCGGCTCCCGCTCGACGAGTACTACGAGATCCGTATCGACCCCGACAACCCGGCGTTCGAGCTCGACCACCACGAGCGGATCTACAACAGCTTCGGGTCGATCCAGGGCGGGGCCATGGCGGCACTGCTGGAGCGGGCGCTGACGTTGGCGGCGGAGCGGATCCTGGGGCGGCCCAGCCGCACGCTCGATCTCCACTTCTCGTACCTGGCCCCGGCCATCACCGGCCCGTTCCGGGTGGAGGCCACGCCGCTGCGGGTGGAGGAGACGTCGGTGCTGTCGACGGTCGAGCTGATCGATCTGGGCAACGACGGGCGCCAGTGCGCCATCGGCACCGGCCGGGCCGTGCCCATCGGCCCCGGCCACCCCGACCGGGAAGACTATGTCG
>CADEDH010000080.1:25816-27965 GCA_902826025.1 uncultured Actinomycetes bacterium
CTGGGGGCGGCCATCGCCGAGGTGCAGGAGCAGTGGTTCGGCCCGGAGTACTACGTGCTGGCCGTCGACGAGCTCGCCCCGCCTGCCGTCGTTCTCCGAGAGTGCGGGTTCGCCGACGTGACGGTCTCCCACGTCCCCCAGGTACAGGAGTGGAACGTCGAGCGGTTCCTCGGGTTCCTGCGGTCCACGTCGTCCCGACCCGATCAGCGTCTGGGTGACCGGTTTTCCCGGTTCGCCGCCGATCTGGATCGGGCGATCCGGGCCGTTGTGCCGTCCGGTCGGTGGACGCTCGACACGCCGGTCCAGATGATCGTTGGGCGGCCGTAGCCGTGGTGCCGGGGCCTCTCAGCTGAGCAACTGGGCGAGGTCTCGGACCTCCTGTTCGATCTGGCGTTGGAGCCAGCCGGCCAGGAGCCGTTCGATCGGTCGGAACGGTCCGCGGAACCGGAACTCGTAGCGGTGAGTGACCTGCGTGCCGCCCTCCCCGGGCGTGCACTCGACGATGCCGGTGAAGTGGAAGATCAGGCGTGCCGGTTGGCGGGCCGCCCCGGTGAAGGTCAGGCGCTCCCACCGTTTGAGGACGAAGTCCTGCCTGTCGGGCGCCGGGGGCAGGCCCCGCATCCGGGCCAGTAGTCGGACGGATCCCCGGCCATCGCTGTCGGGCCCGGTCACGGACAAGACCCGTACGATCTTCGGGTCGACCTCTTTGTAGCGGTTCAGGTCGAGTACGAATTCGAGCACCGATTGTGGCGTCGCCATCACGGTGGTGGTCGCTTCCGCCCGCAGGGTCACCGTTCAGAACGTAGCGTCTGCTTCGGGTCGAACCGGCACCGGAAGGTCTGCCCGGGTTAGTTGAAGTCGAGCCTGCTCCGCTCGGCCGGGGTCAGGCACTGGTCGTAGGCGTCGACCAACGGCGCGACCAACTCGGGGAACGGTGTCGCCTGGGGATCGGTGTCGTAGGCCCGGTCCATCTCGCCGGCCAGGATCGCCTTCGCCGTCTTGTCGTCGAGCTCGTCGGCCACACAGGCGGCGGAACCGGCGCTGATCTCGTCGGTACCCTCGGTGACGCTGAGGATGAGCAACTGCTCGAACGACGGCGAGCACCGGGCGAACACCTCGACCATCGACACCGTCTCCTCCGCCTCGACCTCCCGGCCGTGTCCCAACCCGAAGCCCACGAGGTTCCAGGGGCCGGTCCCGAAACCCAATGCCTCCACCCGCTCCGTACCCAACAGGTCGAGAAGGCCTTGACCCACGCACCGGGCGTCGTCTTCGGGCAGCGGGGGCACCAGGGCCGAGAAGCTGCCCGATGGGAACTGGACGAACCACCGGGCACAGAACGAGTCGGCGATCGCCTGGAGGCGCCCGCCGTCGTCGGCGGGCAAGACGGGTTCGTCGACCTTGGTGCGGTCTACCTCGTGGCTGTGGCAGGTGGGATCGGGCCAGGTCGTGTCGGCCCGCTCGGCTGAGGGATCGCCACCGCATCCGGTGACCAGGGCTGCGAGTAGCACCGCCGCTCCGAAAGGCAGACCGCGACGCACACGCTGACCCTACGCTTCGACCCGTGATCCCACCCGGGCCGATGGTCCCGAAGCGGCGCTCCCGGCGGCGCTGGTAACGTCGCGCCATGGCTGGACGGCCGATGCTCTGCCATGGCTGCGGCACGCCCCTCTGGGGTGACGCCGGCCCTCCCGTTCTTCCGGCGGGTTCCGACGCGGTTGACATGACGTGCACCGGCTGCGGATCGGGGAGTTCCTTCTTCACTCTGACCGCTGATCCGGCCGCCGCAACCCGTGACCCGGCCGAGGTACGGCGGGATCTTGAGGCGGCCCGCCAGCGGCGGCTCGACGAGGCCCGGGACGCTTTGGTCGGAGCGGCCTTCACCACCTACGGGTTGTCGGTCGGTTGGAGCGGCCGCCGCTGGATCAACGGTTGGGGAGCGGGCCGTCGTCTGATGGCGGCGGCGAGGTGTTGGTCTCGGTCAACCTGGTGTTCGGCAATCCGTTCGAGACCTACGACGGCGGCCCGACCCGGCCTGGGCCGAGATCGAGACCCGTCGGACACCGGGGGGTGGCATGCACGCCGAGCCTTATCTGATGCTGGCCGCCCGGTCGCTGGCGTCCGAGGCCTGGCATCACGGTGCCGACCT
>CADEDH010000081.1:0-19809 GCA_902826025.1 uncultured Actinomycetes bacterium
CTACTCTCTGTTCCATGAGGGGACCAGGCGGGCACGTCAAGCGTCGAGGCGACCGGTGGGTGGCCATCATCGAGCTGGAGCCGGACCCGGCCACAGGCAAGCGTAAGCAGCGCCAGGGTGGCAGCTTCCCCACCAAGCGGGCGGCCCAAGAGGCATTGGCCGAGATGGTGTCGGGGCACTGGGTCGTCCCAGCTCAGGTCACTCTCGGCGAATACCTGGAAGACGAGTGGCTACCATCCCGGGCGCACCGCGCTGCTGCCACCCGCCAGCAGTACAGCTGGGCGGTAGGGCATCTCGTCGGGCGGCTCGGCAAGGCCAAGCTGAGTCGACTCACCCCCAAGATGATCCAGCAGGGCTACGCCGACTTGTCCGCTGAGGGCCTGTCGAAGACGTCCGTGCAACTCGTAGGCAAGGTGCTCCGGATGGCGCTCGGCGACGCAGTGAAACGGGGCTTGATCACCCGCAGCCCAGCTGCGGTCGTCGCTCTGCCGTCGGAACGGCGCTCAGAGATCGAATGCTGGAGCCGGGAGCAGACGCTCGCCTTCCTCGAAGCCGAGACGGTGCGGAACGACCGCCTGGCCGTGCTGTGGCGCGTGGCCCTGGCCACCGGGCTCCGGCGGGGTGAGCTCGTGGCGCTCCGCTGGCGAGACCTCGACTTTGCAGCAAAGCGGCTGTTCGTCCGCCAGGCTGCCGCCCTCGATGGCTATGCCATCAGCTTCGGCCCCCCGAAGACCCGTGCGGCCATTCGGACCGTCGCGCTCGAGGATGACACGACAGCTGCGCTCATTGCGTGGCGACGGGAGCAGGCGGCCGAGCATGAGATGCTCGGGGCAACGCCCGAGCTCATCTTCACCATGGCTGACGGTAAGCCGATCCACCCGCAGACGCTGTCCCGTATCTGGGACCGCATGGTGCGAGCGACTGAGCTGCCGGCGATCACGCTTCACGGCGCCCGCCACACACATGCCACGCTGCTTCTCCTCGGAGGCCTACCGCTGAAGGTCGTCTCCGAACGGCTCGGTCACTCATCGATCCAGATCACCGCCGACACCTACCAGCACGTTCTCGACCATATGCAACACGAGGCGGCCGTCCGCGTCGGGCAGATTCTGGGGGCCTGAACCTGCTGCCCTGGGCGCCTGTTGCTTCAGGCGGCGTCGGAACTGCCGGTGGCGATCAGCCTCTCGATGGCATGGATCGGGATGACTATTCGACTGCCGAGGCGAATCGAGGGGATCTGCCCGGTCCGGACACACTCATAGGCGGTGCCACGGCCGATGCCGAGCATCACGGCTGCTTCCGTAACGCTCACGGTTAGCCGACGCCCGATCGGGTCGGTGGAAAGAGGTGTCGCGTCCGCCGGCTGAGCCATGGTCGGTGCTCCGTATCTGTGCAGGATCGGTCCGCAGGCGTCAGGTCACGCTGATGAGTGAGCGAGCCGGCGTCATTGTCCAAATGTCCCGGCGGCCGGGCTTGACGCGGGCTTGGCCGTGACCGTCTTGAGCTACTTCGAAGATATGCGGCATCTTGGAGAATTCTTCTAAGATCTACGACATCTTCGAAGGGGTTGGCGATCCGATCGACCGCCTGCGCTCACACTCTCTGGCCGCAGAGATGGCTCTGAACAGGAACGATAGCTCCATAGGGGTCGACGGCGTCCCATCGGGACTCATGCCGCCGTGGTATGGATGGGCGCCGATCCGTCGCATTTCTGTCCCTAGTCTCATCCCTAGCACCATCAGCGCGGTCAGAGTAGCCTGGTGACATGGCGACGATCCGGGAGCGGCGGCCGGGAGTGTGGGAGGTCCGCATCTTCATCGGGAACGACGCCCAGGGGCGCCCTGCACAGGTGAGCCGGACGGTCCGTGGAACCGAGGAGGACGCCAAGCGGAGGGCGGCAGAGCTGACCCAGCAGCGGCCGAACACGGCTGGGGCCCACACGGTGGCCAACCTCCTCGACGAGTGGCTGCGCAGTAACGAGGCGAGCTGGTCGCCGCTCACGTCCCGCGATCAGCGGAGTCGGGTTGCTCAGATAAAGGCTGACCGGATCGCACTGAAGCCCGTCGCCACCCTCGACGCGTCGGACGTCAACCACTGGATGATCCGGATGCGCCGGGCGGGGACGGGGGAGAGCGCCATCCGCAACCGGCGCGCCGTCATGAGGGCCGCTCTGCAGCAGGGCGTGCGGTGGAAGTGGACGGCCTACAACCCGGTGCAGGGGGTAGACGAGGGCACCTCGGTGAAGGCGCCTCGGCCGGTCATGTCCAATGATGACGTCGAGCGGGTGGAACGGGCCGCAGCGTCGCTCGGTGACCTGGCGGGCTTGGCCATCCGCCTGGCGGCCGAGACCGGTGCCCGGCGGGCGGAGTTGGCGGCAATGCGGTGGGACGACGTCGTCGACGGGCGGCTGGTCATCGCGGGCCGGGTGGTCAATGCGAGCGGCGGCGAAGGTACTCAGGTCACTGCGGTCCGGCGAGGAAGGTCGGGCCGCCGGAGGGTCACCTTGAGCCCGGCGACAGCTGAGCGCGTTCTGGCCTTGCGGGAGCAGTCGGCTGGCTCAACCCCATGGATATTCGGCCCGGAGGGCACCCCGCCAAACCCGGACAGGATCGGTTGGTGGTGGCAGCAGGCTCGGCGGTTGTCCGGCATCGGTGCCCATTGGCGGCTGGACGACCTCCATCACCGGTTCATGGCGCTCCAGATGTCTGACGGAGGCGATAGCTCGTTCGTGGTCGAGCTGCCCGACCATCTGGGGACCGTCACTCACCCGGGCGGTCGATCGTCAGAAGCGCGCTGACTGCGTCGGCCAGCGCCCGGTCGGCCTGGGCGATGTTGCCGGTGCAGTGCTTGGCGGCGACCGAGGGGTCGTGGCCGGCCCTCATGGCGACCTGGACCGGTGAGAATCCGAGGTCCTGTCCGTAGGTACCCATGAACTTCCGCAGCGAGTGGAAGGTGAGATGGTCGAGGCCGGGCCCGCTCGCGCAGGCGGGTGAAGCAGAGGGTGATGGCTCCGGGGCGCCACGGTTCGGTGCCGTTTACGGCGTCGGAACAGGAACGCATCAGGATGTAGCTCCACCAGTGCAGCGTCGGCCCGGACTCGCATGAACTCGACCAGGGCGGTGAGCATCCCCGCCGTCCGCTGGTCGATCGCTACCTGCCGGGCCTGCCGGCAAATGGGGCGGCAACACTGACTCTGCCCGGCCAGATTTCCCGCGGGAAACTCGCTGACGTACGGGGACCCGTCGGCCGTAATTTACTACCGCACGCAGGGTGTCGCAGTGATTGTTCGGTAGCCGAAACGCCGATGGCGATACCGAGCGGTCGACCCACGCGCTATCGCCGGGAGTAGCGTGCTCTGGCCGTTCGTGTGGCTCTGGGGATACCGGGCGTTCGCGTAAGCGAGTCTTGGCTGTCTGGGCGGCTCGGGCGTGCCATGATCCCCGGTCCCGACTGTCATCGATCGTCTTCGACGGGCTGTGCTATCGGTGCTTGTCGAACGCCGCCTCGGCGCCCGGCTGCTACTGCGGCAAGGACGACGAGGGTTGTCAGGATGCCAGTGCGTGTGAGTTGTTCGCCGAGGAGTGGCCAGGCCCAGAGCAGCGTGAGAGAGGGTTGTAGGAGTTGGAGTTGGCCGGCCCGTGCGATGCCGAGGCGTGCGATGCCCGAGTACCAGGCGAGGTAGGCGAGATACATGGGGAACAGGGCCGACAGGGCAAAGGCTGCGACGGAATCTGTGGATGCGTGGAAGAGGTCGGGAAGTCCGAGGAGGCTGACCGGGATCGTGATAGGGAGAGCGAACACGAGGGCCCAGGACATCACCTTCCAGCCGGCCATGGTGCGAGCGAGGAGGCCTCCTTCGGCGATGCCGATCGCTGCGCTGGTCACGGTCAGGGCCAGGAGGAGGTCGGCGAGGTGTAGCGAGCCACCACCGTTGTCGAGTGCGTAGGCGACGACAGCTGCCATCCCCACGATGCCGGAGCACCAGTACAAGCGTGAGGGTCGTTCGCCTGCTCTGATGACAGCTGCGCCTGCGGTGGCGAGCGGTAGTGGGCCAAGCACGATTGCTCCGTGGCTGCTCGGCGTGTGTCGAAGCGCAAACGATGTGAGGAGCGGAAAGCCAATGACGACCCCGGCAATCACGCCGAGGAGGTGCTTGATCTGCGGTGGTGTTGGCAGTGGTTGTCGGCTGGCGAACAGGAGGGCTGCGGCGATGATGCCGGCGAGCGCCGCGCGGCCTGAGGCGACGAACATGGCGTCGAGCGTCCGGACGGCGATCTTGGTGAGCGGCAGGCTGAAGCTGAACACGACGACAGCGGTGATGGCCAGAGCCCAGCCGAGGGTTTCTGGGCTGGGGCGAGGCGTCGTCGGACCAAGCGTTGGGGTAGCCGAGGGCGGGAGGTTGTCAGTCGACCGCATTGAGCGTTGCCTCCAACGCGGCGGTGCGGTCGGGTGCTCCCCATACGACGGGAAACACGACGGGGACCTCTACGCCTGCTCGGCGGTAGGCGGTGACTGCGTCGGCAATCGTGGGTGCGTCGCCGGAAATGCTGATGGCGTCGAGCATGCGGTCGGAAATGGCTGTCACCGCTGCGGCCCGGTCGCCGGCGGCGTGAGCCTCTAGGACGGCGTCGACCTCGTCACCGAAGCCGGCCGCCCTGAAACTTCGGGCGTAGGCATCGACGACGACATAGGAGAACAAGTCTCGGCGTGCGTCTGGGGCGGCCGCGTCCCGGTCGGTGGCCCCCACGTGCACGTTGGCGTAGATGGTGGCGGGGCCGCCTGTTCGGACCTGGCTGACGCACCAAGGGACGTGGCTGGCCGGTAGATAGTTCAACAGGACGCCGTCAGCGAGGGCACCGCCGAGGCGGAGCATGTCTCGATTCAGGGCGCCGAGGATGATACGAGGTCGTCGTTCGCCGAGGTCGACACCCAGGCGGAACCTCCGCACGGAGAAGAAGTCGCCTTCGAAGGTGACCGATTCGCCGGTGAGGCATTCCCGGAACAGGGTCAAGAACTCGCGGGCGTACGCAATCGGGCGATCAGAGAACGATTGGCCGTGCCAGGCGGACGCCACCACAGGTGATGAGACGCCTACACCTACCAGGACATCTGTGTCGGGAGACAGCGCCTGCAATGATGCGGCGGCCATGGCCAGCAGCGTCGGTGGCCGTAGCTGCATGGCAAGCACCCCGGTGCCGAGCGAGATCGTGGGCATTGTCGCAGCGACCGAACCGAGGATTGTGAACGCTTCGGTGCCGGTCACCTCGGCCACCCAGAACGACCCGCAGCCGGCGCGCTGAGCGAGCTCTGCGAGGTGGATTGAGGCGCTCGGAGGTAGGCGGATGAACGGTGCTGCCGTTACCCCTACGGGTTGGCGAACGGGTGTCGCTTCGGCGCTCGGCAGGAGGGTCGGATCAGGAGCAGGTTCGGTCGTGTTTGGCACGACCAGACAATCCACCAGCAGCCGGCTCCGAGGCTTGCGGAATCAGGACACGGATATGGTTCCGGCGGCACGGCCCCGCCGAGTTCTGTGTCCGGATCCGGGAAGTGTTCGTGCCCGACTGGTTCTATCGTGGCCGGCGTGCCGCACGATGACGATGTCCGGTGGACTGCCGTGCTCGCGCGGACAGACGCTGGGCTAGGTACCTTCTACTACGCAGCCCGAACGACACGCATCTTCTGTCTGCCCACCTGCGTAGCGCGGCGCCCCAACCGGTCGAATGTGCTGTTCTTCGACACCATCGATGAGGCCACCTCGGCCGGGTATCGCCCGTGCAAGCGGTGCCGACCCGACCGTGCCGCCGAGGAGGCTGATCCTGCGATCGGTGCCATCCTCGCCGTCTGTCGCTGGATCGATGATCGCGACGACGCCACGATCGGTGAACTGGCGTCAAGGCTGGGCTGGTCGGAGCGTCACCTCCGTCGACTGTTCAAGGAACGGGTTGGTGTGACCATCACGGCCTACCGACGGGCGCAACGCGAGAAGCGTGTGCGTGAAGCACTCCGGCAGGGCGCCCCGGTCACGAACGCCGTCTTCGCCGCCGGCTACGGCTCGATGCGAGCGTTCTACGACGACGCCGCACCCAACCTCGGCGTCGCTCCCGCTGCGTTCCGGCGTGGCTCACCGGGGCACATCATCCACTACACCATCGTGGCGACACTGATCGGCGAAGTACTCGTCGCCGCCACTGCACAAGGCGTATGTGCAGTCTGCGTCGCTGACAGCCACGAAGCGCTTCGTGACGAGTTGGCCGCCAACTACCCTCTCGCCGTGATCGTCCGCGACGACGAGGCACTCAGCCTCCAGCGATCGATCGTCAGCGCACTGGCGGCCGGCCAACTAATACCCACAACCGATCTACCCCTCGACCTGCAAGGCACCGCATTTCAACGCACGGTCTGGGCAGCGCTACGAACCATCCCAGCAGGCCGCACCGCCACCTACGCAGAAGTAGCAGAAATGATCGGTCAACCCGGCGCCCACCGGGCCGTCGCCAACGCCTGCGGCAAGAACCCCGCGCCCCTGATCGTGCCCTGCCACCGAGTAGTACGCAGCGACGGAACGCTCGGAGGCTATCGCCTCGGAACCAGCCGCAAAGCCGCACTGCTCGAAGCCGAGGCCACCGCAGAGGAGCGATAGCCAGCGCAGAGCAGCTCATGCTGCCTGTCGCTCCCCGCCCGATAACGACGATCGGTCACGCCCGCTAGCGCACGGCACAGGCACGACTCTCGCGCTCGGGATCGCTCCTCGCTCGGGTGGCCGCCGATACCGTGCGGTCTCGATGCTCCGCGAGCGGGCAACAACTTTCCGCCAGCACTGGATGAGCCCTGCCGCCCATCGACTTTCGGGTTGCGTGTTCGAAGACTGCGAGTGCTCGACGGCGGTCGCCGGCATCACGGACACCACCGGTCGCTGCCGGTGCATCACGGTTAACGCCATGCAGTCGTTCGGCGGCCGATCGGCGAGCCCCTCGCAGATGTCAAGTGTCGGTACCCGCCTGACAGGTGGTGAGGGGTTCAGGCGGCGTTGATCCTGCGAGGTCTGCCGCCTGGGCACGCGAGTGCGCCGTGTTCTCGGGTGCGGTCGCGTTTGATCCGGTGCCGGCGGATCAGCTGCTAGCCGATCGCGATCTCGATATGGTCACCAACGACGGCGACTTGGATCTGCCGGCGCCGGTAGGCGTTCCCGGCCGCTGCCTCGGTCTGCCGGGGTGTCGAGGGAGAAGAGCCGACCGTCATGGGCCGGCTGCGGCTCTGGGCGATCGAGGCCCAAAAAGTCCTCGTAGCCGGTCGATCTCCGCCAGTGCTGCGGTCAGCTCAGCGTGAACCGCCGCCAACTCGGTCATGGACATCACTGTCGATCGATCCCACACGGCACATCCTGGCACGAGGTGACAGCCGATCTCCCGATGTCTCGGTGGAACGGCCGTGCTCTCCGGTGACTGTCGCTCTATCGAGCCGGGCCCGCCGGGCGGGCTGGCTCGAACCGGGCCTGGAAGACCACGGTCTGGGATGTGTTCAGGGTGCGTCCGGCGAAGGCGAACCGGCCCATTGGGGCTGCGGCCCACCACCAGTGCCAACGAAACACGCGGAGCACGGGCTGCGCCTCGTCGATCTCGAGCAGGGAGAGCGGTTGGCCGCCAGTCGGCTCGGACGGGTCGTAGGGTCCGGCGCCGGCGAAGTTGGCCAGAACGGTGAGCAGTGCCACGTCGTCGAGTTCGGCGGCGGCTCGGGCCGGGTTGGGTGTGGCCCTGATCGCCGTGGCCAGCGCTTGATCGAAGTCCTCGGAGAAGCGGGCTTCGTGATTTCGGCCGATGCAGTGGAGCCGGGCCAGGCTCACGCGACGTCGGCGTTGGTGTTCCGGTATCGGTGGCGGGCCACGTAGGCGGCAACCTGTTCGTGGTCACCAGCAGCCCGGGCCAGCAGCGCTGGGCCGGGTTCTACGTTGACAGCCCGTAGCCCGGCGACACCGTCGCGGGCGGTCGCCACCGCTTCGGCCGCCAACTCCTCATCGGACAGCTCGAGCTGGTCAAGTCGGACCGGATAGAGGCCATCACGGGGATGTGCGTCCATGAGGAGGAGACTACCAGCGGGTCGAGGCGCCAGCGGGGCACGAGTAGGCCCCCGTCACCACGGCGCGTCGGCTACTGAAGTCCTCCGAAAGTCCTCCTAGCGCGCGCGATCGGCCGGACGATCCGGCACGATCCGGACCAGCGTCGGAACGTTTCCGCAGCTCCCGGAGCTGGCGGCACGATCCGACACCGTCCAAGCCTTCCTGGGGGTCAAGAGGCCGGGAGTTCAATTTCCCCAGCCCGACAAGAAAGTCCAGCCGTCAAGTGCGTGAGTTCCCGGAACCTGCGTTGATGGCTGCGACCCTCGAGATCCCGGAGCCGTTGTTCGAGCGGCTGGCCCGCCTCGCACAGCGTCGCGGTCAGACCACCGAGGAGTTGGTGACCGAGATCCTGGCCGAGCGTGCCGAGTCCGAAGGGCAGGAACATTCGAACCGCTTGCTTCGGTCGACACCAACGTGCGGCGCGCCTCCGGCGATCGAAGCACACGTGAGCACGGGCCGCGCGTGGACCCGCTGCGACGGCATCGGCTGGCCCTGGGCGTGTCGATGGGGTGGGCCATGGTGGAAGCCCTCGCCGGTGAAGGCATCGACCAGTTCGTGGTCCCGATGGTCCCATTGACGGTGATCTCCGCCGGAGCCGCGGTAGCGCTCGCCACGTGGCGCGGCCGCAGCCGGGGGGGTCAGAGTGTTGCTGCGAGGATCTGGTCGATCGTGTCGAACGTGAGTCGATGGTCGAGGAACTCGTTGATGCGTGCCGTGTTACGGTCGATCTGATTCGCTCGTGTCGGGTCGAGCCACCGCTGGCAGGCGATTTCGCAGATGTGGCCGAGTTGAGCGATGAGCATCGAGAAGTCGCAGGGCTCGCTGACTCGTCCGGGCCCACCACCATCGAGGTATGCCTCGTAGAGGGTTCGGGTTCGGTTGTCGTCGCCGCAGCTGTATTCGAAGAGCACGACGGCGAGTTCCTGGCTGGGGTCGGCAAGTCCGCTGTTCTCCCAGTCGATCACGCAGAGTTCGCCGCTCGTGGTTGCGAGGACGTTGTCGGCGAAGAGGTCCCTGTGGCATGCCAGGAGCTCAGTTGGTGCCCGCAGGAGTGACTCGAGCGCCACGAGTTCGTTGCATTGCTCGGCGAGATGGTCGGCGAATGGTGCACTGGCTTGCCGTAGGCGAAGGACCAGCCCGTGCCAGGCGTCGGCACCGACTGGGTCGGTGTACCACGGGTGGACGGCGTTGGCTGCGGGCACGTTGAGACGGTGGATGGAGGCGACGGTTCGCCCGACCAGCGCAGGGTCGATCGTCGGGTCGCTCGTGCACAACTCAACCCATGAATAGGCGCGGATCAGTGACCCGGCGACCGTGGTGAGCACGTCGCCCCTGGTGGTTCGTCGGACCAGGGGGACGTGAATGCCGGACGCCGCCGCATGTTCCTGGAGCGTGGCGTCGTTCTCCGCTTCCGTGGGTGTTGACGGCTCGAACGTCTCCTTGATCGCCCACTGCGTTGTGCCGGTGGCGAGTTTCCAGATCTGGCCGACCTCGCCGCGGGCGACCGGTCCGGTGAGCACCGGGTCGCCCCCGAGTCCGAAGGCGATACCTATCGCCTCGGCGTCATGGGTGGTGAGCACGAGTCGCTCCTTTCACGGCGCGTCGCCGCGTCTGGTATCGGATGCCGCTCTGCGGGTGACCCCGCGCGGCGTGGGCGTTGAACCAGCATTGGTGCAGGCAGAGCGTAGGGCAAGGCGCTCGCACCCCCAGGCCGCCAGGTCCGGTTGATCGGCCGCAAAGGCGCTCCAGCGGATCATCGCAGGGCCGTCCCGGTGCGGAATGACTGAGCGGCCAGCGCCGTGGGTAGGCGCTCGCCCATCATCGGCGTCCGGTCCAGCCCCTGTCGGAGCCGCGGGAGGCACACCATTGTGAGCGACACCGCGCTCAACCGCTCCCAGGAGCGAACCAGCCCTGAACCAATTCGTCCACTGACCGCAGCATCAGACGTGGCGTCCCTGTGGCGGTCGGTTCTGCCGACGGGAGCCGAGGAGGCCAGTGCCCGGCGACGGTTGCAGGCCAAGGCTGGGCTCATCGGGCTCGTGTTCATCATCAGCTACGGAGTGCTCGTGCTGTCCCACCTGGCGTGGCCCATCCGGACAGCTGCAGCGGCCGGCATCGTGGTGGCGGTGATCGCCATCGGCACGGGCATCATGCATGACGCCAACCACGGCGCCTTCGCCCGCCGGCGCTGGGTGAACCAGGCGCTGTCGTACACCTCCGACGCCCTCGGGGCCAGCAGCTGGTTGTGGCGTATCCAGCACCACAAGCTCCACCACGCCAACACCAACGTCGTGGGCCTCGACGGCGACATCTCACTGGCGCCGCTGGCCCGGTTGGCGCCGAGTCAACCGTGGCGCCCCTGGTACCGCGCCCAGCACATCTACATCTGGCCGTTCTACGGGTTCATGGCCATCAAGAACCTGCTCGTGAGTGACATCGTGGCTTTGGCCACCCGGCGGCTCGGCGGTCAACCGCTGGGGCGCCCGGTCACCGCCGGCGTGGTCGCCAAGATCACCGCCGGCAAGGTCGTCCATTTCGGGTGGGCGGTTGCACTGCCTCTGTTGTTCAATCCGTGGTGGGCGGTTCTCGCCTTCTACGTGGCCTGTTCGTGGGTGGCCGGCTCCGTCTTGGCCGTGGTGTTCCAGCTGGCCCACTGCGTCGACACGACCGAGTTCCCGGACGCCGTCGGTGACCGCCGCCGCGACGAGTTCGTGCTCCACCAGCTCCGCACCACGTGCGACATCGACTCTCCTTCCCCCGTCGTCGGACCGTTTTTCCGGTGGCTCGTTGGCGGCCTGGATCATCAGGTCGTGCACCATCTGTCGCCCCGTCTTCCGCACACCCTGTACCCGGCTCTGGCCCAGCGCTTTCGCGACCAGTGCCAGCAGCAAGGCGTCGCCTACCGGGTTCATCCAGGCGTCTGGCCGGCGATACGGTCGCACGCCCGTTGGCTTCGCCAGATGGGTGTCTCCACAGCTGGGGCCAGCGGCGGCCCGTCCTGCGGCTGATCGCGGCAGATGCCGGTTTCCGCCCGGACCACCAAGGGGTAACAGCTCGTCACCCCCTGAACGCCCATGGAGGCAGAAGTTGAGCGTGACGTCGGCAAGGCACGAGCGGCAGCAGTTCCCGAGATGAACGGCAACGATCGATGACCGCCTGCCGCTCCTGCCGGCGGGCGGACCTGTTCGTCGAAGCGGTGGAGGCCCGCATCCAAAGCGTCCTGTCGGCCGAGCGCAACCGGTGGCAGATGCGCTACCCGTCACTCAGGATGGGCTTCGACGCCGTGGAGGCCTTCGTGCTCGGCGGCGGCAAACGCCTTCGCCCCCGGTTCGTGTTCTGGGGCCACGAGGCGGTGCGGGAGCGACTCGAGGTCGACGCGCTGGTGGACCTGGGGGCGGCCGTCGAGTTGTTCCACGCCTTCGCCCTCATCCACGACGACGTCATGGACGACAGCGACACGCGGCGCCATGCGCCCACCGTCCACCACCGCTTCGCCCTCCTGCACGCAGGTCAGGGCTGGTCGGGTGAGGAGCGCCGGGTGTCCGAGGCGTTCGCCGTGCTGCTCGGCGACCTGGCATTCGCCTACTCGACCCAGCTGTTGACCGAGTTGCCCACCCGCACCCGGACACTGTTCGACACGATGCGGATCGAGCTGCACGTCGGCCAGTACCTCGACCTCGTCGGCGCCGCCGACGCCGCCGCCGATCATGAGCTCGAAGCCCAGGCCGACGACATCGGGCGCCTGAAGACGGCCACCTACTCGGTGGAGCGGCCTCTGCACCTCGGCAGCGCGTTGGCCGACGCCGAGCACCTCGACGGGTGCTGGAGCGCCTACGGGACGGCGGTCGGCGAGGCCTTCCAGCTCCGGGACGACCTTCTCGACGTGTTCGGCGACCCGGCGGTGACGGGCAAACCGGTCGGCCAGGATCTGAACGCCGGGACGTTCACCCCGCTGCTGCGCCATACGCTCGCCGGCGCCGCCGCCTGGAACGCCCCGCTGTCCGACGCCGACGCCGACGCCGGCGCCGGCGGCCCGCTCGGCCGGGCGGAACGGGACGCCGCTCTCCGTGCCCTCGACCGCCTCGGCACCGGCACCCTCAGCCGCGCCGACGTGGCCGCCGTTGGCGCCTTCATGCAAGCCTGCGGCGCCGTGAGCCGGGTCGAGGCTCGCATCCACGAGCTCATCCAGCAGGCCAACCGCACCCTGGCCGAGGCGCCGATCTCACCCGACGTGCGCCACGGCCTGTCGGCCATGGCCGAGACGGCGGCGTGGAGGGACCGGTGACCCGCACCGCCCCAGTGATCGTGGTGGGGGCCGGCTTCAGCGGCCTGGCCGCAGCCTGCCATCTGCGGGCCGCCGGGCACGAGGTGCTCGTGCTGGAAGCCGGCGGCCACCCCGGAGGCCGAGCCGGCCTGGTGGAGCACAACGGGTACCGCTTCGACACGGGCCCGACGGTGGTCACCGTTCTCGACGTCCTGGCCCAGCCGTTCAGCGCGGTGGGTGCCGACATCGGCGAGCTGTGCACCCTGGTGCCGGTCGATCCCGTCTATCAGGCCCGGTTCCCCGACGGCAGCTCGTTCGCTCTGCCCGCCGACACCCACGCCGCCACCGACGCCATCGCCCGCTTCGCCGGCGCCGGTGAAGCGGTGGCCTACCAACGGTTCCTGCGCTGGATCGGCGATCTCCACGCAACCGAGTTCAGCCGGTTCATCGATGCCGATGTGCGCTCCGTGCTCACGCTGGCGTCCCACCCGGCTGCCCTGGCCCGGCTGGTCCGCCTTCGCGGCTTCCGGTCGTGGTACGCCACCGTGAGCCGGATCTTCACCGACGAGCGGCTGCGACGGCTGTTCTCCTTCCAGGCGCTGTACGCCGGGGTGAGCCCCGTCGAGGCCCTCGGCCTCCTCGCCGTCATCGCCCACATGGACACGGTGCAGGGCGTGTACGCGCCGATGGGGGGAACGGCCGCCCTGGCCGAGGGGCTGGCCACGGCGGCGGCCAAGGCCGGCGTGGAGATCGCCTACGACACCCCGGCGGCCTCGGTGACGGCTGGGCCCCGCCCGGCCGTCCGCCTGGCCGACGGCACCTCCCTCGATGCCTCCGCCGTGGTCGTCACCGCCGACCTGCCCGTGGCCTACGACGAGCTGCTCGAAACCGAGCCTCCCCGCCGGGTGGCTCGAGCGGTGGCTGCGCCGTCGTGCATGGTCTGGCACCTGGCCACCGACGGCCCCCTGCCGCCCGGTAGCGCCCACCACAACATCCATTTCGGTCAGGCCTGGGAAGACGCGTTCGATGAGTTGCTCGGCCGCGACGGCCAGCCGGCCACCGATCCGTCCCGGTTCGTGACGATCGCCTCGCTCAGCGATCCGACGGCGGCGCCGGCCGGCGGTCACGGGCTGTTCGTGCTGGAGCCCGTCCCCAACCTGGCCGCCGACCTCGACTGGGACCGGGAGACACCCCGCCTGACCGAGCGCATGCTGGCCTGGGCCGACGCCGGCGGCTACCCGGTGGCCGGAGCCGAGCTGGTGACGGTCGTCGACCCTCCGGCCTGGCGCCGACAGGGGGCCGGCCAGGGAACGCCCTTCAGCTTCGCCCACCGGTTCCGGCAGTCCGGACCGTTCCGGCCCGGCCCGCAGGACCGGCGCCTGCCCGGCGTGATCTTCGCCGGCGCCGGCACCCGACCAGGGCTCGGTCTGCCCCTGGTCACGATCTCCGGTCGGATCGCCGCCGAACGAGCCGACCGTTTCGTCCAGCAAGGGAAGTCCGCATGAGTTTCACCGCCAGCCGCCCCCCGATCACCGGAGGTACGTCGCACGCCCGGGCCGCCGCCTCCATGGTGACCCTGGCCGACAGCTACGACCGCAACCGCCGGTTGCTGCGGACCCACGGTACGACCTACTACTGGGCCACCCTGGCGCTGCCAGCCCCGTCGCGACCCCACGTCCACGCCCTCTACGGCCTGTGCCGGCTGGCCGACGACGAGGTCGATCTCGGCGCCGACCCCGACGACGCCGCCCGTCGCCTCGACGCCCTCGAGGGGGCGCTGTATGATGGTCTCGCCCGCGGCGCCACCGATCATCCCTCGCTCAAGGCCGTCGTGTTCACCGCCCGGGCCTACGGCCTGCCGGCCGAGGTCTTCAGCCGCTTCTTCCGCTCGATGCGCACCGATCTCACCGTGACCCGGTACCGGGACTACGACGAGCTGAGCCTCTACATGGACGGCTCGGCGGCGGTGATCGGCGAGATGATGCTGCCCATTCTGGAGCCGGCCGACCCCGAAGCGGCATTGGCCGGGGCCCGGGACCTGGGGGTGGCGTTCCAGCTCACCAACTTCCTGCGGGACGTGGGCGAGGACCTCGATCGGGGGCGGATCTACTTCCCCCGCGACGAGCTGATCGCGTTCGGCGTCGACCCCGACCTGTCGGGGCGGCGGGTCGACGGCGCCTGGCGAGCCTTCTGCCGTTTCCAGATCGAGCGGATGCACACCCTCTACCGCTTGGCCGACGAGGCGATCGCCCTGCTGCCGCCCCGTTCGGCCGGGGCCATCCGCACCGCCCGGGTGCTGTACTCCCAGATCCTCGATCGGGTGGCGGCCAACGAGTTCGACGTGTTCACCCGCCGGGCCCGGGTGCCGCTTCCCCGCAAGCTGGCCGTGGCGGCCCGCCAGCGGCTGGCGGCATGAGGTCGGCCGGCGCCATGCCCCCGGCCCAGGAGACGGACCGGGTCGTGCTGGTCGACGCCCATGACACCGCGCTGGGAACGGCCGGCAAGCTCGCCGTGCACCGCCCGCCCGGCCGCTTGCACCGGGCCTTCTCGGTGTTCCTGTTCGACGAGCAGGGCGACACGCTGCTCCAGCGCCGGGCCACCACCAAGCACCACTTCGCCGACCGTTGGAGCAACGCCTGCTGCAGCCATCCCTCCCCCGGCGAGACGGTGACCGACGCCGCCGTACGACGGTGCCGGGAGGAGCTGGGGGTCACCGTGGCCGACCCCGTCGATGTCGGCTCGTTCCTCTACCGGGCCCAGGATCCGGCCTCAGGACTCGTCGAGCACGAGCTCGACCATGTCGTCGTTGCCCGGGTCGTCGGAGAGGTGGAGCTGAACACGGACGAGGCCAGCGCCTGCCGCTGGGTCACGCCGGCGGAGCTGCGGGCCTGGCTGAGCTCAGGCCGGGAGCCGGTAACCCCCTGGCTTCCGCTGGCGTTCGCCGTGGTGGAGCGGGCCGGCCTGCCGGCGGAGGAGTCGGCGTGAGCCGCTGGGTGGCCGCCAGCATGCTGGCCTACGCCGGGGTAGGGACGGCCGTGCTGCGGGCGGCCCCACTCGACCGCCGAGCCGGCGCCCACCGGGCCGGCCCGGCCCGGTCGATCAGCGTGGTCATCCCGGCCCGAAACGAGGTCGACAAGCTCGGCCCGCTCCTCGCCGATCTCCGCCGGGCAAGCGCACCGACGGTCGAGACCGAGGTGATCGTGGTCGACGACGGGTCCGACGACGGCACGGGGATGCTGGCCGCCACCCTGGGGGCCACAGTGATCGTGCCCGGCGAGCGACCAGCTGGCTGGAATCCCAAGGTCTGGGCCCTGTCCCAGGGGGCGGACCGGGCCACCAACGACGTGCTGGTGTTCCTGGACGCCGACGTCCGGCTGGCCCCCGATGCGCTCGACGTGCTGACTGCCGAGTTGGAACGGGCCGGTGGGCTGCTGAGTGTGGCCCCCCACCATCGGGCCGTCGGGCCGTTCGAGGCGATGGCCGCCGGGGCCGACACGGTGACGGTGGCCGGGGGCGGCCCCGGTCTGCGGCCCGGCCCCCACGCCGCCGGCGCCGTCGGCTCGTGCCTGGCCATCGCTCGGGCCGACTACCACCGGATCGGCGGGCACCGGGCGACGCCGGCCACGATCGTGGACGACATCGACCTGGCCCGTACGGCGAGGCGCGACGGTCTGCCGGTGTCGCTCCGCCGCGGCGGCTCCCTGGTGTCGATGCGCTCCCATCCCGACGGCTTGGGCTCCGTCGTCGACGGGTTCTCCAAGAACCTGGCCGCCGGTATGACCCGGACGCCGGCCGTCAGCACTGCGGCCATCAGCGCCTGGATCGCCGCCCTGGTGTGGCCGCTGGTGCTGGCCGGGCGCGGTCGCTGGCGCATCGCCCTCCTGGCGTGGGCCGCCGCCTCGGTCCACACGTGGTGGATCACCCGCCGGGTCGGCCGGTACCAGCCCGTCGTCACCAGTGCCGGCGCTCCGCTGCTCGGTGTGTTCCTCACCGTGCTCACGGCCCGCTCGGTGCTCGCCCGGAGCACCGGCCGACCGATCGGGTGGAAGGGCCGCCCCCTCGACGCGCTCGGTCTGGAGGTGGCTCGCCCATGACGCCGCCGGTGAGCACGGGGTTGGGGCCGGCGTTGTTGGTGGTGGTGGACAGCGCGGCCTGGGTCGGCCTCTCGGCCCTGATCGGGGCGGCGGCCAACGTCGTGCCCGACCGCTGGCTGGAGCGCGACACGGTGATCACCGCCATCCGGCCCCTCGAGCACAACGGCCGCGTCTACCGCCGTCGCTTCCTGATCCACCGCTGGAAGGACCGGCTTCCCGAGGTGCAT
The DNA here is from genome assembly GCA_902826025.1 of uncultured Actinomycetes bacterium. Classification (GTDB taxonomy): domain Bacteria; phylum Actinomycetota; class Acidimicrobiia; order Acidimicrobiales; family SZUA-35; genus CADEDH01. The sequence goes on from CADEDH010000081.1 coordinate 16,699, forward strand.
GGGCTGGGACCGGTCGCCGGCGTCGACAAGGCCCGTTTGACGGGGCGGGCCGGAGCGAAGCCGCTGCTGTTGGAGACCCGGCGGGCCGAGTACGTGCACCTGGCGGTGGCCGCCTGTGGTCCCCTGTTCCTGTTGTGGAATCCGCCGGCGCTGGGGGCGGTGATGGTGGGGGCCGGCCTGGCCTTCAACGCCCCGTTCGTAATGGTGCAGCGCTACAACCGGGCCCGGCTGCTGGCCCTGCGGGCGGTCCGTGCTCCGTGCTCCGAGCGGAAGGAGAAGGCGACGTGAGCTGGCTGCTCGACACGGCGCCTTCGTGGCACTACGCCGGCGTCCTGCTGGCCTGCGTGCTGGTCACGTTGCCGCTGGAGTTGGCCCTGGGGGCCAGGGTGTACCGCCAGCCCCGGCGCCTGCTGCTGACGCTCGGCCTGGTGGGCACGCCGTTCGTGGTGCTCGACTGGGTCGCCGTCGGTCAGGGCCTGTGGTGGTTTTCGGAGCGGCACACGCTGGGCGTGAACCTCGGCCGGCTGCCCTTGGAGGAGCTCGCCTTCTTCGCCGTCGTCCCGATCTGCGCCCTGCTCACCCACGGCGCAGTGTGCGCCCGGCCGTGGCGCCTGCTGCGCTGGAGGCGTTGAGGTGCCGGCCTACACCGTGCTGGCGGTGGCGATCACCGTGGTGGCTGTGCTCGTCGACCGGTATGTACTGCGCACCCGGGTGCTCGGCCGCCGCGACGTCTGGCTGAGCCTGGCCATCGTGGGCTTCTTCCAGATATTCGTCGATGGCTGGCTCACCCGGGCCAGGGACACGATCGTCAGCTACGACGAGGCCCACACCTCCGGGGTGCGGGTCTTCTTCAACACCCCGGTGGAGGACTTCGGCTTCGGGTTCGGCCTCGTGGTGCTGACGCTGTCGGTGTGGGAGCGCCTGGGCCCGGCGACAGGCGGGTCGACATGACCGGTCGGTCGGGCCCCCGGGCGACGGCGCGCCGGCTGCCGTTCGGAGGGGTCGACGCCCTCGCCTTCGCCGTCACGACGGCGGCCATGGAGCCGCTCTCGGCCGCGGTGCACCGCTACATCGGGCACGGTCCGGGCTGGGTCCTGCACCGCAGCCATCACGACGGACCGGTGGCCGGGCCGGAGCTCAACGACGTGATCCCAGCGGCGTCGGCCGCCGCCACCGTCGCGCTGTTCGCCTACGGCCAATGGGGCCGCGGCCGGAAGGCCAGCCGCCTCCTCACCCCGATCGCCGCCGGCGCCACGCTCTACGGCGTCACCTACGCCCTGATCCACGACCTCTACATCCACCGACGGCTGTCCCTGCTGCCGGCTCACGTCCCGTGGCTGGAGCCCTTCCGGGCGGCCCATGAGGCCCATCACCGCCAGGGCTGGGGACACTGGGGGATCCTCAGCCGCCAGCGATCGGGCCTGCCCCGGTAGCACATTGCACGGTCGTTCCCGCAGGTCCAGGCCGGTGCATCCCCTGACCGTGATGGCCGTGGCGGCCGTGCTGGTGACGGCATTCCTCGCCCTCTACTGGGGCGCTGCACCGTTCGCCGGCGATATCGCCCAGCGGGGGGCGGTCAACGCCGGAACCCTCGCCCGACTGGAGCGAGCGGCGGGATTCGACGTGCAGGCCGTGCAGCAATCGGCCCTGGCTCAGGGCTGGTCGGGCCGGCTCCTGGCCTGGTGGTACACCGTTGGCTACTGGCCGGTTGTCGTTGGTGCCCTGGCGATGGCGGCAGTGTTCGACCGGGAGGCGTGGTGGCGGGTGGTGTCGGCCCTGGCCCTCAGTGGCGGCGTCGGCGTGGTGGTCATGACCCTGTTCCCGGTGAGCCCACCCCGCCTCGTCGGGGTGGCGGCCGACCAGGTGGGCCGGTCCGAGTTGCTGGGCGCCCTGGCCCATCCGTCGGGCCTGTTCAACCCGCACGCCGCCATGCCGAGCTTCCACGTGGCCTGGACCGTGCTGGCCGTGCTGTCGGTGGCACCGATGGCCCGCCGGTGGGCCGGACCGGCTGGGGTGGCCGCCCTGTGGGCATTGCCGGCGGTGATGTCGGTGGCCGTCGTGACCACCGGGAACCACTGGGTGCTCGACGTGGTGGCCGGAGCGACGCTGGCCGGGCTCGCCTGGTGGTCGGCCCCCTACAACGTGCGGCTCATCCAGCGGAGCATGGAGCGCCCCCGATCGCTGGCGCGCAACGCCGGCCCACCGGTCACGGTGGGCGGAGACGAGTCGGAGCCGGCGCTGCACCGAGGTGCGGACGCTGGCCCGCGAGCCGAGCCCGAGTGCCGACCGGGCGGTCGCTCCGGGGGGAGCGTCGCCGACCAGGTCGTTCCCCAGTAGGGGGCGTCGTGGACGGGGGGCGGTGCTCAGGCTCCGCCGGAGATCTGTCGGTACCATTGGCCGATGAGGGTTGCGATCCGGAAGCTATCCGACAAACGGCACAACGTCACTGTCATCCGTGAGGACGGGTCGGCGGCCACCATCGAACTGGATTCGAAGGACTTCCTCCGCCACGACCTTGCCCATTTCGCTGTCGAAGTCGAGGTCGGACTTGAGGGCGGTTACTGGGGCTCGGTTGCAAGGGGTGGCCGGCTGGATGGCGTCGAGATTGATGGAAGCGATATCGGTCTCGCCGAGCGAATAGCCGGACCCATGCAGACTCTGATGAGGACGGGTGCCGGCGCCGGTGAGGTGCTCGAAGTTCTCGAAACCGTGGCCCCCGACATCGCCGACGCTGATCTCGCCTACAGGCTCCACCAGCGCATGCGGGCCCTCGTCGGGCACTGGGCAGCAACCAAGTACGGCCACGAGATGATCCTCGTTTGGCCGATCCAGTAGCCGTCTGAGGCCGTCGTTTCCGAGTGGGCCTATCGGGCTACTGCGGGCCTCATGCGCCAGAGCAGCGTATGCTGTGCTGTCATGAAGGCTCGAGCCAACTGGTGCCTCCTGGCATGACACTTACGCCGCTCGAAACTGGCAGCCGATTCGTGTATGCGATCGTGGAGTCAGCCGTCGTGAACGAATCCGGCGGGGTCACCGCAAATATTCAGAGTACCGAACACACTCAGTGGCGAAGATGACATCGTCCCAATCGATCCTGGAGAGTGCGGCTTT
>CADEDH010000081.1:19909-27891 GCA_902826025.1 uncultured Actinomycetes bacterium
CGGTACCACCACGACGTACCTTCGAGCCGGCCCCGGTTGGGCCTGTTGAGGTCGTCGACGCAGTGCCGGCGATCGTGGCGGCAATTCAGTGCCGGGCGTGAGCCTCTGGGGGCGACTCCAGAGACCCACGCCCGTGCCCTTACAGTGTACAGACATCTGAAGTTAACTTGACTATCAAGTGTTCGTGCGGGGGCTCCGGGGCCGAACCGGCCGTCCGGGTGCCGAGGCGAGGGGTGAGGCGTTGTCGCCCAGTCGGCCTCACCCCTCGGGTATCGAGCGACGGCGGAGTGCGCCCGGCACCTACACCCCCATGTGAGTGGGTGTTGTGGTACCGACGCTGAACCGGCCCGGTTGGTCGCGATTTGGTGTGCCACTCATTGCTGCGGCTCGCCGGACCAGCTCCCGACCCTCCCGCCCGAGCCTGCTGAGGCCGACGCCGGCCAGGCAGCCCAGCGCGATCACCAGCGGGTAGGCCGCCGTGTCCGACGTCAACCGTTCCAGCGTCGGCCAGGCCTGCCAGTGGAAGAGGAAGATCCACATGCTCGATGCCGCCAGCAGATTCAGGGGCGTGACGACCAGACGGGGCACCCGGAGCCGGTCGAAGGCGGCCAGCACGACGAGGCCGGTGATGATGAACCATTCCCGCTGCGGGTTGTGGAAGAAGCCCGGCACCACCGCACTGATCAGCACCGCAGTGGCCAGCCGCCGCCACCGTCCCCGGCTGCGGACGATGAGCCACCCGAGCGCGAAAAACCAGGCGACGGTGTGGGCCCGGAACAGGCGGTTGGGGTCGCCACCGATGCCGATCACGTCGAATCGGAACAGCAGCAGGGCGGCGGTGACGGCCAACGCAAAGCCGTACGGGCACCGCTGCTCCCAGCGGCGCAGGGGCGGGATCGACACCAGCAGGGATGCGGCCACCAGGATCTTCACGAAGGCCTCGAAGAACCAGTATTCCCACCGTCCGCCGGAGCGGCTGGCGGCGCCGGTGTAGTCATTCACCAGCAGCGCCGCGCCCAGGCTGTAGCCCCCGGCGACCGCCATGTTGAGCGCGATCCACAGCGAGGTGGGAAGGCCGACGTGGGCTGCGGTCCGCAGGCCGCTTCCGAGCACGCCCCACCGTCCACCGCGGTTCAGCTGGAACCGGGCGAAGTTGTACCCGGCGACGGCGAGCATCAGGTGGGCACCGCCCTGGACCCGCATGACCCCCATGTGGGTACCGACCACGGCACAGATGCCCACCGCCCGCAGCACGGCGGTGGTGTCGATCGTCGTGGGCCGGACCCACCGGGCCGTGGTCCCACCGGCGTCGGCGGCCCGGCGGATCCGGGGCAGCCGGGCGAGCTCCCCCAACGGCATGAGGTGCCACTGGGCCGGCACCTCCGTCAGCTGGGACTCCAGGAGGGCGGAGGCCTGCACATAGGACAGGGAGTCGCCGCCGAGATCCACGAACGTCGCCTCGGGATCGACCTCGGCGGCCGCCAGGCCCAGGACCGAGGCGATGCCCACCAGCAGATCGGGCGAGGCCCCGCCGGCCCCGCCCGGCTCGTCGGCAGCCGATGACGCCGATCCGAGCGCCTGCACCGCTGGGTGGTCGATCTTGCCGCTGGCGGTACGGGGGAGCGTCGGGCAGCTCACCACCCGCACGCACCCCCGGGGGAGCCCGGTCACGGCCACGAACGCGTCTCGGCACCCCTGCTCGGCGCGTTGCCCCGGGTCGCCTCCAGCCTCGACTGCGATCGTGATCTGCGTGTCGGTTCCGGTGCAGGCCGCGGTGAGGTCGAGCTGGGCCAGCCTGGCCTCGAGCCGGTCGAGGTCCACCCGCACCCCCAGGGGCTTCACGAAGCGGCGGGCCCGGCCCACGATCTCGAGCAGGTCGGTGCCGGGGATGAAACGGCCCAGGTCTCCGGTGGCCAGTTCGGTGAGCTCCGCCGGGCGGCTCAGATCGGCCCGTGTCTCGGCGTAGCCCATCATCACGTTCGGCCCCCGGTAGACGATCTCGCCGGTGTCCGGTGGGGCGCCGGTGGTGACGGGCCGGAGTGTGATCTCGCCACCGGGAACCGGACGGCCCACCGCCACCGGGTACGAGCGGGCGAGATGGGGCGGCAGGTAGGCCATCCGGGCTGTCGCCTCGGTCTGGCCGTACATGACGTACAGGGCCCAACCCCGGGCGGCGCCGACATCGTGCCACCGCATCACCTGGTCGGGGGCGAGCCGACCGCCGGCGCAGGTGACCCGGCGGAGCGCCGACAGATCCCGGTGGGCCAGGCCCATCCGCTCGAACAGCTCGAAGCTGTGGGGGACGCCGGCCAGGGTCGACACCTCGTGACGGCCCATGAGATCCCAGAACGCCGGGTCGACGAGCCGGGCATCGGTCAGCACCGTCGTCGCTCCGGCCACGAGATGGGAGTGCAGCACGGACAGGCCGTAGCAGTAGCTCAGTGGCAACGACGTGATCGCCGCGTCGCCCGGAGCGAGGGCCAGGTAGGCGGCGATCGACCGGGCGTTGGCGGCCAGGTTGCGATGCGACAGGCGGACGAGCTTCGGGGATCCGGTGGACCCCGAGGTGCTGAGCAGCAGGGCGAGCTCCGGATGGAGTGGCGACGGCTCGTGCCCGTCGTGACCCACCCCGCCCTCGGACCAATTGGCGATCGGGTCGGCCTGGAACCGCCCGAACAGATCCAGGTCGGCTGATTGGCTCAGGAGGACCGCATGGCCGGCGGCGAAGGTGGCCAGATAGTCGACGACGAAGCGGCCGGTGGGCTCGGCGACCAACCCTGCCAATCGGCCAGCGGGGTACCGCAGCTGGGCCGATCGGCTACGCACCTCCTCGGCCAGTTCGCCGTAGGTCCAGGTGCGATTTGCTTCCACCAGCGCGACACTGTCCGGGCGTCGCCGGGCGTGAAGGTCGACCCAGTCCGTCAGCATCTCTCCGATCCTCCATCACATGATGTTAAGCATCCTTTATGCTCTCTAGATGGTTAGCAGTAGAATCGATGTGGAGCAAGCTGAACGCTGTTGTCGTCCGGCCAACCTCGGGCCGACGACCAGCTGACACGCAGCGGGACCGCCTGGAGGGGTGTCAATCCGCTTCGCCACTCAGGCGTTCGGCGATCCAGCGATTGATCTCCTCGATAGCTTTCCGGGTCTCGTTGAGCTTCGGGAGCATCATCCAGCCGTGTACCTTCTCGGGGAAAACGTCCAGCTGCACGGGGACACCAGCGCGGCGGGCATCGGCGGCGATGCGTTCGGCGCAGGACAGTAGTGATTCGGCGCCCCCGGCGACGATCAGTAGGGGCGGGAGCCCGGTCAGGTCAGCGAGCGCAGGCGACACCAGGGGATCAGAGGGGCCGGCGTCGCCCACGTAGGCCGGTCCCCACACGGGGGCGAGCAAGGTCGGCGCCTCGTGCCAGCAGAGCCTCGTAGGCCGCGATGGCGTCGTCGAGCGCGGCCGGGTAGTGGTGTCTGGGCGCCAGGCGGTAGTCGATGCTGAAGCGTTCTGCCCGTATGCCGCCCAGATCGACCTGTTCGACCATCAGAGCGGCGCGGCTCGCGGCATCGAGTGGTACCCGCAGGCCGGGGCCGCGAGGTGCCATGAACTCGATGTGGCGAGCGCTGGCCACAGCCATCGCCCGGGAGGCCGAGACCAACAGTTCCTCGCCCAGGGTCACGAAGGCAGTGTCGCGCCGTGACGGGCCCTGCGGAGCAGGCCCTGGCACACTCCCCAGAGACCGGCGAGCGCCACGTGGGTCTTGTGGGCCCACCGTTTCATGGCCAGCTCACGACCATGGTTCGATCGTAGCCCGAGATCGCTCAGGGCTCGCCGAGAGGAACTCGGGGCGCAAGACGGCGGTCGGTGGCGTGAGCTGGCTGTTGCTCCTCGGGGCCGGCCGTTCCTACCATGTGTGACCGACATCACCACGGAGGTGGTTCATATGGCGCCGATCAAGCCTGTCGACGACTGGAGCGAAGATTACGACATCTTCGATCCCGGCTATGTCCGCCAGCCCTACCCAGTGTGGGAGGAGCTCCGGGGCCGGTGTCCGGTCGCCCATACCGACCGGTGGGGCGGCTCCCATCTGCCGACCACCTACGACACCGTCAACGAGGTGGCCCACGACGTCGACCGGTTCTCGTCGCGGGAGATCACCGTGGCCCCCATTCCTGCCAGCTACGACGAGAGTGGGAACCGGCTGATCTCCGTCATCGCCTCCGACCCGCCCGACCACACCGGGATTCGGAGACTACTACTCCCGTTCTTCGCCCCCAAGGCGGTGGAGCGGTTCCGGGAGCCGACCCGCGAGCTGTGCCGGCAACTGCTCCGTGGATTCGTGGAGCGGGGTGAGGTCGACGTAGCCGAGGAGTATGCCAAGCAGATCCCACCCCGGGTCATCGCCGAGATCCTGGGGATCGACCCGTCGATGGCCAACGACTTCGCCGAGTGGGTCCGCGGGGTGCTGGAGCTGGGTCTCACCGACCCCGAGACCCGCGACAAGTACCGGGCCATCATCGAACGCTTCTTCCTCGACGAGATCGATCGGCGCCGGGTCGCGCCCGGTGACGATCTCATCTCACACCTGCTGCGATCGGAGCTCGATGGCGAACCGGTTCCTCTCCACATCGTGCGGGGCAACGTGCAGCTCATGCTGATCGCCGGAGTCGATACCACCTGGAGCTCGATCGGTTCGGCCCTGTGGCATCTGGCCCACCACCCCGACGATCGTCGGCGACTGGTGGACGAACCGGCCCTGATCCCCACCGCGGTAGAGGAGTTCCTCCGGGTCTACTCGCCGGTGACGATGGCCCGCATCGCCCGCTATGACACCGAGATCGCCGGCCGGCCGGTCAAGGAGGGCGAACGGGTATTGCTGTCGTTCCCAGCCGCCAACCGAGATCCGGCCGCCTTCGAGCGGGCCGACGAGGTGCTCATCGACCGCGAGGTGAACCGGCACGTGGCGTTCGGAGCCGGTGTCCACCGCTGTCTCGGCTCGAACCTGGCGCGATTGGAGATGCAGATCGCCATCGAGGAATTCCTGGCCATGATCCCCGAGTTCGAGCTGGCCGACCCGAACGCGGTGACCTGGGCCGGCGGGCAGGTGCGGGGTCCCCGCAATCTCCCGATCCGCTTCCCCCGCCGCACCGACCTCACCACCTGACCCCGGCCCACACGGCGGGGGCGGCGGGGTCGAACCGCTGGCGGACGACGTTCACTCGCTGTCCTGCCTCACTGCGGCGAGGTGCTCCAACATTTGCCCCGTCTTGGTCTGGCGGGAGGAGTGGGGAATCAGGCCCAGGCCGCCCAGGGCCGCACCCAGTCGGAGCTGGGCTGCGCCCGCGCCGTCGACGTCGCGGACCTTCGCCGATACTTCGATGAACTCCAGCCCCTCGGCCGCCCACCGCTCGACCTCGATCTCGGCGTCGTCGAACGGGGCGAGGCGGATGTCCTCCCACCGCTCGCTCGTGATCGGCCCCACCAGCTGCAGCTGGTCGATGTTGATCCGGAGCGGTGAACAGTCGGCCAGCAGGTCGTGCTGAGCCGGGTTGAACAACGTTTGAACCGGCTCCGCACCCGACTGGACGAGCTCGAAGGCTTCCTTCTCGACCTGCCCGTCGAGCGAGGCGGCCAGGACGGCCTGGCTCAGGCCACGGTCCTGCTCCAGCCTCAGGCCCGCGGCGGGCTCGATCCACCGCGCCTCGAGCTGGGAGGCGCGGGCTGGTCGGAGCTTGACTGTCGTCTTGACAGCACCCGATCGGGCCTTGCGGATGCGGAGGATCACCCCTGCTTCGAGGAGCGGCAGCCCTACCCCGATGGTCAGGTCCTCGAGAAAGAAGACAGCGCCCATCTTTCCCTGGGGATCGAGGTCGAGTTGCCGGCGAACGGTTGGCACCTGAGTTGAACGGAACGAGATCTTCAGCTCCGCCCGGTCTGCCTTCACCTGAGTGATGGTCATGGGTAGCGCCCTCACTGGGTCCATCGCGATTGTTGCCCCATCGAGCCGCTATCTGGCAGTTAGATACGCGGGCCCGAGACTTTCTCGGGCAGGAGCCATGCCGCGGCCCACCCGTTTGCCGGAGCGCGCTGCTCGGGCTAGTCGGCTTCTTGGCTCTGGGGTCTCCCGGAGTAGCTCTCGGCCAGAGGCATGGTCTGTCCGGGGGTCGGTTCAAAGCCGACCCAGCCAACTCCTTGGAAGTAGATCTCGGTCCAGGCGTGGGCGTCGTCGTTGGTCACCTCGAAGGTGACGGGCCCCGGTGCGGTGCTGCCAGAGCCGTCGACCGGTTCACCGGGAGTGAATCCGATGGCTACCCGGCTCGGGATGCCCAGCGCTCGGGCCAGTAGAGCCATGACGCTGGCGAAGTCTCCGTCGGACCCTTCCCGCGCCTCCAGGAGGCGGACTGCCGAGTCCGTTCCGCCGGGCGCGGCTTCCGGGTCAGCAACGTAGGTGAACGACCGCAGACGATCGAGGATGGCGATCACCTTGTCGTAGTCGGTCGTCAATCCTGCGGCCAGCTCGTGCGCGTGGGCCTGGATCTCGGCCGGGACTCCGTCTGGCGACGTGTAGGTCGGGCCGACGATCTCGGGGTCGACCCGAGGGGCGCCTCGGAGTTGGTCCGGAGTGGGTACCGCTGCGCTGGAAACGACCGAGTAGCGCAACCCATTGCTGTCGAGACGCTCGTTGGGAACAGTCATGGTGTTGGTCTCCCGGTTCACAGTGATGGGAGCCCCATCGTCGACCGCTATCTGAACAGGTTCAGGTGCCGCTGGTAGCCAGATGGCGTCGAGGTCCACGACCTCGACGTCATGGCGAATCGTCAGTCGGTCGCCCTGCCGGGTCGAAGCCTCGTCGAGACTGGGGGTGGAGGCGGAGAAATTGCCGGCGGCCTTCCAAATACCATCTTGGTAGACGTCGAGAGACGCGATCCGCCAGTAGGACGGCGTCTCGCTCGTCACGGTGAAGACGAGCTTCTCGTTCGTGGCCGCCCGGCGACCATCCAACTCCGCGAAGGGTGAGACGACCACCCTCGTTGGCTGGTCCGGCTCATCGCGCCGGGGAGGGGCCATCAGCACACCAACCACGACGAGGCCGGCGGCGAGTAGCCCACCGGCGAGGAGGAAGCGGGGGAGAAGGCGTCGGGGCCTGGCGGCAGCGACAATGACGTCGACCTGAGCCGGTCGGCCCGCCAGCTTGGTCGATGTGTCCTTCAGGTAGGTCGAGAGGCGATCTTCGAGTGTCATCGGTGCTCCTCCGGTCTCGTCGTCGCCAGTTCGCCGGCGAGCAGATCGAGGGCTCGGCTGAGCCGGCTCTTCACGGTGCCTTCGGCGACGCCCAGCGTCTCGGCTATCTGCGTCACCGTGTAGTCCCGCTCGAAGCGCAGCACCACGACGATGCGGTGATCCTGTTTCAAGCTGGCGACAGCCCGAGCCAGATCGGGATCGGTGGCCAGCTCTTCGATGGTGGGCGACGTTCGGCGGCCCACCAGCAGCGGGGCCTTGACCGTCGCAGTGAGCCGGCGGCGAAGCCAGGAGCGACCCCAGTTCAGACCGACCTTGAACACCCAGCCCTCGGGGTTGGCGTACCTGGAAACCTCCGACCAGTTCCGGTAGGCCCTGACCATCGCTTCGTCGGCGGCCTCGAACCCCAGGTCGGGGTCGTTGAAACCCAAGGCCAGCGTCCGCGCCACCGTGTTGCGGTGCCGGGCATAGAACGCCTCGAAGTCGGCCGCCAGCTCACCAGCGACGAACGGAGGTGACTCTGAGCGCTCGCTCGCCTCCCACCCCGGTCGAAGAGGCCCATCACGGCCGCCGGCCTGCTGCGAGGCTCTCGATCGCCCCCGGTGCATGGTCACGTTCCTAGACTTCTGACCGCCCTGAAACGTTCCATGCGACGCAGCGGCGGTTTCCTCCCGCGGGAACCCCTGGAGTGGGGTTCTACAACGGTGGGGCGTCTTCGACGGTCACGGTGCGGCCTGGCTCCAGCCGGGCA
>CADEDH010000082.1:0-7748 GCA_902826025.1 uncultured Actinomycetes bacterium
GCGCCCCCGGGCCCCGTCTGGGCCGGGGCCCCATCCCCGGCCCGCAGCTACGCTGCCGGCCATGGCTTCGATCTTCTCCCGAATCATCGCCGGCGAGATCCCGGGACGCATCGTGTGGGACGACGACGTCTGTGTCGTCATGGTGGACATCCGGCCCCTCCATGTCGGGCACTGCCTGGTGATTCCCAGGGCCGAGGTCGATCACTGGGTCGACCTCGATGAGGCCACCGCCACCCACCTCATGACCGTGGCCCGCCATGTCGGGCGGGCCCAGCGGGCCGCCTTCCCCTGCGAGCGGATCGGGATGCTGGTGGCCGGCTACGAGGTGCCCCACACCCACATTCACGTGATGCCAACCGACTCGATGGCGGACTTCGACTTCCGCCACGCCGACCCTTCGGCCCGGGCCGACGCCCTCGACGAGGTGGCCGAGCGCCTGCGGGCCGCGCTGCGGGCCCAGGGCCACGGCAGCGCCGTGGCCGGTTGATCGTTCAGCGCCGGAAGAGCTGGGCCACCAGCGGGTAGTCGAACACGATGTCGTCGCCCTGGCGTCGGGCGTCGACCCCCAGGCCATGGCCGCCCAGTGACGCCTCGAACCGCGACTGCACACCGGCATGGTCGGGCCCGTGCGAGTTGGCCAGCACGGCGCCGAGGCTGGCCGTCACCCGGTAGGGGATCACCTCGGCCAGCCGCCAGCCTCGGCTGGTGAACAGGCCCTGTTGCTCGGCCGCCGTCAGGTTCCGCACGTGCGACGGATCCCGGCGGCGCTCGGCCTCGTCGTAGGCCGTGGCCGCCTCGCGTTCCTCGGTGGCGGCGAAGTCGACGATCACCAGGCGTCCGTCGGGAGCGGCCACCCGCCCCAGTTCGGCCGCCACCCGTTCCGGCTCGGCGGCGTGGTGCAGTGCGTAGCGGTTGACCACCACATCGAAGCAGGCGGCGGGGAACGGCAGCCGGTCCATCCGGCCCAGGGCGAAGGCGGTCGACGCCCCGCAGCCGGCGGCCTCGACCCGGCCGGCGGCCAGGCGGAGCATGGCCGGAGTCAGGTCCACCCCGACCACGGTCGCCCCGCCGGCGGCCAGGCGGCAGGTCACGATGCCGGGCCCGCACGCCACGTCGACCACGCGGTCGCCGGGCCCGGCCGCGGCCAGCCCGGCCAGCACGTCGAGCGCCCGTTCGTCGTTCACCACGGCGGCCCGGGCGAAGGCTTCGGCGTGCACCGTGAACTGGGCCACCGCTTCCCGCTCGATCGACTCCACGCTGCCCTCCGCCTGCCCCCCGCTGTACGTCATGGTCCTGTTCTACACCTCGGGCTGAGGCGCGCCGATACCGGTGGTCGGATGCTGAGTGCCATTTCGCTGCGCGTGCGGCTGCTGCTCACCGTGCTGGTGCCGGTGGTGGCGCTGGTGACGGTGGTGGGGTACGACGCCGCGGCGCGCATCGAGGTGGCCACCGAGGCCCGCTCGGAGCTGGCCCGCACCGAGGCCCTGGAGCAACTGGCCCGGGCCCAGTCCCTGAATGTGCTGCCGGAAGCAGCTTCCGTGGCGACGCAGGCCCGGGGCATGGACGTCAGCCCCCTCTACCGGATCGTGCTCGACACCTACTGGCAGACCTTCGCCGTCAACTTCCAGGCGGCCGACGACGTCAGGCGGCAGATGGCGGGCCCGGCCCGGGCCATGGTGGGTGAGGCCACGTGGGAGGCCTTCGAGCGCCAACGGTCGTCCACCGACGCGCTGGTGGCGGCCGTCGAGGTGGGGTCGGTGAGCCCCGATCTGCTCACGGCGGCCGAGGCCGCTCGCCGCGCCGCCGACCTGACCCTGGCCGACCTGGCCCAGGCGTCGTCGTCCGATGCCTGGATCACCTACATGAGCTCGATCGACGCCATGCGGGCGGGGCAGGTGGAGTTCGCCCGCCTGTTCCCCACGCTGGCCGGTATCCCGGTGGCCACCGCCGACCAGCTGGCCCAGCTGTCGGGCGAGCGCTCCAACGCCACCGAACGGGTGGTGCTCGGCCTCCCGCCCGACCTGCGGGCCCAGGTGGCCCAGGTGCTGGCGTCCGACGACAACACCAAGTGGACCGAGGCCGTGGCCCGGGGCCAGGGCATCGCCGCCGGACGGGACGAGCCGATGGGCCTGAACGAGCTGACCGACCTCATGGGCCGGGCGCTGAACCTGCAGCAGCGCATCATGCAGATCGCCTCCGAGGCGGTGGCCCAGGTGCGGGCCGAACTGGCCGCCACCGCCGATGGCGCCGACCGGTCGCGCCACCAGCTGCTGCTCGTCGGCGGGGGGTTCACCGTGTTGGCCCTCGCCCTCACCGGCTGGATCCTGCGGTCGATCACCGGGCCGCTGCGGCGGCTCACGGAGCGGGTGGCCGCCGTGGCCAGCGGCGAGATCGAGGGTGATCCGGTGGCGATCGGGGGCCACGACGAGCTGGCCCGCCTGGGGGCCACGATCGAGGACGTTGCCGACGGGCTCCGCCACCTGGAACGTCAGATCATGGCCATGGCAGCCGGCGATCTCGACGATCCCAGCCTGCGGATGCCGGCTCCCGGTCTGGTGGGGGCCTACGTGCAGCAGCGGGTCGACGACCTCCGCCTGGCCAGCGGCCGGCTGCGGGTGGCGGCCTCATCGGATCCCCTCACCGGTCTCCTGAACCGCCGGGCCCTCACCGAGGCCGTTCTGGAACGGGGCCCCCGGGCCGGCGACCTGGCTGTGCTCTACCTCGATCTCGATCGGTTCAAGGCGGTCAACGACGAGCACGGCCACCACCACGGCGATGCGGTGCTCCAGGCGGTGGCGGCCCGTCTCGGTCGCCTGGTGCGGGAGGGTGATCTCGTGGCCCGCATCGGAGGTGACGAGTTCATCGTCGTGCTGGCCGCGGTGGACGCCGACACGGTGGCCGTTCTGACGAGCCGGATCGAGCTGGCCGTCACCGAGCCGATCTCCGTGGAGGGCATCACCCACCGGGTCGGGTGCTCGATCGGTTTGTCGTGGCTGGGCCCGGCCGAGGACCTGGCGGTGGCGCTGGAGCAGGCCGACCAGCGGATGCTGGCGGCCAAGGCCGGCCGGGACCGCAAATTCCGTCGCTGACGGTCCCGGGGCTCGGTCGGCGCGCGGTGCTGGTCAGCCGGGGAGCGGGCGACCGGCCTACGCTGAGCTGAGACGACCCCCCAGGAGGCGGCCCCATGCCCGACATCATCGTCGACGACCCGCCGGCGATCGCGCCCGGCCCGGAGCTCCCGCTGTGGCGGCGGGGCCCTGTGGTGGTGGCCTTCTCGATGATCATGGTGTTCGTCTGCATGGCCGCCCTGTTGATCTGGCAGGCCAGCCACAGCGACTGGCGGCGCCAGCTACCTCCGGTCGACGGGGTGACCGCAACCACCACGGCATCGCCCACGACCGCCGGGGAAGTCACCCGTCCGTGATCGCCCCGGTCCTGCAGGGCCGGTTCTCCGGCCCTGCCGGCGAGCAACTCCATGGTTGGTGGACCGTCCCGGTCACCGGCAACGGCACCGTGGTGCCCGACGGGGCCATCGACGTGATGTGGGCGCCCGGCCATCGACCCTGGCTGGCCGGGCCCGACACCAGGCCCCATCCGGTATCGCTGGCCGCCGCCTCGGTGGTCGGCGTGCGGCTCCGGCCCGGGTTGGCGCCGGCCCTGCTCGGAGCGCCGGCCACCGAAGCGGCCGACACCCTGGTTCCCCTGGTCGACATCTGGCCGGCAGCCACCATCTGCCGGCTCCACGAAGCGTTGGCGCTGGCCGACGGGCCCGCCGAAGCGGCCCGGGCCCTGGCCGGCGCCGTGGTGGCCGTAGCCGGAGCCGATCGTCGCCCCGACCCGCTGGTCACCGCGGCCGTGTCGCGACTGGAGCGGGGCGACGACACCGACGGGCTCGGTCTGGGACCCCGCCAGCTCCGCCGCCGCTTCGGGGCGGCCATGGGCTACGGCCCGGCTTTCTACCGGCGGATCACCCGCCTCGACCGGTTCAGCCGGCTGGCCGCCGGGGCCCCCGCCGTACCGCCGGCCCAGATGGGAGCGGCTGCCGGCTTCTACGCCGAGGCCCACCTGTGGCGGGATTGCGTCGCTCTCACCGGCCGCACCCCCGCTCAGCACCGGCCCGCCACCGGGCCGGCCCCGGGCGAGCGATGACCGTTCCGTACAATCCGCGCCCTCGACGCCGGTAGACACTGGGGCCATGGAGATCCTCTTCGTGGCCGGTGTGGCCCCCATCGAACCCGAGCCGGCTGCCGGCAAACGCTTCTACCGCGACATCCTCGGCCTGCCCCTGGCCGACGTGTCCGACGACTACATCGCCGTCGACGGTTTCGGGGGTACGAAGCACCTCGGGGTGTGGCCGCTGGCTGATGCCGCCCGGTCGTGCTTCGGTACCGACGTCTGGCCCCCCGACGTACCTGTGCCCCAGGCCACCATCGAGCTGGAGGTGGCCGACGAGGCGGCGGTGGCGGCGGCGGCCGCCGAGCTGGAAGCGGCCGGCCACCGGCTCCTCCACGGCGCCCGGACCGAGCCCTGGGGCCAGACCCTGGCCCGCCTGTTGGGGCCGGAGGGGCTGCTGATCGGCGTGTGCCACACCCCCTGGCTGCACGGGGCCTGACGAGCCGTTCGAACAGGTCCTCATGCGGGGCGGGCTGCGTCCGACGGGTCCAATCATGACGCCTCGTGTGCCTCTCCGCAGCCTTCAGGGCCGGCTCGTGGTCGCTTTCCTCGTGATAGGTCTGGCCCCCGCTGTCGTGGTCGGCTGGGTTGCCGTGGGTCAGGCGCGCCAGACGCTGGTCGACGCCGCCGGGCAGCGCATGCAGGTGGCGGCGTCCAATGCCGGCGACACCATCGACCGCAATCTGTTCGAGCGCTACGGCGACGTGCAGGCCTTCGCCGCCAACCCCCTGGCCCGGGGCACCAGGGCCGAGGCCACCGAGATGGCCGACTTCCTCACCCGCACCTACAGCATCTACGACCTGATGCTGGTGGTGGACCTCGACGGCCGGATCAAGGCCGCCAACACCGTCGACCGTACGGGATCTCCCGTCGCCACGGCCGGCCTGGTGGGAGCGGACGTGTCGGACCAGGCCTGGTTCCAGACCGCGACCGGAGGCGGCATCCCGGAAGGCGGCACCCTGTACAGCGGCGCCGAGCGCAACCCGCTGGTGAACGAGGTCTACGGCGACAGCCGGATCACCCTGCCATTCACGGCCCCCATCTACGGGCCCGACGGGGCGGTGGTGGGGGTCTGGCACAACGACGCCTCGTTCGATCGGATCGTGGGCGAGATCATGTCCGGCACCCGCGACGACCTGCTGCGCAGCGGTGTCGACTCCGTGCGGACGGTGCTGGTCGAGGCCGACGGCCTGGTGCTCGCCTCGTCCGACGGCGCTGAGCCGCTCCAGGACAACATGATCGAGGCCGGACGCCGGGCCGCGGCCCGGGCGGTGGAGGACGACGCCGCCGGCTACCTGCCGGCCCGCACCGCCGACGGCACCACGGTCCTCGACGGCTACGCCCAAGCCAACGGGGCGCTGGGATTCGCCGGCTACGGCTGGGGGGTGGTGGTGAGCCAGGACCGGGCGTCCGCTGCGGCTGGCGCCAACGGTCTGCGCGATCTCGTCCTGGCCGTGACCGTGGGGGGCGGAGTGCTCATCCTGATCGTGGCCCTGTGGCTCGGACGCAGCGTGTCGAGCCCGATCCGCCGGGTGGCCGAGCGGGCCCGTCGGGCGGCGGCCGAGCTGAGCGAGGTGGCCGGGACGATGGGCCAGAGTGCCGAGCGGACCTCCGAACGGGCCGTGTCGACCTCGGCCGTCGGCCAGGAGGTCTCGTCGAGCGTGTCGACGGTGGCGGCGGCCACGGTGGAGCTCGACGCCTCGTTCCGCCACGTGGCCGAGGTGGCGGTCGAGGCGTCGTCGATCGCCACCGAGGCGGTGGACGCCGCCCGGGCGTCGTCGAGGTCGGTGTCACGACTGGGCGACTCGAGCGGTGAGATCGGCGAGGTGATCGGCGTGATCCGCTCCGTGGCCCAGCAGACGAACCTGCTGGCCCTGAACGCCACGATCGAGGCGGCCCGGGCCGGCGAGGCCGGGCGGGGCTTCGCCGTGGTGGCCAACGAGGTGAAGGAACTGGCCCAGCGCACGGCACAGGCCACCGAGGCCATCTCGGACCAGATCGACACCATCCGCTCCGACGCCGTGAACGTCGTCGACGCCAACAGCCGCATCAGCGAGACGATCGACCGGATCCAGGAGATCTCGGGCACGATTGCGTCGGCGGTGGAGGAGCAGACGGTGGCCACGGCGGAGATCAGCCGCAGCGTCTCGCACGCCGCCGACGGCACGGGCGACATCGCCCGCAGCATGGCCGACGTGGCCGTGGCCGCCGGTGAGACCCGCGACGCCGTTGGCGTCACCATGGCCTCCGCTGCCGAGATCGCCACCATGGCCGACGACCTGCTGGCCGTCGTGTCGGGCAGAGCGTAGGTGAACCCTTCGGGTTCCTCGTGTTCGCCTCCGGCGAACACGCATACGGCTGTCAGAAGCCCAGAGAGCGGCCCACGATCTCCTTCATGATCTCGTTGGTGCCGCCGTAGATGCGTTGCACCCGGGCATCACGGAAGGCCCGGGCGATGGGGTACTCCTCCATGTAGCCGTAGCCGCCGAACAGCTGGAGGCAGCGGTCGACCACCCGGAACTCGAGGTCGGAGCACCACCACTTGGCCTCGGCGGCATCGTCGGCCGACAACTCGCCGTCGAGATAGGCCTGGGTCTGGCGGTCGATGAAGACCTGGGCCACGTCGAGCTCGGTCTTCATCTCGGCCAGGGTGAACTTGGCGCTCTGGAACGATCCGATGGGCTGGCCGAAGGCCCGACGCTCCCTGCAGTACTCCACCGTCCAGCCGAAGGCGGCCCAGGCGTGGGCCACCGCCCCCACCGCCAGCGACAGCCGCTCCCGGGGCAGGTTGCGCACCAGGTGGAAGAAACCCTGGCCTTCCTCGCCGCCCAGCAGGTTGGCCGCCGGCACCCGGACGTCGCTGAAGAACAGCTCGGCGGTGTCCTGGGCGTGCATACCCACCTTGTCGAGGTTGCGGCCCCGGCTGAAGCCCTCCATGCCCTCCTCAACCACCAGCAGGCTCATGCCCCGGTGGGCCTGGGTGGGGTCGGTCTTGGCCGCCACGATCACCACGTCGGAGTTGATCCCGTTGGTGATGAACGTCTTGGCCCCGTTGAGGATGTAGCTGTCGCCGTCGCGGATGGCCGTGGAGCGGATACCGGCCAGATCGGAGCCGGTCCCGGGCTCGGTCATGGCCACCGCCGCCATCAGCTCACCCGAGGCCAGGCCGGGTAGCCACCGGGCCTTCTGCTCGTCGTCGGTGAGATCGGTGAAGTAGGGCAGGCAGATGTCGTTGTGGAGCGTGATGCACATGCCCGACGCCATCACGCCGGCCCGCTGGATCTCCTCATCGATGATCACGTTGAAGCGGAAGTCGTCCACCCCGCCCCCGCCCAGCGCCTCGGGGATCTCCATGCCCAGGAAGCCGTTCTCGCCGGCCCGCCGGAACATGGCCTTGTCGACGATGCCGGCCTGCTCCCAGGAGTCGGCGTTGGGCACGATCTCCCGCTCCACGAAGGCCCGGAACGACTCCCGGAACAGGTCGTGCTCGGGCTCGAACAGGGTGCGCTTCAACATCGCCCGCCACCGTACCGGCCAGGGGTGGAGCCGAACCATCCGGGAGCGACCCACTAATC
>CADEDH010000082.1:7848-27078 GCA_902826025.1 uncultured Actinomycetes bacterium
CTGCTCCTGGCCGGGGGTAGCGAGCCGGGTCCCGAGCTGCTGTCGGCCCTGCCGGTGGGCGGGGTGCGCTGCATCGTCGCCGACTCCGGGCTGGATCATGCCCGGGCCCTGGGGTTGCGGCCGGAACTGGTGGTGGGCGACCTCGACTCGGTGTCGCCCGCCGCCCTGGCCTGGGCCGAGGCCGAGGGCATCGCCATCGAGCGCCATCCGGCAGACAAAGCCCAGACCGATCTGGAGCTGGCCCTGGTCCGGGCGGTGACGCTGGCCCCGGAACGGATCGTGGTGGCCGGTATCGGGGGTGGGCGGATCGACCACTTCCTGGCCAACATCGGCGTGCTGGCCAGCCCCCGATGGGCGGCCGTGCCCCTCGAGGGTTGGATCGACGGGGCCCGCATCGCCGTGGTCCACCCGGGGCTTCGCCGGCGCCTGGAGGGCGAGCCGGGGCAGTTGCTCAGTTTGTTACCGATCAACGGCGATGCCCTGGGCGTGATCGCCACCGGCGTCGCCTGGCCACTGGCCGGCGAGACGCTCACGGCCAGCTCCAGTCGCGGTGTGAGCAACGTGTTCACCCAGGTCACAGCGGTTGTGGAGCTTGGTGAAGGTACCTTACTGGCGGTCCTGCCCGCTCCTGGGCCATCGGCCGCCGGGGTTTGACAACCCGCAGAATCGCCCACCTCGACGGTGGGTTGTCCGGCTTAGGCTTCATCAAATCTCAATACAGACCTGTGTGGGGCGCGAGGTCAGAGCTGGCAGGCCAGGCCTGCAGGAGGACAACGTGGCGACCATTGCGATCATCGGCACCGGGTACGTGGGACTCACCACCGGAGCGTGCTTTGCCCACCTCGGTCACGAGGTGATCTGCGCCGACATCGACGAGCGGAAGATCGCCCGGCTCAACGCCGGCGAGATCCCGATCGTGGAGAAGGGCCTCGACCGGTTGGTCGACGAGGGCATCCGCTCCGGGCAGTTGCGCTTCGTGGTGGGTGCGGCCGAGGCGTCCAAGAACGCCGAGTTCCACTATCTGTGCGTCCCCACCCCCCAGGGCGAGGACGGGGCGGCCGACCTGAGCTACCTGGAGGCGGCGGCGGCAGAGATCGCCCCCGTGCTGCCGACCAACAGCATCGTGGTCAACAAGTCGACCGTGCCGGTGGGCTCCACCCGGGTCGTGGGACGGGTGCTGAACCGGCCCGACGTCACCGTCGTCTCCAACCCCGAGTTCCTGCGCGAGGGCACCGCCGTGCAGGACTTCCTCCACCCCGATCGGGTGGTGATCGGTTCGCGTGACACCGAGGCCTCCATTCGGGTAGCCGGGCTGTACGCCCGCATCGCCGCACCGATCATGGTCACCGATCCGGTGTCGGCCGAGACCATCAAGTACGCCTCCAACGCCTTCCTGGCGGCCAAGCTGTCGTTCGTCAACGCCATCGCCACGCTGTGTGAGGCCGTGGGGGCCGACGTGAACGACGTGGTGCTCGGCATGGGCTACGACTCCCGCATCGGCCGGGAGTTCCTGCGTCCCGGCCCGGGCTGGGGCGGCAGCTGCTTCCCCAAGGACACCCGGGCCCTGGCCAACATCGCCAAGGAGGCGGGGTACGACTTCAGCTTCCTCGATCAGGTGCTGAAGGTGAACGACGACCAGTTCGATCGCACCGCCCAGAAGGTGCTCGACGCCATCGACCCCACCGTCGCCGCTTCCACCCATGTGGCCTTCCTCGGGCTCACGTTCAAAGCCGGCACCGACGATCTGCGGGAGTCCCCCTCGATCGAGGTGCTGCGCCGGGTGCTGGCGGCCGGGGTGAAGGTGAAGGCCTACGATCCGGCCGTGATGGCCGACGACGGCCGCCTGGCCCGCACCTACCCCGACCTCGACGTGGAGCTCACGTCGGACCCCTACGCCGCAGCCGAGGGGGCGTCGGTCTTGGCCATCATGACCGAATGGGACGAGTTCGTGGAGCTGGACTTCGACAAGATGGCCGAGATCATGGCCCGCCGTTCGATCGTCGATGCCCGCAACCTGCTGGAGCCGACGATCCCCCGGCGACGGGGATTCGTCTACCGCGGAGTCGGCCGCTGATTACGGCATCCTGAACACGGGCGTAACAGCAGCAGGAGACGATATGGCGCGTGTGGTGGTGACTGGTGGGTCGGGTTTCGTCGGCTCGCATGTGTGCGAGGCCCTGCTGGAGCGGGGTGACGAGGTGATCTGCGTCGACAACCTGGTCACTGGCAACGCCGACAACATCGCCCACCTGATCGGCCATGACGGTTTCGACTTCATCCGGCACGACGTGTCCCACCAGCTGTGGGTCAAGGGCCCGGTGGACCGGGTGATGCACCTGGCCTCTCCGGCCTCACCGGTTGATTTCGAGCGGATCCCGATCGAGATCCTCGACGTCGGCTCGATCGGCACCCGCAACTGCCTGGAGCTGGCCGAGGCCAAGGGCGCCCGGTTCTTCCTCGCCTCCACCAGCGAGGTGTACGGCGATCCGCTGGTCCACCCCCAGCCCGAGACGTACTGGGGCAACGTGAACCCCAACGGGCCCCGCTCGATGTACGACGAGGCCAAGCGGTTCGCCGAGGCCCTCACGTTCGCCTGGCACCGGGCCCGGGGGGTCGACGTCCGGGTGGTGCGGATCTTCAACACCTACGGTCCCCGGATGCGCCCCGAGGACGGCCGGGTGGTCTCGAACTTCATCACCCAGGCCCTCCAGGGCCAGCCTCTCACCGTGTACGGCGACGGCTCCCAGACCCGCAGCTTCTGTTACGTGGACGACCAGGTGCGGGGCCATCTGGCCCTGCTCGACGGCGAGCACACGGGCCCGATCAACATCGGCAACGACGGTGAGTTCACCATGCTGGAGCTGGCCGAGGTCGTGATCAAGGTGACGAACTCGGCCAGCGAGATCACCTTCGCTCCGCTGCCGGCCGACGACCCCACCCGGCGCCGGCCCGACCTCACCGAGGCCAACGCCAAGCTGTCGTGGAAGCCCACGGTGTCGCTGGAGGAAGGCGTGGCCCGGACCGCCGCCTGGTTCCAGTCGGTCCTCGGTCTCTGAGCACGAACCCGGAACTCTGACCGGGGAGCCAGCCGGACAGCACCGGGCGTCAGAGTTCCGCTGGGGCTTGGCAGAATCAGGGCGATGATCCGCGTCGGGGTACCGGTCGAGCAGTTCTGGCACCGCGTTCCCGGCGGTACGGGCCGGGCCACCTACGGCACCCTCCGGGCCCTGGCCGAGGCCGGAACCACAGGCGACGGCGGGATCGAGGCCGCTCTGGTGGCGGCCTGGCACCGGCCGTCCCGCCGCCGACCCCCGGGCCTGGGGGATCTCGGGCCGGTGCCGTTCGCCCCGCTGCCCCGGCCCCTGCTCTACGAGAGTTGGCTCCGGCTGGGCTGGCCCCGGGTCGAGCCGTGGACAGGTCCGGTTGACGTGGTATGGGCGGCCGCCATGGTGATGGCCCCCAGCCGGGCGCCGGTGGTCGCCACTGTCCACGACCTGGGCTTCCTCGACCATCCCGAGCGCAGCTCGCGGCGGGGGCGGGACTTCTTCCCCCGGGCCTGGGCCGCGGTGGGGGAGCGGGCGGCGTCGGTGGTCTGCCCCTCCCAGGTCGTGGCCGACGACTGCGCCCGCCATGGGCTCGATCCGGCCCGGGTCCGGGTGGTGCCGTGGGGGGTCGACGCCACCGCGGTGGCCGACAACGAGGCCGAAGCGGCCCGGCGCCGGCATGGGCTGCCCGCCACCTTCGCCCTGTGGGTCGGCACGCTCGAGCCCCGCAAGAACCTGGAACGGCTGGTGGCGGCGATCGGCCAGGTGCCCGACCTGCCGCTGGCCGTGGTGGGACCGTCGGGCTGGAACCTCGACGGCCGGGACGTTCTGGCCCCGCTGGGAGGCCGGGTGCACCGGCTGGGTCCGGTGGGAGACGCCGAGCTGGGCGCCCTGTACCGGGGGGCCGCCGTGTTCGTGTTCCCCTCGCTGCTCGAAGGCTTCGGGCTGCCCGTGCTGGAGGCGATGGCCCAGGGAACGCCGGTGGTCACCAGCGCCGACACCGCAACGGCCGAGGCGGCGGGCGGCGCCGCCCTGCTCGTCGATCCGCTCGACGTCGACGCCCTGGCCGCCGCCGTGGCCTCGGTGATCGACGACCCGGCCCTGGCCGCCGACCTCAGCCAGCGGGGCCTGGGGCGGGCGGCCGAGATGAGCTGGAGCGCCACCGCTGCCGGTTACGCCGCCGTGTTCGCCGACGTCGCCGCAACCGGTGTCCGGGCTGATTAGATGGCAGCGATGGTGACGGTCGGCGTCAACCTCCTGTGGCTGGTTCCGGGGGTGGTGGGAGGATCAGAGGAGTACACGCTGCGGCTGTTGGGGGCGCTCGACCAGCTCGGCGCCGACGACCTGTGGCTCCGCCTCTACGGCGGCCCCGATCTGTTCGAGACCCACCCCCACCTGGCCCGCCAGTTCGAGACCCGCGTGTCGCCCATCCGCTCCGGGTCCAAGGGGATGCGGATCGGGGCCGAGAACAGCTGGCTGGCGGCCGTCAGCCGCCACGACGACCTGGTGCACCACGCCGGGGGCGTGGTGCCGCTGGTGCGGTCGCAGACGTCGGTGGTCACGATCCACGACCTGCAGCCCCTGGAGATGCCGGAGAACTTCTCCGCTCTCAAACGGCGCTGGTTGGGCTCCATGGTGCCCCGCTCGGTACGGGCGGCCCGGCTCGTGCTGTGCCCCAGCGAGTTCACCGCCGGCACGATCACCGGGCTCCTCGGCGTGCCGGCGGAGCGGGTGCGGGTGGTCCACCACGGCCACGAGCCCACCGAGCCCGGCGTGCTCGACGACGGGGCCGACGCCGCTCTCCGGGCCCGCTACGGCCGATATCTGCTGCTGCCGGCGATCGCCTACGCCCACAAGCGCCACGCCGACGCCGTGGCCGCCCTCGACCGGCTGCGGTCCCGCTTCGCCGACCTGCACCTGGTGTGCACCGGGCGGCCCGGGCCCGAGACGCCGGCGCTGGAGCGTCTCGTGAGCGACCTGGGCCTGGCCGACCGGGTACACCTGCTGGGCCGGGTGCCGGCCGAGGAGCTCGACGCTCTGTATCGTTCGGCCGCCGCTCTCGTGTTCCCCTCGGTCTACGAGGGATTCGGCAACCCGGCCCTGGAGGCCATGGCCCGAGGCTGCCCGGTGGTGGCCACCACCGCCGGGGCCCTGCCCGAGGTGGTGGGCGACGCCGGCCTGCTGGTCCCGCCGGGCCGCCCCGCGGCTCTGGCCGCCGCAGTGGCCCGTGTGCTGGACGAGCCGGGCCTGGCCGATCGGCTCCGGGCCGACGGCCTGGTCCGGGCCGCCCGCTTCTCCTGGCTCCAAGCCGGGCGGGAGCTGGCCACCGCCTACCGAGACGCGTTGGAGGGTCGATGAAGCTCCTCATCCTGTGTCCCCACTTCGAGCCCGATCTGCACGCCGCCACCGGCGAGGTCATGACCCGGCTGGTGGAGGGGCTGGCCAAACGGGGCCACCAACTGAGTGTGGTGACGTCGCTGCCCTGGTACAAGGAGCACGACGTCGAACCCGAGTGGCGGGGCCGGCCATGGCGCTCCGAGCGGGTGGCCTGGGGCCGGATCGTGCGCGTGTGGCCCTTCCCCACCGACAAGTCGAACGTGGCGGCCCGGGCCGTCGGCTTTGTCGGCTTCACCGCGCTGGCCGCCGGGGCCGCTCTCACGCTGGGCCGTCACGACGCCGTGCTGGCCATGTCGCCCCCGATCTTCCTGGGCGACGCCGCCTGGATCGTGGCCCGGCGATGGCGGATCCCCATGGTGTTCAACGTGCAGGACATCTTCCCCGACGTTGCGGTTGACCTGGGGGCCCTCACCAACCCCCGGGTGATCTCGCTGGCCCGACGGCACGAGCGGTCGCTCTACCGGCGGGCGGACGCCGTCACCGTGCTGTCCGACGACCAGGCCGACAACGTGCGGGCCAAGATGGAGCCCGCCGCCCAGGGCCGGGTGTCGATCATCCACAACTTCGTGGATCTCGACCGGGTGGCGGTGGTGGAGCGGGAGAACGGCTACCGCCGTCAACACGGCCTCATGGGCAAGACCGTGGTGATGTACGCCGGCAACGTGGGGCTGTCGCAGCCGTTCGACATGATCCGGGCGGCGGCTGAGCGCTTCGCCAGCCGGGCCGACGTCCACTTCGTGATCAACGGGGAGGGGGCGGCCCGGGCCGAGGTCGATGCCTGGGCCGCCGGGCGGCCCAACGTGACTGTGGCCGACTTCGTGCCCCGCGACCAGGTGGGGGAGTTGCTGGGGGCCGCCGACCTCCAGCTCATCCTGCTCAAGCGGGGTCTGGCCCGGTCCAGCACCCCGTCGAAGCTCTACGGGGCGCTGGCCAGCGGCCGGCCCATCCTGGCCAGCATCGATGAGGGCAGCGAGGTGGCGAACGTGGTGACCGAGGCCGGGGCCGGGCTGGCTGTGGGCCCCGAGGACACGCCGGCCTTCCTCGACGCCCTGGACCGGCTGCTGGCCGATCCGGCCGGGATGGAGGCCATGGGCCGCCGGGGCCGGGCCCACGTGGAACGCTGGATGTCGCCCGAGGTGCAAGCCGAGCGCTACGAGGAGCTGTTCGCCACTCTGCTCGCCCTCCGGGGTCGTCAGTCGTGAGCCGTTCGGCCCTCCCACCTGGGCAAATCGTCGACCGAAAGTTAGCTGTCACCCCCGGTGGGTATCATCGCAGCTCAGTTCCTACCTGCCGGGCGACACGATGAAGCGGGTGCATCTCCCTTGACCGACCCAGTCGACAAACCAGTGCTGACGATCCTGAGCGGCTACTTCAGCCCGCTCCACATCGGCCATCTCGACATGATCGAAGCCGGGGCGGAGTACGGCGACCGTCTCGTCGTCATCGTCAACAACAACGAGCAGCAGCGGATGAAGAAGGGCAAGGTGATCCTCGACGAGCAGGATCGCCTGCGGATCGTGAAGGCCCTGCGGGCGGTCGACGACGCCATCATCGCCGTCGACACCGATCGCACCGTCTCGGCCTCACTGCGCCTCCTGGCCGAGAAGTACGGCGACAGCCACCGCTTGGTGTTCGCCAACGGTGGAGACCGGGTTTCGGGTGTCGTCGTGCCCGAGACGGCGGTGTGCGAGGAATACGGGATCGAGATGGTCTTCGGGGTGGGCGGTACCGAGAAGGCCGACTCCAGCACCCGGATCAACATGGCGCTCGGCATCGAGACCGAAGCCTCGGCCCTTCCCTCGGCCACGAGCTAGGCGGCGGGCGTAGCCCGGCCGGTGGGCTTTTCAAGCCCCCGGAAGTAGCGCGGGATCGCCGGCGCGGCCGACGGCCACCAGACGGAGCACAGCCCGGCCCTCTTCCCGGCTGGCGTCCCGGTCCACCTGGGCGGCGAAGCGCCATTCGTCGGTTCCGTCGGGGTCGACCAGGATCTGCACCACCCGGCCCGAGCCGTGGTCGTAGGCGAAGCGGGCGGCATTGCGGGCGTCGCCGCCGGTCTCGATGCCGTCGAACTCGTCCCAGTAGTCGGCCAGGTCGGCCTCCAGCCCGTCGGCCCGCCCCGGCTCCAGCGGCAACAGGTCGTAGCGGCGGCGGGACAGCAGCTCCACCCAGCGGAAGGCCTCGTTGCGCACCATCACGGTGAAGGCCCGGCGGTTGGTGGCCACGTCGTGGCTGTCGACCTGCGGCGGCCGCACCTCAGGGCCTTCCTCGTCCGGTGAGGGGTTGCGCAGCCGTTCCCACTCGTCGATCAGGCTCGAATCGACGTGGCGCACTACCTCGCCCAGCCACTCGGTGAGGTCGACGATGGCGTCGGTCTTGTACTCGTCGGGGATGTTCTGCACCATCGCCTTGTAGACGTCGGAAAGATACCGCAGCACCACCCCCTCCGACCGCTTGAGCCCGTAGTGGGCCACGTACTCCCGGAAGGTCATCACCTTCTCGTAGAGGTCGCGGGCGATCGACTTGGGGGCTACGTTGTCGGAGCCGATCCACGGGTGGTGGATCCGGAAGCCGTCGAAGGAGTGGTAGAGCCACTGCTTGTGGGGTCGCGGCGGCTCCACCTCGGCCAGGCGGGCGATCCGCTCCTCGTACTCGACCCCCTGGCTCTTCATCTCGGCCATCAGGTCCCGCTTGGCCAGCTCAACTTGGGCCGCGATCACCACCCCGGGGCTCTCCATCACCGACTCGATCACGGTCAGCACGGCCAGGGCGTGGGTCTCGGCGTCGAGCACCCGGACCGCCGGAGCGGCAACCGGATCCTCCGGCTGCTCCGCCTCTGCCGCTGCCTCCACCACGGCCTCCGTCGCCGCTTGCTCGGCCGACACCTCGTCGTCGAGCTGGGCGATGGCCTCCAGCGCCCACAGCGACAGGGGCTGGTGGAGGGCGAACTCGTCCTGCAGGTCGAGCATGACCCGCACCATCCGGCCCTGGTCGTCGGGGGTGGTGAGCCGCTCCAGCAGCCCGGCCTCCACCAGCGAGCGGTAGATGGCGATGGCCCGCCGGATGTGGTTGCGCTGGCGGCGGCGGGTCTCGTGGTTGTCCACCATCAGATGGCGGACGGCGGCGCAGCCGTCGCCCGGCCGGTCGAGCAGGGTCAGCACCATCTGGTGGTTGACCCGGAACGACGAGGTGAGTTGCTCGGGCTGACCCCCCACCAGGCGGTTGTAGGTGTCCTCGGTCCAGTGGGCGTAGCCCCGCTCGGGGGGCTTCTTCTTGACCACCTTGCGTTTCTTGGCCCCGTCACCGGCCTTGGCCCCCGCCTTGGCGTCGGCCCGGAGGTTCTCCACCACGTGGGGTGGGGCCTGGACCCAGACGTGGCCTTCGTCGTCGTAGCCCTTGCGGCCGGCTCGCCCGGCGATCTGGGCGAACTCCCGGTTGGTGAGGATCCGCATGTCGGTGCCGTCGTACTTGCAGAGCTGGGTGAACAGCACCGAGCGGATCGGCACGTTGACCCCGACACCCAGGGTGTCGGTGCCGCAGATGATCTTGAGCAGGCCTTCCTGGGCCAGCTTCTCCACCAGCAGGCGGTACTTGGGCAGCATCCCGGCGTGATGGACGCCCACGCCGGCCAGGACGTAGCGGTGGAGTTCTTTGCCGAAGGGGGAGTCGAAGCGGAACTGCCCGATGGCGGCCCGCACCTGTTCCTTCTCCGGCTTCGACAGGGGGTCGAGCGAGAGGTAGCCCTGGGCCGCCTCGGTGGCGTCGCGCTGGGTGAAGTGGACGACGTAGATGGGGGCCCGGTCGCTGCCCAGCAGGTCGCTGACCGACTGGTGCAGGGTGGTGTGGCGGTACTCGAAGTGGAGGGGCACCGGGCGGCGGGGTGAGGTCACGAGCATGGTGGGGCGGCCGGTGCGCCGGGTGAGCTCCCGTTCGAAGAACTGGGTGGAGCCGAGGGTGGCCGACAGCAGCAGGAACTGGCAGTGCTCCAGGGTGAGCAGGGGGAGCTGCCAGGCCCAGCCCCGTTGGGGGTCGGCGTAGTAGTGGAACTCGTCCATGATCACCACGTCGACGTCGGTGTCGATGCCGTCCCGGAGCGCCCAGTTGGCCAGGATCTCGGCCGTGCAGCAGATGATGGGGGCATCGGGGTTCACCCGGACGTCACCGGTGATCATCCCCACCCGCTCGGCCCCGAAATCCCGGCACAGGGCGAA
Organism: uncultured Actinomycetes bacterium; assembly: GCA_902826025.1. GTDB lineage: Bacteria > Actinomycetota > Acidimicrobiia > Acidimicrobiales > SZUA-35 > CADEDH01. Next base: position 17,498 of record CADEDH010000082.1, read on the forward strand.
GAACTTCTCCGACACGAGAGCCTTGATCGGGGCGGTGTAGACGCTGCGGCGGCCGGCGGCCAGAGCCACGTAGTGGGCGGCCGCCGCCACCAGGGACTTGCCCGAGCCGGTGGGGGTGTTGAGGATCACGTTGTTGCCGGCCAGCAGCTCCAGGATCGCCGTCTCCTGGGCCTCGTAGAGCGAGAGCCCCTCTCCGGTCACGAAGTCGACGAACCCGTCGAGCAAGGCGTCGGGATCGGGGGCCGGCGGAAGGTGCCGGATCAGCGGGGGCAGGCTGGCGGGTGTGGGGGAGAGGGTTATCGGAAGAGGTCCTCGCTCGGGTGGCGGACGACCTCGCCCACCACACTGCCTTCGGCGAACCAGGCCGGATCGACGCCCCGGATGACGGCCACGGCGATGCCCGTGGCCTTGCCCCGAACGAGCTCGGCGGCACCGGCCAGCTCGTCGACCAGGCACACCTCGGTGACGTGGAGCTCGCGGCCCACGGCGTCGTTCGTGCCCCGCAGGTCGAGGATGGGCATGATGCCGGCCGAGCCGATGGCCACGTCGGTCAGGCCCCGGCGCCAGGGGCGGCCGAAGGTGTCGGCCACGATGATGGCCACCCGGATCCCGAGCCGGCCGGTGATGGCGTCGCGCAGGCGGCGGGCCGAGCGGTCGGAGTCCTCCGGGAGGAGGGCGGCTATGTCGGGCGCCACGTTGGAGCGGTCGATCCCGGCGTTGGCGCACACGAAGCCGTGATGCGTCTCGGAGATGATCAGATCACCCCGGCGCCGCAGCACCCGGGCCGATTCCTCGATCACCAGCGGCTTGTGGGCCAGGGGGTCGTCGGGGTCCACCTTCACCAGGCGGTTCTCGGCCTTCGACACCACCTTCTGCGACACCACGAGCACATCGTCGGCCTGGAGCCCGGCCGGGTCGGCCTGGCAGGCGTCGATGATCATCTGCGCCAGGTCGTCACCGGGCCTGATCTCGGGCAGACCCCCGATGGGGATGATGGACAGGCTCCGCGTCATGAGGGTCCAGGCTAGGCGTTGGCGAACTGTGGCGCCTCGTGCTGTGTTTTGCGCGCTGGTGTCAGAGTTCGGCGGTGATCAGCTCAGTCCGCAGGTGGTGCGGGCCAGGGTGTCGGTGATCTCAGGAGTCGACATGACGGTGTCGGTCACGATCACGTGGAGACCCAGGGCCTCGATGGCGGGGGCCAGATCGGCGTCGACGGTGTCGATCACCAGGGTGCCCACCACATCGGCGTACCACTTGGCCACCCCCTCGGCCGATGCCGGGTAGCCCAGCTCGGTGAGCAAGCGGTCGGCCGGCCCTTTGAGGGCCCGGCCGCCGATGATGGGGGAGACGGCGATCACGTGCTCGCGCCGCTCGGCCAGGACGGCCCGCACCCCAGGCACGGCCAGCACCGGGTCGATCGACACCGCCGGGTTCGAGGGGGCCACCACGATCCGGTCGGCGTCCCGCAGCGCCTCAAGGACGCCGGGGGCGGGCCGGGTCAGCTCGGCCCCGTCGAATCGCACCGACGTCACGGCCACGTCGTGCTGGCGGCGAACGAAGTACTCCTGGAACGAGATCTCACCCTCATCGACGGTGGTCACCATCGTGCGCAGGCGGTCGTTGGTGACCGGCAGCAGGGTGAAGTCGAGCCCCCAGGCGGCGATGATCTCGGCCGTGGCCTCGGCCAGGGTGGCACCCTGGCGCAACCGGTGGGTGCGGTACAGGTGGGTGCCGAGATCCCGGTCGCCCAGGTTGAACCAGTCGACCCCGCCGTAGCGGCGGATCATGTCCATGGCCTGCCAGGTCTCGCCCTCCAGGCCCCAGCCCCGCTCCTGGCTGACGGCACCGGAGGTCGTATAGGTGATCGTGTCGAGGTCGGGCGACACGTGCAGCCCATGCAGCTCCAGGTCGTCACCCACGTTGGCCACGGCGACGATCGACTCGGCCGGCAGGACCCGGCGCACACCCACGAGGAGGCGGGCCGCGCCGACCCCACCGCACACCACTGCCACCCGCATGGCTCAGGTCCTCCCGTGGCCCGTGGGGGACACTTACACCCGCTGCTGGCGGGCCACCAGCTCGAGGTCGCCTTCCACCATCATGCCCACCAGCTGGGCGAACCCCGTGCGGGGCGTCCATCCCAGCTCGTCGGCGGCCCGGCTGGGATCGCCGATCAGCAGGTCGACCTCGGCCGGGCGCATGAACCGCTGGTCCTGCACCACGTGGTCCTGCCAGTCGAGGCCCACGTGCTTGAACGCCAGCTCGCAGAACTCCTGCACTGAATGGGTCTCACCGGTGGCCACCACGAAGTCGCTGGGGGTGTCGCGCTGCAGCATCAGCCACATCGCCTCCACGTAGTCGCCGGCGAAGCCCCAGTCGCGCTGGGGGTCGAGGTCGCCCAGGCGCAGCTCGTTGATCAGGCCGAGCTTGATTCGGGCCACGTGATTGGAGATCTTGCGGGTCACGAACTCGAGGCCCCGGCGGGGGCTCTCGTGGTTGAACAGGATCCCGCTGGAGGCGTGCATCCCGTAGCTCTCCCGGTAGTTCACCGTGATCCAGTGGCCGTACAGCTTGGCCACGCCGTAGGGGCTGCGGGGGTAGAACGGCGTCCGCTCGGTCTGGGGTACCTCCACCACCTTGCCGAACATCTCCGACGACGACGCCTGGTAGAACCGGACGTCGTCGCCGGCGTCGCGCACGGCGTTGAGGAGGCGGGTGACGCCGAGGGCGGTGGTCTCGCCGGTGAGCACGGCCTGCTGCCATGACGTCTGCACGAACGACTGGGCCGCCAGGTTGTAGACCTCGTCGGGTCGGGCGGCGGCCAGCACGTGGCGCAGCGACATCTCGTCGAGCAGGTCGCCGGGCACGATCTCGATGTCGTCCTGGATGTGGGCGATGCGCTCGAAGTTGACGGTGCTGGACCGGCGGACCATGCCGGTGACGTGGTAGCCCTTGTCGAGCAGGAGCTCGGCCAGGTAGGAGCCGTCCTGGCCGGTGAGGCCGGTGATCAGTGCCCTCTTGGTCATAATGCGTGGTACCTCGTCTCGAAGTGTTCGGCGGCGGGAATCAGGAACGGACAGCGGCCGGGCTCAAGGACCGACCCGCAACCGGGCGTCGGCCAGCACGTCGGCCAACGTCCGGGCCAGCGGGATCTCGGGCTCCCAGCCCGTGGCCTCGGTCAGCTTGGCGTGCGAGCCCTGGAGAACGGGCAGCTCCACCGGCCGGAGCCGGGCCGGATCGAGGGAGCGGCGGATGGGGACGGTGGCCTGGGCCACCAGCATGTCCAGCAGCTCGGCCATGGCCACCGCCCGGCCCGAGCACACGTTGTAGATCTCACCCGGCTCGCCGCTCACGGCCAGCATCCGGTACGCCCGCACGACGTCGCGCACGTCGGTCAGGTCGCGCTTGGCGCTGAGATCTCCGTGCGCGATCTCGCCCCCGCCGCCGGCCTCGGCCGCCGCGATCTGCAAGGCGAAAGCCGGTGCCGCGAACTGGGGGCTCTGGCCCGGGCCGAGGTGGTTGAAGGGGCGGACGATCACCACGTCGAGGCCGTGGGCCCGGTGGTACTGCAGGCCGAGGGCTTCGGCCGCCTGCTTCGACACCCCGTAGGGGGAGCGGGGCTGGGGCGGGTGGAACTCGGTGATCGGCTGGCGATCGGGGCTGACCGGGCCGTAGACGTCGGCGCTGGAGATCAACACCACACGCGAAACCTTCACCTGGCGGGCCGCTTCCAGGACCGAAAGCGTGCCCAGGGCGTTGATCTGGAAGGTGCGGGTGGGGTGCTGCCACGAGCCGCTCACGTCGGACCAGCCGGCCAGATGGAACACCACGTCGGGGGTGTGCTGCTGGAAGGTGTCGACCCAGCGGTCGCCATCGAGCAGGTCGGGCCCGTTGCTCTGGTCGAGGCCGACCACCTCGTCGCCGCACGCCTCCAGGGCCCGGCTGAGATGGGGGCCGACGAAACCGGCGGCGCCGGTGACGAGCGCTCTCACCTGCCCGATACTAGCGGCAACCCCGCAGGTTCCTGGGTTCGCGTTCCGAGGGGAACCAACCGCGTGTGGAGCGTTACCTACTAGTATCAACCGTTCGTGAGCGACCTCCGAACAGCCCCGGCACCTGGGGCCGCCGGCCCCGCCGGGAACGGGTCGAGGACCGACGCCGAGGCAGCTGCCGAGGCCGCCATCGTCGACGCCCCCGCCGTGGTGGCGGTAGTCGTCGCCTCCAATCCGGGCCCCCAGTTCGCCGAGATGCTCGACTCCCTGGGCAACCAGGACTACGAGAACCTGTCGGTGCTGGTGATCGATGCCGGCTCCGACGAGCCCATCGCCGACCGGGTGGCCGAGGTCCTCCCTCAGGCCTACCTCCACCGCCTGGCGGGGGATCCCGGCTGGAGCGTTGCCGCCAACCAGTCGATCGAGCTCGTGTCGGGCTCGCCGTTCCTGCTCTTCTGCCACGACGACGTGGCCCTCGCCCCCACCTGCGTCAGCACCCTCATGGGCGAGCTGTACCGCAACAACGCCGGCATCGCCGGCCCGAAGATGGTCCGCTGGGACGACGATCGCAAGCTGCTGCAGATCGGCATGGGTTCCGACCGTTTCGGCGTGGCCGTCGACCAGGTGGAACGGGGCGAGTTCGACCAGGGCCAGTACGACTCGGTGCGCGATGTGTTCGTGGCCCCCGGCGGCGTCCAGCTGATCCGGGCCGACCTGTTCGTGGCCTTGGGCGGCTTCGATCCCGCCATCGGCGTGATCGGGGAGGATCTCGACCTGTGCTGGCGGGCCCAGGCCCTCGGGGCCCGGGTTCTCGCCGTGTCGGCCGCCAGCGCCCGCCACCGGGAGTCCATGGACGACCGCCTCCCGCTGCGGGAGCGGCGCAAGCTGGCCGCCCGTCATCGGCTGCGCACGGTCATGGTGACGGCCAGCAGCCGGCGGGCCCGGCTCACCACGGTGCCGCTGGCCTTGTTCCTCGTCGCCCTGGAGGGCCTGTACTACCTGCTGTCGGGTCGTCGGGGCCAGGCCAAAGACATGTATTCGGCGATCGTGTGGAACCTCACCCGGCTCCCCGACATACGACGCCGGCGCCGGGCGCTGCGCCAGATCCGCCAACGCTCGGTCCGGGAGGTCCGGGCCCGGCAGGTCGGCGGGTCGGCCACCGTGTCGAGCTTCTCCCGGGGTCAGGTCTCGGCCGGCCAGGACCGTTTCTCCGGCTTCCTCGGCGCCATCCGGTCGTCGTTCGCCGGCGAGGATTCGGGAAGCCTGCGCGATGCCACCGTGATCGGCTTCGCCATCGCCCTCATCCTCGCCTTCGGCAGCCGCCACCTCCTCACCCGGGGCGTGGTGGCAGTGGGGCAGATCCCCGTTGTGCCCTCGGCCCGCGCCCTGCTGGAGGAGTGGTTCGGGGGCTGGCGCTCCGCCGGCACCGGCGGCCCAGGCAACCCGCCGACGGCGCTGTTGTTCCTGGCTGCGGCCCGGGCCCTGCTGTTCTGGGCCCCCGGCCTGTTCGACAACCTGCTCGTGGTGGCCCCGATCGTCGTCGGCGTGTTCGGCGCCTACCGGTTGGCCCGCCCCCTGGGCAGCGCCCGCTCGGGCGCCGTGGCCGCCGCCTTCTACGCCGCGACACCCTTGCTGACCTCGGCCTTCGCCGCCGGGCGGTGGGATTCGCTCGTGATCTACGCCACCGCGCCGTTCCTGGTGGCGTCGCTGCTGCGCCTCGACGGGGTGAGCCCCTACGGGTCTCGCCTCGGCCCCCCGGGGCTCAAGGTGGTACCCCGCAGCTTCCCCGTGCTGGTGATCCGCTACGGCATCCTGGTGGCGGTGGCCGCCGCCTTCGTCCCGGCGGTGATGGTCATCGCCGTGGTGTTGGCGCTGGCGTTCGTGCTGGCCGCCGCCCTGACCGAGCAGGGCCTGCCCCCCCGGGACTTCGTCCTGCCAGCGGTGGCCGCTGTGGTGGCACCGGTGGCGCTCCACCTGCCGTGGGCCTACGACGTGATCCAGTCGCTGTCGTGGCACTGGCTGGTGGGTCCGCCGTCACCGGAGGCCTCGGTACCCACGTTCACCCGCCTCCTGGCCTTCGCCCCCGGCCGTTTCGGCCCCAGCGTATTCGCCGTCGGCCTCGTGCTGGCCTCGGTGCTGGGCCTGGCGCTGGCCGCCCGGCCGATGTGGCGGGTGGCGGCGCAGGGATGGTCGATCGCGTTGCTGCTGTTCGTGCTGGTGTGGGCCCGGGGTCGGGGCTGGGTCCCCTTCGCCCTGCCCGCCACCGAGTCGATGCTGGCCCCCGCTCTGGCCGGCCTCACCCTCGTGGTGGCGGTGGGGGTGCGGTCGCTCGAGCTGGAACGCAACCGCATCACCCGCTGGCGCCTGGCCAACCGCTTCCTGCCCACGGTGATGGGGTTGTGCCTGCTGGCGGCCTCGCTCAACTGGGTGATCCTCAGCTTCCACGGGGCGTGGAACGCTCCCAGCCAGAGCTACGCCACCTTCACCCGGTTCCTGTCGGAACGGACCGAACGCAACGGCCGGGTGCTCTGGATCGGCGACGCCAGCGTGTTGCCGCTCGACGCCATGGTCAGCCCGTCGGGCGTGGAGTACGCCGTGACCGACGGCGGCTCGCCCGACGTCTGGGGCCGGTGGTTGGCCGGCCCGCTGGGCTCCACCGACGGTATCGGCGAGGCTCTCGACCTGGCCCGGGCGGGCCAGACCGTCCGGCTCGGTCGGCTCCTGGCCCCCTACGGGATCGATCTGGTGGTGGCCCTCGACCGGTTGGCCCCCGCCCCCTACGAGGGGCCGGTGGTCGACCCGGGCCAGAACGTCCTGCGCTCGCTGGCCCAGCAGCTCGATCTGAAGCGGGAGCCGGGGGTGCCCAACCTGGTGGTGTTCCGCAACGACTCCTCGGCCGGTCTGGTGGCGGTGCTCCCCACCCCGGAGGCGGCCGACGCCGTCACCCCCGCCGACCAGCTCGATGTCGATCTCAGCCCCAAGGAGATCACGGTGGCCGTGACCACCGACGGCCCGGGCCAGTGGACGCTCACCCCCTCCGGCCCGATTCAGAACCCCCTCCTGATGGCGGTACCCGATGCCGACTTCGTGGTGAACGGAGGTGGGGGCGATGCCGACCTTCTGAGCGGGTTCGACGGCCTCACGGTGATTCCCACCAGCGTTCCCACGCCGATCGAGATCGACTACCCGGTGCCGCTGAGGCGCCGGGCCGGCGAGCTGATCCAACTGCTGGTGGTGGGGCTGGGAGCCATCCTCGCCCAGACGAGGCGGGAGTCGCAGCTGTGAGGATCCCCAAGCCGAACGTGGACGGGCTGGTCGGGCGCCTGCCTGGCCTGGGCCGCCTCGGATCCCGGGCCGGTCGCATCACGTCGGCCGGCCGGGGCCGCACCGGGGCCGAGATCGGGGGCGCCGGGCGTCACCCCGTGATCTCCCGGGTGGCGGTTGTGTTCCTCGTCATCGGAGTGGCCGCGGCCGGCATCCTCTACGACCGGGTCGAAGGCACCGCCGGCGACGGGGCGGGCGCGGGCGAACAGACCTTCGTAACGCCCTCCGTCACCGACCCCTCGTCGCTCGACGGTGCCTGGTTCTGCCCCATGGGCACGAGCAATCCCGAGGGATTCGCCGGCCACACCGTGCACATCTCGAACCTGAGCGAGAACCCGCTGGTGGCCAACCTGATCGTGCTGACCGGCCAGTCGAGCACCACCGAGCTGCTGATCCGCTACGAGGTCGCCCCCCTGTCGACCAAGACCGTCGCCCTGTCCGAGCTCGTCCAGTCCGACCCGGCAGGGGCGGTGGTGGAGATCATCGGCGGTATCGGGGTGGTGGGCCATTCGGTGGAGACGGCCACCGGCACAGCCGAGGGGCCGTGCTCCACCCATGTCTCGAGTACCTGGTACTTCGCCGGGGGCCGGACCACCCGGGACTCCCACCAGTACCTGGCCCTGATGAACCCGTTCCCGGAGGACGTTCGCTACAACGTGGAGTTCTACCGGTCGGCCGGTCGGCCCCGTAAGCCGGCCGCCCTCAGCGGCCAGGAGGTGCCAGCCAACTCGGTTCGCATCATCGACGTGGGCGAGTTCGTGGCCCGGGAAGACGCCGTGGCCGCCGCCATCACCACCGACCGGGGCCGTCTGGTCGTGGAGCGCCTGATGACGCTGAACGGAGACCTCGGTCCGTCGGGGGCGTCGCTCCAGCTCGGCGTGGTGCAACCCGCCGACAGCTGGATGCTGCCGGCGGGTCGGATACACGACGGCGGCGACGACCGAGTGGTGGTGTTCAATCCCAGCGCCGACGAGACGGCCACCATCGACGTGGAGCTGTGGCCTCTGAACCCCACCGACCGGTCGCTCTACGGCCTGGGCGCCATACCCCGCGAGCTGCGGCCTGGACGGTTCGAGATCATCGACCTGCGAACCGAGGCCGACCAGTACGGCATCCGCCTGCCCTACGAGGTCGGGGTGAGCGTCTCGTCCACCAACGACGTGCCGGTGGTGGCCGAGCGGTGGCAGTTCGCCAAGCAGGTGGACACCTCGCTCATCGGGGCCGGCGGTAGCGCCGCCACCCCCGGCGAGGCTCCGGCCATCGACCCCGCCACCGGGCAGCCGATCGATCCGGCCACCGGCCAACCCGTCCCCAATCCAGAAGACCCGGCGGCCGGCGCCGACGGCGGGGGAGACGTGGACGTGCCCGGCATCCTCGGGGCCGAGCCCCAGGCGCTCACCCAGCCCACGGCCAACGCCGGCATCGGAACCTCCCGAGGAACCGAGGTGCTGTCGAACCGGTGGGTGATCCCGTGGGTGACCACGCCGGCCGAGAACGCCACCGTGGTGGTGGTCACCTCACCCACCGACGCCCAGGTGCAGGTCCGGGTGCTCCTCAACGGGGAGCTGCAGCCGGCGCTGGAGGCATCGGTACCCGCCGGGGGGCGCTCACTCGTGACCTTGCCGCCCGGTGCCCCCGGGGTTCCGGTACTGGTGACCTCGAACGCCCCGGTGTCGGTGGAGGCCCAGGTGGTGGTGCCCGACGGCCGCATGGCCGCGGTGGCCGCTGTACCCACGGTCGTGCCGTGACCGCCGGCCGCCTGGCCGCCCTGGTCGTCTTGGCGGTGGCCGCCGTGGGGGTGGCCCTCGTGCTCCAGCGTCGTCGGCCCGACCCGCCGTCGGCCCCCAGCTACCGGGCCCCGGCCCAGCTCGACCGGAACGACTTTACACCTCCGGCCGGCTCGTGGGCTGTGGTGCTGTTCGGCTCGACCACATGCGATACCTGCCCGACCGCCTGGGCCGTGATCCAGCAGGTGCTGAACGACCGATCCGGGGGGCCGGTGGAAAGCCAGCGGGTCGACGTGCAGAGCGACGCTGACCTCCACCGCCGCTATCGGATCGACGGGGTTCCCACCACTGTGCTGGCTGACCCGGACGGGGTTGTCACCCACACATTCTTCGGCCCGATGGAGCCGGCGTCCCTGGCCGACGCTTTGGCCGAAGCCGGCGTCTGACCAGGGACCCGAACTACCGGAATCCGATCAGGACGTGGTGCCGCCCCAGGGCCCGCTGACGGTGTCGACCGGGTCGGTCGGGGCGGGGCCGG
>CADEDH010000083.1:0-23459 GCA_902826025.1 uncultured Actinomycetes bacterium
GAACACGACGAGCCCGCCGACCACGGCGGCCGTGGTGCCGGCGTCGACCGTCACCGCAGCGCCGAGGGCGGCGGACACCACGGCCAGAGCCAGGGCCCAGTGCTGGGCGGCCCGCACCTCGTCGGGCTGGCGGCCGCCGGCGGTGAGGAGGCGGGGTGCGGAGGACTGCACGATGCCGTAGCCGATCACCCAGGCGGCGAGGAAGCCGCCGACCCCTTCGTGCGACCAGTGGAGCCGGTCGGCCAGAAACACCGGCAGGGCGACCACGAACCAGATGTCCCGGGAGCCGAAGAGGAAGAAGCGGGCGGCCGACAGGCGGTTGACGGCGGCCGACTTGGCCAGCACCGACCGTAGCGGCGGCTTCTTCTTCGCCCGGCCGATGTCCTCGTTCAGCAGGATCAGTAGTAGCACCACGGCGGCCGTCAGTGCACCGGCCATGGCCCACAGGGCCCCGTCGTAGCCGAGCCCGCTCAACAGGGCGGCGCCGAGGAAGAAGCCGACTCCTTTGAGCGCGTTCTTCGATCCGGTGAGGATGGCCACCAGGCGGAACAGCGAGCCGTCGCCGGCCACGGTCTTGACCGCGCTCTTGGAGCTCATCTTGGTCAGGTCCTTGGCCACTCCGGAGAGGGCCTGCATCCCCATCACGTAGGTGACCGACAGCCAGCGGGCCCACGACGGTTGCTCGGCGGTGAGCAGGGCCAGGGCGAGGATCTGGAGACCGAGGCCGGCCACCAGCGTCTGGTTGAGGCCCCGACGGGCGCCAACCCAGCCGCCCAGGAGGTTGGTGACCACCCCCATCAGTTCGTAGGCCAGGAACAGGAAGGCGATGGCGACGGGGGAGTAGCCGAGCTGGTTGAAGTGGAGCAGCACGAGCATGCGCAGGGCGCCGTCGGTGAGGGTGAACGCCCAGTAGCCGCCGGTGACGAGGACGTAGTTGCGGAGCTTCACGGTGCCGGCCTCACGCCGCCGCCACTCGGGCCGCCAGCTCGGCCAGGCGATGGACGTAGCCGTACTCGTTGTCGTACCAGACGAGCACCTTCACCAGGCGCTCGTCGATGACCATGGTGGACGGGCCGTCGACCACGCCCGAACGGGGGTCGTTGGTGTAGTCGGCCGACACCAGCGGCCGCTCCTCGAATCCGAGGATGCCCTTCAACGGTCCGTCGGCGGCGGCCCGCAAGCGGTCGTTCACCTCGGCCACGGTGACGGCCCGGGCCATGGTGAATACGCAGTCGGTCAGCGAGGCGTTGAGCAGTGGTACCCGCACCGCCAACCCGTTCAGCTTCCCCGTCAGCTCGGGGTAGATCAGGGTGATCGCCGTGGCCGAACCGGTGGAGGTGGGGATGAGCGAGTTGAGCGCGGAGCGGGCGCGGCGCAGGTCTTTATGTGGAGCGTCCACCACCACCTGGGTGTTGGTGACGTCGTGGATGGTCGTGATGGCGCCTCGCTCGATACCGATCTCCTCGTGGAGAACCTTCACCACCGGGGCCAGGCAGTTCGTCGTGCACGAGGCCGCCGTCACGATGGGGTGGAGGGCCGGGCGGTAGAGGTCGTCGTTGCACCCCATCACCACGTTGAGGACGCCCGGACTCTTGACCGGGCACGCCACCACCACCGACGTGGCCCCCTGGTGGAGGTGCGGCTGGATCGTCTCGGCCGTCTTGAACGCACCGGTCGCTTCGATCACGAGCTGTACGCCGTGGTCCCGCCACGGGATCTCTCCCGGTGTCGGGTGGTCGCTGAAGCCCACCGGGGCGCCGTCGATCTGCAGACCATCGCCTTGGACGGCGACCGTGCCGGGATAGCGGCCGTGAACGGTGTCGAACTCCAAGAGGTGGGCGGCGGTGGCCACGCCGCCGCTGATCTCGTTGACGTGCACCAGCTGGAGGTGGGGATGGTGGCGGAGGGCCCGCACCACCAACCGGCCCATGCGCCCGAACCCGTTGATCCCGATCCGTACCGTCGTCATCGCTCCTGGTCCCTGCTCTGTTCGTGGGCCTCTTCGTCGGCCTGTTCGTGGGCCCTGCCGGGGGCGACGAGGGCTATCCGCTGCTCCAGTTCCTCGATCACCCGATCGAACGCCCGCGCCGATCCGATGGCCACCGGGTCGGGAATCGACCAGTGCCACCAGGTGGGGCCGGGCTCCAGCTCCTCGTGCGCCCGATCACATACCGTCACCACCTGGACACCGGGGCCGATGGGCCCGATCGGGCGGGGGCGGGCGGCGGCCATCGGGACGCCGGCCCGTTTCGCCGCCGCGATCGCCCGCCGGTCGATCCGGTCGGCCGGATGAGTGCCGGCCGAGGAGGCCGACTGGCCCGCCCGGCTCGACCACACAGCGGCGGCCAGCTGGGAGCGGGCCGAGTTGTGGGTGCAGAGGAACAGCACCTCGCCCCGGGGCTGGTGGGCGCCGAGTCCCAGGCTGGCCAACGGTCGATGATCGAGGCGTACGTACTTCCGGCGGCCATCGCCGGCCGAAGCCGACCGCGTGATCAGCCCCACTCCCTCCAGCACGTCGAGATGGTGGGCCAGCAGGTTCGACGGGATGCCGAGCCGTTCGGCCAGGTCCCTCGGAGAGCGGTCGCTGGCCGCCAGCTCGTCCACGATCGTCAGGCGCACCGGCTCGCCCAGCGCCGCATGCACCGCGGCCCGTGCGGCCAGGCTGGACCTCACCGGTTGCGTAGGCCTCGCTGCCTTCGTGGACCTCATCGGTCTCCCTCTGCCCGCTGACCACCGACTCCGGCGATCGTTCACCCATGCTTGAGTCAATCTGATCTGAGTTAACGTCGGCTTGTCGGGGAGTGCACAATCGGTGAACGCCGACGGCGCCGCGATGTCTGGTTGCCCGTCCATCTGGGTAGCTCTCGCTGTGGGCCTGAATCGGGTCGCTGGTTGATCGGCGGGGTTGTCTGTTGGCGGGAGTCTGTAGGTGCGGCTGAGGATCGGGTACTCGCTCACCTACGAGTTCGAGCAACCGACACCGATGGTCACGATGCTGAGCGTCCACTACAGCCGCGTCTCCGACCTGGTGGCGCCGGATGTGATGATGACCGAGCCCTCGACCCCGTACGTCTCGTACCGGGACTCGTTCGGAAACTGGTGCAATCGGGTGGTGGCGCCGGCCGGCCGGTTCGCGATGCGGGCCGACACCACGATCAACGTCAGCGGCTTGCCCGACGAGATCGCTCCGACGGCGATCCAGCACGCAGTGGAGGATCTGCCGGAGGAGACGCTGATGTTCCTCCTGCCCAGCCGGTACTGCGAGAGCGACAAGCTCCTGGACACGGCATGGAAGCTGTTCGGGCACACGCCACCGACCTGGGAACGGGTGCAGGCCATCAGCGAATGGGTCCATCGCCATATCGCGTTCGGCTATCAGTGGGCCCGCCCGTCCAAGACGGCGTGGGAGGCCTTCGAAGAGCAGCAGGGAGTCTGCCGCGACTTCGCCCATCTGGGGGTCGCGCTGTGCCGGGCCATGAACATCCCGGCCCGGTACTGCACCGGCTACCTGGGAGACATCGGGGTGCCTCCGTCCCCCGACCCCATGGACTTCTCGGGATGGTTCGAGGTGTTCATGGGTGGGCGTTGGTTGACGGTCGATCCTCGCAACCTCGTGCCCCGCATAGGGCGTGTGCTGATCGGGCATGGCCGCGACGCGGCCGACGTGGCCATCACCACCACCTTCGGGCCCAACGTCCTGCTCGACTTCCAGGTCTGGACCCACGACGTCGCCCCCGACGGGGCCGGCACCGTCTGACGGCGCTGTCTGACGGGCCATATCGCGCGTTTCTGCGCGCGACTATCCGCCGTTGTTCTGCTGCACCCCGTTAGGGTCGGCGCATGGCTCGCCCTCGGATCTACGAAGAGGACCGTGTGGCCACGGCGGTACGGCTCCCGGTGTCAGTGCACCGGCGCCTCCACCAGGCTGCTGCAGACCGCGATGTGTCAGCGAATCTGCTGATCACCCGGGCCGTCACCGACCTCCTCGAGCGTCTGGGGCCCGACGCGTGAGTGTCACGCCCCTGCGTTCGGCTCGAGGTGGGCGCCGGCAGGCGACGGCCACCACCAACTTCGGTTCCGGCCGCCGTGAAGCGCACGACGCCTCGGCGTTCTACGCCCGGTTCGTCTCGCCCGAGCTGTCCACCGACACGACGGTGAATCCGTCGGAGGTCGTCGACGTCATCTTCAACGAAGACGCCCGGGCCATGCGGAGCGTGGCGGCGAACTCGGTGGCACTGGTCGTCACGTCACCGCCGTATTTCGCCGGGAAGCAGTACGAAGAGAGCCTCGGTGTCGACGGCGTCCCGGCCACGTACTTCGAGTACCTCGAGCTTCTGCGCGACGTGTTCACCGAGTGCAAGCGGGTGCTGGAACCGGGGGGCCGGATGGCGGTGAACGTGGCCAATCTCGGGCGGCGGCCGTACCGGTCGCTCTCGGCCGACGTGTCGGGGATCCTACAGGATCTCGGCCTCCTGCTGCGGGGTGAGGTCATCTGGTGGAAGGGCCGTGCTGCCGGTGGGTCCTGTGCGTGGGGGACGTTCCAGAGCCCGGCCAACCCCGTGCTGCGTGATGTGACCGAGCGGGTCGTCATCGCCAGCAAGGGGCGGTTCGATCGGGCGTTGACTCCGGCGGAACGGGCCAAGCGTGGGCTTCCGTCCACCGTCACCGTCTCGCGCGACGAGTTCATGGAGGCGACCACCGACCTGTGGGAGATCTCCCCGGAGAGTGCGACGAAGGTCGGGCACCCGGCTCCGTTCCCGGTTGAACTGCCCAAGCGGTTGATCGAGCTCTACACCTACGAGGGCGATGTGGTCCTCGACCCGTTCATGGGATCGGGAAGCGCGGCCGTGGCCGCCGTCCGTTCCGGCCGGCATTATCTCGGTTTCGATACCGACGAAAGCTATGTGGGGATCGCCGAGCAACGAGTGGCTGACGAGCGGGCGCGGCTCGTGGCCCAGGAGCAGGGAACCGCCGCCCGATTCCGGGTGGCGCTTCCTGCCGACAAGTCGGCGGCGGAGTCGGAGGATCTTCAGGCCCGCGCCGTGCGGGAGGGTCGCCAGGCCAAGGACCTGGCCCGCCTGCTGCTCGAGGGTTGCGGCTTCACCGACATTCGAGAAGAGGTCAAGCCGCGGGGGCTCGGCATCGTGTTGAACTTCGTGGCCACCGACCAGACCGGTGAAGACTGGGCGTTCGATGTCTCCGGTGCGTTCACCTCCAACCGGGGTGGGCTCCGCCGGGCCGATGCGCTGTGGAAGTCGTTGGGGAAGGCGGCCGTGCTGCAGGAAAGCCCGTTGGCGCTGCCGCTCGTGTTCCTCACCACCGACGCACCGGCGAAGGGAACCGCCGGCGCCCAGGCGCTGGCGGTGATGCGGGGTGAGGACCGGCCGGTCTTCGATCTGATCGAGCTGTTGAATTCCGACGACGAGGCACGTCTGCGCACGCTCGCCACGCAGGGGCGAACCGGTACCGCACCGGGAGCGTGACGCGGTACGGGGGGTAGTGCGCCGTGCCCGACCTTCTGACCGAGATAACGGAGGTGGTCACCGGGCTGGGCATGCTGAGTTTCGACTCGGTTGAGGCCGCCCTGGCCGCTCGTCCGCCGTCGATGCGGAACGTGACGGCGGAACACTGGGACCGGTTGGAGGCGGCCGCCGGCGACGGTGCCCGCCGGGCCGTGTTCGCCGAGGCCTGGGCCAACGGGCGGGCGTTTCTCGAATCACCCGATGGGCTGCGGGGGCGTGTGCCCCTCATCGTCGAGTGGAAGGGCGCTCATCGCCCGCCGGGGTTCGACCTCATCCCCGCCGACCTGCGGGTGGATCATGTGTATCTCATCAGCTGCAAATACCAGTCGAAGATCCTGTCCAACAGCTCGCCGTCGAACCTGTTCGACCGGAGGCTGGCCGACCGGACATCGCAGGCGGGCCAGGAGCGTTGGTATGCGGCGTGCGCTCCCGAGTTCTATGAGCACTTCTACGACTGCGTGCGGCGCCACGTGGGCCAGTGCCTCCTCCCGGCCACCCCGCACGAGCTCACGCAAACGCATCTCCGACGCATCCGCCAGTCGTGCGGGGGCACGTGGCCGAAGCGCCTGGCCCCCCTCTGGGCCGAGTTCTCCCTGGCCATCGCATCGGCTTCGGCCGAACGGTGGACGGCTCAGCTGCCGACGATGGCCCGCCGGGAGGAGATGCTGTGGCGGCTGCTGCGGCTGAGCCCGGCGCCGTACTTCATCCTCGGTTCATCCGACGCCGGCCCGCTCCGTCTACGGATCGGCACGCCGTGGGACTGGCGGCAGGAGTTCCTCCTGCGGGAGCTGACGATCGCTCCCGCTGTGGCCGGCCAGCCCCGGGTGGACTGGACGGCCGACGTGCTCGAGCATCACGACGGGGCCGATCGCACGGTGGCCGGCCATGTCGAGGTCCGGTGGGCCCACGGCCGGTTCTCGTCGGTGGAGGCCAAGATCTATCTCGACACTCCCCACGCCAATGTGCCGGGTTACTTCCCCCTGGCCCAGCCGTAGGGGCGTAAGAGAACGGCACGCGGTGACCGGTGAGCCGAGGGAGTCAGCTGGCGACGAGGCTGTTCATCTCGTCGATCTCGCTCTGCTGGGTTGTGATCACCTGATCGGCCAGAGCCAGAACGTCGGGGCTGTCGCCCTCTTCCTTGATGCGCTCCGCCATCGTGATCGCCCCCTGGTGGTGCTCGATCATCCCCTGCAGCCAGGCGTTGTCGAATTCGGCGTCGGTCAGCTCCGTCAGCTGATCCATGCTCTCATCCGACATCATGCCTTCGGCGGCATGCATCGACCCCATGTCGTGCCCGTCGCTGCTGTCCATCGTCATCGGCTGGCGCCATTGCTCGAGCCAGCCGCTCATCATCGACACCTCCGGATCTTGGGCCCCCTTGATCCGCAGCGCCAGGTCGGTGACCTCGCTGCTGGCACCGGACGTCGGATCGAGCGCCAGCGACGCCATCTCGATCGCCTGCTGATGGTGGGCGATCATGTTCTGAGCAAAGGCCACGTCGGCGTCGTTGAAGCTCGCATCCGCAGTATTCGATGCGGTCGAGCTCGCCGGGGAGGTGGTGGAAGGCGCCGCCGAAGACGCCGAAGACTCCGAGGACGACGAGCCGCAGCCGGCGACTGCCAGCGCGGTCGCGAACAGAGCGGAGGAGTACGCGAGCTTCATGGAGGAGGCCCTTCCGGCTAGCCAGCTACGGCACAGCGTACTCGTCGCCAGAGGTCGCCCCGAGCGCGACGCACCCCGCCCGTTTGTGCTGGTGGGGCGGGGTGGAGTCAGGTGCTGAGCGGAGAGGGTGGGATTTGAACCCACGGGGGACTTAACATCCCCACCTTCTTAGCAGGAAGGCACAATCGACCGTACTCTGTCACCTCTCCAGGGTGATCCGAGTGTAGCGGGCCTCTGTCCGGCTCCGCAGCGCGTTACGGGGGCAGACTGGGCCATGGCCAACTCGACGCTTCCCACCTACGCCGACGTCGAAGCGGCGGCGGAGCGCCTGGCCGGGGTGGTCATCACCACGCCGGTGCTCACCGTTCCCGCCGTCAGCGCCGCCGCCGGGGCCGAGGTCTTCCTCAAGGCCGAAATCCACCAGGTCACGGGCTCGTTCAAGTTCCGCGGTGCGTCCAACGCCGTCGCCCTCCTCACCGACGCCGAGCGCCGGGCCGGGGTGGTCGCCTTCTCCTCCGGCAACCACGCCCAGGCCGTAGCCCGGGCCGCCGCCCAGGCCGGCTCCACCTCCGTCATCGTCATGCCCCACGACGCCCCCGCCCGCAAGCGGGCCGCCACCGAGGCCGCCGGCGCCCGCATCGTGGGCTACGACCGCTACACCGAGGACCGCCGGGCCATCGCCCGCCGCATCGCCGCCGACGAGGGTCGGGCCCTCATCCCGCCCTACGACCATCCTCCCGTGATCGCCGGCCAGGGCACCGCCGCCGCCGAGCTGCATCGGCAGGAGCCGGGGCTCGACGCCTTGTTCGTCCCCGTCGGCGGGGGCGGCCTCCTGGCCGGCACCTGCCTGGCCGCCCAGGCCCTGGCCCCGGGCTGCGCCGTCTACGGCGTGGAACCGGAGGCCGGCGACGACCACCGCCGGTCCCGGGCCGCTGGCCACCGGGTCGACGTCGGCGTGCCCGACACCATCGCCGACGGCCAGCAGGTCGCCACCCCGGGTGAGCTCACCTGGGCCGTCACCAACCGCTTGGCCGCCGACTTCGTCACCGCCACCGACGCCCAGATCGTCGACGCCATGCGCCTCCTGTTCGACGCCGCCGGCCTCGTGGTGGAGCCCAGCGGGGCCTGCGCCCTGGCCGCCGTGCTCCGCTCCGACCTCCTCCAGGAGCTGGCTCTCACCGGCCGCCGTATCGGGGTGATCCTGTCGGGCGGCAACGTCGACCGCGACCGCTTCACTACCCTCACCGGCCGTACGCCGCCGGCCAGCTGAGCGCCGCCGGCTCGGGGCTAGCGCCGCAGGTAGGTGAGCACGGCCATCACCCGGCGGTGGTCGGTGTCGCTCGGCTCCAGGTTGAGCTTGGAGAAGATCGACGAGATGTGTTTCTCCACCGCCCCTTCGCCCACCACCAGAGCCGCGGCGATGGCGGCGTTCGACCGGCCCTCGGCCATCAGACCCAACGTCTCGGTCTCCCGCGGGGTCAACCCGGCCAGCGGGTCTTTGCGGGACCGGACCAGCAGCTGGCTCACCACCTCGGGGTCGATGGCCGTGCCGCCCCCGGCCACCCGCTCCACCGCCTCCACGAACGAACGCACGTCGGCCACCCGCTCCTTCAGCAGGTAGCCGAGGCCGCTGGCGTCGGCTGCGATCAGCTCGGTGGCGTAGCGCTCTTCCACGTACTGCGACAGCAGGACCACCGGGAACCCGGTCCGGACCGCCCGGAGGTCGATGGCGGCCCGCACCCCCTCGTCGCGGTTGGTGGGCGGCATGCGCACGTCGGTCACCACCACGTCGGGCTCGTGCTCGTCGACCGTGGGCAACAGCCCCGTGGCGTCGGGCAGTGCCGCCACCACCTCATGGCCGAACTCGGTCAGCAGCCGGGTGAGGCCCTCCCGCAACAGCACCGAGTCCTCGGCGATCACGACCCGCATGGCAGCTCCGCTCGGATGACGGTCGGCCCCCCGGGCGGGGAGTCGACGGTGAGAGTACCTTCCACCGACCGGGCCCGGTCCCGCATCCCGCCCAGGCCGCCCACCGGTGAGATCACGGCCCCGCCCCGCCCGTTGTCGGTGATCGTCACCCGGAGCTGGTTGGCGGCGGCCGGCTGGCCGCCCAGCCGATGATCCGGTGCCGACACCAGCGGGACGCACCGTACGTCGATCCACAGCCGGGTGGCCGCCGAGTGCTTGGTCGCGTTGGTGAGGGCTTCGGCCACGATGAAGTAGGCGGCCGCCTCCACCGGAGGTAGGGGCCGGAACGGCACGTCCACCACCACGTCCACCGGGATGGGGGAGCGGGCGGCGAGGCCCGACAGGGCGGCGTCGAGGCCGCGGTCGGCCAGCACGCCGGGCTGCACGCCCCGCACCAGCTCCCGCAGCTCGGCGATGGCCGCCTTCGATGAATCGTG
The DNA here is from genome assembly GCA_902826025.1 of uncultured Actinomycetes bacterium. Taxonomy (GTDB): domain Bacteria; phylum Actinomycetota; class Acidimicrobiia; order Acidimicrobiales; family SZUA-35; genus CADEDH01. The sequence goes on from CADEDH010000083.1 coordinate 9,590, forward strand.
GGCGGCGGTGACGAGGGGCAGCACCCGGTCGGCCGGCTCGCCCGACGCCAACCGCTCCTTGGCCACCCCCAGTTCCATGGCCAGGCTCACCAGCCGCTGCTGGGTGCCGTCGTGGAGGTCCCGCTCCAGGCGGGCCAGCTCGGTGGCCGCCCCCGACAGCGAGGCGTCACGGCTCTCGGTCAGCACCTCCACCCGCTGCTCCAGCTCCGCCACCCGGTTGTTGGCCAGCAGGCCCGACACGAGCGCCCGGTCCACCATCGACAGGCCGTGGATGATGGCCGGGGTGACGAGCAGGAGCACGATGCCCACCACGGTGGCCAGGGCCGACAGGCCGATGCGGGCCACGGTGTCGACCGGCTGGCCATTGATCTCGAAGCCGCCGCCGGGCACGAAGATCGACACCAGCACCGACGGGATCAGCGACAGGGCCACCGACCACACGACCACGCACAGGGTGAAGGCGATGATGCCCCACGGCAGCATGACGAAGGAGTAGACGATCGCCTTCCAGCCGGTGCCGTCGCCCAGTGTGCGGCGCAGGAGGGAGATGGTGTCGCCGATCAGCGAGGTGTCGAAGTTGGAGAGGGCGGCGGGGTCGGGCCGGCGGGCGGTGGACGACCAGGGCGCCGGGGCTTCGGTGCGGTGCCCCAGGAGGATCTGGGCCCGGGCCCGGTCGACCGTGCCCACCAGGCGGAACCCCACCACGGTGGCGGCCAGGAGGGGGATGCCGATCAGGGTGATCGACAGTCCGGCCGCGAGGCTGAGCATGGTGACGGCGATCGTGAACCAGGCGATGCCGGCGCCCAGGTCGGACAGCAGATGGACCGACTCCAGGTAGGGGGTGGGGGTGACCAGGCGCCGGGCCTGGCTGACGAGGGCGTTCATCGGCGGGCCATCCTGCGGGCGGCGATGTCGGCCAACAGCACCAGAGTCACCGCGACCCCGAGCACGCGCAGGGCCCGCAGCTCCACGGCCACGATGTCGGCCAGGAAACCGATCAATGGAAGCAGGATCGAGCTCATCATCGGCCCGCCTCGGCGTAGGATGGGGCGGAGACCGGCTCCTGATCGGCGGCTTGACGGTGATTGCCGGCTGGGCTGTGGCCAGGGAGGATGCGGGCCAGCCAGTGGGGGGCCCACCAGTTGCGGCTGCCCAGCAGCTCCATGGTGGCGGGCACCAGCACGAGGCGGACGACGGTGGCGTCGATCAGGATGGCGACCGCCGTCCCGAAACCGAACAGGCGCAGGGGGCGCAGGTCGGATACCACGAAGCTGCCGAACACGCAGACCATGATGGCAGCCGCCGCCGTGATCACGCGGGCTGTGGCCGCCAGGCCGTCGGCCACCGAGCCCGAGGCCTCACCGGTGCGGTCGAACCGCTCCTTCACCGCCGTGAGCAGGAAGACCTCGTAGTCCATGGACAGGCCGAACACTATGGCGAAGAGCAGCATCGGGGCCCACGGCTCGATCGGGCCGGGGGTGGCCAGGCCGAACCAGCCCCATTGGAAGATGGCGACGAGCACGCCGTAGGCGGCGGCGATCGATGCCAGGTTCAGGATCACCGCCTTCAGCGGCACCAGCAGCGAGCGGAACTCGATCATGAGGAGCAGGAAGCTGGCGGCCAGCACAGCGCCCATGAACCAGGGGAGGCGGGACGCCATGATGTCGGCGAAGTCGACGTCGAGGGCGGTGGTGCCGCCCACGTGGGCGTCGAGGCCGCTGGCCGGGATCACGTCGTGGCGGAGGCGGTGGACGAGGTCGGTGGTGGCGGCGTCTTGGGGGCCGGTGGTGGGGATCAGGGTGAGGGCCGTGGTGCCGTTGGGGGCGGTGGCCTGGTTGGCGACAGTGGCCACGCCGTCGAGGCTCGCCGCTGTCTCGATCAGGTCGGCCACGGCGGCCTGGTCGTCGGTGGGCGGTATGGCGACGACCAGCGGGCCGTTGACCCCGGGGCCGTAGTGCTCGGCGATCAGGTCGTAGGCGGCGCGGGTGGTGGTGCCGACGGGGTCGTTGCCGGAGTCGGAGGAGGCCAGGCGGAGCACGGTGACCGGCGCGGCCAGGGCGGCGAGGGTGGCGGCCCCGACGGCGAGGGCCAGGGCCGGGTGGCGCTGCACCGAACGGCTCCACCGGTACCAGATGCCGGTCGTGGCGTCGGCCCCGCCTTGGCTTGCGGTGGGTCCGGTGGGCCTGGTCTCGGCCGGTCCGGCCGGTCCGGTCTCGGCCGGTCCGGTTTCGGCTGGCCGGGTTTCGATCTCGGTGCGTAGGGCGCCGCCGGCGGTCCGTGGTGCACCGAGAAATCCGGTCGTCCGGTTCTCGGTGCGCAGGGCACCGCCGATGGCGTGGGGCGCACCGAGATAGGCGGCGGCGTCGGGGGTAGCTGCGGTGGTCGTGGCGGGGGTGGCCGGGCGGCGAGGCCGGCGGCGGCGGTGGCGGTGGCGGTGGACGGACAGGGCGTCGATCCGGCGGCCGACGATCGCCAGCACCGCGGGCAGGAGGGTGACGGCGGCAGCCACGGCCACCACCACGGCGCTGGCGGACGTGACGCCGGCACCCTGCAGGATGTCGAGACCTATTACGAGCATGCCGAGGAGGCTGACCACCACGGTGGAGCCGGCGAGGACGACGGCCCGGCCGGCGGTGCCCATGGCCTCCACCACGGCGTCGTGGTGGGTCCGGCCGGCGGCCAGCTCCCGGCGGTAGCGGGTGACGATGAGGAGGGCGTAGTCGATGCCGACGCCGAGGCCGATCATGGCCGCCATCTGGGTGGCGAAGTCGGGGGTGGGGAGCACGTTGGCCCACAGGCCGACGAGGCCGAGGGTGCCGGCCAGGCCGAGGAGGGCGGTGAGGAGGGGGACGCCCATGGCCACCACGGAGCCGAAGGCGATGAGCAGGATGATCGCGGCGGCGGCGATGCCGTAGAGCTCGGAGGCGGGCAGGGTCACGTCGCTGAACCACCAGCCGGCCAGCTCGGCCTGGGTGTTGTCGGCGGCGATCGTGTCGCGGGCGTGGCGGACGGCGTCGAGGGCGGTGTCGGTGGGGTTGTCGTCGGCGCCGGTGGTGGCCATGTCGACCGAGACGAGGGTGGTGGTGCCGTCGGGGGAGTCGGTGCCGGTCGTGACGGCGACGATGCCCGGCTGGTGGCGGAGGGCCTCGGCTGCCGCCTCGATGGCGGGGGCGTGGGGGGTGATGCCGGCGGGGTCGTGCACCACGATCTGGGCCGTGGCGTCGCCGGTGGTGCCGAAGCCGTCCTGGAGAAGGGTGTAGGCCTGGCCGGCGTCGGAGGCGTCGATGGAGCCGCCGGAGATGGGCCCGGCGAAGGCGGCCCCGGCGGCGAAGGTGCCGAAGGCGACGGCGAGCCAGGCGACGAGGGCCAGGAAACGGTGGCGGAACGACCAGGAGGCCAGGGATCGCAACATGGCTCTGACTGTGAGTGGTGCGGTGGCGCCGCCCCATCCCGCCCGCCCACGAACCGAGGGTGGGGCTAACCCCCCGGCCGGGCGGGGGCCGGATGCGAGACGGCCGCTGCCCTCCGCCTAAATTGTCCGGATGAGCGACGAGCAGGTCGAGATCGCCGACAACCCCGAGGCCGGTCGGTGGGAGCTGCGGCACGACGGCGAGCTGGTCGGCGTCGTCGACTATTACCCGGCGACGGAAGACGGGGTGGTGGTGATCCCCCACGTCGAGGTGCTGCCCAGGCTGCGAGGCCAGGGGCACTCCGAGCCGTTCCTCGATCATGTGCTCCACCAGATGGATCAGCAGGGCCTCAAGGTCATTCCCACGTGCGGGTACGCCCGGGGCCACTTCCGGTCCCACCCCGAGCTGAACCACCTGCTGGCCACAAGCTGAGCCGCTACCCTGGCCAACGGAGAGATGGCAGAGTGGACGATTGCGCCGGTCTTGAAAACCGTTGAACCCTCAAGGGTTCCGGGGGTTCGAATCCCCCTCTCTCCGCTCGTTTGAGCTGGTCAGGGTTGGGATGTGCTCGCAGCCGCCAGCGCTGATCTGGCACGGGATCCGTTCGCGTGGGCACTAGATCTGCGCACGGTGGGGGTGGGGCTCGACTGGGTTCGAGTGACACCGAATCGAGTGCCTTGGCCTAGCGATGCGTCGGAGGCACGGTTAGTGTCAGCGACCGTTCTGACAGCTCATCCATCGACGTCGCCGTCACCTCCGGTTACGTCAGTCTCCGCTCACCGTGACATAGGGGGAATCTCATGCCGGCCATCGTCGATGTGACCATCTCGGGCCCGGATGCCGACTGGCTAAAGAGTCTAACCCGGCGAATTGTCGAGCATCGCCTTGCCGCGTCTGGAAGCGTCGTCCCTTCTGCCGAGTCCGTTTACCGACGGAATGGTGCTATTGAGCAGGGCGTCGAAGCCGTCGCAGTGCTCAACACAAGACAAGAGCTGGTCCAAGCGATAATCGGGTTTACGAGGCAAGAAGACCCAGGCCATCTAGTCCGAATCTACGCAGCTCACATCGTAGAGTCAGATCCAGAGTTTCGCCAATGGATTCTTGATGAGACAGCTTCAGCTCCGGACTCAGATGGTGTTGGTCGCAACTGGATGCCGGTTGAACGAGCGAGTTGGATCTTCACAATCGCTGGGGTATTCGGAGCAATTCTCGCCGTCCTGATTGGCTATTCTGAGCTGAAGGATACGCGGGAGGCGTTGCAGTCATCGGCCTCGTCAGCAATAGCTGTAAGAACACAAGAAGTCGATAGCATCTTCCTAGACCAGCCCGATCTTCGGCCGTACTTCTACGATTCAAAGAAAGTAAATAGGTCGGATGGGGAACTATCGAGCCGGGTAGATGCCCTATCCGAGCTTCTACTCGACTTCTTCGAGCAGATTGTCGTTGACACCCAGCTCTTCGATGCTCACAGGGAAGGCTGGGACCTGTACATTCAAGGGATGTTCGAGACTAGTCCTGCGCTCACGGACTATCTTATTGCGCACTGCGACTGGTGGCCGCCTGGTCGGTTCGATGAGTTCACAGATGCTTGCCGCAAATAGGCAAGTATCTCGTCGCCGTTGATGGCGGTGAAGTCCTCGGCGAAGTAGTGCTGCGCCGCATCGAGGTCACCAACGGCCCTCCCGGATCACCACCGATCCCGACCGGATGGGCGGCGTCCCCTGCATCCGTGATCTCCGAGTCACGGTCAGCATGGTGCTCGGCCAACTTGCCGGCGGGCGCACAATCGAACAGCTACTTGACGACTAGGAACGCCCCCACCCCGGCGCCCACCTTTCCCTGTCGACGACCTCAACGGCTGGCGCCACACAGCGTTCATATGTGAAACCACCGGCGAACTCCGCCACGCCTCGAAGCTCGCCACCGTCAACGAGGCCGAGCCGAGGGCGCCATCCGGAACCTGAAAGCCTGCGGGCTGGCCAACCTGCTCTTCGACTGCATCGTCAACAGCAGCATCTGGGCCCGCCTCGCCGCCATCGCCCTGAACCTTTGTCTTGGACCCGGCACGTCACCCTCACCGCCCCACTACCACGGCCAACCCCAAAACCCTGCGCTACCGGCTCCTCCACATCGCCCGGACGCATCACCACCGCAGGCCGCAAACTCCACCTCGACCAAGACTGGCCCTGGAACCCCAACCTCATCGCCGCCCTCAACCGAATCCAACCCACCGCGAACCCCACCACCTGAACGGCCCAAGCGCTGCGCGGAATCGCGGCTAGTGGCCGAGCCTATCTGATGACGAGGCCACAGGTTGCCTGGTATGGGAGTCGGCGGGCAGGGCAGCCTTCGTGCGAGTTTCAAGGCCGAGACAACCGCTGAATCGCTGGACGCTTAGGGCTCGCGCAGGCAGAATGCGGCCCAGGGTGGCCGTGCGCCGCACCAGGATGGGGGAATTGCGATGGACGCCAGCGGCAGGCTGCAACCGGCTGACCTGAGTAGTGCACCGACCTCGGCCGGCAAAGTGCTGGACTGGTCGGTGGCCTACAGTGTTCCGGCTGCTCTCGGGGCCCTCGTAGCCGCGATTGCCCCGGCGATTATGGCCACGCGAGAAGTCCCAGCATTGCCGCTGCGGGGCAGCGTCAGCGATTACTGGGATGTCGAGCCCCGCTACGCTTTCTGGCTGCCATTTAGTCTGGCAGCGCTGCTTTTGGTTGTCGATGGAATCGTAAGCGTAGTCTCCCCCAACAAGAAGCGGTTCGGCCGGCGCTACCAGAACTTCTTCCTCGGCGGGTTCCTCGCCCTCCTGACGGCATTCAACAAGGACAACTATCCGGCGATCCACTATCCGGCGACCTACTTCTTCTTTCTCCTGTTTGCCGCAGTAATGGCCTATGGTTCGTTGCTCGGACTGACTGGTCGCCATGTGCAGGGACGCAACGACGTAGGCAATCGCCAGGCGGAGTGGGTCACAGGGCTCGTGTCTATGATCTTCTTCCTCTTGATGGGCGCAGCCTTGATTTTCTGGCGCCTCGACTGGATCACCTTTTACTTCTTCGAGGTCTATGCCCTTGTCTCCTTCGCTCTCCACTACGTGATGAGCGCCGCCAACCCTTTCCCCTACAAGGAGTATGAGTTCTCCATCGACTGGCTGAATAGTCTGCTTCGCAGAGTTTGGATCATGCGGTCGCCTGGGTAGCTGCTTTCCAGGCGAAGACGTTGTCGGGTGGGGGCGGCCGCTGATGTTGGAAGTCGGGCGGGGCCGCACTGCCTGTGCGTCAGGGCGCCGACCCCGGCTTGGGTCGGAGTACAGCGGCGACGCATATGCCTTCCCGGTAGCTGGTGAAGGGGCTCAGCGAGATCTCCAGGCTGATCTCCGTGCCGTCGGCATGCACCGCGACGGTGCTGAGCCCGGAGTCGAATGATCGGGGGATGGGATCATTGACGTACTGCCGGCGGATCTGGGCATGGTCGTGGCGGACCGAAGGAGGTAGGAGAACCTCGACCGAGCGTCCGATGAGTGTCTCGTGGGTGTGGCCGAGCAGTTCCAGCAGGCGGTCGTTGACGGCGATGATGGTGCCGCCGCTCTCGACGATCACAACCGCGTCGTCGGGGTCGATCACCAGCTCGTCGATCAGCGCTGGCGATTGGGGTGACCACCTCGCCCGATCTGCCTCGAGGATGATCCGGCTCAACGCTAGGGCGGCGATGTCGGCCACGGCCAGGAGGAACAATCGTTGGGGGCTGTCGAACGTCTGCCGAGAGCTGAACGACATGGACCATAAGCCGAAGGCCCGCCCCTTGCTCATCAGCGGGACGGCGGCCCAGCTCTTCGTGTTCGGCGATGCGAGCCGCATCTCGGGGAAGCGGGCCAGGGTTTCGGCCCGATCGGGGAGCCAGAGCGGCTCGGCCCGGTAGACGGCGTAGGCACCCGGGACGTTCCGGCTCACGCTCACCCCACCGAGACGTTTGACCGACTCGGTGGTGGTGCCGGAGGTGGCGCCGACCACGAGGGCGTCGCCGTGGCGGAACGACAAGGCGGATCCCGAGGCGCCGGTGTCGGATATCCCTTCGTTCACGATGGTCTCGAGCACTTGGTCGACATCGATGGCCCGGGTCAGCGCCTCAGCCACCTTGGCCACCCGATCAAGGGCGTCGACCTGTATCAGTCCTGACCCAACCACCGCTTCAAGGGTAGTGTTCGTCTGCCCCATCAATGCGCTGGAGAGTGATTCGATCGGTCGATCGCAGCTCAGTGCCAGCCCGGCCGGTCGTCTCGGATCACGAGTGGCCGCCGGCGGCAGGTAGGTCGATCTCGAAGCGGGCGCCGGGCTGCCGGTTCTCGCCGAGTGCGATCGTGCCGCCGTGCGCGACGACGATGTCGTGGGCGATGGCCAGGCCCAGTCCGGTGCCGCCCGGCGCTTCGGCGTCGCCGGCCGACGCGGGCCCCTGACGGGCCCGGGCGGGATCGAGGCGGGTGAACCGCTCGAAGATGTGGTGGCGGTGGGCGGGGTCGATGCCGGGGCCGTCGTCGCTGATCGAGAGGTGGGCCGTCCCTCCCGTCTCGGAGAGGGCGATGCTGATCCGGCTGGCGGCGTAGCGGGCAGCGTTGTCGAGCAGGTTGCGTACCGCTCGGGCCAGGTGATCGGCATCGCCGGTCACCGTGACGGCCTCCACCCCAGTGGTGTCCACGGCGACCGTGGCGGTGGCGGCTGTCCGGCTGGCCTCGTCGTGCACGACGTCGTCCAGGGGCACGAGGCGGTGGGTCGAGCGGTTGGGCGTGGTGCTGGCGTCGTGGCGGGCCAACAGGAGAAGGTCGTCGATGAGGGCCTGGAGCTTGCGGGTCTCGTCGAGGATGCTGTGGTGGGTGGCGGCCAGATCGGCCGTTTCCGGATGGCGGGCGTCGACTTCCAACTCGGTGCGGATGCGGGTGAGGGGGCTGCGGAGCTCATGGGAGGCGTCGGCCACGAACCGTTGCTGACGTTGGGCTGCGTCCTGGAGACGATCGAGCATGTCGTTCATCGTGCGGGCCAGGCCCTGGATCTCGTCGTTGGCCAACGTCACTGGCACCCGGCGGTCCAGGCTGTCGGCCCGGATGTCGGCCACTTCGGAGGTGATGGCCCGTACCGGGCGCAGGGTCCATCCCACCAGCCACCACACCAGGGCGGCCAATGCGGCGACGACCAGCGGAAGGGCCACCGCCAGGCCGAGGCGGAGAGCGGCCATACTCTCGTCGATGTCGTCGGTCGGGGCCCCCACATGGACCACCGTCTCCCCTGACCGCTGTGAGAGAAGCCGGTAGTCGGGCTCGGACGGGGCCAGTTCGACGGTCCGAACCTTCCGGCCGGTCCCCTCTGGCGCCAGCAGGGCGATTCGGGCGTGCCCCGGGGTGGCGGCCAGCACGGTGCCGTCGGGTGACGTGACCTGGAGGACCGCGTCGTCGTCGATCCTGACCGGCAGCACGGAGGGAAGCTCCCCGGCCTGGCTGGCCTGGGCCAGCTCGTCGGCTGCGATGCCGAGCGAGTCGTCGAGATTGGCGGTCAGGGCCCGGCGTTGCCCGTTGACGAGCGCCACGGCCGCCACCCCCAGCACGACGGCCACCGCCGCCGCGGCCAGAGCCGTGATCCGGATCCGGATGCCCCATCGCACGTCAGGCCACCTCGAGGCGGTAGCCGGCACCCCGCAGGGTGGTGATGGTCGGCGCGTGGTCCTGGTCGTCGAGCTTGCGGCGAAGGCGGGCGATGTAGACCTCGACGATGTTGGGGTCGCCGTCGTAGTCGTCGGTCCATACCCCATCCAGGATGTCGGCCTTGGATTGCACCTGACCGGCCCGCCGTACCAGGAACTCCAACACCTCGTACTCCCGGGTGGTCAGTGCGATCTCGCGGTCGTGGCTCCACACCCGCCGCCCCCCAGGGTCGACCCGCAGATGGCCGAGCACGATCGGTCCCGGGTCGCCACGGCCGGTCCGGCGCAACAGGGCCCGGATGCGGGCGACCAGGACGGGAAACGAGAACGGCTTGACCAGGTAGTCGTCGGCGCCGGTGTCGAGCGCTTCGGCCTGGTCGAGGTCGCCGTCCTTGGCCGTGAGGATCAGGATCGGTGTCCAGTTGCCGGCCTCCCGCAGGTCGTTGCAGATCCGGTATCCGTTGCGGCCGGGGAGCATGAGATCGAGCACGATCAGGTCGTAGGAGCCTTCGGTGGCCCGCCACAGGCCGTCCTCACCGTCGTAGGACACCTCGACGACGAAACCTTCCGCCTCGAGGCCCCGCTTCACCGCGGTGGCGATCTTCTTGTCGTCCTCCACCACCAGGAGCTTCATGCTGGCGACCTCCGCTCTCATTGTGGCCTCCCGGACCTGACTGCCACCTGACATCGGCGGCCGTCGGGTTCAGCTCCCGGTCAGGGCACTGGGCGCAGGCTGGCGAACGACCGGACGACGACCGTCGCCGGCTGAACGACAGGACGAGAGCCATGACCATCGATTTCCGCCTTGCCCGGCGGCCCCTGTTGGTACTGCTGGTGGCCGGGGCGGCCGCCTGCAGCTCCGGCACCAACCAGACGGCCACAGCCGCGCAACCCGCTTCCGTCACGTCCGCACCGTCGCCGGCAACCGGGGCGACATCGGCCGTCGCCGGGGCGACTCCGGTCATCGATCCTGGCGACGGTGGGAACTACCGGCCCGAGTTGGTGGCGGCCGACTTCGTCGACGTGATCGACAACCCCTACCTCCCGTTCCCCGACGGCGCCACCTGGCGCTACGAGGGAACGTCGGACGGCGAACCCGAGATCATCGAGGTCATGGTCACCGGTGAGCGCACGGAAATCCTGGGCATCTCGGCCACCGTGGTGCGAGACACCGTGACCATCGGGGGAAAGCTCGTGGAGGACACCTACGACTGGTACGCCCAGGACAAAGACGGGAACGTCTGGTATCTGGGTGAGGACGTCAAGGACTACGAGGACGGCAAGGTGGTCAGCACCGCCGGCTCGTGGCGGGCCGGGGTCGATGGCGCCCTTCCCGGGATCGTCATGCCCGGCGAGCCGCAGGCCGGCGCCGCCTACCGCCAGGAGTACCTGGCCGGGGAGGCCGAGGACATGATGGCCGTCCTCGACGCCGGGAGCGGGCTCGCGGTCGGCGACCAGACCTACGACGACGTGATCAGGACCCGGGACTGGACACCGCTCGAACCCGACGTGGTCGAGGAGAAAGCCTACGCCGCCGGGGTGGGCAAGATCTCGGAACGCAAGACCGTCGGCGGCGACGGCTTCGCTGAGCTCGTTGCCACCAGCCTCACCCGCTGACTCCGCCCGCCGGTGATTACCACCGACGCACCGATCACGGGAGCCGATCTGGAGCAGACATCGGCGGCCGCGCTCGCCCGCACCGGCGGCGGCCGGGTGACCGAGACCGAGGTTGGTGACGAGGAAAGCCGGTACGAGGTCGAGGTCACCGTCGACGACGGCAGTCAGGTCGACGTCCAACTCGACGAGCGCTTCGAGGTGGTCGGTTCCGAACGGGAAGGTAGCGGGGAGGACAACTGACCCTATTGGAGGTGACTCAGTAGTCTGGCCATCGTGGGGGAGACCGGGGCAGGGAAGTCGCCAGCCGTCGTACTTCCCGATCGGAGCAGGGGCTGGGGCGTCGTCGTGGCCCTGTTCGTGGTGGCCATATTCGCCTGGGGCCTGGCGTTCTACGGCCTCGGCCTCTACCTGCGAGACCTCAGCACGCAGTTCGGCTGGTCGGTCACGGCCGTCTCCCTCGTGACCTTCTCGTTCCACCTCACCGCCACCCTGCTCACCTTCGTCGTGAGCCGGCAATTCGCCCGCCGGGGTCCCCGGCCAGTCTTCCTCGTCGGCGCCGTGGCTCTTCCGCTGGGGGTGGCGGCGGTGGGGCTGGTCGGTTCCCTCTGGCAGCTCGTCCCCGCGTACCTGGTATTGGCCGTCGGCTGGACCTGCTGTAATTCGAACCCGATCTCGGCGACGGTGCTCGCCTGGTTCCCCGACCGTTCGGGCGCGCCGCTGAGCGCTGCCCTGACCGGAGCATCGGTCGGTGGGATCGCACTGATCCCGGCACTCGACGCCGCAGTGCGGGCCTATGGGCTGCGGACCGCGCTGGCCTCGACCGCCGGGATCACCGCCTGCGTGCTCCTGCCGCTGGCCGGGGCGGTGATCCGCTCGCCCCCCGCCGGTACCCGACCGCCGGCCACCAAGGAGCGTCGGCCGCCGTTCCGCCCGTTTCGCAGTACTCGATTCTGGTCGCTGTCGCTGGGCCTCGCCCTGGCCATCGCCGCTCAGGTCGGCCTCCTGGTGCACCAGCTGAAGTACCTGGACGAAGGGTTCAGCGCCGGGACAGGCGCCCGCCTGGTTGCCGTCACGACCGCCGCCGCGCTGGTTGGCCGGCTGATCTTCGTGGCCCTCGTCGACCGGTGGGCATCGACCACGTCACTCGGGTGCGGCTTCCTGGTAGCCCAGGCCATCGCGCTGGCCATGCTCGCTGCGAGCCGATCGACAACCACCGTCACCGTCGCTTGCGGCCTGTTCGGGCTCGGCGTCGGTGTGCTCATCACGATTCCGCCTCTCCTGGTCCGCCGCTCATACCCGCAGGTGCCATTCACAACGGCCTTCCCGGTGGTGAACGTCGGCTACCAACTGGCCATAGCCACTGGACCCCTCGCGGTGGCTGTCGCCCGCGACCGGTTGAACGGCTACCGGCCGACCTTCACCGCTCTGGCCGTCGCCGACGTCATCGCGGTGGCCCTCCTCATCTGGAACGGACGACTCGGTCCGGATACGGATGCTCCCACTGCAGATCGGCACGAGGGACAAGCGGACGGCGAATTCTGGACGACTGGATCCGTTCCGACGTAGAGCTCCGTCGATGAGCCAAGGATTGGTGCCAGTCGACGGTGCGCCGTGCCACTACCGCCGCCCGTTCGCGGCCCGTCTCTCCTCGGCGGCCGTCGATTGGGATCGCACGGTGCGATGAGCACCAGCCGAACGAACGTCTCGTGGTATGCGGGTCAGCCTCGGTTGGCTACGGCCTCCCGCAGCCGAGCTACGGTCTCGATCGCTACCGGTTCAGCGAAGTCCCCAACGAAGGCGGGGAGCAATGGGGCCTCCTCAAGACCGCTGGGTGAACCGGGCACACGCCGCCCGCCGAAGACCCGGCCTGACGATAGAAACCCACCCGTGACAGCGCTGGACGAGCTGCGCTCGGGCGAGGTCGGTGACGCCTTCCTGTGGCTCCTCCAGCGCACGATCCGCGCCGTCGCCGTTGCCCGCAACTTCCCGGCCCCCGACGATCGAGATCGTTGGGACGAAGCGGCGGTCGCTCAGACAGCGACCGACTTCCTCACGCATCCTGGTGCCGCTCGTCGCCTGACCGACCTGGCCACACACTGCCGATCCGACGATGCACTGCGCCGCCGGTTGCAGGGGACGGTACGGAACTTCCTGGCCGACGGCGGTCGCCGCACCCCCGTCGGGCGCCTCGTGCTGCGTCTCAACGAGGTGCTCTCGAACGACGATCGCTTCGAGCGCCACGGCCGCAACTGGGCCATCGCCGGGAGCAGCGAAGCGGCGGCCGCTTTTGACATCGACGCTCTGGTCGCGGCGTCGTCCGCCGTCGAGATCGTCGTTCCCGCCCCCTGGGTGACGGGAACGAGGCAGAGCCCGGACATCGACGCGCCCTCGGTCATCAAGCTGGTCGAAGCCCTCCTGAACGCGGCGGGCGGTCCGCTGAGCGTCGGGGCGCTGGCCCAGGTCACGGCCCGCCGTCTCGGCATCGGTGGTGCTCCGCTGTCGATCGAGGCGACGGCCTTCGACCCACCGGAGCGCTCGAGCCGCTCGGCCGACACGACCGGTAGCCGGGCGCTGATGGACCTCCGAGCGGCGGAGGTCTTCGAACGGCTGAACGACCACGAACGTCTGTCGCTCGGACTACCGGCCCTGCCGGTGGCGAAGCTCGGCCCGGTCCTGGGGCTTAGTGGCTCCTCGGCCGCCGTGGTCCGGAAGCGGGCGGTGGCGATCCTCCGACACGAGCTCGAGAACGAGGAGGACGGCCAAGATGTCGCCGACGCCGTGCTGGAACGGGCACGCACCTGGACGGAGTTCTGGATGGCCACAACCGATGCCCCTACAACCGATGCAACGAACTGAGAGGTGATCTCCATGTCCGCCTCTGCTCACCATCCGCTCGACGCCGACCTGCTGGATCTCGTCGAAGGGGCCCTCACGACGAAGGCCGCCCGCGCCGTCGATGCGCATCTCGCCGGTTGTGTCCTGTGCCGGATCAAGCGCCAGCGCCTCATGGGCGAACCACCGATTGACCTCGTCGACCTGGGTGAGGTGGACATCCCGCGGTTCCACCCGGTTGACAGCGTGGATGCATCGCCGGCGGCGGCGGTGCCGGGCGAGCTGTGGCTGACCGGGGGCGACGAGGCGGTGATGGTGCTGAT
>CADEDH010000083.1:23559-26928 GCA_902826025.1 uncultured Actinomycetes bacterium
GTGCGGCAGCACATCGCTGAGCTGCTCCTTGCCCTGTCACCGCCGGCCGGCGAAACCGCCCCTCCCGATGAAACCGTCGGGGCCGACGGCTTCGGCCTGGTTCGCGAACAGCTGGAGGATCTGCGGCGCAGCGGCTCGACCGTCGAGCGGTTCGCCACGCCGGCCGGGTGCCCCGACGGTTGGCTCGGTCTCGGTCAGGTCGTCGAGCGCCACCTCAGCATCCTCGTCATCGGGACACCGGCCGGCTTGATCACGGAGTCCGACTACGTGGCGGCGCGAGGTGTCGCCGTCCGGTGGCACGCCTCGGCGTTGGTCGTCTGCTCGCCAGAGGGTGACACGGTCGATCTGTACACCCCCAAGGGCCTGTACGACGCCATGCAGGTTCCTCTCGGCCACCGATCTCCCGAACCCATGGTGAGCGGGCTCGACCTGATCGACAGCGTCAGGAAGTTCTTCGATCTCCACCCGTTGTGGCACGTCCCTGCCGCATCGGAGACCCGTCCCGTGCCCAACATCGACGTGTCCGAGCTGCTCGAGCGCAACAGCCGCCTCGCCGCCGCCAACCTGGCCGAGAGAGGTGTCCGTGGCGCCGGCAAGCGTGAGGCGTACCAGCGGGCAGCAGCGCAGAGCGACGAGCTCGCCGCTGTCCTGCAGCGGGCCCTGGCCGGCACCCTGGCTCCGGACGACATTCGAGCCGTGGTCGACGGTGGGCAGCCGGAATGATCACACGGGTCCGCCTGACGAACTGGAGAGCCTACGAGCGGCTGGACCTCCAGATCGGCCAGGGCACCACCTTCATCGTGGCCGCCAACGGCGTCGGCAAGAGCTCCTTCATCGAAGCGGTCCGGTGGGCGCTCGACCCCGGTGGGCGGCCGGGCGACCATGTGATGCGTCGCCGTGCGCTCGACACGACGGTCCATGTCGAGCTCGTGGTCGGAACGACCGAGGTCGTCGTGGAGCGAACGCTGACCCGCAAGACCGCACTGGCGACGCCGACCGCCGCCAGCAGCGCCACCATCGACGGCACCCCCGTTCCGGTCGACGACGCCCTGAGGCACATCGCCGACGCCTGGAGCGCCGGCACGGCGCTGATCCATCGTGCCGGTTTCCTGATCGACAAGACGTTGATGGCCGACAAGGAGCCTCAACTCGAAGAGCAGCTGATCCGCCTCTACTCGCTCGACAATCTCCAGAAGGCTCAGATGGAGATCCGCCCGGTCGTCAAGGCGCTCGAGGACCAGGCACGGGCGCTGAAGCGGGGCGCCAAGGCGGGGGCGGCCGAGCTGGCGCAGGCCACGGCGGCGGCAGACCTGGCGGCGCGTGTGGCTCACGCCGCTGTGGCCCTCGTCGCCTCTCGCCGGGCCGAGCTGTCGAGCGCCCGAGCCGCCCTGGAGGCATCGGAGCGGGCGGCCAGAGCGGCCCGCCGGGGGGAGCGATGGGCCGCCGACATGGCCGTGCTCCGGGCCGGCATCGAGGCCGTCCTCGGCCCCGTAGCGGCCGGAACCGACCTGGCTCAACTGCTGCGCACGGCGGAGGCGGGGGCGATGGCCCAGCTGCAGCGAGATATCGAAGCCCGGGCCGCCTTGGCCGAGCGCCTCGCCGCCCTCGAGACGTCGCTGGATCGGCTCCGTGAGGCCGGGGGCGAGTGCCCGCTCTGCCGACGAGCCCTCAACGCTCGGAGTCGCAACCATGCGGCGCACGCTCACGAACAGGACATCGCCGCCGTGCTGGGCCAGCTGGCGACGATCGAGCCCGATCTCCCCTCGAGTGTCGTGGACGACCTCGGCGCTCTCCGCCGTCGGCTGGTGCAGCTCGGTCCGCAACCGCCATCCCCGGAGCTCCCAGCCGACGATCTGGACGGGGCACGGAACGCCGCCGCGGCGGCCGAGCGCGACTGGGCCAACGCCCGGGCCGCCGCCGCCGTGGCCGCGTCGAAGGCCGAGGACGCCCAGGCGCTCGTCGATGAGCTGGCGCGGGCACGGGACGGGTCTGAGCTGGTGGCGATCTACCAACAGGTCGCCCTGCTGGAAGCGGCCGACTCGGCGCTTGCCGCCACCATCAACGAGGTGCTCGAAACCCAGCTCGGTCCCCTCAGCGACCAGGTCAACCGGAGGTGGGAGGCGCTCTTCCCCGACCGCCCCGGGCTTCGCCTCGACGCTCAGGGCCGGATTCGGCGGACCTTCGACGACGACGGCGGAGACCTGCCCTCGACGGTCTTCAGCTCGGGCGAGAAGGTCATCGCCAACATCCTCATGCGGCTGACCACGATCTCGGCCACAACGAGCATCCCGTTCATCTGGATCGACGAACCGCTCGAACACCTCGACCCGACCGCTCGCTCGTACGTCGCCGAGACGCTGTGCCTCCTGCCGGCAGCCGATGGGTTCGCCCAGATCCTCGTCACCACGTACGAGGAAGGGCTCGCTCGCCAACTGGAGGAGCGGGCCGACCACGCGGTTCAGCTCCAGTTCCTCGAAGCCTCCCCGCCTCGCTGATCAACCCCGCCTCGCTGATCAACAGGGCGTGGACGCCGGGCCACGTTGCGACGTAGGTGATCGGTGAGGGTCGCACGGCTCTCGCCCACGATCACGGGAGCGCTGATGTCCGACGCTGAACCGCAGACCGTCCGGCAGTCGAGCACGCTGGTGCTCGTCTCCGACTGGAGCTGGTGTCTCTTCGACGAGTACCTGGAAGGTCGTGAAGTCGACTTCCCCGCCCTCGGTTGGCGGCGGATCTGGGTCGAGGAGCCGGCACCCGAAGGCAGCAGGGAGATCCGTGAGTGGTACTTCGGCTGCGAACATCCCGAGAGTGCCTCGTTCCCCGCTCCGGCCTGGCGAACGCCGAGCACCCCTTCGCTCCACCAGTCGACACGATCGATGCGACCGGTTGCCGGGACCGGTCAGGCGAACCCGTAAGGGCCTCGCCGCATTGTCAGTCGCTGCTGATGGATACCGTCGAACAGCCGGCTGGACTCCCACCGCCTGTTGGAGGAACCTGGAAGGACACTGCGCTCGGTGGGGGACGCCGGCGCCCAAGGGGGAACGTCACCATGGCTGACTACGACTACGACATCCACATCAAGGGCGGCACCGTCGTCGACGGCACCCGCGTGCCCCGCTACACAGCCGACGTGTGGATCCGCGACGGCAAGATCGTCCAGATCGGCGGCCGGTCCACCGGCACCGCCAAGCAGGTCATCGACGCCGAGGGCGCCATCGTCTGCCCCGGCTTCATCGACCTCCACACCCACTACGACGCCCAGATCCGCTGGGACCCGTGGTGCACGATCTCCGGCTGGCACGGCGTGACCTCCGTGGTGCTGGGCAACTGCGGGTTCGGCTTCGCCCCGGTGAAGCCCGACTTCCGCGA
>CADEDH010000084.1:0-12025 GCA_902826025.1 uncultured Actinomycetes bacterium
CCGACCACCGGCACACCGTTCCGGATCGAGAGCCTCGCCCCGTGGGACTTCGGCGGCGGCGCCATCCTCAACGCCAACCCCTACACCGCCAACCTCAGCCGGGGGAGCCACACGATCTCGGCCGTGCTCACCCGAGCCGACGGCACGACGGCCACCTACACCGCGACGTTCACCGTCATCTGAGCGCCAAGTGCCGAGCGCCGTGGGACCGTCAGCCGGTGGCCGTGGTCTGACCGCCCGTCTCGACCACGCACCGGTCGAACCGGTCCGCCGCCTCGGCGCCGAGCTCCTGGTCGTCTTCCAACTGGCCGAGCGAGGTGACCCCGATCTCGGCCAGAGCGGCGACGTAGCAGTCGATCACCGGCTCGGCCACCCCGAGCTTCCGGTAGTACTCGCGGATCGATTCGGGCGATTGGACGGTGGCCGGATCGGGCCCCGGCGCCACGGTGGAGCCGTCGGCCCCAGCGCTGACCGCCGCGCCTCCCGATGTCGTCGGCGCGGGGTCTTCTGAGCCTGATCCGCCGCCACTCGAGCAGGCGGCCAGAGCCAAGCAGAGTCCGAGAAGCGGGCCGGCCGGCCGGAAATTCAGCTGTTTGAGCATGGGTGATTCTCAACAAACATGGGTGCATTTTCCTACAAAGGTGGGGGCTGGAACGGGGTTCGGGTGATTGAGCCCAATGCTCCTGGCGGCTCGTTATCGTAGCGTCCGCGGACTATGCGGAGACTGGCGGCGCTGTTCGCGTCCTTGATCGTGCTGAGCACTGTGGTTCTGGTCGGAACGATGGTGATAGAGCCATCGGCCACCGAGGCGGCCCCGGCCATCAACGCCGCCGACATCGTCGACGAGTTCGTGGCCGGCGGCAACTGGACGGCGTCGGTGAGCGCCGACTTCCTCCCCGACGGCCGCCTGATCACCATCACCACCTCCGGGAACGTCTACCTGGTGAACCCCGCGACGCAGACGTCGACCACTTTGTTCAGCCTGCCCGGGGTGCTGTCCTCCGGTGAGTCGGGGCTGCTCGACGTGGCGGTGGATCCGAACTTCGCCACCAACAGCTTCTTCTACACCTACTCCAGCGAGCTCTCGACCCGGCGCCTCAGGGTCGACCGCTTCACCCTGGGGGCCACGGGCGTCGCCACGCTGGCCAGCCGTACGGGCATCTGGGTGAACCCCGGGCCGTCCATGAACGAGTTCGACTACCACATCGGAGGCTCGCTCAACTTCGGTCCCGACGGGATGCTCTACCTGACCACCGGCGACAACCTGATCGGCTCGAACTCCCAGACCCTGACGAATGTGTTCGGCAAGGTGCTGCGGTTCGCCCCCGACGGGACGGTGCCCACCGACAACCCGTTCCACGACGGCTCCGGGCCGAACATCGACGAGATCTACGCCATCGGTGTGCGCAACGGGTTCCGCTCGTCGTTCGACCGGTCGACCGGCGAGTACTGGTTGGGCGACGTGGGAGGCAACAACGCCCCCACCGCCTACGAGGAGGTGGACCTCATCCTGCCGGGCCAGAACTACGGGTGGCCCAGCTGTGAGGGCCCGCTCGGACAGCCCAAGAACGGGGCCGACTGCCCCTCGGGCACCGCTGCTCCCCTCTACAGCTACAGCCACAACAACGGCACCTGCTGCCAGAACCGGGCCATAGCGGGCGGCGAGGTGTACCGGGGATCGGGCTACCCGTCGGCGTTCGCCGGCACCTACGTCTACGCCGACTACTCGACCCGGAGCTTCTACTGGTTGGAACGCAACGGATCCACGGTCACGTCGGGCGAGCTGAAGCGACCGACGCTGGGCGATGGCACTCCGGTATGGATCGGGGTCAGCCCGGTCGACGGCGCCATCTACTGGATGCACTTCGGCTTCGGCGACGGCCAGCTCCGGCGGCTGCGCTACACCGGGTCATTGGCCCAACCGCCCACGATCACCCAGGCCACCGCCACTCCAACGACCGGCCCCGCTCCCCTCACCGTGTCGTTCGCCGCCGCCGCCACCGACGCCGACGGCGACGCCCTGTCGTACCACTGGGACTTCGGCGACGGCACCTCGGCCGACACCGCCAACCCGACCCGGACCTACACCGATGCCGGCGTCTACACCGCCCGGCTCAGCGTGACCGCCAACGGCGACACCACCACCAGCGCGCCGATCACGATCCAGGTTGGCCAACCGCCGAGCGCCACCATCACGAGCCCGACCGTCACCACGTTCCGGGCCGGCGACACGATCGTGATCCAAGGCTCGGCCACCGATCCCGACGACGGGCCGCTGGCAGCAAGCGCCTTGTCGTGGAACATCGTGTTCCGCCACGACGACCACACCCACCCGGTGGCGAGCGGAACCGGGTCCAGCATCACCCTGCCGGTGCCCAACGCCAGCGGCCACAGCTGGGAGGGTGCCACCGGTTATCGGATCACGCTCACCGCCACCGACTCCGACGGCCTGACCGGTACCCGGGTGCTCGATCTCGACCCGATAAAGGCCGCCATCCCGATCACCGCCGATGCCCCGCTCAACATCACCATCGACGGCATCACCGAACCCCTACCGTCGCTGCTCGACACCGCGGTCGGGGCCCAACACGTGATCTCGGCCCCCGCCTCCGCCTGCGTCGACGGTGTGCTGCGGACGTTCACGGCCTGGAGCAGCGGTGCTCCCCGCACCCACACCCTCACCGCGGTGGAAGGCCATCCGCCGCTCAGCGCCACCTACGCCTCCGGGGCGCCCTGCGGCCCCACCCTGTACCGGGCGGTCAACATCAATGGCCCTGCCCTCGTCATCGACGGCGTGCCCTTCGAGAGCGGTCTCACCGCTCCCGACTTCACGTCCGGCCCGATCGGTTTCTGTGACCAGACGGTGCCGCTGATCCCGCCCACCAGCGCCGCCGAGACCGAGATGATCCGCTGCTCCACCTACGGGCCGGGTACCGCCGCGACCGTCATGAGCGGCGTGCCCAACGGCAGCTACACCGTCGAGTTCTGGGTGTGGGAGGACAACCTCTCCGAGGTCTTCACCCCGTCGCTCAACGGTGTGGCCCTGGCCCCCATCACCTCCGGTGCCGCCGGTGCATGGCGTAAGGTCGGCCCGATCCCAGTGGTGGTCACGGCCAACGTGGTAACGCTGACCGCCACCGGCGGCGCCTCGAACTTCAGCGGCATCCGGGTCTGGTCCTCCACTCCCGAGACCGACACCACACCTCCGTCGGTCGTGTCCGTCACCCCGGCACCGGGTACCAGCGGCGTGGCCACCGGGGCCGCCGTCACCGTCAACTTCTCCGAACCGGTAACGGCTGGAGGCGGGGTCACGTTGGCCGTCGACGGTGGCGCCACCGTTCCGGCCACCGTCACCACCAGCGGCAACGCCGTCACGCTGACGCCGTCCGGCCCTCTCAGCCCCGCCACCACCTATCGGGTGAGCGTGTCGAGCGAGGTGCGGGATCTGGCCGGCAACGCGCTCGTGGCGCCCTCGTCGACCACGTTCACCACAGCCGTCGCCCCGCCCAGCGACACCACCGCGCCCACCGTGGTCTCGGTCATCCCGGCCAACGGAGCATCGGGGGTGGCCACCTCGACCACGGTCTCGGTGACCTTCTCCGAGCCCGTCGCCCCCAATGGCGGTATCTCCCTGGCCGCCGACGGCGGTGC
Source organism: uncultured Actinomycetes bacterium (assembly GCA_902826025.1). Classification (GTDB taxonomy): domain Bacteria; phylum Actinomycetota; class Acidimicrobiia; order Acidimicrobiales; family SZUA-35; genus CADEDH01. The sequence continues at coordinate 3,652 of CADEDH010000084.1, forward strand.
GGTGGTGCCGACCACGGCCTCGGTGAGCGGCAACACGGTGACGCTGGCCCCGGGCGGCCCGCTCGCCGCTGGTACCGCCTATCGCCTCAGCGTGTCGACCGCCGTCCGCGACCTGGCCGGTAACCCCCTCGCCACCGGATCGTTCACCACCTTCACCACCGGGGCGGCGCCGGCCAATACCGAACTCAAGGTGTCACGGACCACGACGCGGACCCCGGCGGTACCGCTGGCCGGCAACACCTGGGCCCCCGGCGAGTCGGTGTACGTCTTCCTCGACGTGGCGACCCCGGCCGTGGGCGTCCGGTTCTATCTCGACACCCCGATCACGGGTGCCTCGATCCGCAACGAGGGCCTGGCCCCGTGGGACTTCGCCGGCGGGTCCGTTCTGGAGGCCGCCCCCTACGTCAACGGGCTGAGCAACGGCGCCCACACGATCACCGCCGTCCTGACCCGGACAGACGGTACGACCGACATCTACGCCGCCACGTTCAACGTCGGCACTGCGCCGCCGCCGGCCGACACCACCCCGCCGGTGGTGAACGCCGTGACCCCGGCGGCGGGAGCCACCGGGGTGGCCATCACGGCGCCAGTGGCTGTGACCTTCTCCGAGCCGGTCAACGCCAATGGCGGCGTCACCCTCGCCGTCGACGGTGGGGCCGCCGTGGCCACCACGGCCAGCGTGAGCGGCAACACGGTGACGCTGACCCCGGGCGCCGCGCTCTCCACCGCCACCACCTACCGGGTGTCGGTCTCGACTGCGGTGCGGGATCTGGCCGGCAACGCACTGGCCACGCCGTCGTCCACCACCTTCACCACCGCTGCCGCCCCTCCCCCGGCCGACACCACACCGCCGACGGTCCAGTCGGTGACGCCGGCGCCGGGCGCCACGGCGGTGGCCACCGGGACCGCCGTCACCGTCCGGTTCTCCGAGCCGGTGAACGCTGGTGGCGGCGTGACCGTGGCGGTGGACGGCGGCGCCGCCGTCGCCACCACCGTGTCGGGCGGCGGCGACACCGTGATCCTTACCCCGACCGCCCCACTGGCGGCCGGGACGACGTACCGGGTGAGCGTGTCGACCGCCGTGCGGGACCTGGCCGGTAACCCGGTGGCGGCCCCGTCGGCGACCACCTTCACCACCGCCGCTCCTCCGCCCCCGCCACCGGGAGGCAGCGAGCTCAAGGTGTCACGGTCGGCCACCCGCTCCCCCGGCGTGGCTCTGAACGGCAACAACTGGACGCCCGGCGAGCAGGTCTACGTCTTCCTCGACGTCGCCGACCCGGCGGTGGGCGTGCGCTTCTTCCTCGACACCCCGACCACCGGCACCCCGTTCCGGGTGGAAGGTGCTGCCCCCTGGGACTTCGCCGGGGGCGGAGCGGCCAGCGCCTTCCCCTACACCAACGGGCTGAGCAACGGGAGCCACACGATCAACGCGCTGCTGACCAGACCCGACGGCAGCACAGCGTCGTATTCGGCCACATTCACCGTCGGCACTGCGCCGCCGCCGCCCGACGTCACCGCGCCCACAGTGGTGACGGTCAATCCGGCCGGCGGCGCCACCGGTGTGGCCACCGGCTCCCTGGTAACCGTCACCTTCTCCGAGCCGGTGCTGCCCGGCGGCGGTGTCACCCTGGCCGTGGACGGTGGAGCCGCCGTGCCCACCACCGTGGCCACCTCGGGCAACAGCGTGATCCTCACCCCCAACCAGCCCCTGGCCGCATCGACGACCTACCGGGTGAACGTCTCCAGCGCCGTGCAGGATCTGGTGGGTAACCCGCTGGCCACCCCGTCGGCGACCACCTTCACCACCGCCGCCGCACCGCCGGTCGACACCACACCGCCCACGGTGCAGTCGGTCAACCCGGCCGCCGGCGCCACCGCTGTCAGCACCGCCACCACGGTCACCGTCACCTTCTCCGAACCGGTGGTGGCCAACGGCGGCGTCACCCTGTCGGTCAACGGCGGCGCCGCGGTTCCGGCGACCGTGGCTACCTCCGGAAGCAGTGTGATCCTCACCCCGGGCCAGCCTCTGGCTGCCTCGACGACCTATCGGGTGAGCGTCTCCACCGCCGTCCGCGACACCGCCGGCAATCCGCTGGCGGCTGCCTCCTCGACCACCTTCACCACCGCCGCCGCACCACCGGTGGCCACCGAACTCAAGGTGTCGCGGGCCACCGGCCGATCGCCAGCGGTTCCCCTGGCCGGCAACACGTGGACCGTGGGTGAGCAGGTGTACGTGTTCCTCGACGTGCCGACGCCGGCCATCAGCGTCCGATTCTTCCTCGACACGCCGACCACAGGAACACCGGTCCGGGTCGAGAGCACGGCCCCGTGGGACTTCGGCGGCGGCGGTACCGCCACCGCCAGCCCCTACACCAACAATCTCAGCCGGGGTAGTCACACGATCTCGGCCCTGCTCACCCGGACCGACGGTACGACGGTGACCTACACCGCCACCTTCACCGTGACCTGAGCCTCCACCGTGCCTGCCCCGTGGCCTGAGCTTTCAGGGCCGCGGGGCAGTCACCGCGCCCGGGCCGACGCCTCTCCGAACCTCCGGTGCAGCTCGGACCGGAGCTCGTCGGCGTCGTAGTGCCGCCAGCGGCGCTTTCGCACCGCCAGCGCCGTTCCGGTGGCGGCCATTCCCACCACTGCGGCCAGACCCAACCACTTCCACAGTCGCATCGGCCTTACACTACCCCCGTGGCCGACACCATCTCGCTCGCCAGCGCCATGGACACCGCCACCACCGGCGACATCTGGCTGTTCCGCGGGCGCAAGGTCAACGACCGGTGGGTGCAGGTGGCCACGAACAGCCCGGTCAACCACGTGGCCATGGCGGTGGCCATCGGTGACCTACCACCTCTGCTGTGGCACACCGAGTCGGCCCCGTCGGCCACCGATGTGTGGACCGGTAGCCGCCACGCCGGGGTGCAGCTCCAGCGGCTGGACGAGTCGGTCCGGGTGTGGAGCGAGCGGTGGGACCAGCAGCCCTACGTGCGCCAGCTCTCCCCCGCCATCGGCCCGGAGGCCGAAGACGAGCTGCTCCGGGTGATCAACGAGTACAGCGGGCGGCGCTTCCCGTCGGCCCAGGGCCTGGCCAAGCGATGGCTGTTGGGCCGGGCGCGGCGCTCCGCCTTCCCCGACGAGATCTTCTGCGCCGAGCTGATCGCCACCACCTACCAGCGGATGGGCCTGCTCGACCAGACCAAGCCTCCCAACTGGTACGACCCCGGCCGGTTCTGGAGTGGCGACCGCATCCTGCTCGGCGACGGCTTCTCCCTGTCCCAGGAAACGGCGGTCGACGTCGGGGTCTTCTAGGATCGGCCTCCTACTCGACACAGGGGGAACCGCCATGGGAGTCAGCGAGAATCAGGCGCTGGTGGAGCGCTGGGCCGCCACCTACAACGACGACGTGGAGGCGCTGGTTGCGCTGTACGCCCCCGACGCCATGCTCATGGGCGCCGTGCTGGGGCCGGTGAAGCTGCTCCGGCTCGAGCAGCGGGTGCTGGCCGCCGCTCCCCGGCGGCACCTGAAGGTGGAGCGGACCCACCCCTCGGGCGACGACGTGATCGTGGTGGAGGGCGTGCTCACCGACCCCGACCAGGGGGAAGACTGGAAGCTGCCATTCTGCGTGGTGCTCACCATCGCCGACGGCAAGGTGGTGAGGGACGACACCTACACCGACTTCTCCCGCTGGCCCGGCTTCAGCTGATCCGCCCCGGGGGCGCGGCATCCCCCTGCTGGCCGGTGTTAGGTCGCCATAACGCGACACCATAGGTGCTCATGGCCTGCCGCGATCGGGTAGGCAAAACCTCTTTGCCCCTTGCAACTTGTCCATGGTGATGCAAAGACTTGGCGTTATATCGGCGGGGGCTGAACCATCTACTAACAGCGGTGCTTTGCTCGGGGCAGACGAGTTCGCATCAGCTGGGTTGCTGCTCCGGTCGGTATTCACGACCCAAACCACATAGGGAGCACAACACCACATGGACACCCACCGGGCCACTTTGGCGCGCCCCCGAATCGGGCGACGCCCGATCCGGGCAGCCGTCGGGCTGTTGACCGCGGTCCTGACCCTGGCCAGCGCCGTTCTGTTCGACCCGGGGCGGGTCACGTCGGCCGCCCCCGTCGGCGCTGGATTCGTCTTGACCGCAGAGGATCTCCGGTTCATCCGCACCCAGATCAGCATCGCCGAGGCCCACACTGCCACTGGCCCCGCCTACCCCTGCTCTGCCCTGCTCGGCACCGGGGCCGACCAGGTGGGCAGCCCCGTGCTCCCCTACGGTCTGCGCACCGTCGACGGAACGTGCAACAACCTGCAGCCCGGCCAGGAAAACTTCGGCCGCGCCGATGAGGTGTTCCCCCGGCTCCTGGACGAGGTGTACCGAACGGCCGACCCTGATCCCGGCCTGTTCGGGCCGCCCGGCAGCACCCCTACCTCCTACACGGCCAAGAAGGGTGCCGTCTACGACGCCGAGCCCCGCATCGCCAGCAACCTGGTGGTGGACCAGACGTCGGACAATCCGGCGGCGGTGGAGGCTGGTGGCCACGACTGCGAGAGCCTGCCCTCGGGCGAGACCTGTTTCATTCCCAACGTGGCGCCCGACGCCGGCCTGTCGGCCCCGTTCAACTCGGTGTTCACCTTCTTCGGCCAGTTCTTCGACCACGGCCTGGATCTGGTGAGCAAGGGCGGCAGCGGCACCGTCTACATGCCCCTGCAACCCGACGACCCCCTGTACCAGACGGGAAGCCCCACGAACTTCATGCCGATGACCCGGGCGACCAACCTGCCCGGGCCCGACGGCATCGTGGGCGATCCCGACCCGGCTGCGCCCGACACCAGCCTGGATGACATCCAGGAGAGCACGAACACCACCACCCCCTTCGTCGACCAGAACCAGACCTACACCTCACACCCGTCGCACCAGGTGTTCCTGCGGGCCTACACCGGCAACCCGCCGCTGCCCACCGGCAAGCTGATCGACGGCGTGGGCGGCAACATCGGCACCTGGGCCGACATCAAGACCCAGGCCGCCACCGTGCTCGGCATCGAGCTGACCGACGTCGACGTGCTCAACGTGCCGAAGCTCGTCACCGATCCCTACGGTCACTTCGTGCCCGGGCCCAACGGTTTCCCCCAGGTGGAGTTCCCGGGCGGGCCGCCGCAAGAGGGCAACCCCACTGCTCCCGTCCCGGTGAACGGCTCGATCCGCACCGGCCATGCCTTCCTCGACGACATCGCCCACAACGCGGCGCCCACCAGCGCCACCCTCCCCCTCGCTGCCGACGCCGACAGCGACATCAGCAGCCCCGGCGACTCCCAGCCGTCGGGAACCTACGACGACGAGCTGCTCGACCGGCACTTCATCACCGGTGACGGCCGGGGCAACGAGAACATCGGCCTCACCGCCATTCACACCGTGTTCCACTCCGAGCACAACCGCCTGGCCGACGAGATCGGCGCCACCGGCGGCCTGATCGACACCCTGCTGACCCCGGCCGAGCAGGCCGACTGGCAGGCCGTCAACCCGGCCTCGGGCTGGGGCTACGGCGAGCGCATCTTCCAGGCGGCCCGCCTGGTGACCGAGATGCAGTACCAGCACCTGGTGTTCGAGGAGTTCGCCCGCAAGGTGCAGCCCCAGGTGAACGTGTTCTCCGGCTACCACACCGAGATCAACCCGGCCATCTCGGCCGAGTTCGCCCACACCGTGTACCGCTTCGGCCACTCCATGCTCAACGAGGAGGTGGCCCGCACGGCGGCCGATGAGGTGACCGAGAACAACATCGACCTGTTCGAGGCGTTCCTCAACCCGGTGGCCTTCAACGACGGCGGCCTGACCGCCGACCAGGCCGTCGGCGCCATCATCCGCGGCTCGTCGCGCCAGGTGGGCAACGAGATCGACGAGTTCGTCACCGACGTGCTCCGCAACCGCCTCGTCGGCCTCCCGCTCGACCTGCCGGCGATCAACATGGCCCGGGGCCGCAGCGAGGGCATTCCCTCGCTGAACGTCGCCCGGCGCCAGTTCCACGCCGCCTCGGGCCATCCCGAGCTGGCCCCCTACGAGAGCTGGGCCGATCTCTCGTTCAACCTGAAGCATCCCGAGACGCTGTTCAACCTGGTGGCGGCGTACGGAACCCATACGCTCATCACCTCGCTCGACCCCGACGGGCCGGGCGGCGATGGGCCGGGCAGCCTCGAGGGCCGGCGGATCGCAGCCGACATCCTGCTCACCGAGGAGACCTGGGCCGGGCCGGACGGGATCCTGGGCGACCCCGACTCCGACGCTCCTGATACCAGCCTCGATGACGTGGAGGCGCCGAGCGACAGCCTGGACTTCGTCCTCGGCCCGGCGACCACCACCGGCGTCGACGACATCGACTACTGGCTGGGGGGCCTGGCCGAGAAGCAGTCGCCGTTCGGCGGCCTGCTCGGCACCACGTTCAACTACGTGTTCGAGACCCAGCTGGAGCAGCTCCAGGACGGCGACCGGTTCTACTACCTGACCCGCCTGGCCGGACACAACCTGCTGGTCCAGCTGGAGGGCAACTCGCTGGCCGAGCTGATCATGCGCAACTCCGACGTGGAGGGCCTGCCGGCCGACGCCTTCTCCCGGCCCGACTTCATCTTCCGGATGAAGAACCTCGGGGCGAGCGGTCCGATCCTCGACGACGCAACCACGCCCGATTGGAACGAGAACCAGCTCCTCACCCGCAACGTCCCGACCGCCGGCACGGTGCGCTTCGGCGGGCCGGAGCACGTGGTGTTCAACGGCGTCGACACCGGCACCTCACCGCCGGTGGACGACCGGATGTTCTCCAGCGAGGGTGACGACACGATCCGGGGCAACGGCGGGGCCGACTGGGTCGAAGGCGGCGCCGGCAACGACAACCTGATCGGCGGCCTCGGCAACGACCTCCTCAACGACAGCTTCGGCGACGACGTCATCAAGGGCGGACCGGGCAACGACGCCATCGCGTCCGGTCCGGGCTTCGACCTGAACCAGGGCGGGACCGGGGCCGACTTCGTGGTCGGCGGGTCGGACCCGACCGAGACCTTCGGCGGGGCCGGGGCCGACCTGATCTTCGCCGGCGAGTCGGCCGACACCGTGTTCGGCGGCGACGGGAGCGACTGGATCGAGGGCGGCACCCAGGCCGACCTCCTCCAGGGCGACAACGGGTTCCCCTTCCAGGACGACCCCACCGGTGGCCACGACGTGATCATCGGCGACGGCGGCAACGACGACTACGACGCCGAGGGCGGCGACGACGTCATGGTCGCCGGTCCCGGCATCGAGCGCAACGAGGGCATGCTCGGCTTCGACTGGGTGACCCACCGGGGCGACCCCCAGGCCGCCAACGCCGACATGGCCTTCACCGGCCTCCTGCCCCCCGACGTCAACGACCTCCGAGACCGCTACGACCTGGTCGAGGGGCTCTCGGGCTGGCAGTTCAACGACACCCTGCGGGGCGACAGCCTGGTGGCGGCCGACCTGGTCGGCCATCGGCTCACCGTGGCCGGCGTGAACCGCGTGGCCGGGTTGGGCGCCATCGTCACCGCACCGTTCGACGACGGCAACATCATCCTGGGCGGGGCCGGCAGCGACCTCATCGAGGGCAAGGGCGGCAACGACATCATCGACGGCGACCGGTGGATGAACGTGCAGCTCAGCGACGGGACGGCCACCTTCGACAGCATGACGGCACTTCGGGCCCGGGTGTTCGCCGGCACGCTCGACCCGGGTGCCATCTCCATCGTGCGCAGCATCGTCACCACCGGCGTCCAGCCGACCGACATCGACACGGTGCAGTATTCGGGACCACCGGCCAACTACACGCTGACCTTCAACGGCGATGGCAGCGTGACGATCACCGACACCGTCGGGCTCGACGGCACCGACACGGTGCGCAACGTGGAGCGGATCGTGTACTGCCTGGTGCCGGGGCCCGACCCCGGTAGTTGCGCCACCCTGTCGGCTCCGGCGCCGCTGATCAACAACGCCCCGCCCACCGGGGCTCCGGTGCTGAGCACCACCACGCCCACCGAGGGCGAGGCCGTCACCGTCAGCACCGCCGGCATCGCCGATGCCGACGGCCTGCCGGCCGTGCTCAACATCCAGTGGCAGCAGAGCGCCGCTGGCGGGGCGGCGCCGTTCGCCGACATCGCCGGCGCCACCAGCGCCAGCTTCACCCCCACCCCCGCCCAGGTGAACCGGGCGCTCCAGGTGGTGGTCAGCTACACCGACAACGGCGGCACGCCCGAGACGGTCACGTCGGCGCCCACCATCGTGACCGGTGATCTGTTCGTCGGCGTAGGCAATACGGCCGACACCTTCAACGGCACCGCCGGGCGGGACAACGCCCAGGGCAACGGCGG
>CADEDH010000084.1:12125-18556 GCA_902826025.1 uncultured Actinomycetes bacterium
GCCCCACCGGCAGATGGGGGAGGCCGCTCGCGGCCGGCGGGGGCGCCAGCCCCCGTTAACGCAGCGTCTCGTTCCAGGGGCCGGCGTCGGAGCGGGGCTCCTTGGGCAGGCCCAGGAGCCGCTCCCCCACGATGTTGCGCTGGATCTCGTTCGAGCCCGAATAGATCGAGGCCGGGCGGGCTCCGAGGAAGTGCTCGACCAGGGCCTGCGACGTCCACGGGTCGCCCGACGCCTCGGAGAACACGGCCGACAGGGGCGACTCGCCGCTGGGGGCCATGGCGTTGGCCCCCCACCAGTTGACGCCCAGCTCAGTGCCCCGCTGGTACAGCTCGGTCCACAGCAGCTTGTTGATCGAACTCTCCGAGCCGAGCACCTGGCCGGCCAGGAGCTGGGTGAGGGTGCGGTAGCCGAGGAAGCGGAGGATCTCCACCTTCGAGTGGATCCACGCCAGCTCCTGGCGGACCACGGGATCGTCGAGCAACCCCTGGGACCGGGCGATCTCGATCAGGCGGTTCTCCATGCCCCGCATCCGCATCGACACGACGGTGGCGTCGTCGCCCCGCTCGAAGGCCAGCAACTGGTTGGCCACCCGCCACCCCTCGTGCGCGTCGCCCACCACGTTCTCCTTCGCCGTGCGGACGTCGGTGAAGAAGACCTCGTTGAACTCATGGGTGCGGGCGATGTTGACGATCGGGCGGATGTCGATGCCGGGCTGGTCCATGGGGGCCAGCAGGAACGTGATCCCCTTGTGCTTGATCTGCTCCGGGGCGGTGCGGCACAGGATGAAGATCCAGTTGGCGGTGTGGGCCTCGGAGGTCCAGATCTTCTGGCCGTTGATCACCCACTCGTCGCCGTCGAGCACGGCCTTGGTGCTGAGCGACGCCAGGTCCGAACCGGAGTTGGGCTCAGAGTAGCCCTGGCACCAGCGGTGCTCGCCCGACAGGATCTTCGGCAGGAAGTGCTTCTTCTGCTCCTCGGTGCCCAGCACCATCAGGGTGGGGCCGATCATGGAGATGCCCATGCCGTCGTTCGGGCCGCCGGTGGGCACCCCTGCCCGGGCGAACTCCTCGTGCAGCACCACCCGTTCGATCGGGGTGAGGCCCCCGCCGCCATACTCCTTGGGCCAGGCCGGGGCCACCAGCCCCTCGGCCGCCAGCAGCTGGCGCCACTCGGCCACGAACCCGGCCCGCTGGTCCTCGGCCAGGCCACTCAGCCCGCTCCACCCGGCCGGCAGGTGCTCGGCCAGGAAGGCCTGGATCTTCTCCCGGTACTGCTCGGCCTCGGTTGAGTACGCGATGTCCATCGTTGCCACCTCGGCGATCGACGATAGACGCGTCGGGACCCCGGGGCACATTGCCCCGGGGTCCCGAAGAAGCCTCGCAGTGCAGCCGTCAAGGGCGACGGCCGGATCGGCTTGATTGCTGTTGGTCGCCCGGTGGGCGGCGTCGTTGCTAGGCGGACTCGAAGAAGTGGATCCCGTCGGCGACGGTGGCCTTCTTGGTGTTGTCGGACGGGTTCGTCACCTCCAGATCGCAGTCTTCGGCCCCGGGAGAGTTCTCGCCCACGGTGACGATCATCTGGGTGTCGCTCACCACCACCACCGAGGTGGGGGTGAGAGGGGTGGCGCACTTCACGCTGACCTTGGCCGTCGTCATCCCGGCGAATCCGGTGCCGACCACCAAGAACGACCCGCCGTCGGCGGCGTCGAACACCGCCGGGTTGATCGAGCTGACGGTGGGGGCGACGGTGCCGATGTAGTTGAACTTGGTGTTCAGGTTGGCGGCTGTCGTACCCATCGCCGTCTCCAGCGTGATGTCGACCGGACCCGACGCCCGGCTCGGGGGCTTGACCGTCACCGTGGTACCGCCGGCGTTCACCGTGATGCCCGTGGTCACGGCGGTGGCGCCGAAGTTGACCTTGCGCACACCGAACATGTCGGTGCCGGTGATCACCAGATCCGCCAGGCTGGCGGAGTTGGCGGCCCCACTGGTGGCGCCGAGCGAGGTGATCTCGGGCAGGGCGTCGCTGAACAGGAAGTCGGATCCGGTGCCGGTGGTGCTGCTGGCCACGCTGTTGCGGGTGACCGTCACCTCCACCAGGCCAGCATCGACGTCGGTGTCGGGGGTGGTGGCCACGATCTGGGTGTCGGACACCACGAAGATCGTCTGGGCTTCATCCGCCCCGAACGTCACATCGGCGGCGTCGGTGAGCCCCAGAAACCCGGTGCCGGTGATCGTCACCACCTTCTCGGTAGCCGGGTCGGCGTAAGCCGGCGAGATGCTGGTGACCGTCGGTGCCCCGTAGGTGTAGGCCGAGCCGGTGGAGTTGGCCCCCTCCCCGTTCGTCACCTTGATGATCTTCGCTGCGGCCGCCGAGGCGTTGGGCACCTTGGCCACGATCCGTGTGGCCGAGACCACGGCGTAGGCCGTCGCATCGACCGTGTCGAACTTCACGGCGGTGGCGCCGGTGAATCCGGTGCCGGTGATGGCCACGACCTGCCCGCCCTCCAGCGGGCCCCCGGCGGGAGCCACCGCGGTGACGGTGGGAACGGCGAAGGGCACGATGATGCCCGGCGCGTCGGATTGCAGGTCGGCCTCGGTGATCAGTCCCTGTTCCAGGGCCTGGGCGATGAGGGCGTCCTTCTCCTTGTTCGACGTCGTGGACATCTTCGACGGGGTACCTCTCCCGTCGGTACTGGCGCTCGCGCTCGACGTCTGACCGAGCAGCAACAGCCCGCAGGCCAACAGGGAACCTGCCAGCACTCTTGCTACCCGGGTCCGGTCTCGTCGGCCCGAGAACGCCACATCCTCCTTGCGACTCGGCATCGCTCGTTACCTCCTCAAGGCACCTCGACCCTGCGGGCCGATCTGAAGTGCTGGGCGAAATGATACGAGGTGCCTAGGAAAAAGAACCCAGATTCTTGAAGAATTGGATTCTAATTCGACCATCATACCATCGGCCAAGGAGCAACGTTCTCGCAGCTCAGAGCGGTTCTACAACCAAGAGTTTTGCTGCTTGTCCACCGATGGTCTCTTGTCTATTCAGATATATCTGAGAGATCATGATAGAGGAGAACGCACTAATTTAGCGGCAAAAAAGGCTTCGAAGGTCCCGTCGGGCACCACGCGGACGGCCCGGCTGAGCCGCCGGTCGAAGCGGAGCTCGCGCCACGAGGTGCGAGCCGGTATCACGGCCGGCTCGTCGACGGCGATGGGCGCCAGGTCGAGGTCGGCGTGACGGCCCAGCACCTTGTCCACCGGGAACTCGTTCTCCTCGGGGGCCACGGTGCAGGTGGAGTAGACCATCACCCCACCCGGGCGCAGCAGCTTGTAGGCGGTATCGAGCATCTTGGTCTGGAGGAACTTGTACTTCTCGATCCGGGCCTCGCTCCAGAACCGCAGGGCGTCGCCGTGGCGCAGGTCCACCCGCCCCTCCCCCGAGCACTGGACGTCGAGCAGGATCCGGTCGAAGGTCTCGCCGTCGCCCAGGTACTTGTCGAGGTACTGGGCGGGGTGGGAGGTGAGCCGGGTGACCGGCACGCCATAGACGGCGGCCAGCTCCCCGAGATGGGCCGCCCGTTGGGGGTTGCCGTCATTGAGCCACAGCTCGCCGTCGTTGCCGGTCCGGGCGGCGATGTGGAAGGCCTTGCCGCCGGGAGCGGCGGCCACGTCGAGCACCTTGTGGCCGGGCCGGGGATCGAGGGCCACCACCGGCAGGAGGCTGGACGCGTTCTGGAGGTAGACCCGCCCATCCTCGATGAGGCCGGGCGCCGCCGGCGAGAAGCCGTCGGGCCCGTCGGTGCGCCAGGTGTTGGGGCACCACGGCACCGCCTGGAGCGAGGGGACCACGGCCCGCAGGTCGGCCTCGATGTCATCGGGGCGGCGGGACGGGTGGAGCACGTTGACCCGGGCGGTGGTGGCCCGAGCCCCCTGGAACAGGGCCTCGACATCGGCTCGACCCAGGTTCAGGGCCTCGGCTGTGCGGTCGATGAATCGGTTGCGTTTGCGGGTGTCGGCCACGGTTCGAACCCTAGGGCAACACCGGATGTCTGCCCTCGGGTGTTGGCCCCCGCAGCTCGGCCGCCCGCTCCAGCAGGTGGCCCACGAGTGTGTCGGCCGCAGCATCGGGGGCGGCCCCGAACCGGCGGGCCACCACGAGCTGGCGGCTCATCAGCGGCTCGGGCTGGGCTCGTCGCAACGGGTTGGGGGCGGCCTCGGCCTGGGCCACGGGCAGCACCGTCCACCCCAGGCCGAGCGCCACCATCGAGCGAAGCACCTCGGGCTGATGGCTCTCGGCCACCACCTCGAAGCCAGCACCGGCCTCGGCCAGACGCCGGCCGATCAGGCGCCGGGTGTGCGATGTGGCGGGGAAGGTGACCCACGGCCCCCAGGTGGCAGGGGGCCCCGCCGGCTGGCCTTCGGGGGCGTACAGGCCGAGATCGTCGCGCCACAACGGCAGCAGATCGAGGTCGCCCCGGTTGGGACTGGGCTCCACGATCACCGCCAGCGACAGCTCGCCGGCCAGCACCTGCTCGCCCAGTACGGCCGAGGGGGCGACGGCCAAGTGGAGCTCCACGTTCGGGCGCTCCCGGCGGAAGCGCTGCACGATCGGGCCGAACGGGCCCACGGCGGCCAGGTCGATCATGCCCACCCGGAGCTGGCCCGCTTCCCCCGCCCCCACGGCCCGGGCCCAGCGGGCCAGGTCGTGGGTCTCGCCCAGCACCCGCCGGGCGTACCGGAGCACCGGCCCGGCCCCCGGATGCAGCACCCGGCGCCGCCCGGTCCGGTCGAACAGGGGCACCCCGATCCTCCGCTCCAGCTGGCTCAATCCCTGACTGAGGGCCGACTGGGTGACGCCGAGCGAAGCCGCCGCTTCGGCCCAGGTGGACGCGTCAGCCACCGCCACCAGGTATTCGAGCTGTTGGGTGTTCAGGTGCAGGACGGCCGGAGCCATATTGTTCAGTTTATCTGAACTCTCAACGCCACTTCTACATCAGTGCTTATCTTGGGGACATGACCTCCACCGCTCCTGCGCCCCTCTCGATCGCCCCCGCCACCGGCCGCCTCGGTGTGCTGACGCCGGGTCTCGGTGCCGTGGCCTCCACGTTCATCGCCGGTGTGCTGGCCGCCCGTTCGGGCCAGGCCGCCCCCATCGGGTCGATCACCCAGATGGCCCACATCCGGCTCGGCCATCGCGAGGAGGGCCGTAATCCGCTGATCCGGGAGTTCGTGCCGCTGGCCTCGCTCGACGACCTCGTGTTCGGCGGTTGGGACCCCATCTCGGCCAACGCCCTGGAGGCGGCCCGGGTGGCCGGCGTGCTCGAGCAGGGAGACCTGTCGTCGATCGCCGCCGAACTGGAGGGTGTGGTGGCCATGGACGCCGTGTTCGATCAGCGCTGGGTGAGCCGGCTGGAGGGCACCCGGGTGAAGGACCTGCCGTCGAAGTGGGACATGGCCCTGGCCCTGATCGACGACATCGAGCGGTTCCGGTCCGAGAACGGGTGCGAACGGCTGGTGATGGTGTGGTGCGGATCCACCGAGGCCTACCAGGAGGCCAGCGCCGTCCACGACTCGGTGGAGGCGTTCGAGGCCGGGCTCAAGGCCAGCGACGCCAACATCGCTCCCAGCCAGATCTACGCCTACGCCGCGCTCCAGTCGGGCGTGCCGTTCGCCAACGGCGCCCCCAACCTCGCCGTCGACATCCCCTGCATGCGAGAGCTGTCCCGCCGGCGCGGTGTGCCGATCGCCGGGAAGGACTTCAAGACCGGCCAGACCCTGATGAAGACCCTCATCGCCCCCGGGCTCAAGGCCCGCATGCTCGGCCTCCGGGGCTGGTACTCCACCAACATCCTGGGCAACCGGGACGGCGAGGTGCTCGACGATCCCGAGAACTTCAAGACCAAGGAGTCGTCGAAGCTCGGTGTGCTCGACACCATCCTCCAGCCCGAGGACTACCCCGACCTCTACGGCAACATCGACCACGTGGTGCGGATCAACTACTACCCGCCCCGGGGCGACAACAAGGAGGGTTGGGACGCCATCGACATCTTCGGCTGGCTGGGCTACCCGATGCAGATCAAGATCGACTTCCTGTGCCGGGACTCGATCCTGGCCGCCCCCATCGTGCTCGACCTGGCCCTGTTCATGGACCTGGCGGCCCGGGCCGGCCAGAGCGACGTGCAGGAGTGGCTGAGCTTCTACTTCAAGGCCCCCCAGCCCGCCACCGAGCTGGAGCCCGAGCACGACCTGTTCATCCAGCAGACCAAGCTGAAGAACACGCTGCGCCAGTGGATGGGCGAGCAGCCCGTCACCCACTCCGAGGCGGGTTGAAGGGGTGCGCCTCGTGCCAGTGGCGGGCGACGTCGATCTTGCGGGAGACCCACACCCGATCGTGGCCGCCAACGTACTCCACGAAGCGCTGACGGGCGGCGA
>CADEDH010000084.1:18656-26285 GCA_902826025.1 uncultured Actinomycetes bacterium
ACCCACACCCGATCGTGGCCGCCAACGTACTCCACGAAGCGCTGACGGGCGGCGAAGCGGCCGGGTCGGCCGATCAGGCGGCAGTGGAGCCCGATCGACATCATCTGCGGCGCCGGCGGAGGGGCGATCACCGAGGCGGCGGCCATGGCCGCCTGCCTGCTCGGCCACACCTACGGAGTGGTGACCACGCGGCGTCGGGCCTGCCCCCCAGATCGAGGATCAGCTCCGCCTGGCCGGGCTGCTGGAGCGGTGCCGGGCCATCGTGGCCACCGACCTCGGCGTGCTGGAACGGGAGGGAGAGCGAGGAGGCGAACGATGGCCGGCATGGCCCAGCGGCTGACCTCGGAGCTGGGCCTGAAGACGTCCAAGATCACGCTTTCGCCGCTCCCCTGCCCAAGGCGCGGCCGGGGTGGCCCATCTCCTGAGCTCAGAGGAGGCGCCAGGCGTCGTCGAGCGCGGTGCGGGCGCCGTCGAGGTCGGCGCCCCACTGGCGGGCGGCCACCACGTAGGCTTCGGCCGCCTCCCGTAGGCCGTCGACAGCCTGCACCGTGTCGGCTGCCGGGGCGACGTCGCGCACGAACGTGCCCTTGTGGCCCTTCGATTCGACGACGGCCGACTGCTCCAGCAGCTCGTAGGCCTTGGCCACCGTTCCCTTGGCCAGGCCGAGATCGGCCGCCAGCTGGCGGATGGTGGGGAGCCGGGTGCCGGGGGCCAGGGTGCCGGTGACGGCCATGCGGGTCACTTGCTGGCGGATCTGCTCATACACGGGCAGGGCCTGGCTGGGGTCGACCCGCAGGATCATGCCGACGCCGGCCCCGGGGCCGCCGGCTGGGTGCTGGCCGGGGCGGCGACGGGAGCCCGCAGCAGCTTGTCGAGCCCCAGCCGCCGGGTGCCGATCCACAAGCCGACAGCCAGCAGCTGGCAGATGTCGCCGATGGCCCCCAGTCCGATCTGGGCGAGGGCTTCGCCCACCAGCGTCAGGAGCAGCGTCATTCCCGGCTGGGCCACACCGCGGGACACGGCCAGCCGACGGGCCAGGTCGTCGGCCCGACGCAGCTCGGCCGGCAGAGCCGGCCGACGCCGGGTGACGATACGCCACTGCATGGCCAGTACCACGGCCGCCACGCCGAGGGCGGCGACGGCCCACGGCCAGGCGCCGCCGGTGCCACCACCGGCCACCTCGGCCCCGAGCGCCTCCATCGCCAGCACCCCCAGCGCCACCGCCGCCAGGAGGCCGATCAGCCACTGCTCCCCCGCCACCGTGTAGTCGCCGAAGTGGCGACGGGTCAGGTCGGCGGCCCGGGCACCGGGGCCGGCGACCCGGCGCCAATGGTGCAGCTCAGCCGACAGCGAGCCGACCATGATTCCGGCGAACCCCAGCAGCACCACGGGACCCAGGCCACCGTTGTCCATCAGGAGCACGCCGACGACGACGCCCAGGAAGCCGCCCAGCCAGCGCCGCCACCGCGCCCGCTGCAGCCATCGGGTGAGCAGCCTACGGGATGCCTCGTCGCCGCTCAGCCGCTCGGCGATGCGGGCGGCATCGGGGTCGTAGCCGGCCAGGTTCTCGCCCAACGTGTACAGCGCGCCGCACACCAGCACCAGGGCGAAGGCGAGGACGATCGCCGGGACCCAGTCGATACCGCCGGAGTCGCCGTTCCCGCCACCCGTGGCCGGCACGATGAGCAGCACACCGAGCACCATGACCACGATCACCAGCGGATAGCCCCGCAGGGCGAACCCGGTCCGACCCCGGCCGGCACCCCGACGCTCCCCCCGTTCCGCCGACCACACACCGCCCAGCAGGGCGGCCGTCGCCGCCACCGCCACCACACCCCCGATCAGCCAGCCCATCGATCTGCTCCTCCCTCGCTGCTTGACTTGACCCATTGTCACAGTACAGTATGACAAGCATATGTCAACCACGATCGCACCACCGGATCCCGACGACCGGATCGAGGAGCTGCTCGACCAGCTGATCCCCCGCCCCGGGCCGCCGTGGCGCCGTTTCGCTCTCGGCATCACCCTCACCGCCACGGTGGTGGCGGCCGGCCTGTCGTGGTCGACGGGCCTGGTGGCGCCGAACCCCACGGCGAGGATCAGCTACGGCGGCAGCCAGCCACTCACCTACGTGGCCGAGCGCAATGCGGTGGCCGTGAGCCTCCACATGCCCAACCGCTCCCGGCGGGACATCCGCCTCACCGGCATCACGCTCGACGCCCCCGGCGTCCGGCTCGTCGAGGTGGGAGCCACCCTCGACCCCGTGGCCTCGGCCAGCGAGGAGGACTGCACCACCCAGGGTGGGCGTACCGAGTGCGTGAGCCAGGCCACCCTGGTCGATCCTGCCGACTACGGCCCGTGGCCGCGATCGGTGTCGAGCCTGCCGTTCACCGTGCCGGCGGGGCAGGACCTCCGCCTCCACCTCCTGGTTGACCCCACCTCGTGCCAGGGCCCCGACATGTTGCCGTGGGGCCAGATCGACGCCACCTTCGACTTCGGCGACGGTGCCTTCCCCGGCTGGTCCCGCACCATCCGGCTCCAGAACCCGCTGGCCGCCACGGACAACGATCTGACTCTGGCCGACGGGACCGGCAATCAGGTCTACCCGCCGACTGACGGACGGGCCGACGATGGGCTCGGCTTGTTGGCCGCCGCCTGTCGCCTCATGCAGGACAGCTGAGGCCCGCGCCAGGGACCCCCCGACCTCAGGCCTCGGTGACGACCACCCGGCGGATCGAGCGGCGGAGGTCGGCGAAGGAGGCGACGTCGGCCTGGATGGCGGCCTTGGCCTCGTCGTCGTTGAAGAACTTCGTGCTCAGATCTTCCCGGGAGGCGAACGCGCACAGGGCGATGCCGTCGAGGGGCAGACCCGAGAGCACCGCCACCACCGAGAGCTGGGTGTAGTCGCACATGGCGGCGTGCATGCGCAGGGCCAGTGGACCGTGCACGTCACGCCAGTGGTCGTCGGACTCCCGGTGGGTGAGGTCGGGGTGGCCGACCATCCCGAAGGCGGCGATCACCCGATCGGCCGGGGCCGGGCCGGCCAGCACCTTCACCGGCCTTGCGTAGGCCACATAGAGGCCCACGTCGGCCACCGATGCCACCGCCTCGATCTCATCGGTGGGCACCCGCACAACGGCCGAGAACGGCCGGGAGTCACTCTCGGCGGGATGGTTGACGTAGACGGTCCCACCCAGGCGGGCCCCCACGGCGGTGGCGGTGGCGGTATCGGTTCCCAGTGCGACGAGCTCCAGCATGGCCCTCATCCTGGCACGCCGAGCGGGCTCGGCCCAGCCCGAGGCTCGGCCGGGCACTCAACCCCAGCCCAGCTGCTCCAGGCGATCGTCGTCGATGCCGAAGTGGTGGGCCACCTCGTGGACCACGGTGACGAGCACCTCCTCCGCCAGTTCGGCGCGGTCCGCCGCCTCGGCGCACAGAGGAAGCCGGTACAGGTAGATGCGGTCGGGCAGGGCCAGACCGCCGTAGTCGTCGCGTTCGGTCTGGGGCACCCCGTCGTACAGCCCCAGCAGATCCTCGGTGGGGTGGACGTCTTCCACCAGGATCACCACGTTGTCGAGCAGGGCCAGGACCTCATCGGGCAGCTCGTCGATGGCGTCGGCCACCAGCGCCTCGAACTCGGCCTCGGGGATCGGCTGCACCGGCCCGAGGTTACCCCTCGAGGATCCGGTCGGTGGCGGGCGGGGCGATCGGGTTGTTGGCCCCGACGTAGTTCACCAGCGCCGCCAGATCGTCGCCGCCGCCGAGGCGATTGGTGCCCTGGGTGAGCACGGTGAAGGCGTCGCCGCCGTCGGCCAGGAAGTTGTTCACCGTCACCCGGTAGGTGGCGGTGGGGCTGATCGGCGTGCCATTGAGGGTGATCGACCCGATCGGCACCCGGTCACCGAAGGCGTTGGCGGCCAGGTACTGGAACTGGAGGCCCTGGGAGACGCCCAGGATCAGGATGTCCCGTCCGCCGGCCCGGCCCTGGATCGCCTGCTGCTCCAGCACATCGTGGAGCTGCTGGCCGGTGAGGTTCATGGTGACCAGTAGGTTGCCGAAGGGCTGGACGTTGAACAGCTCCCGGAAGGTGATGGGGCCGGCGTCGAGGTCGGCCCGGACCCCGCCCGGGTTCATGAGGGCAATCTGGGCTCCGCCGTCGGCCGCCGCGCTGGTGGCGGCCAGCTGGGCGTCGGCGATCAGGTTGGCCAACGACGACTCGGTGTTGCGGCCGGGCGAGCGGGTGATGGCCGCTGTGGCCCCGCCCTTCACCTGGTCGCCCACCGGCCCGGCCAGAGCCTGCCACTTGGCCACGATGGCCTGCTGGGTGGGGTCGGGGGCGACGGTGCGCAGCACCAGGTGGTTGGTGGAGGTCACCCGGTCGCGCACCACATTGCCGCTGCGGCGGTCGACCACCAGGTTGGTCTCGGTCACTACCCGGCCGAACGACGACGCCGACGTGACCCACCGGGCCTTGCCCTTGGGGTCGGGGATGTTGCACACGTAGGGCTGATGGGTGTGGCCGGTGACCACCAGGTCGATCTCGGGGTCGAGGTTCTTGGCGATGTCGACGATCGGGCCGGAAACACCACTGCAGCTCTTGTAGTCACCGGCCTGGAGCCCACCCTCGTGGAGGAGCACCACGATGGAGCGCACGTCCTCGTCCTTGAGCTTCTTGACCGCCTGGTTGGCGGTGGCCACCTCGTCGCGGAACTGGAGACCCTGGATGCCCTTCTGGGCCACCAGCACCGGCGTGTCCTCCAGGGTCATGCCGATGAAGCCGACCTTCACCCCGTCGACCTTCTTGATCCAGGTCGGCGGCAGCACCGTGCGCTTCGACGAGCCGTAGAACACGTTGGCCGCCAGCCACGGGAACTCGGCGCCGTCGTAGGGGGCCTGGGGGAAGTAGCACCCGTCGACCGGGTGGCAGCCGCCCTTCTGCATGCGCAGTAGTTCGGTGAGGCCTTCGTCGAACTCGTGGTTGCCCACGCTCGACACGTCGAGATGCATGGCCTCCAGCGACTCCACCGACGGCTCGTCGTGGAAAAGGCCCGACAGGAACGGCGTGCCGCCGATCAGGTCGCCGGCGGTGACGGTGAGGGAGTTCGGCTTCCCGGCCCTCAGGTTGTTGAGCGTGGTGGCCAGGTAGGCGCCGCCGCCCACCAGGTTGCCGGCGGGATCGAGCGTGGCTCCCAGCGTGGCGTCGGCCCCGGTGGGGGTCTCGAGCCAGCCGTGGTAGTCGTTGAACGACAGGATCTGCACGTCGACCGTGCGGGGGCGGCGGCCGGAGCCCTCGTCGGCGTCCGCCCCGGCCGAGCCGAGCACGCTGAGCACCAGGCCCCCGATCAGCAGTACTGCTCCCAGCCGGGCATGGCGGGGTCGCTTGGGATGCAGCACGGGGTACCTCCGTGGGGCGGGTCGGGGCGAACTCCCCCACGCGACGGGGAGCGGCACAGCCGGCAAAGCATTGCCGAACGGCCGCATGCTTGGCAAGCGATCGACGTGGTCGGGCTCAGTTGTTCAGCGGTACGCCGACCACCAGGATCGCCGCCGTGCTCCCGGTGGTGGCCCGGGTGGTGGAGGTCACGGTGGGCGTCGTGGTCGGGCGGCTGATCGTGACGGCCTCCGTCGTGGAGGCGGTCGCCCGCGTGGTGGTGACGCCGTCAGTGGTCGTCGAGCCAGCCCGGGTGGTGGTGGTGGTGGCCCCGGCAGTGGTAGTCGTCGAACCACCCCGGGTCGTGGTGGTGACCCCGGCAGTGGTGGTCGTCGAACCACCCCGGGCGGTAGTGGTGGTGCGGGCCGTTGTCGACGTGGTGGCAGCTTCGGCCGTGGTTGTGGTGCGGGCCGTGCTGGCGGTGGTGGCCGATGACGACGGCGCCACGGTGGCCGTGGTCGACGACGGGCGATCGGCCGGGGGCGAACCCGGCACCGTGGTGATCGATACCGCGGTGATCGGAACTGCGGTGGCGGGGGCCGCGGTGGTGCCGCGCCGGCTGGGGGTGGTGGCGACAGCCCGGGGTAGGACGGTGGCGACCTTCACCTTCCTGCTCTCAGACGGCGCCACTGCCTCGGCGGGGGCTGGGGCGACCGGATCGGGCGCCACGCTCTCCGGCGAGGTCGCCTCTCCTCCCGGTACGGCTACACCGTTGTCGGACCGGGCGGCGGCGCCGTCGATCGTGGTGGGGGAGGCGGGCGAGAACAGGGGCGTCGGGCGGCCGCCATCGATCTCCGACGAGTCGTCCCGGTTGATGAGCCAGATGACACTGCCCAGCAGCACGATGGCCAGTGCCACCACGGTGCCGGGTGAGAGCCGGAAGGTACGGATGCGGTCGGCCACTCCGGGGGCAGGATCGGCGACGGCCCAGTGGTAACGGTGGAGGCGGTCGGTCGCCAGCTCAGGCAGTTCGGCCCCCGGGCCGGGCCCGGCCCCCTGTGCCGAGAGCAGATCCGGATCGGCCCCACCCGTGCCGGCTCGGACCCGGGCCATCTCCCCCAGCGCCGGGACCTGGCGGCGACACAGAACCTTGGCCACGGCCCGGCGCAGCTCGTCTTCGCTGTCGAACAGTGGCCCCGATGGCGCCGGAGCCGAGGGATCCCGCTCGGCCAGTCGCTGACGGGCGAAGGTCCGGCTGGTCAGCAGGACCCAGGCGCCGAACCCTTCCGGATCGGCCAGCTCGTCGAGATGCTGCCACACCGACTGGAAGGTCTCGGTGGCCACCCGGGCCGCCTCGGTCTGCTCCCCTACGATGTCCTGGGCCGCGCCCAGCACGGGGCCGAACCAACGGTCGAACAGCGCCGAGAAACTCGCCGCGCTCCCCCCGCGGACGTCGACGACGAGGTCCGCATCTCTCCGGTCCGCCCGATCCGCCATGTCGTTCTCCTGCGCCCTGAGCGCCCGGCCCGGCGCCTGCGGCTCAGCATAGTGCGGGCACCCCGCAGCCTGCCCTCGCGAGTCGTGCAACCGATGTCACAGCGAACACAGATCTGGCTGGCCTGACGGGTACGACTCAGCGGGTGGTTCGCACCAGGGACGCCTCACCGCCGGGGCCGGTCACCGTGAGCGTGACCTTCGTTCCCGACTGGGTGCAGATCTCCTTGGTTCCCTTGCCGGCGCCGTCGAAGGTGGCGCCATTTACAGCGAGCGACGATGTCCTGGCGTTGGTGGCCGACCAGGTAGCCGTGTACGGGTTCAACTTGGCGGCGGCACCGACACAGGATCCCTCGGGGTTGGCGACCACGGTGAACGTGGTGATCACCGGCTTGGGGACGGTGGACGACGACGAGGAACTGCTCGACGACGAGCTGGTGGTGTCGCCGGTGGGGGTGGTCCGGGTGACCGACGAGCTGCTGGTGGTGGCCTGCGAGCTGCTGGTGGTGGCCCCCGTGGTGGGGGTGGTGGCGGGGTTGGGCGTGCCGCGGGAGGCGGTGGTGGCGGGGGGCGCGTGCGAGAGGGTGCGGGACTTCCGAATTCAGCCCTGTAGCCTTCGCGGGCAGGTCGCCGTCTTCGTTGCGGCGACCTCGGCCGATCGGCCTGCGAGGCATTCGGCCCTCGTGAGCCTGATCCGGCTGAACGACATTGCGTTCCTCCAATCCAACTTCGATCCCGTCAATCCTGGAGCCTTGCTCGGTCCT
>CADEDH010000084.1:26295-26830 GCA_902826025.1 uncultured Actinomycetes bacterium
GGGGGGGGGGTGGCGGTTGTCGTCCCGGTGGTGCTGGCGCTGGTGGCCCGGGTCGTGGTGGTGGCCCGGGTGGTGGACGTGGTGGTGGCCCGCCGGGTGGTGGACGTGGTGGACGCCTCGGTGGTGTCCGCCGTGGACGACTCCGGGGCCGTGGTGGCCGTGGTGGCCGTGGTTGCCGAGGTGTTGGCGGGGGTCGATGTAGGCTCGGAGATCGACGGCGCGGCCGGGGGCAGGGTGGTGGTGATCTCGCTGGCCGCCGTGGACGAGTCGTCGTCACGGGTCAGCAGCAGCAGGGCTCCCACCACGACCAGGATCACTGCGGCGGCGATGCCGGCCAGTGCCTGCGGCGATCGCAGCAGACCGCCGCCCGGGGGTAGCTCGTAGCGGTGGACCCGCTGCATTCCCCCGTCGTCCACCGGATCGAACGCTCCCAGCGAAGGCATGGCCTGGGTGGCCATGTCGGCCACCTGGCCCGCCGCCCCACCCAGGATCGATCCCGAACCGGGTGTGCCGGCGAAGCCGGACCCGGGAGCAG
>CADEDH010000085.1:0-16500 GCA_902826025.1 uncultured Actinomycetes bacterium
GTCGCGGCGATCGTGGGCCTGCTGGTAGGTGCCGATCGCAGCGGGCACTTCGGTGGGGGACATGGCGGCTCCTGGGGTCGTCAGCGGGTCGGCGGGGGTTCTGGGGAGCCCATCGGAGATCTGTGGCGCCAGCGCGCAGGATACAGCGCCAGGCGCCACAGTTCGAGGGAGGGAAGGGCCGGGGGTTAAGCTCCAGGCGATGAGGGTGGACGACGTGCTGGCCCGGGTCGAGCCGATCCTGCCCCTGGTGGTCGCCCACGCCGACTGGTCCAACGAGCACCGGCGGCCTCACCCCGAGGTGTTCGCTGCCCTGGCCCGGGCCGGCCTCCTCCGCCTGATCGCCCCCGGCCACTACAACGGCGGCGGGGCCGCGTCGGAGGAGTTCCTGACCCTGATCGAGACGATCGGCCGGGTCGACGGCTCCGCTGCCTGGACGGCCATGACGCTCAACGAGGAGGTGGGCATCGCCTCGGCTTACCTCCCGGCCGACTCCATGGCCGGCCTCCTCCACGACCAGCCCGACGTGATCATCGCCGGCTCCGGGGTCGCCCTCGGCCAGGCCCGGCGGGTGGATGGCGGCTGGCTGATCAACGGTCGCTGGAAGTTCGTGTCGGGCGTGCCGGTGGCCGATCGGGTGGTGCTGGCCTCCCGGGTGGTCACCGGCGGCCCCGATGGCGGCGCCGACGGCGAAGGCGGAAGCGACCCCGACGGCGCCGCCCCCCGCCGGGCCCGGCAGGTGTGCTTCACCTTGACCCCGGTGAGCGAGGTGGTGGTGGAGGACACCTGGCATGTGGCCGGCCTGCGGGGCTCCGGCTCGAACGACGTGGTGCTCACCGACGTCTTCGTGCCCGACACCTGGGCCGGCCTCTTCGGCCCCGGCGACGTCTCCGTGCCCCGCACCCCCTACTACTGCCTGCCCAACGGGCTTCGCTTCCCCTTCCCCAAGGTCGGGGTGGCGGTGGGGGTGGCCCGGGCCGCCATAGCCGCCTTCGACCAGCTGGCCCGGACGAAGAAGCCGTCGTTCCTGCCTGAGCTGCTGGCCGAACGGCCCAACGCCCAGGCCGCCACCGCCCAGGCCGAGGCCCTGGTGGGGTCGGGTCGGGCCTGGGTCGGCACGCTCATGGACGAGTTGTGGGCGGTGGCCGGCCGCTACGAGCCGGTGGATCCCGCCCTCCACGCCCGGGCCCGGCTCGGTGCGGCCTACGCCGTCGACTCCGCCATCCGGGCGGTGGAAGGGCTGGCCTCGGCCGCCGGAACCACCGCCAGCCAGCTCGACGGCCCCTGGCCCCGCCTCCTGGCCGACGTGCGCTCGGTGGGCCAGCATTTCACGGTCGGCCCCCAGCAGATGCAGACCGCGGGGCGGGTGCTGCTGGGCCAGGACCCGGGGGATCCCGTGTTCTGACCGGTTGGGCTATTGCTCATTGTCTGACAATCGTTATGACAGAGCGACCACGCATCGGTCTAACGTGCGAACTGTGATCGAAGAGGGACGATTACACCCCCCGGCCGACGTGTCGTGCCCGGGTGGCGTGACCGTGGTGATGAGCCAGGACCTGGACCTGCAGCCGTACCGTCGGGCCATCGAGGCGGGCCAGCGGCCCCGCCACGTGTTGCTCGACCTGGCTGAACGGACAGGTGGCACGGTGGTGTCGACCCACGGGGCCCGCCCGGGCCTGGTCGACCGGATCGGGGGATTGCTCGTGGGCGCCCCCGAGATCTGGTGGGCGGCCCGGCAGGCGCTGCGCCGGTCGCAGGGCGGCTATGTGCACGCCAACAACGAGCGACTGGGCTTCGCCCTGCTGGCGCTGCTCGGGCTGAGCCGGCAACGCTCGGCCCGGGTCGGCTTCTGGGTCATGGTCCCCGACGGGCACCGGTCCCGTATCTGGTTCCTCGTGATGCGCCTGCTCCGGCTCAAGATGGTGCTGGTGGCCGAAAGCGAGCGGAAGGCGGCGGCGGTGCGCCGGGCGGCCGGGCGATCGGCCCGTGTGATCGTGCCGGGCGAGCCGGTCGACCTCGAGTTCTTCCAGCCCGGAAGCCGGGCCGATACGACGCCGACCGTGGCCGGGATGACCGTACGTCCCCTGGTGGCGTCGGCCGGCCTGGAGCGGCGCGACTACCGGACGCTGGCCGCCGCCCTCGACGGGCTCGATGTGGAGGTCCGTATCTGTGCCGTGTCGGCCAACGCCCGGTCCACCTCGGCCCTCCTGCCCGACCCCATGCCGGCGTCGATCAGCTTCGTTCAGCTCGACATGGCCGAGTTACGGGACCTCTACCAGCAGGCCGACCTGGTGGTCGTACCCACTGTGCCCAACACGATCGACGCTGGCTACTCGGTGATAATGGAGGCCATGGCCTGCGCCCGGCCGGTGGTGGCGAGCGGCCAGGGCCAGTACCTCGACCAGGCCGAGGCCGGGCTGATCCGGGTGGCGGGCCCGGGCGACCCCGAGGATCTGCGCCGCGTGATCGTGGAGCTGCTCGGCGACCGGGAGGCGGCCACCAGCCTGGGCAAGACGGCCCGGGCCCACCTCGAGGTCAACCACACCGATCTGGGCTGGATGCGGGCCGTCGTCACCGCCGCAAGGGCCGGTGGGGTGACGGTGAACGACCTCTAGCTACCTATCCTCCTGGCGGGACCGCCATTCGGCCAGGCTGCCGGCCTCGCGCCCGATGCTGGTGGAGTCGCCGTGGCCGGTGTTGACCACCGTGGCCTCGGGCAGCACGAGCAGGCGGTGCTCGATCGAGTCGAGGATCACGTCGTAGCTGCTGAACGAACGGCCGGTGGCCCCCGGCCCGCCGTTGAACAGGGTGTCACCGCTGAACAGCACACCGTCGGCCGGCAGGTGCAGGCAGCACCCGCCGGGGGAGTGGCCCGGGGTGTGGACCACGGTCAGCTCGGCCCCGCCCACCGTGATGTGGGCGCCGTCGGTCAGGGCGTCGTCGATCCGGCGGTCGGGGTAGACCGCCTCCCACAGCATGGTGTCGTCGGGGTGCAGCAGGATCGGGGCCCCGGTGGCCTCGGCCAGCTCGGCCGCGGCGTTGATGTGGTCGTTGTGGCCGTGTGTGCACACGATGGCGGCCAGCTTGCGGCCGTCGAGGGCGGCCAGGATCGGCCGGTGGTCATGGGCGGCGTCCACCACCACGGCCTCCCGTTCGTCGCCCACCACCCAGACGTTGTTCTCCACCTCGAAGTCCTGGCCGTCGAGGCTGAAGATGCCGGCCGTGATCACCCGGTCGATGCGAGCCATCAGACGCCCTCCGCCGTCACAGGACCACGACCGAGCGGAGCACTTCGCCCCGCTCCATCTTGTGGAACGCTTCCTCCACCGCGTCGAGCCCGATCGTCTCGGACACGAAGTCGTCGAGGTTGAGCCGGCCCTGGAGGTAGAGGTCGATCAGCATCGGGAAGTCACGGCTGGGCAGGCAGTCGCCGTACCAGCTCGACTTGAGCGCCCCGCCCCGGCCGAAGATCTCGATGAACGGCAGCTCCACCTTCATCGTGGGGTTGGGCACGCCCACCAGCACCACCGTGCCAGCCAGGTCGCGGGCGTAGAACGCCTGCTCGTAGGTTTGGGGAAGGCCGATGGCCTCGATGGCCACGTCGACCCCGTTGCCGCCGGTGAGCTCCCGGATCCGCTCCACTGCGTCCTCCCGGCCGCCGTTGACGGTGTGGGTGGCCCCGAATCCCTTGGCCCACTCCAGCTTCCGGTCGTCGAGGTCGACGGCGATGATGACCGACGCCCCCGCCAGGCGGGCCCCCGCGATGGCGGCGTCGCCCACGCCCCCGCAGCCGAACACGGCCACGGTGTCGCCCCGGCCCACGTTGCCGGTGTTCATGGCGGCGCCCAGGCCGGCCATCACGCCGCAGCCCAGCAGACCGGCCGCCTCGGGGCGGGCCGCCGGGTTGACCTTGGTGCACTGGCCGGTGGCCACCAGGGTCTTGTCGCAGAAGGCGCCGATGCCGAGGGCGGGCGACAGCACGGTGCCGTCGGTCAGCGTCATCTTCTGGGTGGCGTTGTGGGTGGCGAAGCAGTACTGCGGCTTGCCCTTGAGGCAGGAGCGGCACTGGCCGCACACGGCCCGCCAGTTGAGGATCACGAAGTCGCCGGGGGCCACGTCGGTGACACCGGGCCCCACGGCCTCCACCACGCCGGCCGCCTCGTGCCCGAGCAGGAAGGGAAAGTCGTCGTTGATGCCGCCCTCCCGGTAGTGCAGGTCGGTGTGGCAGACGCCGCAGGCCTGGATGGCCACCACGGCCTCGCCGGGGCCGGGATCGGGGATCACGATGGTCTCGATCGAGACCGGCTGGCCCTTGGCCCTGGCGACAACCCCTCGAACTTGCTGTGGCATCTCGGTGGCTCTTTCTGCGTCCTGTGCTGATCCGGGCCGAGGTTATCGGAGTCAGGGCGCCAGCCGGGGGTCGACGGCCATCAGGGCCGCGTCGGCCAGGAGGTTGACCACGGCCAGGATCACGGCCGCCACGAACAGCCCGCCCACCACGGCCAGCTCGTCCCGGCGGCCCACGGCCGTCAGCACGTAGTCGCCGAAGCCGGGGAGGAGGAAGATGTGCTCGATGATCACGACGTTGCCGAGCATGGCGCCCGACTGGGCGGCGATGGCGGCCACCGCGCTGGGGGCGGCGGGGCGCAGGGCGTGACGGACGACGATCCGGCTCGGCGGGAGGCCCTTGGACCGGGCGAGGAGCACGTGGTCCTGGGTGAGCTGGCCCAACAGTTCGGAGCGGAGCAGCACCAGGTAGGTGGCGGCCGTCCCCAGGGCCAGGGTGACCGACGGCAGCAGCATCGAACGGAGATGGGGCCCCACGCCGTCGCCCAAGGGCACGTAGCGGCCGGTGGGGAGCAGGGCGACGCCGATGTGGACGCCACCCAGGTTGAGGTCGCCGACTCCCAGCAGCTGGCCCAGCAACACGCCGGTGACGACCAGGGGGAGGGTGAGGCCGAGGAGGCCGATGGCCCGGGCCCCGACGTCGGGTAGCCGGCCCCGGAACCGGGCCCCGAGCACGGCGCCGGGCACGGCCAGGCCCACGGCCAGCGCCTGGCTGTACGCCAGGAGCTGGACGGAGATCGGGATGGTGCGGCTCAGGCCCTGGCCAACGGTCTCGCTGTAGGACGTGGTGCCCCCCAGGTCGCCGGCCACCACGTCGCCCAGCCAGCTGACGTAGCGGGTGAGGGCGGGGACGACGCCGGCCTCGTCGGTGCGGCTGGCGTCGGGGTAGTTGTGCACCAGCACCCACACCAGCGCCATGGCCGTCAGCACGGTGGCTGTGACCCGGGCCAGGCGGCGCAGGAGGTAGCGGCGGGACGGCCCCGGCAGGAGGGCCACGGCCAGGGCGGCCAGGGCCACCAGACCGGCCAGGAGGGGGATGCCACCGAAGGCCGCGGCGGCCAGCGTGAGCAGGAGACCGAGGGAGGTGACGGCGATCAGCCGCAAGCGCACCGGCCCAGGGTCGCCGTCCCGGGGCCGCAACGCAAGCGCCACGGCCCGCCCCTCGGGTTCGCCCCTCAGGACCGCCGGGCGCCGCGGGCGGTCTTGTCGACGTTGACGGCGCGGTCGGCCCGGGCCAGCGCGGTGGTCAGGGCCACCGGCGGGTCGCCGTCGGCCGGGTCGGTGGCCGACCAGCCCACCGAAGCCGCCACCGGGATCTCGTCGACCGGCTCGGCGTCGGCCAGGGCCTGGCGGAGACGGCGGGCCAAGGCTTCGGCCGCTCCGGCGGAAGCGTCGGGCAGGGTCACGGCGAACTCGTCGCCCCCGATGCGGGCGGCCTGGGCCCCTGGGGGCAGGGAATCGGTCACCAGCCGGCCCACGGCGGCGATCAAGCGGTCGCCGGTGACGTGGCCGTATCGGTCGTTGGCCGCCTTCAGACCATCGATGTCCAGCAGGACCACCCCGCACGAAACACCCGACGAACCCAGCTGCCGGACCGTCTCCTCCCACGCCATACGGTTGCCCAGCCCCGTGAGCGGGTCGGTTCGGGCCTCGGCCGCGGTGTCCCGGTAGGCGTTGGCCAGGGCCACCGAGCGGTCGACGTACCGTCGCCGGTCACGTTGCATCAGCCACAGCAGGCCGATCGTGGGCAGGAGCAGGAGCGGCGACCACCACCGGCCCCCGGCGGCCGCCACCGCCACCAGACCCAGCGGGGCCAAGAGAACGTCGACCACCACGGTGAACCGGAACGACTCCATCAGCCGGGCGGTCGGAACGCCCAGGTCCCAGCAGTTGTGGATCCAGGCCGCAGCCACGTCGAAGGCCAACTGGGCGGCCAGGGCGGCGGCGTACAGGGCGACGGTGGCCGGATGGACGCCCAGGGCGCCGTCGTGGGGACGGGCCAAAGCGAACACCAGGGCGGGGCCCACGGCGTGGCACGACGAGACGGCCAGGGCCGACACCGTGTCCCGCCGCTCCCGGTCGACGACCTGCTTGGCTCCGGCCGCCACGGCCAGGCCGGCCAGCACCAACAGGGGCACGGTGCTCGGCGGGAGGAGGAACAGGGCGGCGGCCAGCACCGGGGTTGTGGGGACGGCGAAGCCCGGCCCCACTTCGAACTCCACCGAGGCGGCCACGGCGTACACGGCCAGAGCGCCGGCCATGGTCATGAGGTGGAGGGCGGACAGGGGGGAGCGCCCGCCGCCGGCCGCCGCGTCGAGCAGCGGCCAGCTGGCGGCCACCACCAGCAGGGCGGTGGTGAGTACGGTGGTGACGGCGGAGCGCCCCACGTTGACCAGTGTCAGCCGGGCCCGGGCCCACGACACGTCGTTGGCCTCGGCCACGGCGTCGTGGAGTCGGGTCTCGGCCTCCGCCGTGGTCCCCGTGGTGACGCGTCCCCCCATCGGCTCAGGTGCTCCGAAAGGGGTCGACGTCAACGATTCGGCGCGTGGTCGGGCCAGACAACGAGAGGCGCAAGGCCTACTCCTTCGCTTGCTCGAGACGCCGGGTTCGCCACTGGCTCCCCCGGCGGCTGGCGACCAAGTTCATGCCACCGGGATCACTGCCTCGTCTCTGTGATCAGATGCAAGCGGTACATCGGCCTTCCGGGCCGCCCCCTTTAGCCCCTTACCGGACGTGCGATTCGGCGGTCAGCCCCCGTAGTTCATGCCGGTGTCGCGTAGCAGCAGCGGCACGGCCTCGGCGTTACGGACACCGGCGTTGACCACCTCGGCCACGTACACCGTGTGGTCGCCCCGGGCCACCGTGTCGGTGACCCGGCACTCGAACCAGTAGGGCGTGTCGGTGAGGAGGGGGGCGCCGGTCTCGGGGCCGTCGGTGAAGGCGTAGCCGTTGATCTTGCCGTCCTCCACCGAGGTGGAGCGGAAGAACGCCTTGCCGATGTCGAGCTGATCGCCGGCCAGGACGTTCACGGCGAAGGCGCCGGTCTCGCCGATGATGGCGGCCGACCCGGAGTCGGCCTTGACGCCGGCCATCACCAGCGGCGGGTCGAAACTGGCCTGCGACAGCCAGTTGACCCCGCCCGCGCCGTACTGGTCGCCGTTGCGGGCGGTGAGCACATAGAGGCCGTAGTTGATGGCACGCAGGGCCACCTTCTTCTGATCGGAGTCCATGGCGCTCACGATAGGGCATGACGGCCGGCCGGGCCGCCGGCAGGGCACCATGGTGCGGTGACGACGGGTGCGGCTCTGGTGTGGCTGGCGGTGGTGCTGGCCGCCGGGGCGGTGGCCGCCGGCGGGCGACGGGTCGGGGGGTGGGCCCTCACCGGAGCCGCCCTGGCCTCGACGGCGGCCGTGGTGCGGCTGGCCTGGGCTTTCGCCGCCCGGGACTGGACCATGCGCTACGTGGCCGACAACACCCGGTCCGGGGTGTCGCCCCTCCTCCGGGTGGCTGGTCTATGGGCCGGGCCCGAGGGCTCGCTCCTGTTGTGGACGGCCGCCCTGGCCTGGGCCGCCGTGATCGCCGCCAGGGTGGCGGGGGAACCGGTGGGGGGCGACCCGGCGGCGGGGTGGGCCCGGCGACTCGGGGGCGGGCTGGTGGCGGCCTACGCCCTGGTGGTGGTGCTGGCGGCGTCGCCCTTCGAGCGCCTCGCCATCCCGGCGGTCGACGGGCTGGGCCTGCAGCCGGTGCTGGAACACCCGGCGATGCTGTGGCACCCGCCGATCCTCTACGCCGGGCTGGTGGGACTGGCGGCGCCCACCCTGGCCAGCGCGGCCCGGGCCCGGGCCGGCCGGGGGCCGCAGGTGCCGGCGGCGCTGGTGGCCGGGCCCTTGGCCCTCCTCACGGCGGGCCTGCTCACCGGGGCCCGGTGGGCCGATGTGGAACTGGGCTGGGGCGGGTACTGGGCCTGGGATCCGATCGAGTCGGCCGGGCTGGTGGCCTGGTGCTGCGGTGCCGCCGCCCTCCACGGGCTCGGCTCCCGCTCGGTCAGCGGCCGGGCGGCGGTGGCGCTGGGGTTGGCGCCCGGCCTGGCCGCCCTGTGGGCCACCACCGCCACCCGGGTGGGGCTGGTGTCGTCGGTCCACGCCTTCGCCGATCGGCCCACCCTCCGCCTCGGCCTCCTCACGGTTGCGGCCCTGGCCTCGACGGTGGCGGTGGCGCTGGTGGGGGCGACCGGCGGTGGCCCGACGCTACCGCCCGAGCGGTGGGCGGCCGGGGCCTGGCGCCGGGGGGCGGTGGCGGTGTTGGCGGTGGCCGGGCTGTTCGTGGCCGTCGGGGCCTACGAGCCTCTGGTGGAGGCGGGTACCACCGGCGACGCCGTGGCCATCGCCGGCCACTACTACAGCCGGCTGCTGTGGCCGGTGGTGCTGGCCGGGGCGGCCCTGGCGGTGGGGGCCGACCGGCGGTGGTGGCCGGCACTGGCCGGGGCCGGCGTGGCCGGGGCGACCACCCCCTGGGGTGCCGGGCCCTACGGTGTGGCCCTGGCCCTGGCCGGTGGCGCCGTCGCCGGCTCGGCCCTGGGTCGTTTCCCGGTGCGGAGCGCACCGCCGGCGGCGTCTGGTGCACCGGGAACCCGGCGGGTGGGGATGCGGGCAACGGCGGCCGGGGTGGGGCGGGGGTTGGGGCATCTGGGCACGGGGGTGCTGCTGGTGGGCGTGGCGGGCACGATGGCGGGACGGGTGACCGCGGTGACAGCGCCTACCGGCGTCCCCGTGCAGGCCGGGACGGTGGAGGTGGTGCACCAGTCGATCGACCTGGTCGACGACGGGGCCGCCACCCGGTCGGCCGTGGCCACGGTCCGGGTCGACGGCACCGAGCTCCACCCCGGCCTCGTCAGCTACCGGCTGCGGACGGTGTCGACGGTGGAGCTGGCCCACCGCTACCGGTGGTTCGACCAGCTCCAGGTCCTCCTGATCGACGGCGACGCCGCCTCGGCCCGCTACCAGGTCAACGAGCTGCCCCGGGTCGGTCTCGTGTGGCTCGGCGGCACCGTGGCCACCGTCGGCCTCGCCGCCACCGCCCTGGGCGGCCGCCGCCGATCAGGTGCGGCGTCGCTTGCGGGCCAGGAGCTCGGAGACGGTGCTGCCGGCGGCGTCGCTGTCGCCGGCGCCGGCGGGAGCGGGAGCAGCGGGAGCCGGCGTTGGGGCGGGGGCCGCAGCCGGCGCCGGCTCGACCGTGGGGGGTGACGTCGGGACCTCGGCGGCCGGGAGTCTGTCGACCCCGGGAGCCTCTGGCGGTGACATGGTGGGGAAGGGGCGCTTGGGCTCGGCCATGCGGGGCATGCGGGCCCGCAGCTCGCCCACGGTGGTGGCGGCCTTGCCGGCGCCCTCGGCCAGCAGGCCCCGGCGCCAGGCCAGGCGGCTCACCGCCACCGCCACCGGCCAGCCCAGCAGGGCGAACCACAGGAACCACCGGGTCAGGTCGTAGCGCCGTTCGCCGGCCTTGGTGCCGAGCGAGCTGAACAGTTCGGCCGCCGCCGGGTCCACCCGGCCGCCGGTGACCTCGGCCAGCCGCGCCAGCTCGTCCCGCCCCACCGGCCGGGGGGCGTACTCGGCCGGGTAGGACCGGCTGGTGAGGCCCACCCCGCTCCACACGGTGTCGGTGCCGTCGGTGACCACGGCCCCGAGGGCGTAGGTGCCGGCCTGGTCGGCTGGCACCGTGGCGGCGAAGGTGGAGCCGTCGATCCGCTCCAGCGGCACCACCGTGCTCGATCCGTCGGGCCCCGCCACCCGGACCGTGGCCGAGGCGTCCTCGGGCCAGTCGTCGGCCCCCTCGAGCCGCAGGTTGAGCTGGCCGTCGGTCACCTTGGCCTGGATCCCGCCTCCGGCGCCACTGGCCGGGAACGTGTCCTTCACCACCCCGGCCCAGAAGTCGGGCCCGCCGTCCCAGCCGTTCCAGGGGGCGCTCCACCGCTCGCCGCCGTCGCTGGTCCAGGCCGCTACCCGCCCCAACCCGGCCTGCCACGACGCCAGGAGGGGATCCTGGTCGGGGCCGATCATGAGGTCCACCGAGGCGGTGGGCTTGGGTGACGTGGCCACGTAGCCCAGCAGCGCCGGCGATGCCGACAGGTTGGCCACCGATGGGCGGGACGAGCCGATGGTGGGAAGGAACTCGCCCTCGGCCACGAAGTCCCGCGAGGCCAGCACGGCCTCCTGCACGATCACGTCGGGGATCTGGCTGAGGTTGCGCCCGGGGTAGAACCGCCCGCCGCCGGCCTCGGCCACCGGCTCCAGGTCCTTGGCCGCCCCCTCGCCGGTGGCCACCACCGACACCGTGATCCCTTCGGCCGCCAGGTCCGCCGCCTGGTCGGCCATGGCCGACAGGTGAGCCGGCTCGGTGAAGCCGTCGCTGAACACGATGATGTGCTTGAGGTTGGCGTCGGACTTGCGCAGTGCCTCGGCCGCCGTGGCCAGGCCCGAGTCGAGGAAGGTGGGGCCGTCGGGAACGATCTGGCTCAGGCCCTCGTCCACCACGTCCTGGGATGGGGCCGATTGCAGGTCGATCACCCACCGGTCGTCGGCGTCCATCGACAGCACACCCACCTCGTCGGTGGCCGACAGGGCAGCGATGGCCTTGGCCGCCGCCGACCGGGCAATGGCCGTCTTCTCCACCCCGCCGCCGATCCGGTTGCCGTCGCCCAGGCCGTTCACGCCTTCTTCGCTGCAGTGGCAGGCCGCCATGGAGCCGCTGGTGTCGATGGCCAGCACCTCGGCCACCGTCTGGCGCCGCAGGGGATCGGTGATCTCGCTCACCACCGGCAGGATCTGCTCCAGGTCGCTGTCCCGGTAGCCGCCGAGGGCGTAGGAATGGGTGCCGCCGACCACCACCATGCCCCGGCCCAGGTCCCGCACGGCGGCGGTGAGGTCGGACACCTGGGCGTCGCTGAGGTCGCGCCGGTCCACGTCGGCCAGCACGATCGAGGCGTAGCGGGTGAGCTCGTCGATGGCGGGAAGGGTGCCCGGCGTGGCCGTGGCCACCGTGAGCCCGGCCGCTTCGAGCTCGGCCACCAGCCCGGCTCCGGCGCCGGTGCGCCCGGCCACCACCAGCACAGCGTCGGCCCCCTCCACCGGTACCGCGGCGAAGCCCAGGTCGTTGGCCTTCACCGCGTCACCGCTGGTGGTGACCTCGGCCTGGTAGCGCAGCACCCCCTCGCTGGAGGCGGTGTCGGTGAAGCGCACGGTGTTGGATCCGGCCTCCAGCGTCACCGTCTGGCGCCCCACCTCGGTGCCGTCGTCGCGCCGCAGCACCACCTCACCCTCGGTGTCCCGGGGGGCGTTCACCTGGACGTCCACGTTGATCTGCTCGCCCTTGCGGGCCAGCGGCGGCACCTCGATGCCACCCACGGCCACATCGGTGCCGGCCGGCGGATCGACCACCACCACGTCCACCGGGATGCCGTCGGCCTCCAGCCGGGCCGCCTCCTGGGCGGCGTCGCCGGTGGTGGCCCGGCCGTCGCTGATCAGCACCAGGCGGCGCCGGGCATCGGCCGGCAGGGCCGCCGCCCCCAGCCGCATGGCGGCGGCCAGATCGGTGGCCGCCGGGTCGACCTCCACGCTCACCCCGGAGAACGTCGGCTCCCGGCTCACCAGGGTCTCCAACCGGGCGTCGTTGCCGAACACCACGATGCCGGCCCGGCTCTTGTCGGGCTGCTGGGCCAGGGCCTGGCGTACCGTGTCGACCGCCTGGGCCCGGCCACCGGCCGTCATCGAGTCGGACGCGTCGATCAGGAACAGGGTGGCCACGTCGTTGGCCTTGCGGGTGATGGCCGGGGTGAACAGCACGGCCAGCAGGGCGGCGGCCACCGCCACCCGCAGCCCCGTGGCGGTGCGCCACTGGCGGGGGCCTACGCCCAGACGCCGCCGGGCCAGCAGCCACTCGGCCACCAGCAGGGCCAGCAGTACACCGATCACGGGCCACAGGTAGGGGATCTCACCCCGGCGGGGGGCGGGGCCCCGGCCGGCGAACGCCGTCTCGAACGGCAGGTCGGGGGCGGGGGCGATGGCCGACTCCCCCCGGGCCGCCCCCACCGCCACCAGCAGGCTGCGGTCGCCCTGGGCCACCTGCCAGAAGCCGATGCGGTCGGCCCGGGGGTACGACGAGCCGGGCGGAATCGTCTGGGAGGTGCCGTCGGGGGCCGTGATCGTGGCCTCCAGCCGGGGGTCGATGGGGAGGTCGGCCCCCACGGTGAGCCGGGCCGGTGGGGCCACCAGATCGCTGAGGTTGGCCAGCGACCGGTCGATCAGGATCGGGAAGGCGGCATCGAGGGGCAGGGTCGACTGGTCGAGGGCGAAGCCCAGGTAGACGGTGGGGGCCGGGCTGTCGGTGCGGACCAGCAGGGGGGCGCCCTCGGCTCCCACCACCACCTCGGCTCCCGACGGCGCGGTGAGCTGCTGGGCCTGGGCCACGAACACCTGGCTCAGGTCCAGGCCCTCCACCAACGGCTCCTCGGCCCGGATGAGGGTGACGACGGGGCGCTCGACCGTGCCGCCGGCCGTTATGCCCCGGGCCCCGCCGGGCGGGGCGATGGCCAGCACCGGCAGGGTCAACCCGTCGGGCACGGCCACCTGGTCGGCCACCACCACGTCGATGGCAGGGTCGGGGGTGGCCAGCACGGTGGGGGCCCGGGTGATGACCACGCCGGGCACCGAACCCAGCGCCGCCTCCAGGAAGGGGTTGTCGGCGCCGGCCCACAGCACCTGGATCTCGGGCCGTTGGGCCAGGGTGGCCACCGCCCGGTCGTCGAGGGCCAGGGCGTCCTCCCCGTCGAGGAAGGCCTCCACCTTTTCCGCCCCGTTGGTGACGGCCAGCGGGATCGACAGGTTGGCCACCCCCGCCGGGTCGAGGTGGATGGCACGGGATGCCACCGTGACCCCGTCGACGTCGATCCGCACCTTCTGGTCCACCGCCGGCCCCCCGAAGTGGGTCACCGCCACCCGGGCCACCAGCCCCTCGGCTGCCGGCTCCACCGAGAGCTGGGTGATGCCCCGGTTGGTGGCCGATGTGCCCACCGCCTCGTAGCGGGTGCCGGTGGGGGCGGCCCGCAGGTCGGCCGGGGTCACCCCGCCGTCGGACACGAACACCACCCGGCTGTCGCTCTCGCCCGTGTCGAGCCCGGCGGCCAAGGCGAAGGCGGACGCCATGTCGCCCGGTCCGTCGGCGGCCCGGATCGTGCCCAGGGCATCATCGAAGGCGTCGGTGTCGGTTGAGCGGGTGAGGAGGGCCCGGGCGTCGGCTCCGGCCACGATGAGGCTGGCCTGGCCCCCGGCCGGGACCTGGCGCCTCAGCTCGCCGGCTCGCTCGGTGGCGGCGGCCAGGCGGTCGGGGGAGCCGTCGTTGGCCTGCATCGAAGCCGAGGCGTCGATCACGAAGATCGTGTGCTCGGCCAGGAGCTGGTCGCCCAGGCGGACGGGTCGGGCCATGAGCAGACCCAGGAGGATGGCGGCCAACACCTGGGCCGCCAGCAGCCAGCTGGGGATGAGGCGCTGCCAGGGGCGGGCGGCCGACACCGGCGTAGCCACCCGCCGCCACAGGAACACCGCCGCCACCCTGGCCTGGATACGGCGGGGCCGAAGCACGTGGAGGAGCACGATGGGCACGGCCAGAAGGCACCACAGGAGGCCCCACGGGTTGGCCAGGCCCCAGCCGCCGACGCTCATCGGACGAGGCCCTGGTCCCGGGCCGTGCCCAGCAGCAGCTTCTCCAGGTCGTCGGTGGACGACACCCGCACATAGGTGCCGCCGGTGGCCCGTACCCGACCGGCCACGTCGTCGGCCCAGCGGTGGGCCAGGGTGCGGTAGTCGGCCAGCACCGAGGCGGTGAGCGACACCTCGAGCCGGGCCCCGGTCTCGGCGTCGACCAGCTCCAGGTCGCCGCTCAGATCGGGCTCCAGATCGGTGGGCTCCAGCACGTGGACCACGGCCAGCTCACCCCGGCGGGCCGGCAGGCGGCGGATACCGGCGTCCCACTCGGCCGTCAACAGGTCGGAGAACACCACGGTCATCCCCGGCGGGCCGGGCTGGCCCAGCAACCGGTCGGCCGCCGCCACCAGGGGAGTGTCGCCCCCGGCTTCCAGGGCATCGAGGTGGCGGAACAGGCCCACCGCCGCACTGCGGCCCCGGAACCGGGGGCCGGGGCGGTCGAGGGGGAAGGTGTGGACGCTCACCACGTCCCGGCGCACCAGGGCGCAGAAGCCGAGGGCGGCGGCCAGCTCGGCCGCCCGCTTCAGCTTGG
Source organism: uncultured Actinomycetes bacterium (assembly GCA_902826025.1). Classification (GTDB taxonomy): domain Bacteria; phylum Actinomycetota; class Acidimicrobiia; order Acidimicrobiales; family SZUA-35; genus CADEDH01. Next base: position 14,632 of record CADEDH010000085.1, read on the forward strand.
GTCCGCTCATCGAGGCCGAGGTGTCGACCAGGAGGCGGAGCGTCAGCTCGTCCTCGGCGTCGAACAGCTTCACCAGCAGCCGGTCCAGTCGGGCCAGGGCGTTCAGGTCGATCCGGCGCAGATCGTCGCCCGGGTAGTACTCGCGAAAGTCGGCGAAGTCGAGCGACGAACCGTGGCGGGGCGAGCGGTGCTCACCGGCCAGCCCTCCGGCCAGCCGGCGGCGGGTGACGAGCTGGAGCCGCTCCAGCCGGGCCAGCAGGCGGGGCGAGAGGAGCGTCGCCTCCATCAGGGGGCACCCCGGACGCCGGACCGGGGCTCGCCCACCTGCTCCAGCACGGCTCCCACCAGATCGTCGGGGCTGCGACCGTCGGCCGTGGCCTCGTAGCCCACCACCAGGCGGTGGCGCAGGGCAGGGGCGGCCATGGCTCGCACATCGTCGATCGCCACCGACGGCCGGCCCGCCATCAGGGCCCGGGCCTTGCCCGCCAGGATCAGGGCCTGGACCCCCCGGGGCGAGGCCCCGAAACGGACGTAGCGGCGGACGGTCTCCGGGGCAGTGGGGCTGTCGGGATGGGAGGCGACCACCAGGTCCACGGCGTGACGGACCACATGGTCGGGCACCGGCACCTCGCGGGTGAGTGCGATCATCTGGCGCAGCCGCTCGGCGTCGCACACCGGAGTGGGGCTGGCGGTGGCGGCACCGGTGGTCCGCTCGATCACGGTCACGAGATCCTCGGCCGACGGGAACGGCACCAGGACCTTCAGCAGGAACCGGTCGAGCTGGGCCTCGGGCAGGGGATAGGTGCCCTCCATCTCCAGCGGGTTCTGGGTGGCCATCACCATGAACGGGCGGGGCAGGGGCCGGGTCTCGCCGGCCACGGTGACGGCCCGCTCCTGCATGGCCTCCAGCATGGCGGCCTGGGTCTTGGGGGTGGCCCGGTTCACTTCGTCGGCCAGCACCAGGTTGGCCGTGATCGGCCCGGGCCGGAACTGGAGCTCACGGGCCCCGTCGGCCCCCTGGTGGAGGATCTGGGTGCCCACGATGTCGGCCGGCATCAGATCGGGGGTGAACTGGATGCGGGACCACGGCATGTCGAGGCTCTCGGCCAGCGTCTTGAGCAGCATGGTCTTGCCCAGGCCGGGCACGCCTTCGAGCAGGATGTGGCCCTCGGCCAGCAGGCAGTGCAGTACCTCGTCGACCAGGGCAGCCTGGCCCACGATGACCTTGCCGATCTCGGTGCGGATGGCGGCGGCCGTCTCGGCGCACTGCTCGGGGGTCATCGCTCGTTCTCTCCTGAGGGGTGATCGTGGTCGTGGCTCGTCACTGGTTGAGCCGGTCGAAGTAGTTGCCAACCAGCTCCTGCTGGCTGGGTGGGAGCTGCTGGCGCTGGGCGCTGGCCGTGGCCCGGTCGGCGTACTCGCCGACCACCGAGCTCAACGGCACCCGGGCCGGGCCGGCCGTGGTGGGTCCGTCACCCTTGCCCACCACCTCGCCCGGCGATCCGCCGCTGTTGGCGCCGCCCAGCGACAGGTCCTCGCCGTCGGTGATGGCGACCGGATCGACGATGGTGGCGCCGTCATTGGCGTCGTTTCGAGGCTGGTCGGCCCCGCCGGGCCGGCCTACGCCGCCCTGGCCGGAGCCGGTGCCGCCCGACGCTCCACCCACCTGGCCCGAGGCACCGCCGCCGGCGCCCTGGCCCCCGGAACCGCTGCCGCCCTGTCCTTGTCCGGAGCCTTGTCCTTGTCCCTGACCGGAGCCCTGACCGGAGCCTTGGCCCTGACCGGAGCCTTGGCCCTGGCCCTGTCCTTGGCCCTGGCCCTGTCCTTGGCCCTGTCCGGGCTGCTGACCCCGAAGGTTGGACTGGGCCT
>CADEDH010000085.1:16600-26625 GCA_902826025.1 uncultured Actinomycetes bacterium
TGGCCCTGTCCTTGGCCCTGTCCGGGCTGCTGACCCCGAAGGTTGGACTGGGCCTGGGCCAGCTGGGCGGCGGCGGCATCGGCCGAGAGCTGAGAGGCCACGGCGGCCGACGCCTGGCCCTGGGCCAGCGCCGCCTCGCCCAGGGCGGCCTGGGCCCCGGCCACGTCGCCGGCGGCGAGGGCCTGGGCGGCGGCGGCCAGGGCGTCGGACAATTCGGGGTTGCCGGCGGCCTGCGTTTCGGCCAAGTCGGCCAAGCGCTCGGCCAGCGCCGCCTGCTCCTCCGGTGTCAGCGACGGCAACGACTCGGCCGCCGCCGCCAGCTGCTCGGCGGCGTTGGCCGTCGACGGAGCGTCCTGGCCCAACGACCGCTGGCCCAGGCTGCGCTCCAGGCCCTCAACCGCCGCCCGCTGGGAGGCGAAGTTCTGGGGCTTGGACGCGTCGAGGGCGTCCTGGGCCTCCTGTAGCGCCTGTTCCGCCTCCTCCAGGCTGTCGGCCTGGCGGACCTCCTCGGCCAGGTTGTGGAGCTGGCTGGCCAAGGCCTCGTTGCCTGGCTGCTCGGCCGCCGCCTCCGCCTGCTCGTCGATCTGGTCGGCCGTCTGCTCCAACAGCTGCTGCAGGGCGGCCTGCTCGGCCCGCACGTCATCCTGCGGATTGGGGGCGAAGGCCAGGGCCAGGGCGGCCACGCCCAGCAAGGCGGCGATCGTCCACCGCCGGCCCTCGGGGGGCAGCGGTGCTGCCTCCTCGGGGCGGGCGCCGCCGGCCAGCTGCTCGGCCCGGGCCCGAATCCGCTCCCCGAACGGGGAATCGAGATCGGAGAACTGGAGGGCGGCCCCGAACGAGTCGGCCGTGGCCAGACCCCGGTCGGCGGCCCGGGCCACCACCGGGAGAGGTAACCGCTGGATCACAGCCCAGGCGGCGATGGCCATCGCTGCCGCCACCACCACGCCCACCGCCGCCCGCTCGGGCCAGACCCAGGGCCGGAGCCAGCCCACCAGCACCACCGCCAGCGCGGCGCCGGCCACCGTCGGCGCCACCCAGGCCGCGGTGGCCCAGGCCCACACCAGCCGGAGCCGGCGGCGCATCCGGTGGAGGAAGGCCAGCATCACGCCACTAGCTCCTTCTGCGGGGCGCGGAGACGGCGGACCCCGGGGATGGCCAGGGCCACCGCCAGCGCCAGCTGCACCAGCAGCGAGCGGGCCCACAACGGCATGCCGGTGAGTTCCTTCGCCTCCACCTGCTCGCCGGTGTTGGGGTCGATGGCGATGCCCTGGTCGATCATCTGCACGTTCGGGCCCAGCTGGGCCTCCAGCACCAGATTCTTGATCGGGCTGAACGGCCCGCTCGACGGGCTGCCGATCTCACCGGCGGCGTCGGCGATGGCCAGGAACGGGTTTGGGTAGAGGGCCACGATGCGGGGCTCCACCGTGTCGCTGCCCCGGCTGCCGTCGATCACGGCCAGCACGGCCATGCCCACCAGCGAGCCCAGCACCAGGACCAGCACCAGGGCGTAGGCGGCCAGAGTGGCGGTCTGGGTGCGGCGGAAGATGCACGAGCACGACACCCCGATCACGGCCATCAGGAAGCCGATGGCCAGCAACACGGCCAGGGCCCGCACCACGTTGGCCAGCGAGATGCCGCCCACCAGGTAGGGGACAGCCAGGATGGGGGTCGACGCCACCACCAGCAGCAGGATGAACCCGCTGGAGGCCAGCACCTTGCCCAGGAAGATCTGCACCGGGCCGATCAGGGTGACCTGGAGGGGCACGAGCGTCTGGCGGTCACGCTCGCCGGCTACGGCCCCGGCGCTGATGCCGGGGATCATGAACAGCAGCACCACCATCTGGGTGGCCAGCACCCACTCGAACATGGTGCGCCCCACCCGCACGGTGAGCGCGGTGATGGGATCGGCGCCGAACTGGGCCGTCTGCTCGCTGCCCTTGTAGGCCAGGAACAGCACCCCGATGAGCAGGGCCAGGAACAGGGTGAGCAGCACCACCGAGCGCTTGGAACGGCTGCGCTGGCGGAGCTCCCGATCGAGTACCGGGTTGAGGGTCTGCAGGGCGAAGCCGCTCACTGGACGATCCCTTCGGTGATCTGGAGGAAGAGGTCTTCCAGGTCGTGGGTGACCACCTTGAACTCGACGATCTCGCGCCCCTCCTCCTCGGTCATCAGGCGTTTCAGCAACACCGCCTGTTCGGCCTCGTCGGCCACCGGGTATTCAGCCTCGGTGCCGTCGAGGAAGCGCACCGTGGCCCGCCGCGCCGAACCCAGCCGGCTCAGGATCTCGTTTGGCGTGCCGGCAGCCAGCAGCCGTCCGGCCTCGATCACGGCGATGTCGGTGCACATCTGCTGCAGCTCGGCCAGGATGTGGGAGCTGATCAGGATCGTCTTGCCCAGACGCTGGAGCTCGGCCAGCAGGAGGCGGAACTCGATCCGGGCCCGGGGGTCGAGGCCGGAGGCCGGCTCGTCGAGGATCAGCAGGTCAGGGTCGTGGACCATGGCCCGGGCCAGCGACAGCCGCTGCTTCATGCCCCGGGACAGCGAGTCGACCATGGCGTCCCGCTTCACGTCGAGGTCAACCAGCTCGAGCAGGCCCTCGATCAGCTCGGTCCACTGGTTGCGGGGCACGCCGTAGGCGGCGGCGTGGAACTGGAGGTACTCGTCGACCCGGAGCCGCTCGTACACGCCCATCACGTCGGGCATGTAGCCGAGGCGGCGTCGCACCTCCTTGGGTTGGCGCGTGGGGTCGAACCCGCACACCGTCGCCGTGCCCGCCGTCGGCTTGAGGAGGGTGGACAGGATGGCGAAGGTGGTGGACTTGCCGGCCCCGTTGGGCCCGATGATCCCGTAGACGGCGCCCTGGGGGACGTCGAGGTCGAGGTGGTGGAGGGCGGTGAGCCGGCCGTAGACCTTGGTGAGGCCCCGGGTCGACACGAGGGCCAGTCGGCCGTCGGGCGGGCCTGGCGGTGGCGGGGTCGCGTCGTCGGCGACGGGAGCGGGCGGCGGGGCGGTCTCAGTCATTGCCGCCTCCCGGGACGGTGGTGGTGGGGGCGACGGTGACCGCCGGCACGGGCACGGGCCGGGCCACCGCCAAGCCAGTGGTGCTGGCGTCGACGCCGCTGGTGGTGGTCGTGGTGCCGCCGGTGCCGAGGCCGGCCCGCACGACGCTGGTGGTGTCGATGGCGAACAGCTCCTCTCCGCTCTCGGCCGAGCGCAGCGAGGGGAAGGGGTCGGGGACACCCCACACGTCGCACGTCATCTGGAGTCGTACGTACACCGAGCCGTTGTCGCCGGCCCCCTCGGGCAGGGCCAGGGCCACGTCGGGTCCACCGGCCGCGTCGAGGCCGGCCGGCAGCCAGCCGTCGCCGGTCCAGATGTCGAGGGCGGCCACCGACCGGGTCGACACGGCGAGCACCGGCTGGGTGACGGAGTCAGCCGGGGTGATCCGGGCCGTGGTGGTGAGGTCGGTGCACTCGTTGGCGCCGGAGCGGTCGGCCACCCGGGTGGACGTGCCCCGCACCAGCTCGATGCGGCCGCTGGCGGCGTCGAGATCGCTGGTATCGACCCGGGCCGTGGTGAGGAAGGCGGTGCGGCCCTTGTCCACCGTGGCCCCTCTGGCGGTGTGGAGTGGGCCCGGCTGCTCTCGGGTCCAGCCCACGGCCGTGACGAAACCGGGGGAGCGCAGCATCGGGCGCCGGCTCAGCCAGTTGGCCAGCAGGCCAGGGTTGGCCGCCCGGTCGTTGGGGCTGAACGGGTCGCCGTTCATGAGTTGCTCGGCCATGCGGTCGCTCGTGACCACCGGTCGGTTGGCTCCGTTCAGCGTGACCTCGGCCGACTCGCCAGGAGCCAGGTCGCTCACCTGGTCGAAGCCCTGCCCCGACGACACCATGATGGTTTCCAACGTGCGGTCGGTCTGGTTGGTGACCGTGCCGGCCAGGCCGTTGTCGGTGGGGTGCAGGTCGAACGACCACGACGGCTCGGCCGCCGGTTGGGCCGTCTCGGCGCTCACCACGCCCACCCCACCGGCCGGCAGGTCGGTCAGCAGCTTGTTCCCGTCGAGTGACTGCTTACGGGTGGAGCCGGCGCCTCCGATGCCGAAGGCGCCGGGGCCGAAGAACTGCTCGTCGGAGACCGATTGCACCGGTCGCCACCCCTCGCCCAGCTCCACGCCGGCCTTGCCTCCGCCGGGGGCGGTCACGAGCACCTCGGTGGTGATGACCCGGGTGGCGGGCAGGTCGGCCACGATCGTGGCGTGGGCCGTGCTGGTGTCGTGGCGCATCGCCCGACCCAGCCCGTAGACGGCGCCGGTGGCCACCACGGCCAGAGCGGGCAACGCCAGCCACAGGATCGTCTCCCGTTTGGTGCGCCGCAGGACGAGCCACAGCACCGGCCCGGCCACCAGGCCGTACACCACCAGCAGGCCCACCAGGGTGCCGATGGCGGGGATGCGCACACCGGCGTCGCTGGCCAGCAGGATGGTGGTGGGGGCCAGGCCGAAGGCGTTGGCCCCGAAGGGGAACTCGGTGGTGTCGCGGGGAATGGTGGGGGCGAACACGCCGTCGTAGTCGGAGGCCGAGGCCTTGCCGTCGGAGAACCGGACCTGGCCCACCCCGAAGGTCGACGAGCCGTCGGTGGCACCCGGCAGCGGCTCCGCCTCCAGCGGGATGGGGGTGCCGGGGGGACCGTCGACCACAAGGGTGCCGCCGGTGGTGCCCACCCAGGCCCGCAGGGCGCTCAGCTGGTTGTCGGGCAGGGCGGCCAGGTCGTCGGGGGTGGCCAGGACCTGGCTGAAAGCCCCGAGGGCCTCGGGACCAGCCGTGTCGAGCAGCGTGGGATCGAACGGGTAGAGGCGGGCCACGCCGAGGTCGACCGCCAGCTGAGCCGTGGCCGGTAGGTCACGGCCGCCCTCGGTGAGCGAGGGGAGCACGCCCACCATCTCGTCGGAGCCGGCCGGCTGCAGGTTGAGGCGGGCCGAGGCATTGTCGTCGGGCCCGCCGTCGAAGGAGATCTGGCCCGACGTGGACCACTGGGGCGGGGTGACCACGAACAGCACCTGTTTGGAGCTGCCGCCCGGCACTTCCACCACCTGGGCGCCGGCGAACGTGCCGTCGAACGTGGCCACCAGCGTGCCTTTGACCGCCCCGTCGGCCTTGATCGTCACCAGCAGGGGGATCGGCATGCCGCCGCCCAGATAGTGGCCGTCGGCCGGGGTGGTGACCTCCAGCGTGGTGTCGGCCGCGGCCGGGGAGGCGGCGACCACGGGGCCAGCGGCGATCACGGCCAGGGCGCCGGCCGCCGCGAGCAGCCTCCAGGGTGCAATCACCGATCTGTCTCCTCCCCGAGATTTGCTGCCAGTGTCTCACCCCGTACGACGTTTCGTTCGTCACCCCGGTTCCGCAAATTTCCCGGTCACGGGGCGGCGCCGGTAGCGTCGAGCGGCGATGACCGTGCTCTCACGGGGGCTGCGCCCCCGGACCCCATCTTCGTCGGGCGGCCTGGCGGCCGCGCCGCCGGACGGTCGGTGACCGTGCTCTCACGGGGGCTGCGCCCCCGGACCCCATCTTCGTCGGGCGGCCTGGCGGCCGCGCCGCCGGACGGTCGCTGACCGTGGCCCGGATCGTGACCAGCGCCGACGGCGAGCCGGTGGCCCTGCACGACTTCGGAGGCGACGGGCCGCCGCTGTTGATGGGCCACGGCAACGGGCTCAACGCCGGCATGTGGGCCGCCGTGGTGCCCCACCTGCAGAGCCGCTTCCGGTGCTGGGGGATCGACCTCCGAGGCCATGGAGCCACCCGGCCGGCCACCTCCGATCATCCGGCGACCAGTGACTATTCGGTGGCTCGGGACCGCTTCGCCGAGGACGTGTTCGCCTGTGTCGAGGCCGTTGGCGGTGGGCCCGTGTGCTACGCCGGCCATTCGCTGGGCGGAGCGTCGGTGGTCTACGCCGCCCTCCGCCGCCCGGAGCTGTTCCGGGGGCTGTGGCTGTTCGAGCCGGTGGTGGTGCCCACCACGTTCGGGGAGCGGCCGCTGCCCTCGTTCCTCATCGAGGCCTCGCGCCGCCGCCGGGCCGACTTCGACTCGGTCGACGACGCCGTGGCCCGCCTGTCGTCCAAGCCGCCGTTCTCGGCCTGTGACCCGGTGGCGGTGCGGGCCTACCTGGAGATCGGCACCTACCCGACGGAGACCGGGGTGCGGTTGTCGTGCCATCCCGACGACGAAGCCCGGGTGTTCGGCAGCGGCGAGCCGGTGGACTTCACCCGGCTGGCCGCCATCACCGTGCCCTCGGTGGTGGTGGCGGGAGGCGAGGCGGCCGAGGCCCACGCCGTGCCGGCCCAGGTGGCGCCGCTCATCGCCGAGGCCCTGGGCCGTTGCCACTTCGAGCTCCACCCCACCCTGTCCCACTTCGGGCCCATGGAGGACGGGGCGGCCGTGGCGGCGTCGATACTGGCCCACTTCGAGGCCCTGTCATGAGCATCCCGGTACCGCTGGAGGACCTGGCGGCGGAGGTGGCCCGGCGAGGCCCCGGCTACCTGCTGACCACCACCGAGGGCAGCCGGCCCCACATGCTGCACCTGCGGTTCGACGTCAGCCCCACCGCCGGTGGCGTTGAGCTGCGGGCGCCGGTGAGCCGTACGGCGGCCCGCAACATCGAAGCCCAGCCCGCCGTCACCCTGTTGTGGCCCCCGTTGGAGGACGGCCACAGTCTCGTCGTCGACGCCGTGGCCGCCATCGAGCGCCCGGCGGCCGACGGGGCCGAGGCGGCCGCCGTGCTCACCGCGGTCAAGGCCCTGCTGCACCGCCCGGCCTGAACTCCGTCGCCGTAGCGCGCCAGGACAGCGCGCCCTGAGAGCGACGACGCAGCGCGGTTCGCCCGCGGCACGCTCTCGCGCCGTCGTGACCTGCGACACCAGCCGATTCGAGCTGGCCCGGGCGGGGCATAGAGTGGGGCGGTGAGCGAGCACCAGCATCCGGGCGACGATCATCTGGTCCACGAGCACCGTGACCTGGGCGGTGGCACGGCGCGGGCCACCGTGTTCGGGATCAGCGACGGGCTGGTGTCGAACGTGGCCCTCGTGCTTGGGGTGGCGGCGGCTGGAACCTCGCCGGCCACCGTGCTGCTGGCCGGCGTGTCCGGGCTGCTGGCCGGGGCGGCCTCGATGGCAGCCGGCGAGTACGTTTCGGTGAAGGCCCAGACCGAGCTGGTTGAGCGGGAGCTGGAGATCGAGCGGGCCTCGATCGCCCAAGAGCCGGAGCTGGAGACCACCGAGCTGGCCGCCATCTACCGGTCCCGCGGGATCGAGCCGGAGCACGCCCAGGCCATGGCCAGCGCCGTGATGGCCGACCCCGAGGTGGCCCTCGAGGTGCACGCCCGGGAGGAGCTGGGGGTCGACCCGGACAGTATCGGCAATCCCCTGGGCGCCGCCGGCAGCTCGTTCGTGGCCTTCGCCGTGGGTGCCGCCCTGCCTCTGGTGCCCTACGTGTTCGCCGGTGGCCTGACCGCCGCCGTGATCTCGGTGGTGATCGGGTTGGCCGCCGCCTTCGCCGTTGGCGCCGCCCTGGCCTATTTCACCGAGCGGTCGAAGGTCCGCAGTGGCCTGCGCCAGGTGGCCCTGGCCACTGCGGCCTGCGTCCTCACCGTCGGTATCGGCTCCCTGCTGGGAGCGACCGTCATCTAGAGCGGCGCCGGCTGGGCGCCGCGGACGAGGTGGCCGTTGAGCACGCCGGTGTGCTCGCCCTCGTCGAAGCTGACCTCGCCCCGCTTGACCGTGTGGCGGTAGCCGTCGGCCCGCTGCATGAGGCGGCGACCGCCGGCCGGCAGGTCGTTGATCATGGTCGGCGGCCGGAGCTGGAGGCGGTCGAAGTCGATCACGTTCAGGTCGGCCAGGTAGCCCGGGGCCAGCACGCCCCGGTCGAGCCAGCCGACGTGGCGGGCTGTGTCCTGCGTCTGGCGTTTGACCGCCAGCTCCAGGGGGAGCTGCTCGCCCCGGGTCCGGTCCCGGCACCAGTGGGTGAGCAGGAAGGTGGGGAAGGAGGCGTCGCAGATGAAGCTGACATGGGCCCCGCCGTCGGACAGGCCGGGCAGGCACCACTCCGACAGCAGCATTTCCCGGGCGGCGTCGAGCGACGAGCCGGCGAAGTTGGCCGCCGGGACGTACAGCATCTCGGTGCCGGCCCGCTCCAGCAGCACGTCGTACACCAGCTCCATGGGGTCGTCGATGCCCCGGCGCTGGGCCTCGGCCGCCAGCGACTCCGACGGGTCGGGCTCGTAGCGGGGCGGGTCGCCCAGCCGGTACAGCTTGTGGGGCTGGCGGGCGACCACGGCGAAGAGGCCACCCCGCACCTCCCGGGCCTCGGCCAGCAGCTGGGTCCGCACCTCGGGCTGGCGCATCCGGGCCACCTGCTCGGCCAGCGGGAGGTCGGCCAGCGTCATCCAAGTCGGGGTGCGGACGAAGGGGTGCATCGAGCCGTGCAGACCCACCAGCAGGCCCACCGGGCGGCACGCCACCTGGGCCTTCATGTCGATCCCGTCGGCCTGGGCCCGAGCCAGGTGGTCGACCACCCGGCGCCAGCGCTCGGGGTCGGGGTCGGCCTGCACCAGCGACACCGACAGGGGCCGCCCCGCCATCTCGGCCGCCCGGCGCATCAGGGCCAGCTCATCGTCGAGGCCCTTGAAGTCCGACACGAACTGGAGCACGCCCTTGCCGGTGTGGGCCAGCGCCTCGGCGATGCCCAGCAGCTCCTCGTTGGAGGCGGTGAGGGTGCCGATCTTGGCTCCGGTGCGGCTGCGGTGGTTGACCGTGCGCGAGGTGCCCACCCCGATCGCCCCCGCCTCCAGGGCCTCGATCGTGAGGCGGGTCATCTCGGCGATCTCGTCGGGTCGGGCGTCTTCTTTGTAGTTGGCGCCGCGCTCGCCCATCACGTAGGCCCGGAGGGCGGCGTGGGGAAGCATCGAGCCGATGTCGATGGCGTGGGGCCGGGAAGCCACAGAATCGAGGTACTGGGGGAAGCTCTCCCAGTCCCACGGGAGGCCCTCGTGGAGGGCGCTGCCGGGGATGTCCTCCACCCCCTCCATCAGGGCGATGAGGAAGTCGTGGGCGGCCGCGCCCTGGCGGGCGGGGGCGAAGCCGACCCCGCAGTTGCCCATCACCACCGAGGTGACGCCGTGCAGCGACGACGGCGCCATCATCGGGTCCCACGTGGCCTGGCCGTCGTAGTGGGTGTGGATGTCGACCCAGCCGGGGGTGACGAGGGCCCCGTCGGCGTCGATGCGGCGCTTGGCCGCCCGACCCGAGAGATCGCCCACCTCGGTGATGCGGTCGCCTTCGATGCCGATGTCGGCCTGGCGCCGGGCCGCCCCGGTGCCGTCGACGACGTTGCCGCCCGAGATCACGAGATCGAACATGGCTGTACCCCCTGGTGTGCCTGGCCTGGCCGGGTCCCCTTTGGGACCTGGAGTTTCGCTACGCGGAAACTCCCGCCCACCAGTCTCCCCCCGGGCGGCGAACCTTGTCGAGAACGACGGCGTCACGCCGTAGTCGTCGACGGAGTTCGCTCCTCAGGGGGCGAGGAGGGCCTTCGTCTCCTCACAGCTGGCGACGGGCCGGCCGCAGGCGGCGGACAGCTCCACGATCTCGGCCACCAGCTCGGCGTTCGTCGGTGTGGCCCGGGTGCCGCTGTGGTCGTAGTGGTCCTCCAGGCCCACCCGCACGTGCCCGCCCCGCTCGATGGCCATGCGGGGCAGCTCGGTGCGGCCGATGTCGGCCCCCGGGGTACCCACCATCCACGGAATGGGGGCGTCGCCCAGTAGCTGCAGGTAGGCCTCGAGGGCCCACGGCTCGGCCGGTAGGCCCGACAGCGACCGGGGGCCCATGAGGTAGAACTGGATCTTCACCCCCGGCGGGAGGGTGCCGGCCTCGTGGTGGGCCAACACCAGGCGCAGTCCGCCCGGCTCGAAGATCGACACGTGCAGCGGCAGGCCCCGCTCCCGGTTCCAGGCGTACATCCAGGCGATGTCGGCCGGGGTG
>CADEDH010000086.1 GCA_902826025.1 uncultured Actinomycetes bacterium
GTTCGGGGGCTGCGCCCCCGCCGGCCGCTTCGCGGCCTCCCCCATCTCCGGCGGGGCCCCATCCCCGCCGGCCGGCTTCGCCGGCTCTGGGGACATCACCGGCCGGGAGAGACCGGCTACTCTGGTCGGCGTATGTTCTTCAACGTCGGCGGCTACGAGATCCTGGTGATCGCCGTCCTGGCCCTCATCTTCATCGGGCCCGACCAGCTACCCACGGTGATGCGCAAGGTCGGGCGCTACGCCGCCCAGATGCGCTCGATGGCCCAGGGACTCCGGGAGGAGTTCATGTCGGGGCTCGACGAGATGCCGGAGCTCAAGGAGCTCACGAACATCGACAAGTGGACGGGCAAGAGCGACGCCTGGCTGGGCACGGGCTCCGACGACGATCCGGTCGTGCCGCGGGGCTTCGCCGAGCGGGAACGCCAGCGGGAGGCGGCGGCGCAGGAGGTGGCCGGCCCCGCCGTCGAGCGCCCGGCCGAGCGCAGCGGCCCCGATCCCAAGCCCGACGGCGGCCTGAACCAGGGCACCGGGGTGGCCGCCGAGCTGGTCACACCGCTCGACCCGGCCCCGGCCGAACCAGCGGTGGAAGCACCGGCCGACGGTGTGTCGCCGGAACCGGCGCCGTTCCAGCCCCGCTCGGGGGCCGCCGAATGGAACCGGCCGGCCCCGCCCGCGACCGATGAGGGTGGCGGGGCATGAAGCTCCCGCTGCGGCGCCGTCAGCCCAAGGAGGCCGTCGGCTCGGAAATGACGCTGGTCGGTCACCTGAGCGAGCTGCGGACCCGACTGATCCGGGCCGTGCTGGCCATCGTGGTGGGCGCCATCGTCGTCTACCTCCTGAACGAACGCATCATCCAGGTGCTCCAGGCCCCCTACTGCGACCTGCTCGAGTCCCGGGGCCGCACCGACTGCCCGTTCCAGATCCGGCGGCCCCTGGAGGGATTCTCGGTCGTGCTGTCGATCTCCGGCTACGGGGGACTGATCCTCGCCATGCCGGTGGTCCTGTACCAACTCGCCCGCTTCGTGCTGCCGGGGTTGTACCCCCAGGAGAAGCGGATGCTCATCCCGTTCGTCGCCGCCTCGTTCCTGCTCCTGGTGGGCGGCATCACGGGCGGCTACTTCCTCATGCCCAAGACGCTGTCGGTGCTGGCCAGCTTCGGGCCCGAGTCGTTCACCCCCTTCTTCGAGCCGGGTGAGTACTTCAGCTTCTTCATCAAGATGCTGCTGGCCTTCGGCCTGGCCGCCGAGACGCCGCTGGTCCTGGTGTTCCTCCAGCTGATCGGGGTCCTCAAGCCCCAGACCCTGCGGAGCAACCGGCGTATCGCCGGTGTGGTGGTGATCTTCATGGCCGCCGTCATCACCCCCACCGGGGATCCGTTCACCCTGCTGGTGGTGGCCATCCCCATGTACATCTTCTACGAGATTTCCATCCTGATCGGCTGGCGCCTGGTGAAGGGCCGGCACGTGCGGATCGAGGCCTGATGGAGGCTGCCGGCACGGCGGCCGGCCCCTCACCGGTACGCCAGGCCTTCCTGGCCCACCTCGGGTTCCGGCCCGACGAGTTCCAGGTGGAGGCGTTCGACCTGGTCGAGGCGGGCCAACACGTGATCGTGGCCGCTCCCACCGGCGCCGGCAAGACCCTGGTGGCCGACTATGCCGTGGCCCTCACCCTGGCCGCCGGCCTGCGCATCTTCTACACCACCCCGATCAAGGCACTGTCGAACCAGAAGTATCACGACCTGGTGGCCGCCCACGGCTCGGCCCAGGTGGGGCTGCTGACGGGCGACAATGCCATCAACCCCGAGGCCCCGGTGGTGGTGATGACCACCGAGGTGCTGCGCAACATGCTGTACGCCGGCAACGCCCTCACCCGCCTGGCGGTTGTGGTGCTGGACGAGGTCCACTACCTGCAGGACGCCTATCGGGGCCCGGTGTGGGAGGAGGTCATCATCCACCTGCCCCGCCCCATCCAGCTCCTGTGCTTGTCGGCCACGGTGTCGAACGCCGAGGAGCTCAAGGAGTGGATCGAGACCGTGCGGGGCCCCACCGGGCTGGTGATGGAACGCAAACGGCCGGTCGACCTGGAGAACCTGTACCTGATCGGGGAGCGGAGCTCCAGCCACCTCCACCTGATCCCGATCGCCCGGGGCTCGCGCCCCAACCCCAACGGCTTCCGGTACGACGCTGACCTGCGGGCCATGGCCGGGGCCCGGGGCCGGGGTTACAAGCGGGCCGGCCGGCCCCGCCCCAAATGGCGCACGCCCAACCGGGGCGAGGTGGTGGATCTCCTGTCACAACGAGACCTGCTGCCGGTCATCTACTTCATCTTCAGCCGGGCCGCCTGCGACGAGGCTGCATCCTCGGTTACCGGCTCCGGGCTGGTGCTCACCACCGGCGACGAGCGGCGTCAGATCCGGGCGCTGGTAGCCGAGCGGGTGGAGGGGCTCAGCCCCGACGACCTGGAGGTCCTGGGCTACCCCCGGTTCCTGGCCGCCCTGGAGGCCGGGGTGGCGGCCCACCACGCCGGGATGGTGCCCCCGTTCAAAGAGGCGGTGGAAGCCTGTTTCGTGCGAGGGCTGACCAAGGCGGTGTTCGCCACCGAGACGCTGGCCCTCGGCGTGAACATGCCGGCCCGCACCGTGGTGATCGAGAAGCTCACCAAGTTCACCGGTGACCACCACGAGGTCCTGTCGCCGGCCCAGTACACCCAGCTGACCGGGCGGGCCGGCCGGCGGGGGATCGACGTCCACGGCAAGGCCGTGGTGCTGTGGTCGCCCTACGTGCGCTTCGAGCAACTGGCCGATCTGGCCCTCAGCCGCCAGTTCGTGCTCTCGTCGTCGTTCCGGCCCACCTACAACATGGCGGCCAACCTGGTGCGCCGGTACGACCAGGAACGGGCCCGCCAGCTCCTCAACCTGTCGTTCGCCCAGTTCCGGGCGGATGCCGGGGTGGTCCGTACCGAGCACCGGGCCGAGCGTCTGATGGAACGGCGCGACCAGATCCGCCGCCGGATCGAGAAGGAGTTCGGGCCCCTCGACGAGCTGCAGGCGGCCGTGCGCACCGGGCGGCTGGACGACGACGACCCCGACCGCCACGACGTGGCCTTCGCCCTCAGCCAGCTGGCTCCGGGCCAGGTGATCGAGGTGGCCGGTCCGGTCACACCCCCGGTGGTGGCGGTGCTGGCCGTGTCGTTCCGGTCCGGAGGGCGGGTCAAGGCCCGGGTGGTGGATCGTGACGGAGACACCCACGAGATCGGCCCGGCCGACCTCGACGCCGTGCCGGTGGTGGTGGGGCAGGTGGAGCTGCCCGATCCCTACCTGCCCAACAGCGTGACCTTCGCCTACGAGGTGTCGCAGCTCCTGGCCCGCACCCGCCTCCTGGCCCCGGCCCGGCGCCGGGCTTTGGGCCCCACCGGCGGGGTCCGCAGCGGCGAGGACGTGCCACCCCAGGCCCGCAAGGCCCTGCGCCGGCTGGAGCGCATCGAGTCCGACCTGGAGACGATGACCGGGGTGGCGGCCCGGCGGGCCGACTCCCTGGCCGGCCAGTTCGACCGGGTGATCTCCCTGCTGGAAGACCGGGGCCATCTCGTGGTGGACAAGCCCCGGGGCCGGCGGGGGGGCGGGGGCGGGGGCGGGGGCACTGGCGACACCGACGGCGGTGGCGGAGAACCGGCGTGGTCGCTCACGACATCGGGCCAGCGGCTGGCCCGGCTTTATCACGAGTGCGACCTGCTTGTGGTTGAGGCGTTGGAGGACGGACTGTTCGACGGGCTGGAGCCGGCTGAGGTGGCCGCCCTGGCCTCGGCCTTCACCTACGAGGAACGCCGCAGCGGCCCCGGGGGTCTCACGGTGCGCTACCCGTCGGACCGACTGCGCCGCCGGTTCCTGCGCCTCCAGGGCCTCCACCTGTCTCTGGTGGCCGACGAAGCCGATGCCCGCCTGGCCGTCACCCGGGCCCCCGACGCCGGGTTCATGAGCATCGCCCACGCCTGGGCCGCCGGTGGCGATCTGGGCGACGTGCTGGCCGACGAGCAGATCACGGCGGGCGACTTCGTGCGCACGACCAAGCAGCTGATCGATCTGCTCCGCCAGCTCGGGCTGCTGGCGCCCGTTCCGGCCACCGCCACCGCCGCCCGCCAGGCGGCCGACGCCGTGTTCCGGGACCTGGTGGCAGCCTCCACCCTCGTCGACGTCGACCCCGACCCGGACGTCGACCCCGACCCGGACGGCGGGAGCGCCCCGGGCGCCGGCCAGCAAGACGACGCCGACGGCGGGGGAGAGACGGGCCCGTGACCATCTCCCGGGGGGCGCCCTGGGGGGACGAGGGGGTGGATGCCCCGGCCGGTCTGATCCGGGCCGGTAGCGACGCCGAGCTGGCCCGGCTGGCCGCCCAGGCCGAGGCCGGAGGCCGCCGGCTGGCGGCCGAGGTGGGCCCGGGGGACGTGCTGCGGACGCTGGGCCTCCCCAACGCCCGGCCCCCGGCCGATCGCCTCCGGTACAGCGTCGACCTGGGCTGGGCGTCGCTCGGCGGCGGCCGACCGTTGCCCTTCGTGGCCCACCTGTGTGCCCATCGGCCCCTGTGGCGGGGGCCGTTCGCCGTGGCCATGAACTCCCCCTGGCGGGGCTCGTGGTATCTGGGCCCCCGGGCCCACCCCAACGACGGCCTCCTCGACGTGACCTGGAGCGATGGCCTGGCTCCCCGCCAGCGGCTCCTGGCCCGCCGCCGGCTGGCCACCGGCACCCACCTGCCCCACCCCGATCTGCGGGTCGAGCGGGTCGCCCGATGGCACCACCGCTTCCCTCGGGCGGTACCGGTGTCCCTCGATGGCCAGGGCCACGGCTCCCACCAGGAGATCGAGGTCTGGGCCTCTCCCGACTCCTTCTGGCTGTTTGCCTGAGCAGCGACAGGCTTCGCAGCGCGGTCCCCCCACTGGCCCCCATCAGGGCCTACGCTGGTGGGTCGTGACGCCGTACCTGGTCGAAGAGTTCACACCGTCCGAACAAGACGTGCTGCGTCGCTACTTCACCAACCTCGACCAGCCGGTGTTTGCGCTCGTGAACCTACCTGAGGTGGTGAAAGGCGCTCTGTTCGCCCGCTATTCGCGGTCGTCGAAGAGCCTGCGGCGGCTGTTCCTCGACGAGTTCGTGGGCGAGCTCGACATCGAGGGTGATGCCTCGGTGGACGCCACGATCGGCATGCGGCGGGCCGAAGATCTCTACGAGAAGGTCTTCGTGGAGTACGGCGACGACTCGGTGGCTCAGCTGGGCGGCGTGCACCTGGCCTGTGAGCAGGCCTCGAACCTGCTCACCAAGGTGCTGGAGTGGGGTCGGCTGGCCGCCTACCTGGAGCAGTCGACCCGCTACATCCCCTACGACACCCGCTTCGGTGGCCGGTACCGGTACTTCCGCGACCCGTCGGTGCTTTCGTCGTCGCTCGGTACCCGCTACGTGGGCGACCTCGACCGTCTGTTCGACACCTACGCCGCACTCACACCGTTGATCGGGGAGCACATCCGGCGGGTGTCGCCCAAGTCGGCCGGAGACAGCGATTTCGTGTACCGCAACGCGGTGCGGGCCAAGGCCCTCGACGCCGTGCGGGGCATCCTGCCGGCGGCGGCCCAGTCGAACGTGGGCATCTACGGCTCCGGACAGAGCTACGAGCAGCTGCTGTTGCGAATGCGGGCCGACCCGCTGCCCGAGGCCCGGTACTACGCCCGTCTGATGCTGACCGAGCTGCGCAAGGTGATCCCGTCGTTCGTGCGCCGGGTCGACCTGGAAGATCGCGGTGGCGCCGTCAGTCGCTACCTGGCCGAGAACCGCTCGAACATGGAGGCGGTGGCCAACGACCTGCTCGGCGTGTCGGACATCTACGACGACGAGGCCCGGGTGGAGCTGGTCGACTTCGACCCCGATGCCGAGGTCAAGATGGTCACGGCGATGCTCTACCCCTTCTCGCACTTGTCGGAACGTGACATCGAGCACCGCGTCCGAGCGATGACGGTGGAAGACCGGCTGCATGTGATCAGGGCCTACACCGGCGATCGGAGCAACCGCCGCCACCGGCCGGGCCGGGCTCTGGAGCGCCCGTTCTACCGCTTCGACGTCCTGGCCGACTACGGCGCCTTCCGTGACCTGCAGCGCCACCGGATGCTCACGGTGGAGTGGCAGACCCTCAACCCTCACCACGGCTTCACCCGGCCACCCCTGGTCGACGAGGCGGGCCTCACCGAACCGTTCGACCAGGCCATGTACCGCTCGGCCGAGTTGTACGAGGCGATCAGGTCCGAGTTCCCCACCCAGGCCCCGTACGCCGTGGCCCTGGCCTATCGCGTCCGGTTCAACCTGAACCTGAACGCCCGATCCGCCATGCACACTCTCGAGCTCCGCACCACGCCCCAGGGACACCCCGCCTATCGACGCGTGGCGCAGCAGATGCATCGATTGATCGCCGAGAAGGCTGGACACAAGGCTGTCGCAGCTATGATGCTGTTCGTCAACCACTCTTCAGAGGCGGATCTGGAGCGGTTGGAAGCAGAACGTAGGGCAGAAGCAAAACGGGCAGGTAGCACTGCCTAGGCCTTTCGGGGCCATTGTTTCCTGGCCCAACCTCACGCGGGCCTCCCCTACTGCCGAAGGAGGGGCCCTATGGCCTACATCCCCACCGCTTCCCGCATCCTCGGTGCTGCTGCGTTCTCCTTGTCCATGGCGATCACGACGGTCGTCGGCTCTGCTCTCCCGGCGGCAGCCGATGGCGACTATGTGGTGCAGCCCGGCGACACGCTCTCGATGATCGCCAAGCGCAACGGCGTGTCCACCCGGGATCTGGCCGCCGCCAACTCGATCACCGACTACCAGCTGATCAAGGTGGGCCAGAAGCTGACGGTGCCGTCCAGCACCAGCCAGTACACGGTGCGCTCAGGCGACACGCTGAGTGGGATCGCCAAGAAGATGGGGGTGCGCTCGGCCGACCTGATGGCACTGAACAACCTGACCGACCCCCATCGCATCCGCATCGGCCAGAAGCTCCAGGTGCCGTCGGGCAAGGCCCCGGTGGCGCCCGCTGCCCCCTCCACCCGGCGCTACCAGTCGCTGCCGGCCCGGATCGTCAACAACCCCGATCGTCTCGGCCTGGTGGGTTCGTTCGAGAAGTGGTCGGCCAAGTACGGGGTGCCGACCGACCTGCTGATGGCCGTGTGCTACCAGGAGTCAGGGTGGCAGGCCCGGATCGTCTCGAACAAGGGGGCGGTGGGCGTGGGCCAGCTGCTGCCGCCCACGGCATCGTGGGTGGCGCGGGACCTCATCGGCCAGCCCGAGCTCGATCTGAACAAGCCCGATGACAACATCCGGGTCAGTGCCAGGTTCCTACGCTGGCTGCTGGGGTATCACGGTGACGAGAACATGGCGATCGCCGGGTACTACCAGGGCCCGACCTCGGTGGCGACCCGTGGCCTGTACGCCGAGACCGAGGCGTACGTGGAGGCGGTGCAGGGCGGGCGCTGGCGGTTCCAATCGAGTTGACCAACCGGCTTGTTTGTTGACAGGGTGCAGCCAACTGGCTCCATGAATGGCTAGAGTCCGGCCGTTCTCTAAGGGTGTGACGACGAGGCTTGCTGGATGACTGACGATAAAGACGACGACGTCGAAGGTGTTCTCGACGACGACTTCACCGAAGAGGAGTTCGAGGTCGAGGAGCCCGACGAGTTCGCTGACGAGCCGGAGGACTTCGAAGGCCCCGAGGATCCCGGCGAGGAAGACCTCGACCCCGAGATCGATCTCGACGGTGAGATCGACGAGTACGTGGTCACCGAGGACGTGGACGTCGAGGAGGAAGAGGAGGCGGCTCCCGCCCCCCGGGCCCGCAAGGTCACCGACGACGACGACGAGGAAGAGGAACAGGACCCCGACGATGTCGAGGCGGACCTGGAAGCCATTCTGCGGGACCGGATGGCAGCGACCGAAGACGAGGAGGAAGACGACAGCGATGAGGGGGGCGCCGACAGCCTCGATGTGCCCCCTGGGCCCCGGGGGGACGAATTCGTGTGCACCAGCTGTTTCCTGTTGGTGAACCGCAGCCAGTTCGGCAGCGCCAAGGATCCCCGCTGCCCGATGGGCGAGCCGGAGTGCCCGTCGATCACCCGGATCTTCGGCGGCTGATGCCAGCCGAGCCGTCGTCGTCGAACCCGCTCGACCAGCTTGTCGAGCTCTTCGTCTACGCACCGGTGGGCCTGCTCTACGAGTACCCGGAGGTCATCCCGAAGCTGGTGAAGCGGGGCCGGAGCCAGGTGCAGCTGGCCCGCCTGCTGGCCCAGATGGCGGCGAACCAGGCCCGCGGCGGCGGTGGCTCCGGGCGGCCGGGCGGCCTGCCTCCGCTCGATACGCTGGCCGCCGTGCTGGCTCCCGGGCTGGGCGAGGCCGCCGGCGCCGTCTGCAACGCACTGGCGCGGCTCGTCACCGATCTGGGGGCCTCGGTAGGGCTCGCACCTCAGCAGCCTCCGGCCGGCGAGCCGTCGGCCCCGGCCGGACCGGCACCCGATCCGCCTACCGACCCGGCGGCGGCTCCCGATCCCGCTCCGGCTCCTGAGGCGGCCGTGGCGCCCGGGACGAACGGTTCGGCCCCGGTGGGAGGCCCCCTACCGATCGCCGGCTACGACGGCCTCACCGCCCGTGAGGTGATCGGCCTGCTCGACGATCTGTCACCCCGACAGCGTGAGCAGATCCGGGCCCATGAGTCGGCGAAGCGGGGGCGGAAGACCATCTTGGCCAAGCTCGACCAGCTCGACGCCGCCGGCTGATGGAGGAGGCCCGCGCCGCTGTGCCCGCCGACCTCGACGCGGTGGACCAGGTAGCCCGCCGCGTGGAGGCCGCCATGGTCACCCAGCGGGGCGGCGATCTGCTGCTGGCCGGCGAGAAGGGGCGCGGGTCGGTGCGGGAACGGATGGCCCGGGCCATTGACGCGTCCGACGCCTGGGCCATCGTCGGCTGCTACGACGGCGTGGTGCTGGGGTGGGCGTTGGCCGAGGTGGAGCTGCTGCCCGACGGTCGGCGTGTCGGCGTCATCGAGGGCATAGCGGTCGACCCGGAAGCCCGGTCGGCCGGGATAGGCGAGGCGATGATGGATCTCGTGCTGGCCGAGCTGGAGGGGGCCGGTTGCATCGGGGCCGATTCCCGGGCCCTGCCGGGCGATCGCGAGACCAAGAACTTCTTCGAGTCGTTCGGCCTCAAGGCCCGCCTGCTGACGGTCCACCGGAGCTTCACCCCCAGCTCGGGCACTGGCAGCCCCGGTGATGGCGCCGCCTCCGCCTGAGCCTGAGCGGGCAACGGCGGTGTCGGCGGAGCTGGTGGCGCCGCCCCGGCCGGAGGTGGCGGTGGGGGCGGTGGTGATTCACGACGGCCGCCTGTTGTTGATACGGCGGGGCCGGGGGCCGGCGCTAGGGCAGTGGTCGGTGCCCGGGGGCCGGGTGGAGTGGGGCGAGACCCTGGCCCGGGCCGTGGAGCGGGAGGTGGCAGAGGAGACGGGGCTGACGGTGCAGTGCGGACCGTTCGTCGGCTGGGTGGAGCGGATGGGGGCCGGCCACCACTACGTGATCATGGACTTCCGGGCCGACATCGTCGGCGACGCAGCCGTGGCGCTCCGAGCCGGCGACGACGCAGCCGAGGCGGGCTGGATCCCCCTCAGCGAGGTTCCCGCCGTCGACCTGGTCGACGGCCTGCTCGGCTTCCTCCGCACCCACCACATCCTCTGATCATCCCCGGGATCTGGTGTCCGCAGCCGTCGCCGGTGAAGCGGTACTCCAGCTCCGATCAGGCGTCGGCCGACGCCTCTGCCGCCTCGACCTCAGCTGGGGCTTCTTCGGCCACAGGGGCTTCTTCGGCCACTGGGGCCTTGTCGACCACGGCGGCTTCTTCGGCCGCCGGAGCATCGGTCTCCGCTGCCTGGACCTCGGCCGGCGTCTCGTCGGCCGCAGTGGCTTCGGCCGCAGGGGCGTCGGTCGACTCGACCTCGGCCGCCGGGGCTTCGGCTACAGGGGCCTCGACGTCGGCCGGTGGAGCGTCGACCTCGGCCGGGGTGGCCGCTTCGTCGCCGGGGGTGTCGGCCGGAGAGGCGTCGGGCTTGGGGGTGGAGCGGGGGGCACCACCGGATTGGGCACCGCTGCCGCCGGCACCGCCGCCGCGTCGGGCTGCGCCACCTTCGCGGCGCGGGCCACGTTTGCGGGCCGCCTTGGCCGCCTCGGCCGGATCGATGCCGAACAGCGTGGCGATGGCGGGTATCCGGTCGGCCAGCCGGCGCAGCGCCGTCAGAAGGTCGGCCGACGGCTCGGACGGCACACCGACCGGCGTGACCGCGCCCCGGACCGGTGAGTAGGCCAGAGCGTCGACGACGGTGGCCCACCGCTCGTGGGCGGTGTCGGGAGCCAGGGCGGCCGAGGCCTGGCCGGCCAGGGTGGTGGCCAGCTCGGATGGAAGGGGGGCGCCCGCTTTCACCGGACGGGAGCTGAGGCGCAGGGCCCGCACCACCCGGCCATCGGTGACGGCCGATTCGAGATCGTCGAGCCAGGCCGAATGGTCGGCCTCGACCCGCTCGTCGAGGGCGGCCCGGACCTGCTCGGCGATCTGCCGGCTCTCCTCGTCGCGCGCCAGATCGTTGCCGGCCACTACGACCGAGCGGAGGTCCCGCAGGTCGAGGTCGGCCTTCATGGCCAGGGCGGCGTCGGCCCGGTCGCGCCATTCGGCCAGGCGGGCCTTGCTCAGGTTGCGCTCGGCGATGGCCAGGATGGGAGCGGCCTCGATCTCGGGTTTGCCCGCTTCCTTGGCTTCGACGTTCTGCTTCTCGATGGCGGCCCGCACACCGGGCATGCCGTCCCGGATCAGCTGCTCGACGATGGGCTTGTGCTCCTCGGCCACCTCGGCCAGCAGCGCGTCACGATGGGTACGACGGGGGCGTAGCCGCTTGGGCTTCGGCCGCAGGTCGGCCTCGGATGGAGCGGACCGCTCACGGCGGTGGTCGTCTTCGCGACGGGGACGGCGATCGCCCCGGGGCCGGTCGCCGTCACGTCCTCGGCGCTCACCGCCGCCGCCGCCTCGACGGGGGCGATCGTCGCGCCGGACGCGCTGCGTGGTGACGAACTCGTCGTCCCGGATCGGCCGCGTCTTCATCTCCAGGAGGTCGGTACGTTCCTTGCGCCCCTTGGGGGCGAACACCTCCACGACCTCGATGCCGTCGACGTGGAACTCGGCCTCGACCCGCACCACATCGCCGACCTTGGCTCCGGCGTACAACAACGACCCGACCAGCTCACCCTTGGGCTGGCGGGCGCCCGCGGCGCGCCAGGTCCACAGCCCGTCGTCACGGGAGCTGGTCAGCTCTACATCGATCCTGCGACCCATACGACCAAGAACCCTATCTGCGTCAAGAGGCTCCCCGGAGCGTGCCCGGAATGCCATGAAACCGAAACGTGAGCCGGTGGTCCCGGCCCGCGGTCAGCGAAGCGGCTGTATATGTAGTCTGCCCCCGCAGTGGCCGCGAAACGCAAGCCGGGCCGCTCAAGGCCCTGCTTTCAGGCCTGTTCGGATTCCATCGCCCGCAGCGTGACATAGGCGTCGTTGGCCCGGGCCGCGGCCCGCACCTCACGGGCGCTGGCATCGATGTAGCGCTGGGTGGTGGCGAGCGACTCGTGCCCCAGCAGTCGCTGCAACTCGATCCCGCTGGCCCCGTTGCGGGCCAGGCTCGTGGCGAAGGTGTGGCGCAGGGCGTGGACCAGCGCCCCCCGGGGCACGCTGGTGCGGATCCCGGCCTCCCGGTACAGCTGCTCCACGAGGTACTGGAGCCCGCCCCGCTGGAGAGGCTGGTTCTTGTTGTCGACGAACAGGGCGGCGTTGGCCGCCAGCCGCCCCGGGAACCGCCGGAGCCGGCTCTCCAGGTACTCGACCAGGATCGATTCCACCTCGGGCTCGAGCGGCACCGTGCGCTCCTTGTTCCCCTTGCCCCGGACCCCTACCACCCGGTCGCCGGCCGGTCCGTCGATCGAGCGGATGGTGAGACTGAGCAGCTCCGAGAGCCGGAGCCCGCAGGTCAGGAGGGTGACGATCACAGCGAAGTCCCGCTCGGGCCAGGGATCCCGTGCCCCCTGTCGGCCCCGAGCCGCCGACCGCAGGAGCCGCTCCACGCTGTCGTCGCCGGCGATGGCCTTGGGGCGGCTGCGGGGTAGTCGTGGCTTCTCCACTGCCGCCATCGGGCTTCCCGGCACCACCTGTTCGGCCACCAGGAACGAGAACAGCTGGTTCCAGGTGGACCATGTGCGGGCGATGGTGGCCTCGGACTGGTGGGCGATGGAGGCGAAGGCGCGGCGCAGGGCGCGGACGTCGAGGCTGGCCACGGTCACCTCGGCCCGGGGCCGGCCCAGCACGGCGGCCAGCTCCGCCGTGATCGTGTCGAGGTCGCGCCGGTAGGCGGCCAGGGTGTGAGGGGAGTGCTTCTTCGGCATGCGGGCCAGGAAGAACTCCTCGATCGCCTCGTCGAGCAGCATCAGTGTCCAGAACCAGGGGGGCGACCCGCCACGGGCGGGTGTCAGATCTCCGACGGGGACAGTAGCGCACGAGCCCTCCCGATCCGTGACCGGCAGTCGGTGTTGGCTACCGTTGAACAGTGGAAACGCTCACAACCTCGCTGGCCCGGCTCCGGTTCGACAACCGCTTCACCCGTGAGCTCCCGGCCGACCCGCTGCACGGTGGGACCACCCGGCCGGTCAACCGCGCCGCCTACTCCCGGGTGCAGCCGCTGGCGGTGCCAGCGCCCCAGATCATCGCCTGGTCGCCCGAGGTGTCGGCCCAACTCGGGCTCGACGACGACGTCTGGACCTCGGACGAAGCGGCTGAGGTGTTCAGCGGCACCCGCCTCCTTCCCGGCAGCGACCCCCACGCCGCCAACTACGGCGGGCACCAGTTCGGCCAGTGGGCCGGGCAACTGGGTGACGGTCGGGCCATCGCCCTGGGCGAGGTTGTCGACCGGGACGGCAACCACCAGACCCTCCAGCTCAAGGGGGCCGGTCCCACGCCCTATTCCCGCCGGGCCGATGGTCTGGCCGTCCTCCGCTCCTCGATCCGGGAGTTCCTGTGCAGCGAGGCCATGCACCACCTCGGCGTGCCGACTACCCGGGCCCTCAGCCTGGCCCTCACCGGCAACCAGGTGATGCGGGACATGTTGTACGACGGCAACCCCCGCCTCGAGCCGGGGGCCGTGGTGTGCCGGGTGGCGCCGTCGTTCATCCGCTTCGGCAACTTCCAGTTGTTCGCCGCCCGCAACGAGATCGAGGAGCTGCGGCTCCTGGCCGACTTCACCATCCGTCACCATTTCGCCCACCTCCTACCGGCCGGCGCCCCCGCCGCCCCGGTGGCCGAAGGAGAGGCGGGCCTCGGGCCCGACGTGTACGCCGCCTGGTTCGCCGAGGTGTGTCATCTGAGCGCGGCCATGGTGGTGGAGTGGATGCGGGTGGGCTTCGTCCATGGCGTGATGAACACCGACAACATGTCCATCCACGGGCTCACCATCGACTACGGGCCCTACGGCTGGCTCGACGACTACAACCCGGAGTGGACGCCCAACACGACCGACGCCGCCGGCCGCCGGTACCGGTTCGGCCACCAGCCGGCGGTGGTGCAGTGGAACCTTCTGCAGCTGGCCAATGCGGTCTACCCACTGGTGGGCGAGGCCGCTCCGTTGGAAGAGGCCCTCAACGGTTTCGGCGACGACTACACCGGCCGCTACCGGGGGATGCTGCGGGCCAAGCTCGGCCTGGTCACCGACCGGGGCGACGACGACGATCCGCTGCTTCACGGACTGCTCGAGGTGCTGGGGGCCACCGAGACCGACATGACCATCT
This sequence comes from uncultured Actinomycetes bacterium, assembly GCA_902826025.1. Classification (GTDB taxonomy): domain Bacteria; phylum Actinomycetota; class Acidimicrobiia; order Acidimicrobiales; family SZUA-35; genus CADEDH01. Next base: position 13,876 of record CADEDH010000086.1, read on the forward strand.
TCCACCGACGCCTGGGTGAGCTGACGGTGGCCGACCTGACCCGGCTGGGGGCCGACCCCGGCGCTCTGAGCGCTCCGGAGGCGCTGGGCGACGCCTGGTACGACCCCGGTACCGTTGCCGCCGAGGCCCGGGCTGCCGCGGCCGCCTGGCTCGCCGACTACGCCCAGCGGCTGGCCGACGAGGCGCGGCCCGACGACGAGCGGCGGGCGGCCATGGAGCGGGTCAACCCCCGCTACGTGCTGCGCAACTATCTGGCCCAGGAGGCGATCGACGCCGCCGAGCAGGGCGACACCACCCTCATCGGCACCCTGGCCGAGGTGCTCCGCCGGCCCTATGACACGCAACCCGGGCGGGAGCGATTCGAGGCCAAGCGGCCCGATTGGGCCCGCAACCGGCCCGGCTGCTCGATGTTGTCCTGCAGCTCCTGACGCCTCCGACGGCAAACGACATGTGACGGTTGCCACCGCGAACAGGCCAGGTTGCCCGGACACACCCATGTATCCCCCTGGGACGACCTACCCACGGCCTATCTGATCAGGGATTATGCCTAGCGCGTAGGTCATCGACGGCCACCTGGACATCGGTAACATCAAGGTTGTTGAAGACGGGACACGGCGCGTGTGGTTCCGGGCGACCAGATGGGAAGGTGCCACAGAGTGCGGGATATCGGGGCGGGCAGCGGAGAGATAGTTCCCCTTCAAGCAGGACCAGGCGTACGAGTGTCGGTGGTGATCCCGACCCTCAACGAGGCGAAGAACCTGCCCCACGTGTTGCCGAGAATCCCGAGCTGGGTCCACGAGGTGGTGCTGATCGACGGCGGCTCCACCGACGGCACGGCCGACGTGGCCAAGGAGCTGTGGCCCGACGCCGTGGTCGTGCAGGATCTCACGCCGGGCAAGGGCGCCGCGCTGCGGCGGGGCTTCGAGGTGGCCACCGGCGACATCATCGTGATGATCGACGCCGACGGGTCGATGAACCCGGGCGAGATCCGGGCCTTTGTGGGGGCCCTCATGGGCGGGGCCGACTTCGCCAAGGGCTCCCGCTTCTGCCACGGCGGCGGCACGGCCGACATGGAGTGGTACCGCAAGCTCGGCAACGCCACCCTCACCCGTATGGTTCGGGCCGCCTTCGGCGGGCGCTACTCGGACCTGTGCTACGGCTACAACGCATTCTGGCGGCAGACGATCCACTCACTCGACCTCCAGGCCGACGGCTTCGAGATCGAGACCCTGATGAACATCCGGGCCCTGCGGGCTGGGCTCACGGTCACCGAGGTGCCGAGCTACGAGGCCCGGCGCATCCACGGCACGAGCAACCTGAACACGGTGAAGGACGGCTTCCGGGTGCTGCGCACCATCGTCCAGGAGCGGTTCGTCACCCGGTTCGATCCGGTGCCCGTGACGATCGATCTGCGAGACCAGATGGCCCCCATCGCCCCGGAGAGCGCTGAGATCCAGTCGCTCGCAGGTTGAGCGTCGTGACGGTCACGGTCTCGGTCGTCATCTGCGCCCACACGTTCGACCGCTACGACGACATCCGGGCCGCAGTCGCCTCGGTACGGGCCCAGACCCGCCCGGCCGACGAGGTGCTGCTGGTCATCGACCATAACGACGAGCTGCTCGACGCCCTGGCCGGCCTCGACGCCAAGGTGGTGCCCAACACGGGGCCCAAGGGGCTGTCGGGCGGCCGCAACACCGGCACCGAACTGGCCTCGGGTGACGTGGTGGCCTATCTCGACGACGACGCCGTGGCCGACCCCGGGTGGCTGGCCCACCTGGTGGCCCCCTTCGAGGAGGATGACCACGTGGTGGCGGTGGGCGGCTGGGCCCACCCGGCCTGGGATACGGCCGCCCCGGCCTGGTTCCCTCCCGAGTTCTACTGGGTGGTCGGGTGCAGCCACCGGGGTCTGCCCACCAGCCGGGCCCGGGTGCGCAACGTGATCGGGTGCAACATGGCCTACCGACGCCGGCCCGTGATCGACGCCGGGGGCTTCGACACCGGTCTCGGCCGCACCGCCGACCGACCACTGGGCTGCGAAGAGACCGAACTGTGCATCCGCATGCACCAGCTCGACCCCCAGGCCGTGATCCTGCTCGAACCCCGGGCCACGATCAGCCATCGGGTCCCCGAGGGCCGCACCCGATGGCGGTACTTCGTGAGCCGCTGCCGGGCCGAAGGCAACTCCAAGGCCCACGTGAGTTCACTGGTGGGATCGGGAGACGGCCTCGGCAGCGAACGGGCCTACGTGGCGCGGGTGCTGCCAGTCGCCGTACTGCGCTCTCTGGCTCGGTTACCGCGGGCGCCGAAGGCCAGCTCACAGCGTATCCTGGCCGTCGTGGCCGGGCTCGCCGCCACCACCGGCGGCTATCTCGAGCACTCCCTCAAGCACCGGACCTAGCCAACCGGATCCCACGTGACAGCCTCAACCGAGCCATCACCCGTATGGAGCCGGACCAGTACCGCCCTGCGGGGCCTCGCGGCGTTGCCGCTGATCCAGAGCGGTCTGTCCCTGGTGATGAGTTCAGTCGTGGCGTCCGGGCTGGGGTTCCTGTTCTGGCTCCTGGCCGCCCGCCAGTACGATTCCGCCGATCTCGGCGTCGGGTCGGCCGTCATCACGGCCATGATCCTGCTGGCCGACGTGAGCCATCTCGGGTTGCGCACCGGGCTGGTTCGATTCGTGCCCACTGCCGGGCGGGACACCCGGGCCCTGATCGCTCGCGCCTACGGCCTGTCGATGGGCACAGCCGGGCTGGGCGCCCTGGTGTTCGTGGTGGGGTTGGGATTCTGGATGTCGGAGCTGGCGGTGCTCCGATCGTGGGGCTTCGGACTGCTCTTCGTCATCGCCACCATGTGCTGGGTCGTGTTCCAGCTGGAGGACAGCGTGATGCTGGCGCTCCGCTTGGCCCACTGGGTGCCGGTGGAGAACGGTGTCTTCGGGGCGCTGAAGATCGCCCTGCTGTTCCCTCTGGCCGGGCTGGCCGGTCGATCGGCTCAACTGGGTGTGTACCTGGCCTGGTCGCTGCCGGTCTTCGTGGTGGTGGCCGTGGTGACCGTCGCCGTCGTCTCCGCCTTGAACCGGACCGAAGCCGCCGCTCAGGCCGCTGACGGGCCGGCCCGTCCGGCCGGGCTGCGGGGGCTGTTGACCATGCAGCTCTCGATGCGCCAGGTCCTGTCCTACTCACTGGTCGACTGGGCGGCAACCATGAGCCGCAGCGCCGTGATCGGGGTGCTCCCGATGCTGGTGCTGGCCACCCGGGGCGGCAGTGTGGCCGCCTACTGGTCGATCGCCTGGACCATCGCCTTCAGCGTCTACATGCTCAGCGCCAACGTGGGCGACGCGCTGCTGGCCGAAGCGTCCTACGACCAGGACAACGTCGACCGCCACACCCTGCACAGCGGCCTGCTCAGCATGGCGATCTCGGCCCCGGTGGTGGTGGTGGCGATCGTGGCCACCCCCTGGGTGCTGCAGGCGTTCGGCCGGGAGTACGCGGAGGGGGCCTCCACCGTTCTGCGCCTCCTGCTGCTGGGTTCCATTCCCAACGTGGTCACCCGCACCTACGTGGGCCGGCTCCGGGCCGAGGGGCGGATGTCGTCGGTTCTGATCTACGAGGCCGTGATCTCGGTCGCGGTGCTCGTGCTGGGTTGGGCTCTCCTCTACGCCATGGGCATCGCCGGTGTGGCCCTGGCCTGGCTGGTGGTGCTGACTGCGGCCGCCGGCTACGTCCTGGCCGTGGAGCTGGTGGGGTGGTGGGGGCCCCGCCTCGGGCCCCGGGGCGCCGGCCGGATGCGGACCCTGCTCCGCCTGGTGGAGCGGATCGACCGGCGCCGTCCCCGCCCGTCGCTGGACCAGGCCGTGCACGCCACGCTGGCCGCCCGCTACGCCACCCGACCCACGTGGCGTCGGCTCGACCTCAGCCCCCACAGCCAGACCGTGCAGGTGTCGGGCCACGAGGGACGGCCACCCCTGCGGATGGAGCTGGCGATCACCTCCTGGGGGGCCGAGGTGCTGGGCCGACGGGTCGCTGCCATCGCCGCACTGGGCGACATGACCGGGCTGCCGTCGTTCCGGGCCCTGGTCCCGTTTCCCATCGAGCACCACACCGGCACTGACCCCCATTTCCTCATCGAGTCGGGCCTGTCGGGCACCCCGGGTACCGAGGTGGTGCGGGTCGGGGCCGCCGGCCGAACCGCCGACGACCTGCTGCGAGCGATCCACGATCCGCTCACCGCCGTCCATCAGGCCACAGCCGGATGGCTCACCTTCGGCCCCGACGAGCTCGACGTGTGGGTCTCCCAACCGCTGCGGCATCTGGGCGAGGCCGCCGGCCTGTCACCGCAGGACGTGGTGAGCCTGGGGCGTGTGCTGTGTGACGGTCTGGCCGGTCAGCGGGTGCCGTCGGCCCGTATCCACGGGAACCTGGGCCTGGGCCGGGCCCTGTTCGATCCCTCGGGCCGGCTCACCGGCCTGGTCGACTGGGAGTGGAGCGCACAGGGCCCGGCCTTCCTCGACTGGTGTTCACTGGCCCTCAGCGCCGTTGCTGTACACTCCGACCAGGACATCGGCGGGGCCGCCCGCGAGATGCTGGAGGACCCCGAGGTGTTCCGAACCCACTCTGGGCTCGCCCGCCAGGCACTGCCGGAGATAGACAGCCGGGTGCTGGTGCTGTTCACCTGGCTCCATACGGTCGTGCCCCTGCTCCGCTCGGCTCCCGAGCACGGTTGGGGCCGGTACTGGATGATCCGCAACGTCGAGCAGGTGCTCGATCATCACCGCCGTCACCTGGCGGTGGCCGCCCGGTGACGGTGGCCGAGCTGCTGCGTTCGCTCGGCACGGTACGGGGCATGATGCGCTTCGTGGCCGCCTTCGGGTTGGTGACGATGATCGCCCTGGCCGTTGGCCTCTCCAACGTCGGTGGGTTGCTGGCCCTCGTGCAGCTGTGCGGTCTGGTGGGGGCGCCGCTGGCCATGATCCTCGACCGGCACGTCAGGTCGGCCAGCGTGGTGGTGGCGTTGTCGATCGCATTGTCGATGGCGCTGTCGGCCCTGGCCGTCCAGGTCCTGATCTGGTTCTCGGTGGCCTACCGGCTGCTGCTGGTGGCCACGGCCACCGCCTACGGGCTCGGTCTGGCCAGCCTGCTGGCGGGCGAGCCTGAGCCCGACGATCTGCCCTTTCTCGACCGATGACGGTCACCCGCCCCCGCCCGGAGGCACCGGCCGACCGCTGGCCCTTCCCGGCCTCGGCAACGGGCTGGCTGGGCGTGGGCCTGTCGGTGGTGGCGGTGCTGGCGGCCTGTGTGGGTGCCCGGCTCACCCAATCGGCCGACGTTGACGGCTACGGGATCATCCGGGCCCTTCCCCCCTTGTACTGGACCGGGATCGTGGTGGGGGCGGTGGCCACCTCGCTGGTGGCCCTGGCCGTGGTGGCAGGCCAGCGCCGGCTCGGCTGGCTGATCCCGGGCGTGTGGCTGGTGCTGTTCCACCTGGCCCCCCAGCTGGCCCATGCCCATGCGCGGTTCTCGATCGTCTACATCCACATGGGCTTCATCCGTCTGATCGACACCCAGCACACCGGTGACGTGCTGGTCGACGCCCGGTTCGCCTGGCCCGGCTTCTTCGGAGCCTTCCTGGCGTCGCTGGCCCCGATGGGCCAGGGGGTGCTCGAGATCGTAATGCGGTTGTGGCCGGCGGCCATCACCGGTGCGTCGGCCAGCCTGGTGGCGGCCCTGGCCCGGCGCTCCTATCCCACCCAGCCCCTGATCGGGCCGGTGTCGGCGCTGGTGTTCATCCTCGCTTCCTGGACGGGGCAGGACTATTTCTCTCCCCAGAGCGTCGGCTTCTTCTTCTACCTGTCGATCATCGTGGTGGTGGAGGCGGGGCCGCTGCGGGCCCGGGGGGCGTGGAGTTCGGTGGCCCCCTTCCTCAGCCGCTTCGCCACCGCTGGTGGCGACCGCACCGAGGCCCGGGGTGTGCCGAGCTACGTGGCCCTGATCGTGCTGTGTTTCGCCGCCGTGGTCTCGCACCCCCTGGCCCCGTTCTTCATCTGCGCCGGCCTGGCCATGCTTGGCCTGTACGGCCGGCGGGTGGCGTGGCGGCTGATGCTCATGGTGATCGTGGGCTATGTGATCTGGGTACTGGTGGCGGCCGAGCCGTGGTGGTCGACCCAGCTCGAGGATCTCAAGCAGCAGTTCGGCAGCCTCTCCAATGTGGCCACCGCCTCCGTGGAGCGGGGTGCTGTGCCCTCGGTGGCCCATGCCTTCGTCCTGCGGATCCGCACCTTCTTCGGCCTCCTCGTGTTCGTGGGCACGTTCGTCATGGGCATGGCCATGGCCACCAACCGGTTCAGCCACCTGAGGCCCACCCTGCCCCTGGCCCCTCTGGCCGGTATCCCGGTGGTGGCGGCCGGGATCCAGAGCTACGGCGGCGAGATGATCATCCGGGTGTTCCTGTTCACCCTGCCGATGGCATCGATCCTGTTCGCCCGGGTGCTCCTCACGATTCCCCGCCGCGCCCTGCCCATCAGCCTGGCGGCGATGGTGGCGGTGGTCACCCCGATCTTCCTGCTGGCCCGGTTCGGCAATGAGGCCTTCGAGATGACCTCGGATGCCGACTGGCAGGCGGTGGAGGTGCTGTACGCCAACGCCGAGCCGGGCACGCTGATCATCGCCGACAACTCGTTCCTGCCCTGGGGCGATCGGGGGCGCGGGAACCAGAACCTGGAGCCCCGCTACAGCGTGGCCCAGACGTCGGCCCAGTGGCTGCAGGGGCTGCGGGGCCAGGTGCCGCTGGAGCTGCACGACGGGGGCCACGACGGTTTCACCGAGGTCGAGACGGCACAGGAGCCGTACCTGTCAGACAAGGTGATCGTGGTGTTCACACCGAGCCAGTCGGCCTGGCTGGAGCACGTGGAGGGCGAGCCGACACGCAAGCTCGACGTGGTGGGGGCGTGGATGGCGCAGCAGCCGGGGGTGACGGTTCTCTACCAGAACGACGGGGCCTGGGTGTTCCAGGTGAAGCCCTGATAGCGGTGGACATCCGGACCGTACTGCTCGAGCTGCTGGCCCTGGCGGTGGTGCTGTTGCCGTTGGTGGCCATCAAGTGGAACCTGTCGGGCGGGCCCCGGGCCCGGCGCCAGTCTCGCGTGCTCGCCCCGGAGAACCCCCGACTGCGTTGGCGCCTGGAGATCTACTCCACCGACGCCGACGTGCTGTCGGCCCTGGTGGACCCGGCCGATGTCCCGTTTCCGGTGAAGCGGGTGCGCACGGCCAAGGCCGACCGGGCCGAGCGGGAGCCCGAGACGGCGTGGGCCCTACCCCGGGTCGAGCTCGACGTGGAGGTGGGCGATCCCCTGGCCGACGAGACGCTGGCCGGGTTGTTCGGCCAGGATCATCGGGTCCGTTTCGTCACCGGCAACGAGGCCGTGATCGACACCCGCTCCCAACGGCTCCGGGTCCGCGCCCTCCGGTTCACCTGAAGTTTCGGCGGCCGGGGTCCCCATCCCCGTCCCCCGGCTGCGCTGGGCGTCGCCGGGCTAGGCCGGGTGGCCTTCGCCCTCCAGGAGGCGGCCGTAGGTGGCGGCCATGTGGTCGCCGGCCATCTGGATGAACACGGCGGTGGCCGAGGCGAAGCGGCCGTCGGGGCCGGTGGCCTCGGCTTCCACGAAGTGCTTACGGCCCTCGACGTTCACCAGCCGGGCCCGGAACTCGAGCTCCGCACCGAGAGGGGCGGGGGCCTCGAAGCGGACGTTGAGGGAGCCGGTGAAAGCCGACGGCAGGGCCCGGATCCGGAACACGGTGCCCATGACCTCGTCGAAGATGCTGGCGATGGTCCCGCCGTGCACCCGGCCGGGCGGGCCCTCGAAGCCCATGTCCACCGTCACCCGGGCCACCGCCTCGTCGCCGTCGCGGTAGTAGCGGGCTCCGGCCGAGAACGGGTGCACCGGGCCGCCGATGTAGGACATGGCGTCGAAGCGGATCTCGCCGTAGTCGGCCGACGGGGCCGGCCAGTGGCCGGTGGTGAGGAAGTGACGGGCCCGGGCCACCCCGGTGTAGCCGAGGAAGGCGTCGACCTTGGTGCGCTCGGGGCTGGCCGCTTCCACCTCGGCGGCCAGGGCCGCCACCTGAGCCGCCACCCGGGATGCCATCTCGGGGCTGACCGTGCGGCCCAGCAGGGCCATGCCCAGCCGGCGGACGGCCTGGGCCGCCTCCCGCTCGGCCGGCGGGATCGGCGGGAGGTCGAGTTCGTCGCCGGGATCGGAGGTTGCGTCGCTCACAGGGCGGCGGGGGATTCATCGAGCGGAACGAACAGGCATTTGCGGGGTTCGCCGTTCACGTTGCGGCTGATGTGGCCCTGGCCGGTGGTGTCTTCGGCCAGCAGGATCGAGCCGGGGCCCAGGATCCGCTTGGTGCCGTCGCCCACCTCGATCTCCACCGAGCCGGTGAGGTTCACCACCAGCTGGCGCCGAGGGGCGGTGTGGAAGTCGAGGTCGTAGCTGCCGTCCACCTCCCGGAAGATCACCCCGGGGCCCCGCCACAGCTTCGACAGACGCCCGCCCGCCCCATGGTCGTTCAAGTCGACCGTCACGTCCTCGAAATGCGACTGTCCGTCGTCTCCGGTGTAGACCCGCACGAGCTCCATGGCAACCGACGGTAGCGACCCGGCCCAGGCTGGGCAAAGACCAGCGACCTGCGCTATCACTGCGGGCATGGCTCGTACGCTCGATACCGGTACCCCAGAGTTGACGGCCGTCGTCGGAGACGACGGCGTCGGCACCATCACCATGAACCGCCCCGAACGGCGCAACGCCATGACCGGGCCCATGCTGGCCGGGCTGGCCGCCGCCCTGCGGGACTTCGAGACGGCGTCCGACGTGCGCTGCGTGGTGCTCACCGGCGCCGGCGGCGCCTTCTGCGCCGGCGGTGACGTGAAGGGCTTCGCCGAGGGCGACGGAGCCGGCGGCGGAGCCGAGAGCTGGGACGTGGGGGTGCACGAGCAGCGCCTCAGCCACCGGGCCACGTCCGGCGTGTTGTTCAACATGCCCAAGCCGACGCTGGCCGTGCTGCCCGGCCCGGCCGCCGGAGCCGGGCTGTCGCTCGCCCTGGCCTGCGACCTGCGCATAGCCGCCGACACCGCCGTCATCACCACCGCCTTCGCCCGGGTGGGTCTGGCCGGCGACTACGGCGGCACCTGGTTCCTCACCCGGCTGGTGGGCCCGTCGAAGGCCAAGGAGCTCTACTTCCTGCCGGAGCGGATGGACATGGCCACCGCCCTCGACCTCGGGATCGTGAACCGGGTGGTGCCGGCGGCCGAGCTCGACACCGCCGCCACCGATCTGGCCATCCGGCTGGCCTCCGGGCCGCCGATCGCCCTGCGGTACATGAAGGAGAACATCAACCGGGCGGTCACCGCCGACCTGTTCACCCTGCTCGACCTGGAGTCCACCCACCACCGCCACACCGGCACCACCGAGGACCACAAGGAAGCGTCGCGGGCCTTCGTCGACAAGCGCGAGCCCGTCTTCAAAGGTCGCTAGGGGTGGGGGTAGGGTTGGGCATGTCGCGACGAGACGAGCTGCTCAGCCTGACCACCGCCTTCATGGAGGCGTTCAACACCAACGACCTCGAGGCGATGATGTCGTTCTTCGCCCCCCACGGGGTGTACGACGAGTTCAACGCCAACAGCAACGAAGGCATCGACGCCGTCCGGGCCGCCTTCGCCCCCCAGTTCGACGGCGCCTTCGGGGAGATGAAATTCCTCGACGAGGACCTGTTCATCGACGCCGACACGGGCAAGGTGATGGCGTCGTGGCGCTGCACGCTCACCGTGAAGGGCCAGCCGACGAGCTGGCGCGGCCTCGACCTCCTGCACTGGGAGGGCGACAAGCTCGTGCGGAAACTCACCTACGCCAAGGCCAAGGTCCCGCTGTTCGAGTAGGCCTGTAGTCGACAACTCCCTGCGATCTGTGGCGTCCCGTGCTGTGTTTTGCGCGCTGACGCCACAGATCCCGACTAGAGGGGCTGGCCGTCGGGGCCGAGGTAGTCGGGCGAGAGGTGGCCGTCGGCGGCCAGTGCGGCGTACTCGCTGTCGCTGAGGCCCACCACGCCCTGGAACACGGCCTGGTTGTCGCCGCCCAGCACCGGTAGGGGATCCCACCGCATCGGCGGACCGTCCCACCGCCACAGATGGGTGGGGTGGAGGTGTTCGCCCGTCTCGGGGCTGCCGTTCGGGGCGAACAGCCCGCGGGCCTGGAGGTGGGGATCGGCCAGGGCCTCGAGCTCGTGGAGCACGGGCGCTGCCGGCACGCCCTGGGCCTGGCACCGCTCGAACACCTCGTAGGGGGTGAGACCGGTCGTCCAGGCCGCGATCAGCTCGTCGAGCTCGTCGTGATGGTCCCGGCGGCCGGCCTCGGTGGCGAAGCGCTCGTCGGCGGCCCAGGCCGGCTCGCCCAGGGCGGCCCGGAAGCGGGGCCAGTCGTCGGGGCCCACCGAGACCACGGCCCAGGCGTCGTCGCCCCGGCACGGGTAGCAGCCCTGGGGGGCCCGGGTGGGGTGCCGGTTGCCGAGGCGCTCGTGCACCGTGCCCGAGCGGGCGGCGTCGATCAGCAGCTCGCCGATGTGGCCCAGCATGTTCTCGCTCTGGGACACCTCAACCAGCTCACCCTCGCCGGTCTGCTCCCGGCGGCGGAGGGCCATGAGGGCGGCGAAGGCGGCGGCCGACCCGGTGGCGGCGTCCATGTGGAACACCGCCTCGTTGTCGCTGAGGTCGGCGTCGCCGTAGCCCCGGATGGCACCCAGGCCGCACAGTGCCTCGAAATTGACGCCGAACCCGAGGTAGTTCCGGTAGGGGCCGGTGAGGCCCACCGACGGGAGGCGCAAGAGGATGAGGCGGGGGTTGCGCTGGTGCAGCTCGTCCCACCCCAGGCCCAGCTTGTCGAGCAGCTCGATGGAGTTGTTCTCGATCATCAGATCGCAGTGCTCCACCAGCCGCAGGAAGGTCTCGCGGCCGAGCGGCTTGCGGGCGTCGAGGGTGACGCTGCGCTTGTTGCGGGCGTGGGCGTTGAACAGCGCCATCCGGTTCCACGGACGCTCGCCGGGATCGGCGTCGGGGTAGCCGCCGAAGATGCCGCCCACCCCGGCCACCAGCTCCTTCGGCGGGCGGGGGAGCACCCCCCGGGTGGCGGAGGGGAAGATGTAGGGGTTGTCGACCCGGACGATGTCGGCCCCCAAGTCGCCCAGGATGCAGGTGGCGTAGGGGCCGGCCCACACCACGGTGAGGTCGAGCACGCGGAGGCCGGCCAGCGGCAGGGGGGCGTCGGCCGGGGCGATGGCCGGCGCCGCTGGGGTCCGGGTCGGGTCCGAAGCACCGGGGCTCGGCTCCGGCGGGCCATCGCCCGCCGGCACGGCTGCCGCGGTCGCCGCCCCTCGAAGCTCGGGGCCGTGCTGGTCGAGGGTGGGGGCGGGGCGGGCCAGGCGCCAGCCGTCGGCCATGCGGATGGGGGCGCCGGGCTGGCGGACGGTGCCGGCCACCGGGTGCTCAACGTCCACGAAGTAGCCCCGCTCGGTGAAGTGGGGATCGGTCAGCAGGTCGATGGGCCGGTTCACGGCCGTGATGGGCCAGCCCCCAGCTTGGGCCTGTTCCATCGCCTCCTGGCGGCTGCGGCTGACGATCCAGGTGAGGAGCTGGGCGTCGGCCAGGGCCGGCAGCTCGGGGTTGAAGAACCAGGTGGGGTCGGCGTACAGCTCCGACATCTCGGGGTCGTCCATCACGGCCAGCATCCGGGGGATCCAGTTCATGAGCGTCGACACCTGCACGTGGCCGTCGCCCGCCGGGCGGCAGCCGCCGGGAAAGGGCGACACCGAGTAGCCACCGAAGCGGGGCACGTCCTCGCCCCGATAGGTGGCGTAGAGGATGTAGGTCATCCGCCGGTCGATCGAGGTGACCTGGGTGTCGACGTTCGACAGGTCCACGTGGGGGCCGGCCCCTGTCTGGCCGGCCACGGCCAGGGCGGCCAGAGCGGCGACGGCGGCCACCGTGCCGCACTGGTACTGGCCCACGGCGGCCCCCATCTTCACCGGCTCCCGGTCGGGCATGCCCGACGCCGACATCGGCCCGCCCAGGGCGATGTGCACGATCTCCTCCCCGGCGTAGCCGGCGTAGGGTCCGGTGAGGCCGAAGGAAGTGACGGTGACGACGGGGGCCTGGGGGCGCAGGGCGCGGAGGCGGTCGAGCGGGACGGTGTCGTCGGAGCGCAGGACCAGGTCGGCGCGGGCTACGAGATGGTCGATCAGCGGGTCGTCGGGGGCGGCCACCACCGATCGCTTCGACGTGTTGAGGTGGAGGAAGAGGGCGCTCTGCTCGGGGTCGCCCTCGGCCCCGGCGGGGAACGGCCCGGCGGCCCGGGCCCGGTCGCCGCCGGGCGGCTCCACCTTGATCACGTCGGCCCCGAAGTCGGCGAGGAGCTTGCCGGCGTAGGGTCCGGCGATGCCCTCGGCGAGCTCCACCACCGTCAGGCCAGCCAGGGGTTGGGTCATGGGCGTCGATCCTACGCCGGGCAGGCCCCCCAGTCCCGGAACTCTGACATCCGGTCCCGGATCCGGGCCCCTGGTGTCAGAGTTCGCCGGTGGGCGTGGCGCCACCCCGGAACTCTGACGTCTGG
>CADEDH010000087.1 GCA_902826025.1 uncultured Actinomycetes bacterium
ACAGCCACCAAGGAACGCGTCAACGCGAACCCCACCACTCCGCGGGACTCTTACTCAGAGGCTGTATCCAGAGCCGGTTGCTCTAGTCGATGTGCGCCCTACGCGCGCGATGTCTTGGACAGTCTGGGTGCCTCGTTGGCTCATCACCTCGTTCCTTTCATCGACGTAGACCTTGTTGCTCCGCTATCGCCCGGTGGCCCGCTGTCGGCGAGGTTGTGACAATGGCAATGCCCGGACACCAGGGACTCATCGGGCATCGGGCATCGGGCATCGGGCATCGGCACCTCCGAACCGAAAGGCGACGCAGGTTGGACGAAATTGGATGGTCAGGCCAGGGGCTACAACGAAGGCGCGCCCTTCGTTGAAGCTCGAGAGGGTGGATGTCCGCAGGCTCCCAACATGATGAGGCACAGGCAGTGAACCACGCCGGCGAGGAGCGACCGGGCGCCTGGCCTGCGCTCTATCGTTCAGTGCCGTGAGGGGAAATCCGCGTCACCGGCTGGCCACGTTGTTGGGCGAGTTGACGGCCGACGGGTCGTTCAGCGCGAGTTGCCGGGCACCAGTTGACGATCTCGCGATCGAGGTGAATGGTGTCGGTCCGCTTCGGCTTCCGGTGAGCGCGTCCCAGGCCCTGGATCTGCGTCGGATCGCCCGGCCGGCCCGCTACGGCCGGGGAGAGGAGACGGTGCTCGATCGCCGGGTGCGCGACACCTGGGAGGTCGCCCGCAGCCGGGTCCGGATCGACAAACGCCGGTGGAACCGCACGCTGATCCCGGCCCTCGACAGGCTGCGCCGTGATCTCGGCCTTCCCGACAGCTGCCAGCTTCGGGCCGAGCTCCATTCGATGCTGGTCTACGAGGCGGACCAGTTCTTCGCCCCTCACCAGGACTCGGAGAAAGCCGACGACATGATCGGCACCCTGGTCGTGATCCTGCCGTCGAACGCCACGGGAGGCGAGCTGACCGTCCGCCACCGGGGGACGGAGTCGGTCTACCGCTCGTCTCGGTCGCTCATCACCTTCGTCGCCCTCTACGCCGACACCGTCCACGAGGTGCGGCCCCTGGACTCGGGCTACCGGGTTGTGCTGACCTACAACCTCAGGCTCGCCGGCGACAGCACCGCCCCGACCCCGGCGGTGCCCGCATCAGCATTAATCGAGGCGGCCGATCTCGTAGAGCGTCATTTCGCCGAGCCAGCCGACGTTGCCCCGTGGCGGCACCACGCCGAGCCCGACGAGCCGCCAGATCGGTTGGTCTATCTCCTCGATCACGAGTACACCGAGCGCGGCATGAGCTGGTCCCGACTGAAGGGGGACGACGCCGTGCGGGCTGGCGTCCTCCGATCGATCGCTGACGAACTCGACCTCGATGTCGTTCCAGTGCTGGCCGAGGTCCACGAGGTGTGGGACTGCATCGAAGACGACTGGCGCTACCGGCGAACACGTCGACAGGGAAGCGACGACGGCTACGAGCTCAACGACCTGATCGACTCCGATGTGCTGCTCCACCTCCCTAACAGCGCCTCGAGCCGAGGTATGTCGTTCGATGCGGAGGTCGGAGAGCATGAGATCTGCGAGTCAACGCCGTCGGTGAAGCTGGAGCCGTACCAATCCGAGTTCGAGGGCTACACCGGCAACGCCGGCAACACCATGGACCGGTGGTACCGGCGCGGGGCACTGGTCATGTGGCCCCGCGCCCGGGCCTTCGCCGTTCGGGCCAGGGGCAACCCGGCAGGCGCCCTCGACGAACTGCTGGCGGCCCACGGTCACGCGGCCTCGGACGAGGATGCCGATCTCACCGAGATCCGGAGCCGGGTAACGATGCTGACCCCGTTCTGGGCCACCGTGGTCCGCCCCTCCAACGATGACGACGAGCTACTGGTCAAGGCGATGGCGACGGCTGACCTCGTGGACGACGGCGACCTCGCCGCCACCCTCATCGACCCGTTTCGGATCGAGTCCCTCACCCCGGCTGGTGCACTTGTACTCGTCAGACTCACCCGCCGGTACGGGCTCGACTGGATGGACGCCCAGCTCGACCGTTGGCTCAGACCAGGGAACCGGTGGCCCGTCCCGGGGCGACGGTCAAGGGCAGAGTGGCTTGCGTCACTCCCTGCCCTGTGCGCCGCTATGAGCGTAGCTTCGCCAGCGGCGACACCGACCTTCGACGAGAGCGGAATCAGGGCCGCCCAGCTGGTGCTCGCAAGGTCGTGGACCTGGCTGGAACAAACGCTCACCGTGGCAGCCCAGGAACAGCGACCGTCGCAACGACTCACCGCTCTGGAGTCGCTGGGGCCGGCACTGGCTGGGCTGCTGGAGGCCACGACGACGGCCGAGATCCCCGAGCTGAGCTCCAGCATCGTCACCGCCACCTGTGGCAGCGGGACAGACGTGCTACCCGCCCTGATCGCCGCGCTGGAAGAGGGGCTCCAGCTGGAGCCCGACGTGTTGGCCGCCAGCGGCCTGGCCGACATCGCCATCCACTGCGCCAGGTGCCTCGAAGCAACCCTGGCCCAACCGGAACGAACCGAGGGTGACTGGTCGATCGAGGTCCCCGCCGCCTGGCACACCTGCGACGACTGCACCGTACTGGCCGCCTTCCTGGCCGACCCAGAACGGCAGGTCCACGAATGGCCACTGGCCGAACGTCGACGACATCACGTGCACGACACCATCGACCATCTCGAGTTGCCCGTGGAGCACACCACCCGACGCAAAGGCAGCCCGTACACCCTCGTGCTCACCAAGGGCGACCTGGTGCAGCTTGACCGCCAGGCTCGCCAACGAGCGGCCGTCGATCTCGTCACCGCACTGGACCTGCTCCCCGACCGCACCCCCTGAACAGATAGCCCGCCCTACCGTTGAGGCCCAGGCTCGCCCGAGTCGAGCTGCTCGAGTCGGCGGGCCGACGACTCGGTCGTCCTGCCTTCGACAACGGTTCACTGGTCACCGTCAGGAGGCTCAGCGGCCCGACTGGCCCCACAGCGTGGAGATCGGTAGAGCCAGGATTCGCTCGGCCGGCTGGAACGGCCGGGGGCCGGTGTGGAACAGCACGCCACAGCAGAAGCGGTCGCCGAGCCGATCACGCAGCCAGGACAGATGCCGCCAGGCATCGCTGTCGGGCGCCGAGGCCGACTTTATCTCGACGGCCACAACGTCGCCTCCTGGGCCTTCCAGCAGTAGATCGACCTCGTGGGCTCCGTCGGCATCTCGCAGATGGAACAGGCTCGGGCGGGACTCGCTGGCCACCTCACCCCTCAGCTGTGCAACGACGAACGAGTCAATCAGACGACCGGTCAGATCGGCGTGACGGAGCACCGTCCGCCGATCGATCTTCAACAACGGCGCCGTCAACGCCGGCTCGATCAGGTAACGCTTGGCCGCCCGGGCCAGGCGGCTCAGGTGGTTGTTCGACCAGGCCGGAACCTGCTCGGTGAGATGCAGCATCTCGAGGACGTTGTCGTAGCTGATGGCGGTGAGGCGATCGATCGCCGCTGCGTCGTAAAGGGTCTTGTGCGACACAACGCCGCCGGTGTTGGCTGCGATCACCTGCAGATAGCGGCGAAGGAGCTGGGGATCCCGCCGCAACCCGGCCAGTGCCGTGTCACGCATCACGCTCTGGTCTACGTAGGAACCCAGCCACTCTTCACGAAAGCGGGAGGACTGGCGCCCGAGCAAGGCAGGGAAGCCACTATTGAGTGCCATCTCGATGTAGCCGGCGGCATCCGGCACGTCCGAGGGGAGGCCTATCTCGTCCCACCGGCGGCCGAACAACAGGTCGACGAGTGAGGGCCCGCCGGCGTAACCCTCGATCTCCCGCTGAGTCAGGTTCCACAACGGCAGGCGTAACACCCTCCCCGTGGCGGGCCAGCCGTCGACGGTGAGGTCGGCCCGGGTAGAGCCGGTGAGCAGGAACCGGCCAGGTGGAGCACCACCATCAACCGCCCGCTTGACCGCGCCCAACACATCAGGGGCGAGCTGCCATTCGTCGATCAGGATCCGACCGTCGTCGAGACCGGCCAACACCGCGTCGGGATTATCGGCGACCGCTTGACGTTGGGCCGGATCGTCGAGACGGATCACCACATCGGCTCGACGGGCCGCCGTCGTGGTCTTGCCCGACGCCCGAGGCCCGACCAGGAGCACGGCAGGAGCGTCAGCGAGGAGCTCGTCGAGAGCCGAATCGATGATCCGGGACAGATAGGCCACTAGGGTCAGAATACCCGTTCGAGCCTCGTTGATCACGATTTTTCGGGCCTTCGGATCGCGAAATTTCGGATTCGTTGATCACGCTTTTTCGGATACTCTCACCGCAGCACGGACCTCCGGCCTCGGCCGCCGGCCGCCGGCCGCCGGCCGCCGGCCGCCGGCCGCCGGCTAGCCAACCCGCGCCTGCTCATCCCCTCCTACGGTGCAAGCGAGGCGTTGGCCACACTGCTTGCCAGTCCACCTCATGGCCCTGACCTGCGCGCGCCCCGCGCGCGTAGCAGAGGGCAACACCGGGCCGAGCCGGGCAGCGACCGAGCGCGCCACCACCCCCGTGACCAGGACTTCAACCCGTTCTCCCTGATCCTGCCCCTGCTGTCCCGGGCGCTTTGCAAGCAGGGGGTCGTGGGTTCGATTCCCATCAGGTCCACACGTTTGACCAGGTGAGAGGCTGTCGCAGAGCGGACCGCTGTGACCGCTGCGCGGAACTCGCGCGCGATCTCTCGGATTCTCCCACTCTGCTCCGTTCACCACCTCCCCTCAGTCATCGGGTTATCGCCGTCGATCACGTAACGCCCCACCACCTGAGCGTGGCGAGGTTCGGCTTGAATGAACCGCCTCCGGACCAACTGCTCACCGACTGTCACGGTGCACGATTCGACTCACGGAAGCTGACGGTCAGCGGCCCGGAGCCGGGCTGCAAGATCGGTGGCAATCGCTCGTAACAGCTCGGGGTTGTTGTCGAGAACCTCATCGAACCGGTTGTAGGGCACGATCACGACTTCGAGGGTTGTCTTTGCCCGCACCGTGGCTGAGGCCGGTCCACGAACGAAGAAGCCCAGCTCGCCGATGACTTCCCCCGCTCCGACCTCGGCCACCTCGTTGCCCTCGATCTCCACCGAGGCCGTACCCGATCCGATCACATAAATCTCCTGGTGATAGTGGCCGCCCTCGATCAACACCCGACCCGGCGCAACCGATGCTTCCTCCACGATCGACACCAGCTGTCGCAACACGTGCTGATCGGCTTTGGCGAACAGCGGCACGGTGAGCAGGCGGGCCACCTTCGGATCTGACGTTCTAACCATCGATGTTTCCTTTCAACTGTGAGCTGGACCGAGATTCATGACAGATCGCCTCGGAGGTTTGTCGTGACCGATGCAGCCACTCCTCGATTTGGGGTGCTGCCGACCGGTAGCCGTCTTCGACGACCTGGTCGAGCTTGTCGAACTCGAGCAGGCCGACGCCGGTGATGTGGATGTTCAGATAAAGGTCGATCATCCCGTCGGCGAGACACGCCGAACGGGTCTGCTCGGAACCTGCGATCATCGAACGCATCAACACGGACCCGACAGTCGGGTACGGCGACCGCTTGCGTCCTGCCACCGCGGCCAGAGCCCGCCAACCCGAGACGTGCATTCCGTAGTCGCCGCGAGCCCGAGGACCGGTGGGGGGCGTGACGTCAACCGCCACCACCCGGCCGATAGATGGGTCGGCCCGCATCACATCCACGGGCAGGTTGTTCAACACCCCGCCGTCCACCAGCAACTCGCCATCCCGTGGCACCGGTGGCAGCACTCCCGGTATGGCGATACTGGCCCGTATCGCGCTCACAAGGTCTCCTCGCCGGTGTACCTCCGGCCGACCGAGCGTCAGGTTCGTGCTCATGCAGTACAGCGGGATCCACAGATCCTCGATATCGATGCCCCCGAACACGGCGTCCAGCTTGCGTGTGATCCGCTTCGCCTTCACCAGGGAAACGAGCGGAACGGTGTAGTCGAACAGCTGCTGGAATTGTCGCCGGGCCGTCGCCAGCAACTCGTCGTCGTCGGCGTGGAGCGCGGCCAGGGCGCCCATGATCGAACCCATGGAGGTGCCTCCGATCCGGTCGATCTCCATCCCGCGCTCCCGCATGGCCCGGATGACCCCGAGGTGAGCGAAGCCCCGGGCTCCTCCCCCGCCGAGCACCAGACCGGTTCCGACTCCGATCCCGAGGCGGGTGAGGCGAGCGAGATCCATCGCATCGCCCCGTCGGAGGTGATGGACCTCCGAGAACCGGTCCCGGAGCGGCAGTTTGGCGGTGCAGCCCGGCGTGGCTGCGTTCGCCTCCTCCAGCACGGCGAGCCACGGCCGGTCGTTGCCTTTAGAACCGGCGGCCAGGAACCGGTTGATCAGGTCCCGTTCATCGGGCCCCGGCTCGGCCGACGAGATGAAGACCACGCAGTCGGCCATCCGCACTGCATGCTCGGACCATGAGGTCGGCTCGCGGTCGGCCCAGTAGACGATGTGGTCGCCGGTGCTGTCGCGCTGGTGGAGGAACTGTGCCAACCGGGCCGCAGCGAGCGAGTCGCCGCGGGCCTGGGCGCTGCCGGGCGTGTCGAGCGCGCCGTCGATCACCTCGCTCGACAGCCAGATCGAATGCCCGTGTCGGGACGACTCGGCCCGCATCGGCCCGACCAGCGATTCGGGATCGACCGGGGCGGTGACGACCACGGCCACCGACCTGGCCCGGTGAACGGCATCCGACGGCGAGCCGTTCGCCCGCCGGACAACGGTTCTCGCCATCTCCAGGGCCAGCTCTGGGTGGCCGACCACCAGCGACCGGAACGAGCCGAGCTCGATGCGGGCTAGCGTGGTGTCACGCCCGGCCCGTACCGTCGCCGTCCGGACTCCGGAATCGAGGACCGCCAACTCGCCTACCGTCTCCCCGCGACCTATTTCCCGCCGTGCAGCCCCGGTCGGTGATCGATCGGAGCTAACCACCAGGCGCCCCGCCACCACGACGTACACCGCATCAGCCGGCGCACCCTCGTCGAAGAGCGTGGCGCCCGCGTCAAGGTGAATCAGCTCCGCCAGCTCCAGTAGCCGGGGCACGATCCCCGGCGCCGCAGTGCCGTACTGATCAGCGGCGATCTCGGCCAACGACAGAACGTCGATCCGTTGGCGGGCCGCCGCCACCAATGCCGGCACGGCTTCAGGGTGATCAGCGAGGCAGTCTTGGAATCGGTCAGCCTCGACCTCCGCCACTGTGGTGTCGCCGACGGCCGTCACCGTGGCTGTCCGTACCCGCATCTCGATCGAGGCCAGCTCACCGATGATCTCACCGGGGCGGCAGCGGCCGACCTCGATCTCACCGGTCGCGGTCTCGATCGTCACCGACAGTTCGCCACTGACCACCACCGCGATCCCTCGATCATTGCTCCCCTCGGTGAACAGGCGCTCGCCCGGCTCCAGCATCCGCTGTCGACCCTGCCGGCGCAGACGCTGGGCCAGTTCGATCAGGGACGTCTGATGAGGGTCCACGAATCGGGTCACCCTCAGCTCGCAACGGGCCACTGTGGGCAGGTGGCGTGGTAGGGCTCGGATGCGGGACCGAACTGCTCCCACTCCTCGATGGTGAAGTTGCGCCCGGCGGCTTGGCAGGCCGCCGCCGGCCACGCCGTCGGATCGAGGTTCCAGACGAGGACGTGGTCATCCACAATCGTCACGAGCCGCAGCTCATCACCCAGGTCGTTGCCCGAGGCGACGACGCCGGCCTTGTGGGGAAAGGTGCCGATCAGGGTTCCAGTGGGCAGATGCCAGAGCCGGGGCGCATCGTCTCGCACCGTCAGCAGGTACTCGTTGTCGGCGCTGATGTAGTTGTCCCTGGTGGCGATCTCGGCTGCGCTGTTGCCCCCTTCGATCGTGCGCTGCACGGCGAACGTCGCTGGGTCCCGCACGGTGATAGTTCCGCCGACACCGCGGGTGACGAGGATCGACCCGTCTCGGCTGTAGCCACCGACGACCACTCCGCCACCATCGTCCTCGCCGGGTTCGATCACCCTGGCAACCGACCAGTCGCCGGTGTCGAACACAACCGCCCTTCCGGACGTGTAACTCACGAGCAGAAGGTCCCGCACCGGGTCGAACATCACGGCGCCGCCCTCAATGCCGGTCTCGCCAGCCCACGCCGAGAGATCGATCTCGGGTGACACCGTCTCGTTGGTGACGGCATCGTAGACGACGAGCGCCCTTTCAAAGGTCGTGGTGGCGTGCAGCCGGCCGTCCAGACTGTACGCATCGCCGTACACGGACTCGTGCCCGACGCCTGTGGGTTTCAGCGTGGTCCGGTCGATCTGGGTGAGTGTCCCGTCCGGATCCAACGAGAACAGCCACCGGTCGAGCGGATCGGTGTCGTTCCAGTAGCTGAGGGTCAGGTCCAATTCGGGCGCATCCCGCTGCGTCCATCGGTCACCGCTAGCGTCGTAGAAGAGCGTGTCGATGCCAGCCTGGTTGGATGTGCTGAGGAGTTGGCGACCGTCGGCTGAGACGAAACCAGCGTTGTTGCCGCCGAGGGGCGCGGCCGTGGCCAGAAGCTGGTGCCCGTCGGTGGACCACAGCACCATCCCCCCGTCACCCGCCAGCAGCACAGCTCCCCCTCGGGGAGCGACGGCTACCGACTCGATCGTGGCCAGACCGACCGGGATCGGTTCCCCCGTGGCTGCGACCTCGGTGGTGCCTCGGGCCAGCAGGCCGTTGTTCAAGCCGACCCAGGGCACGCCGCTGGAATCGAGCACGATCGATGTGGTCACCACGTTGGCCGCCCGACCGGTCGGGATGTCGGCCCAGGTGGCCGTGGAGAGCGTCGGGTCGACGTCGGCCAAGGCCACACCGCCAGCCAGGACCTCGAACCGGCCGTCGGCCGCCACCGTCACACCCGTGGCCACCCGGGGGATCGCC
Organism: uncultured Actinomycetes bacterium; assembly: GCA_902826025.1. Lineage (GTDB taxonomy): Bacteria > Actinomycetota > Acidimicrobiia > Acidimicrobiales > SZUA-35 > CADEDH01. The sequence continues at coordinate 8,924 of CADEDH010000087.1, forward strand.
GCCTGCCCGGGAATCCGGGCGTAGTCCAGCAGGAACTGGCCCTCGATGGCGCCGCTCGTGGCGTCGAGGCGTCGAAGGAACGGACCGGCGCCGACCAGCACGTCGCCACCATCGAGCACCTCTACGAACAGCGGTCCGGTTCGGAAGGCGTAGCCCTCGAAGGCGACCATCACATCCTGGACATCCCCCAGAGCCGCCCAGCGCTCCGGGCCGACCACCTCGGCGAAGGAGTCTTCGGCCAACACATCCGTCACCCACCGCTCCCGTCCTGTTGCTGCGTTGACGAGATGCACGCTGCCAGCTGTGTCGCCGACCGCAACGATCCCCTGGTCAGCGGCATAGGACACCACCGCCACGGGGTCGGCGCCCGCCGCCAGCTGACGACGATCGCCACCCTGAACCAGGACCACCTCGCCGGCATCGGTTCCGACGACGACACCGTCGCCATCGATGTCAAGTGCCACGCGGTTGAAGTCCGACTGCATTGGCGCGGCGTCAAGAGCCACAGTGCCCGTGAGGGCCCGGGTCTCGGGGTCGTAGTATCGGACCTCGTCGGCCGTCACCCCCACGATTCGGCCGTCGTCGAGCCAACCACCGCCCAGAACAGCGCCGTCGTCGCCGATCCGACCCAGGTAGGAACCGGTGGACGAGAGCACCCGTTGGAGCCCACTGAGGGTCCTCGGGCCGGGCTCCCGCCCGTACGCCTCGACCGCCATCAGCAGGGCGACGTCCCGGTTCTGACCCACCAGCGCGGCGGCGTCGGCCACCAGCCGCCTCGTCTCGGCCGTGGCGGCGGCGTCGTCGGCCCGGCGTTGCTGAACCAGGGCCAGCGCCCCGGCGATCACCGCCAGAGCGGCAACGACGGCCACACCCGCCAATGCGCCCCGCAGCCGCCGTACCTGGCGACGTTCCCTGTCCCTCGCCCGCCGAGCCGACTGCTCGCTGGCCGCCAGGAAACCACGCTCCTCCTCGTTCAGGTCGGCGGTGTGCTGGCTGGCCCAGTCCGAGGCGGCCTCCAACCGGGCGCCGCGGTAGAGCTCTCCCTGATCCCGTTGGGCCGCCATCCAGCCCGCCACCGCCGCCGTCAGATGGCGATGGAGCCGCAGACCGTCACGGTCCTCGTCGAGCCACTCCCGCAGCCGCGGCCACTCCCGGATCAGGGCTTCGTGGGCCACCTCGATTGTCGGCTCCCGGGTCGACGGATCCCGGTCGAACGAGAGCAGCCGGGCCCGGCCGAACTGGTCGATCACGGCGTCGATCGCTCCGTCGCCCAGCTCGGCCCGCTGGACCCGGCGCCGGGTATCGCCCGTACCCTCGCCGTGATTCACCAGACGACCGAACAGCCGGCGGATCGCCATTTGCTCGTCGGGATTCGACTGGCTGTACAGCTCCTCGGCCCGGCGGGCCAGTGCCCCCGCCACACCACCGAGCTGGCGGTAAGCCGTGCGTGTCATCATGTCGGAGACCCGCCGCTCCCACAGCTCGGTCAGCGCGTACTGCAGCATCGGCAGTGCCCCTGGGTGGTCGGCGACATCAGCGACGATCTCCGACACCAGACCCGGCTCGAACTCGGTGCCCACGCCGTGGGCAGGATCGACGATGGCGTGGTCCAGCTCGTCGGCCGCCAGGGGCAGAACGGCGACGGTTGCTTCCTTCACCAGGCGACCGATGGCGTCATGGCGCAGCGGGCGATCATAGAAGTCGGCGCGCAGGGTGAGCACGACCCGGAGCCGGGGCCGTTCTTCGGTGACGGCCACAGCCAGTGCCTCGAGGAACCGGGCGCACTCCTCCGGCGGGGCGAGGGTGAACAGCTCTTCGAACTGGTCGATCACCAACAGGATCTGAGCGTCCTCCATCAGGGCCACCTGGCGGATACCCCGGGCGATCCCGCGGGGTCCCGACGTCAGCACGCCGAGCAGATCCGGGGGTCGTTCGCCGGCCACCCGGAGCAGCGCCGTCTCCAGCTCTTCGAACGGTCGGGGCCCGGGCAGAAGCGTGGTGACGAACCACCGCTCCGACCCAGCCACCCGACCCCGTCGCACCGCAGGCACCAGACCGGCATGGACCACCGAGCTCTTGCCCGATCCCGACGGGCCGACAACCGCGACCAGCCGATTGTCCCGCAGTGCCTCGACGAGCTGATCGACGAGCCGGGAACGGCCGGCGAAGTCGCCCGCATCGCCCTCCTCGAACGAGCGAAGCCCCTTGTAGGGATTGCGGGCCTCGCCCGACACCGCCGTGCCGACCCCGACCCGCCTCGGGGCCGCGGCCGACGGGCGGTCGCCGGTCGATTGGCGCAATGCTGTGAGGAACTCCTCGATCGTCTGGAACCGATCCTCGGGGGCTTTGGCCGTGGCCTGGCCCAACACGGCATCGAGCGCCGCCGGCAGGTCAGGGCGGGCCTGGCGGACCGATGGGATCGGATCGTGCAGCTGGCGCTGCAGCAGGGCCGCCTGCGTCGGTTCATCGGGGAACGGCAGTTGCCCGGTCAGCGCCTCGTAGACCGCTATGGCCAGACCATGCACGTCGGCCGCCGGGCCGACCGGCTGGCGGCGGAGCTGCTCCGGTGACGCATAGGCCGGCGAACCAGCCGACAGCGCCGCCTCAGGGTCGGCGGCCTCCGCCGCGTCCAGGGCGATACCGAAGTCGGTGAGGTAGGCCGCTCCATCGTCGTCGAGCAGGATGTTGGCCGGTTTCACATCACGGTGCACCACGCCGCCACGGTGGGCGACGGACAGCGCGCGTCCGATGTCCTCCGTCATGGCCAGCGTCCGATCGAGGTCCCACGGGCCGCTTCGGAGCGCCGATTCAAGGCTGCCGCCCCGCAGCAGGCGCATCACCAGATAGGCCGAGTCGGGTTCCCGCCAGAAGTCGTAGAGGGGCACGATGTGGGGGTGCTCGAGACGGGCCACCAGGTGGGCCTCGGTCTCGAAGCGGCGGATGAACTCGGGCCGGTTGGCCAACTCGGCCCGGATCTGCTTGATGGCGACCTCTCGACCGACCGACGGCTGCGCCCCTCGATAGACGATCGAGAACGCCCCCTCACCCAACCGCTCGATGATCTGGTAGCCCCGAAGGGGCCGGCCCCGGGCCCGCCCGGCGACAGCGCCCGCGCCGTCGGTGAGAACCTGCGCCTCCAGCCGGCAGAGGTCGGCGGACGGCTCCAGACCGAGATCGGTGGCCAGGAGCCGTCGGTGGCGGGCGAACGCCTCCAGCGCTTCGGCCTGCCGGCCCTGGTGGGCCAAGGCCAGCATCAGTACGCGGGTGGGTCCCTCCCGATACGGATGGTCACGGGCCAATCGGTCCAACCCGGCGACCAGCTCGCCGTCGACGTCGTCCAACCCCAACAGCAGCTCGGCCCGTTGCTCCTGGGCGTCGATGCGTAGCTCGTCGAGCCGATGGGCTTCCGCCACCGCCCACGACGCCTCGGCCAGATCGCCCAACGCCGGCCCCTGCCACAACGCCAGTGCACGATCCAGTGCATCGACGGCCGAACGATCGTCGGCTCGATCCCGCGCCAGCCGAGCCTGCGCTAGAAGGCCATCGAAGAGACCGGCGTCCACGTCGACCGTCGACTCGGCCAGGCGGTAGCCGGCGGCCACACGCTCGATCGACCCGGCGCCCAGTTGCGACCGCAACCGTGACACGTAGGTCTGCAGGCTGCGGGTGGGGTTCGCTGGCAGTTCGCCTTCCTCCCACAGCGCGTCGATCAGCGCCGTTTCCGGCACGGTCTCACCCTGGTTCACGACCAGCCGGGCCAGCAGCCGACGTAGTCGGGGGTTCAGCGGCTCCCCGCTCGGGCTGTTGTCGACCACGACAGGCCCCAGCACTCGGATCAACGTTCGGTCGTCCCCCATGCCACCGAGCATACGAATCGTTGTTTCAATCGGTCTTCAGAGTCGCTGACCAGGACAGACACTCTACGGACGGGCCGATAGGAACGAGGAACAGGGTAGGTCAACATGTCGCAGTGAACGGTTTGCCGGTGGGGCCGAAAGCTTGCCACTCGGCTTCGGTCAGGTCTCTCCCTGCGGCGCGGCAGGCGATGGCGAGCCAATCCGCCGTCTCGAGATTCCACAACAGCAGACGGTCGCCAACCCCGGTGACCACGGCTCGACCGTTGGCCGACGGGCTCACGGAAATGAGTGCGTCGTTGGGGAAGACTCCACCGATGGCTGTCCCGGCGTCGAGATCCCACAACTGGACCCCGAGAGTCGAACCCACCAGCAAGCTCCGGTCGTCGGGACCGAATGCCAGCAGACGGTCCATCCCAAAACCGGTCGTCGCCGGCTCACCGTCGAACGGATCCGCGAGAACCCCCAGAGTCGCCGCGTCCAGGAGCCGTATCTCGCCGTCGGTGGCCTGGACGGCCAAGGTTGTGCCGTCGTGGCTGAATGCGACGTTGGCCACCGGCTGACCCGACGGCAGGTCAACCTCCGCCTGGAGCAACCAGTCGGGGCCTTCGAAGAGGGCCAGCCGACCGCCCCAGGTTCGCGCTGCCATCGTCGACCCGTCGGGTGACAGCTCAATCTGCGCCACCCACTTCTGGAGTGTTGGCACGCCCTCGGCCTGGAGCAACTCGTCGAGCTCGGTTATGAGATGGGTTCGACGGCCGGTGGCTATGTCGTAGACGAGTATCTGACCATTGAACGGGGTCAGCCCGCCGAAGAATGCCGAGCGCCCCGAAGGGTCGATCGTGACGGCTCCCCAGTCGTCGAGTGGGAACTCCGGGCCCAGGGGTTCCAGCGTGTCGGCGTCGCGGGCGACGGTGTGCGCTCCTCCCGCGGAGGTCACGATGACCCCGGGCCGCGGGGCCCAGAAGGCGCCGATCCCCGAATCGAGCTCGGTGGTTGCGGGTCGGGGCTCACCGGAGATGAGATCCCAGAGCTCCACTAATTCCCCTGGCCCCTGATTGGTTGCCAGCCGGGTCCCCTCTGGGTTCACGAACGCCTGATTGGCACCGTGTCGGGGCAGCGCCCGGGCCAGCAACTGATCACCTCGGCTCGACCACAAGCTGATTCCGCCGGTGCTGGCGACCGCCACGGTCTGGCTGCCCTCGGCAAAAGCCACACCCCCCGGGGTCCCTGCGGCTGCCGGGAACAGATCGGCGACGGCCCCGGTCGCGGTGTCGATGACACCGGGGCCGGTGACGACTCGGCGGTCGTCGATCGGTATCGCATCGACGGCCCACGCCTTGTCGATCGGCCAGTAACCGGTCGGTTCGCCGGTGGCGGCGTCGAGGCGCATCGTGCCACCGTTGTAGGCGGCGACCAGAACCCCCTGACCGGTGTGGTCAAAGCGCAGCAGCGCGGTTGCGAACGAGGACCCCTCGCTAGCCGGAGGGAATCCGGCGAAGGCCAACCGTTCATCGGTCGCCGACGACCACAGGACCTCATCAGAGTCGATCGAGATCCGTTGCATGTAGCCCGAACCTTCAACCACGAACAGGCTCGCGCCGTCGAGGCTGAACAGCAGTGACTCCACCCGGGTCGCCAGCTCGGTCACGCTTCCTCGCAACCCGAGGCCATCGATGGATCGCACTTCAACAGCGCCGTTGTCACGACCAATCGCCACATCGGCACCATCCGGGGAGATCGCCAGCTCCGTCACCTCCGCCCCACCGTCGATCCCCGCTACCGTGGCGCCTGAGTCGATGTCCACCGTGCGCACCACGCCACCGGGGGCCGACACCACGGCCAAACGAGCGCCCAACACCATCCGGCCGGGCCCACCGGCGTCGATGCTTGTGAGCTGATGGCGCGAGTCGAGGTCCCAGACCTCCACGCCCTCGGTGGAACGGGCGACGAGACCTCGGTCGTCGGTGAACGCGAGGTCGCCGTAGCTGGTGCCCGACCCTAGAAAGCCGAGCAGACCGTCTGTCCGGGCCAGGACCTGTTGCAGGGCTCCCATAGTGTCTGGCCCGGGGGCATGGCGGTAGGCTGCCGCCGCAACGAGGAACGACAGGCTCGGATCCTCCTCCGCCAGCAGGACGGCGTCGCTGATCATCCGTCGGACGACAGCATCGTCTCGGGCGACCCGCTCCGCTTCCGCAGCTACCTCTGCTCGGGCCTGGGCCGCGGTCGCCTGCCCTGCCTGCTCCCGGGCCGACCGCTGCTGCTGAACTGCCAGCACACCGGCGATCACGGCAGCCACAGCCACGACGGCAACGACGGCCAGCAGCCGCCGCAAGCGCCGATTGGCGCGCTGCTCCTCGAGCACTTCAGTCGACCTACGAGCCTCGCTGGCGGCCAAGAACTCAGACTCGAGCGGCGTAGGGTGGACTGCCGGATCCGTCGCCCACTGCAGCGCGGCCTCCAGCCTCGCTCCCCGGTACAGCTCGGAATCGGGGCGCCCCCGCTGCTGCCAATCGGCCGCCGTTGCCCGAAGATGGCGGAAGATCCGCAGCGCGTCGCGGTCCTCGTTCAACCAATCCTGCAACCGGGCCCACTGTTGTATGAGCGACTCATGGGCCACCTCCACCTGCGGCTCGCGGGTGACGGGGTCGCGGTCGAACGAAAGGAGTCGGGCTTCGCCGAAACGTCGGACCATCTCGGCAGCAGCCGCCCCGACGGCCACCTCGGTCAACGGCGCCCGGCGTTTACCGTCACCCGTGTCAGTCAGGGCGACCAGTCGGGAGAACATTGTCCGGACGGCAACCCGTTCCTGCTCGGACGCTTGCTCGTAGAGATCTTCGGCTCGCCCGGTCACCGCCCCGGCCACCCCGCCGATGTCGTGATACACGTCCCGTACGAACAGCCCCGACACCTGCCGCTCATAGAGTTCGGTGAGGGCGTATTGCACCATGGGCAGCGCACCGGGTTGGTCGGCCACGTCCGCCACGATCTCCGACACCAGGCCAGGTTCGAACTCACAGCCCACGCGCAGCGCTGGGTCGACGATGGCCCGCTCCAGCTCATCGGCCGCCAGCGGCAGCACGGGCACGGTCGCATCGCGCATCAAGCGCCCGATCGCCTCATAGCGCAGCGGCCGATCGTAGAAATCTGCCCGCAAGGTGAGAACGACCCGAAGCCGGCTGCGCTCCTCAGTGACGGCCGACGCCAGACCCACTAGGAACTGGCGCCGAACTGACTCGTCGCCGCACAGTGTGAACAGCTCCTCGAATTGATCGATCACCAGCAACAACGTTCCGTCGACCGGCAGAACCCGTCGCACCGCGCGTCCAATCCCCCTCTCACCGTCGGTCAGAAGCTCGAGCAGACCGACCGGCGGCGACGTCGCTATCCGGAGCAGACCGTTCTCCAGCTCCTCGAACGGGTGTTGGCCCGGCGTCAGGGTGACCGTGAACCAGTCACCACTCCCCGGCAGTCGGCCTCGGCGCAGCTCGGGGAGCAGTCCGGCCCTTACCACCGACGATTTGCCCGACCCCGACGGACCGACGACTGCAACGAGGCGACTCGCACCCAGGGTTTCCCGAAGTTGATCTATCAGCCGTTCCCGTCCGGCGAAATCAGGGGCGTCGGCCTCGTCGAAAGCCCGAAGGCCTTTGTACGGGTTCCTGGGTTCGGCCGCCACGGCCGTCGCTCTACTCCGGGGGGACGACGGGACCGCTGCACCGGCACTTGCCCGCAGCGCGGCTACGAATTCCTCCACCGTCTGGTGCCGGAGCGCCGGATCCTTGGCCGTGGCCATCTGGAGGACGGCGTCGAGACCGACCGGCACATCGGAGCGTGTCTGTCGCACCAATGGGATCGGATCATGCAGTTGCCGCTTCAGCAGTGCCGCCTGGTTCGGCTCGTCGGGGAAGGGAAGTCGACCGGTCAACGCTTCATACACCGCGATGGCCAGGCCGTGGATGTCGGCCGAGGGCCCCACCGGCTCGCGCCGCAGCTGTTCCGGCGAGGCGTACGCCGGGGAGCCGGCCGACAGAGCAGCAACAGGGTCGGCAGCTTCTGCTGCCTCCAGCGCGATGCCAAAGTCCGATAGGTAGGCGTTGCCGTCCTCGTCGAGGAGGATATTCGCCGGCTTTACGTCCCGGTGCACCACCCCCGCCCGGTGGGCCGCTGACAATGCGGCGCCAATCTGGTCGACCATGCGAATGGTTCTTTCCAACGACCACGGCTCGTCGAGAGCCGCAGTCTCGAGATTGCCGCCGCGCAGAAGGCGCATGACCAGATAGGCCGAACCGGGCTCCCGCCAGTAGTCGATGAGCGGCACGATATGCGGGTGCTCCAGCCGGGCGACGAGATGGGCCTCCGTCTCGAAGCGGCGGATGAACTCAGGCCGGTTGGCCAGCTCGGCCCGGATCTGCTTGATCGCAACCTCGCGTCCAACCGAAGGCTGAGCCCCCCGGTAGACGATCGAGAACGACCCCTCACCCAGACGCTCCACGATCTCGTAGGCTCGCAGGCTTCGCTGCTGGCCGGGCTGAGGCAGTAGTGACGGATCATCCAGGAGGATCCGTTCCTCCAAACGGCACAGCTCGGATGACGGCTCCAGCCCGAGATCGGTGGCCAATTGGTGTCGGAGCCGGGAGAAGGCGGCCAAGGCATCGGCCTGACGGCCCGCCTGGTAGAGGGCCAGCATCAGCAAGCGCGTCGGGGCCTCACGAAGCGGGTAGGACCCCGCCAGCCCGGTCAGCTCGGCAACCAGAGACCCAGAGACATCATCCAAACCGAGCAGGAGCTCCGCCCGCTGCTCCCTCGCCGTTACCTGGAGCTCGTCGAGGCGCTGGGCTTCAGCCGCCACCCAATCTTCGTCGTTGAACTCGGCGAAGGCGGAGCCGGACCAGTAAAGCAAAGCCTCCTCTATAGCTGCGACGGCCATCCGATCGTCGGACCGGGCCCGGGCCTTGGCCGCTGCCGCCAACAGCCGTTCGAACTCGGCGCAGTCGAGCTGAACGCGTTCCGACACGAGCCGGTAGCCGGGCGCCTGCCGCTCGATCGTCTCCGCTCCGACGTGAGCCCTCAACCGCGACACGTAGACCTGTAGGGCGCGGCCCGGGTCCTTGGGCAGCCCCTGGTCATCTGGCCACACCGCATGCACGAGCTGCGACTCTGAAACTGTCTCACCTCGATCTACCACCAAGCGGACGAGCAGCCTCCGCAGTCGAGGCCCGAACGGCTCCCCTGACAACCCCCGGTCAATCCGGATCGGTCCCAGCACCTTCACGGTGACCAACGGATCACTCATGACGAGCACTGTAGAAACCGAACGTTTCAGTTTTCCTACAGAGGTGCCAAACTCGCGCCCGTGGCATGATGCCGGCCATGCCCACGCCAGCCGAACCGGCCGACACCTTTCTGGCCAGCGTGCCCGAAGCAGTCCGGTCGGCCTTGTTCGAGCAGGGAACCCGTCGACGGTTCGCCAAAGGCACGACGTTGTTCATCGAGGGCGACGTCGCCCATGAAGCGGTAGTGCTCATCGACGGTCTGGTGAAAGCCGGCGTGGTCGCCACCGACGGGCGCGAGGTGATCCTCGGTGTCCTCGGCCCTGGCGCGCTCATCGGCGAGATCGCGTCGCTCGACGGTGGCCGGAGGTCAGCCACGGTGCAGACCCTTACCGACGTCGAGATCCTCGTCATCCCCAAGGACAGCTTCACCCGCTTCCTGATCGAGCATCCCGCAGTTCTCTACCGGCTGGCGCTCGTGCTGGCCGCCCGCCTCCGGGACAGCGACCGCCGTCAGCTGGAGTTCGGAACTGGCGACTCACTCCAACGCCTCTGCGCCCGACTGGTGGAACTGGCCGAACGGTACGGCGAAGACAACGGTGACGGGGTCATCCAGCTGGTGTCGCCGCTCAGCCAAACCGACCTCGCCTCCTGGTCGGGCCTGTCTCGGGAAGCGGTGGTGAAGTCGCTGCGAACGCTGCGGGACCTCGGCTGGGTCGAGAACCGGGGCAAGGTCATCGCTCTGCTCGAGCTGGCCAAGCTCCGCCATCGCGCCGAACACTGATCGGGCCCGACCTACCTGCTCCGAGAGTACGGATACCCACCCGGCTTGCGCCCGGCGCCGCAGACCTGGCCCGTTGGGCGAGCGCATGCTGGCCAGACGCACGGCAAAGGCCGGGCCGTCACAAGGGGTGGATCACATCATGACCAGCAACCACAGCATCTCGACCGCTGCGATCTTCGCCGGCTGCACCAAGCGGGAGCGAGCCCGTCTCGACCAGCTGGCCACGCCCGTCAAGGTGCGGGCTGGCGCCCGCCTCACGGTCGAAGGATCGGGCCGACGCGAGCTCGGCGTGCTCATCGACGGAACGGCCACCGTCCTGATCGGCGATGAACACGTCGCCACCCTCGCCCCCGGCGACCACTACGGCGAGCTGTCCCTGCTGGCCGCCTCGGCCGACCCCGCCGCCCGCCAGTCGGCGACGGTCATCGCCGACAGCGATCAGTGGGTGGCGGTCATGTCGAGCACGGAGATCAACACCCTCCTGACCGACTTCCCCCAGCCTTCGGCCGCCCTGCGCCGCATCGCCGATCACCGGCGAGCAGCCAACCGGCGACCCCTCACCGCGAGCCGCGGCTGAGCACCGGCCAGGACGCCGAAACGATCAGGGGGGGGAAGCAGATGATGATGCGAGGCCTGACCCGCGCCGCCTTGCGGCGGCACCGGCTGGTCCTGGCCGGAGCGTTCGTGGCTGTGCCGGTACTGGCCCTGGCCGGGGGCCCGGTGCGCCACAGTCTGTCGGTCGGCGGGTTCGTGGCCCCGCAAGCCGAGTCGACCCGGGCCTTCGCCCACCTCGACGAGGTGTTCGCTACGGCCGCTCCCAATCAGGTCATCGTGGCGACCGCCACGCAGGGTGACGTGCTCGACGGAACCAACACTGCAGCCGGGCTCCAGCTCGTCGGCGCCCTGGGGACCGCCGACGGCGTGATCGACGTGGTCTCCCCCTGGACGATCGGGGAGCTGCCCGATGATGTAGCGAACCCGCTCGTGTCACACGAGGGTGACAAGGCGGTGATCGCTCTGCGGCTGGCCGGCGACGAGGACGACCAACGGGCCACCGTCGAAGAGCTTGGCCAGCTGTACGACGACCAGGGTGAGACCTTCACGCTCACGCCCACCGGCGCCGCCGAGGTGAGTCGGGAGGCAGCCGAGCAGGCCGAGGCCGACCTGCTGCGGGCCGAGCTGATCGCTGCCCCGCTCACGCTGGTCGGCCTGTTGTTGGTCTTTCGAGGTTGGCGGGCGGCCGCCATTCCCCTCGTTGTGGCCCTGCTGACCGTGCTCGCCACCTTCACCGTCCTCAGGGCGCTGGCCTCACTTACGACGGTGTCAGTCTTCGCCCTCAACCTGACCACCGCACTCGGCCTCGGGCTGTCGATCGACTACAGCCTTCTGCTCGTGGCCCGCTTCCGGGAGGAACGTGGGGCCGGGCGATCGGTCGAAGCTGCAGTGGCCCGCGCCGTCGGCACGGCAGGCCGGACCGTGGTCTTCAGCGCCCTCACCGTCAGCCTGTCGCTGCTGGCCCTCCTGGTGTTCCCGTTTCCCTACCTCCGCTCCTTCGCCTACGCCGGCATTGCCGTGGTGGCCGTGGCCGCCGCGGTCACCGTCGTGGTCGTCCCCGCCCTGCTGGTCCGGTACGGGCATCGGCTCGGCCACGAGCGGCCACCGACTGGGATCGGCTTCTGGACCGCTCAAGCCCAGCGGGTGACGCGCCACCCGTGGCCCTGGGCCCTGGCCGTCACGGCGCTGCTCCTGGCCGCCGGACTCCCGTTCCGGACCTTGGCACCGGGCCGCATCGACGATCGCGTCCTACCCGCTGGCGCTGACGCCAGGCGAGGGGCTGACGCGCTGCGCAGCGATTTCTACCTGGTGAACTTCACCCCGATCTCAGTCATCACCCCGTGGATCTCACCTACTGACGACGAAGCGGTTTCTGCCATGGAGGTGGTGTTGCTATCACTGCCCGGCGTCCATCGCGTCGACTCGGTCCACGGGTTCTCCGGCACCGGCCTCTCGATTCCACCCACCGCCTACAGCGAACGTTTCCGGGCCGGTCCCGGCGACGGCACCTGGTTCAACGTCATCTCCTGGCATGAACCCGACTCATCCGAAGCCCGGCAACTGGTCGAACGGATCCGGCATCTCGACTCCCGGATCGAGGTGACCGGGACCACCGCAGTGGTCGTCGACTCGGTGGATGCCGTGGCCCGCCGGGCGCCGCTGGCGATCGGCATCGTCGCCGTCACCACGTTACTCGTGCTGTTCGCCATGACCGGCAGCCTGCTCCTCCCGCTCAAAGCCCTGGCCCTCAATATGCTGAGCCTCACCGCAACCTTCGGTGCGCTGGTCTGGGTCTTCCAGCAGGGCCACCTCGCCGGGCCGCTCGGCATCACCACCACCGGCCAACTCGACGTGTTCACGCCGATCCTCATGTTCTGCGTCGCCTTCGGATTGTCGATGGACTACGAGGTCTTCATCCTGGCCCGCATCCAGGAGGCGCGTGACCTCACCGGCGACGACAAGCAGGCAGTCGTCTGCGGCCTGGCCCGCTCAGGTCGCCTGGTGACCGCCGCCGCCGTGCTGATGGCCATCGTGTTCCTGTCGATCGCCACGTCAGGGGTGGCGATCGTGAAGCTCTTCGGTCTCGGACTGGCCCTCGCTGTCCTGATCGACGCCTTCCTCATCCGGGCCACCCTCATGCCAGCCTTCATCCGATTGGCCGGGCGGGCGAACTGGTGGGCCCCCGGACCACTCCGCCGAGCCCACCTCCGATACGGGCTGTGGGAGACCGAACCGGTGGAGCTTCCCTCACGATCCACTCCCGATACAGAACTGGACACAGCATGACGACCAACCAGAACGACATCGTCCGCCAGCTCGCCACGGTCGACCTGTTCGCCCGCTGCACGCGAAGGGATCTTCGGATCGTGGCCCGTCATGGGGATCGCATCGAGTTCCGCCAGGGGACCGACCTTGTCCGCCAGGGCGACCGGGGCGACGCCTTCTTCCTCCTCCTCGAGGGGACCGCCGAGATCATCCGGGAAGGAACACTCGTGGGTCGCCTCGATCCGGGCGCCTGGTTCGGTGAGCTTGCCCTCCTCGACCCAGCGGAACGGGCCGCCACCGTGACCGCGGCCAGCGATGGAGTGGTACTCGCTCTCAGCGCCCGCATGTTCAAGGTCCTGCTACGGGAATTACCTGCCCTGTCGGCGGCGATGCTCGGGGCGCTGGCCCGGCGGGTCCGGGAGGCCGGGGGCGTGGTCGGGGACCTTTCCTTCCTCAGCTCCTGAACTGCCCACTCAGGGATCCGCCGGCCGGCCGGCACATACCCTTGCCTACCTGACCTCTCCGGGTAGGCTGGCCCTTCCGAACCGGGAGACAACGGCACGGTTGGGCGAAGGGGAACTGTGGCTGGGGAGCATGACGAGATCGTGGTCACCGTGCGGCAACCTGGCCGGCAGACGCTCACGGTCCTCTTGAACGACGAGCTCGTCATCGGTCGTGATTGCGAGGGGCTGCTGCTGGCCGACTCCGAGGTTTCCCGTCGGCACCTCCGCCTGCGACGTCGGGGCGGAGCGGTCGAGGTCGCCGACCTCGGCTCGACCAACGGCACCCTCAGCAACGACAAGCCGCTGTCTGGCGCTGAAGTGGTCGACGAGCCGGCCCGCTACCGGATCGGCGATACCGAGATTGCTGTCAGGTTCCGGGCCCGAGCCACCGGTAATGGCCCCGTCGAGCCCGGCCGGGCCACCGATCTACGAGACGACCGAGGGCTCAGGTCGACCTCGATCGATGTTCTGGCCGAGAGTCTCAACGGCACCGGCACCGATAACAGCGACGACGGCCCCGGCCAACGGGAAAGCGAAACCTTGACGTTGGTGTTCTCCGACATCGAGTCGTCCACCGAACAAGCCGAACGGATGGGTGACCGGTCATGGTTCGCCGTCCTCGAACGACACAACTACCTCATCCGGCGCCACATCGACGTCAACGGTGGTCGCGAGGTGAAGTCGATCGGCGACGGATTCTTTCTCACGTTCCCAAGCGTCGGTCGGGCCATCCGATTCGCCGTCGACGTGCAGCAGGAGCTGAGTCGGACCGCCGACCTCGATCTCCGGATCCGTATGGGCATCCACACCGGCGAGGCCATCGTCTCTGGCGACGGCGACCTGTTCGGTCGACACGTCAACCTCGCCGCCCGTATCGCCAACCTGGCTGCCGGGGCCCAGATCCTGGCCAGCTTCGTGGTCCGGGAGATCGCCGCTGGTCGTACCGACATTCGATTCGCCGCCCCACTGACCGCCGAGCTCAAGGGCTTCGATGAGCCCTACGTCGTCCACGAACTGCTGTGGCGCGATGGCGGAGAACCGGTACTCACTGAGGCGTCCGGGTCCGGCTGAAGCCGCACTGAAACTATCGCCGAGAGACTCAGACGAACCCGGTCGGGATCAACACGGCGGGACCCCAGGGGGACGCAGCATGGATGACGGGGCCGGTTCGGCGATCGATCGTCGGGCGGCATTGAAGCTGGCCTTCGAGGAGCTCAACCAGAAGATCCACGATTCCCATCAGCTCCACGGCGCTACTCACTGTCTCGGGTTCCTCGCTTCGGCCGATGCACACTGTCGATCCACTATCGCCCGGCGGCGTGCGGCCGACGAGGTCCGAGCGGCACGTGATACCCGCTGACCCTCCTTGCCCTACCCCCTCCTACACCACTCCCTGGGACTCGGTTGCCGCAAAAGCAACCCACCATCAGCCGCATGCCTCTCATGGCCCCAAGGATCGCCACCAATCAGGGGAGCACATAGCGGCTGCCACGGCGCTCACCTAGCCGCACGAGCTCGCCCCTGCCAGCGAGCCGCTGCAATACCGACCGCGACTCGGCGCTGCTCAGGCCAGTTCGGTCCCGCAGGAGAGCATTGGTCACGGGGCCCTGAGCGGCGAGTGCCAAGGCGATCTCGTCTAGCTCGGCGTCGGTATGACGTATCCGGGCCGGTACCCCCAGGTCGGCAGCAATCATGTATTGCGCGCCGCCCCGCTCGCCCCTCCGCTCCAAAACCCGCTCACTCACCAGCAACTGCAGGAGGCCACGGGCCTGGACGCTGTCGACGTCGAGCAGGGCGCGGACCTCGCTGTTACTGATAGATCCGTCCCGTGCCACGGCCACTATCACGACCGCAGCTCGGGCATCGAGCCGTCGATCCCGGATGAGAGCCCGCACCCACGCCCGCTCCCGTGGCGTCACGACACCCCCCAAGCGAAGCCGCACCGTGAAGAACGAGCCGTCGTCTTCAAACACCGGAGGATGCAACAGCTCCGCAGCCATATCATCTTCGATCCGGTCGATCCCTTTGCCAAGATCTTCAGCCAGGCCCAACCGGCGCAGCGCACCCAGGAGTCGGTCATTGCGGGCCGATTGCTGAAAGCGGATGTTCTCGACCGTCACCGGTTCCGGGAGACTTCCGGGCGATGTGATAGTCACACCGGTCGGCCGAATCTCAATCCGGACCGCCGCCCCAGCATGCTCATAGGATCGGTGCGCAACTCCGTTCGAGATCGCCTCACGGATCGCTCGAGGCGGCAGCTTTGGCATGTCGACCCGCTGAACGCCAACGATCGCGCTAACCGAACCGAGCTCACTGAGCACGTCAGCCGTGGCCTGCTCGATCTGATGGTCGACAGGTCCCCGTATCTCCCAGAGCTTGTCCGGGTCCGGATCATCACTCCCGTAGCGACGAACGTCGATGTATGGCCGCCCACCGGCAACGGCGGGGTCAGGCAACAGCAGCAGCGACCCGGCCACCGTCAGTATCCGCTGGCCCGACTCGATGGCAGCGAAGCCGGCGCCAAGCAGAGCGGGGGCGAGGTCGGCGCCCGACGCCCAACCGTATGCCATACGCAGTCGCTCGATGAGCTGGGAATCCGCATCGTCGAGGCTCTGGCCCGTGGGGGTGAGCTCAAACGCCTCGAAGGCGTTGCGAGCGATGAAGCGAGAGAGGTCGGACCCGATGAGGGGCACGTTGCTGGCTCCGCGGCGAACCAGCACGGCACCGGAGGAGGTCTGCGAAAAGCCCTCGCGTCGACGATCGACCGACAGGACAAGCAACGTTCGATCTTCGACAACAAGCTCTCGGACCTCGTACCGACCGGGATCCTTGGCGTCACGAAGTGCCTGATGAAGGTCCTTGGCCTTCTCGCCCGGGTGAGCGACGCCAACGATCCGACCATCAGGAGCGACCCCAGCGATGAGCACACCACCATCACTGTTCGAGAAGGCCACCGCCGCCTCCTGGGCACGATTCGCGGACACTCCCTGCTTGAACTCGACGTGCTCACCCTCCCCAGGAAAGGCAGCGGCGAAGCCCTCAAGAGACAGGACCATCGGCAGATCACCAAGCCAAGCCGGATGAAACGGTGGATATGACAAACTTGATCTCCTCTACAGCTGCGTGAGACAAGTATGACATAACTGGTGGTTGGATCAGCGCAGGCATTCTCTCTCGTGCCACCAGCCGGCATTCCCTGGCGACGGCCGAGCGTCTGGCTCTCTCCCCTACCCTGCAGGGGCATGAGGGGGAGTCCGCGTCACCGGCTGGCCACGTTGTTGGGGGAGCTGACGGCCAACGGGTCGTTCGGCGCGAGTTGCCGGGCACCGGTTGACGACCTGGCGATCGAGGTGAACGGCGTCGGTCTGCTCAAGCTCCCCGTCAGTGCGTCCCAGGCCCTCGAGCTGCGCCTGCTCGCCCGCCCTGCCCGTTACGGCCGGGGCGAGGACACGGTGCTCGATCGCCGGGTACGCGACACCCTGGGAGGTTGCCCGCAGCCGGGTCGGGATTGACAAGCGCCGGTGGGACCACACGCTGATCCCGGCCCTCGACAGGCTGCGCCGTGATCTCGGCCTTCCCGACAGCTGCCAGCTTCGGGCCGAGCTCCATTCGATGCTGGTCTACGAGGCTCACCAATTCTTCGCCCCCCACCAGGACGCGGAGAAAGCCGACGACATGGTCGGCACGCTGGTGGTGATCCTGCCATCCAATGCAACAGGAGGCGAGCTGATCGTCCGCCACCGGGGTACGGAATCGACCTACCGGTCGTCGCGGTCGCTCCTCACCTTTGTGGCGCTTTACGCCGACACGGTCCACGAGGTGAGGCCGCTGGACTCGGGCTACCGGGTCGTGCTGACCTACAACCTGCGGCTGGTCGGCGACAGCGCCGCCACGGCTGCGGTGGTGCCGTCCTCGACGGTGATCGAGGTGGCCGATCTGGTCGAGCGTCATTTCGCCGAGCCGTCCGACGTCGCCCCGTGGCGGCAGGCCGACCCCGTCGAACCACCGGACCGGTTGGTCTATCTCCTCGACCACGAGTACACCGAGCGCGGCATGAGCTGGTCCCGACTGAAGGGAGACGACGCCGTGCGGGCCGGCGTGCTCCGATCGGTGGCTGACGAGCTCGACCTCGACATGATCCCGGCACTGGCCGAGGTCCACGAGGTCTGGGACTGCTTCGAG
>CADEDH010000088.1 GCA_902826025.1 uncultured Actinomycetes bacterium
TTCACCGTGGTGGGTGATCGCCTGAGCTGGCAGAAGTGGGACCTGCGGGTGGGGTGGACCAGCCGGGAGGGCCTGGTGATCAACACCGTCACCTACGCCGATGGCGACGAGGTGCGGCCGGTGCTGTACCGGGCATCGCTGGCCGAGATGACCGTGCCCTACGGCGACCCGTCGAGCACCCAGGCCCGCAAGAACGCGTTCGACGCCGGTGAGTACGGCCTCGGGATGCTGGCCAACTCCCTCATGCTGGGCTGCGACTGCCTGGGCGAGATCCACTACCTCGACGCCCACGTGTGCAACGCGTCGGGCGAGGTGGTGCGCATCCCCCAGGCCATCTGCATCCACGAGGAGGACTTCGGCATCTCGTGGAAGCACACCGACTACCGCACCGAGGTCACGGAGGTCCGCCGGCTGCGGCGCCTGGTGGTGTCGTTCATCGCCACTGTCGGCAACTACGAGTACGGCATCTACTGGTACTTCTACACCGACGGCCGGATCGAGAACGAGATCAAGCTCACCGGCATCCTGTCCACCGGCGGGCTCGACGACGGCGAGACCACGGCCTACGGCACGATCCTGGCCCCCAATTTGTACGGGCCCAACCATCAGCACTTCTTCTGCACCCGGCTCGACCTGATGATCGACGGCACCGACAACACGGTGGTGGAGGTGAACGCCGTGCCCGCCCCGCAAGAGGAGAACCCGTGGGGCAACGCCTTCCGGGCCGAGACCACGGTGCTGGCCACCGAGCAGGCGGCCCAGCGCCGGGTCAACACCGAGACCAGCCGCTACTGGAAGGTGGTCAGCGGCCACCGAACCAACGCCACCGGCACCCCCACTGGCTACAAGCTGCTGGCCGGAGAGAACGCCGTGCCCTTCGCCACCGAGTGGTCGTCGATCCGCCAGCGGGCGGGGTACATGTGGAACCACCTGTGGGTGACGCCCTACGACCCCGACGAGCGGTATCCGGCCGGCGCCTACCCCAACCAGCACGCCGGGGGTGACGGGCTGCCGGCGTGGACGGCGGCCGATCGGCCGATCGAGAACACCGACGTGGTGCTGTGGTACGTGATGGGCCACACCCATGTACCCAGCCTGGAGGACTGGCCGGTGATGCCGGTGGCCCACATCGGCTTCACCCTGAAGCCATCGGGCTTCTTCGACCAGTCTCCGGCCATGGACATCCCCCCGGCCAGCCACTGCCACTGAGCCGGCCACTCCCGCTGGGTCCCCGGGCGCCCTACGCTGGCGCCTCGGGAGGCCCTCATGTCCGACACCGCAGAACCGTCCACCCCGGCACCGGCACCGGCGGCGCCCGGCGCCCTCGACGGGATCCGGGTGGTGGAGCTGGCCACGATTCTCATGGGGCCGTACTCGGCCCGCATCCTCGGCGACCACGGGGCCGACGTGATCCGCATCGAGTCGCTCACCGGAGACTCCAGCCGCAACAGCCTGCCGGCCAGGAGCCCGGCCATGAGCTCACTCAGCCTGCTGGTGCAACGCAACAAGCGGAGCGTGTCGCTCGACCTGAAGTCGCCCGAGGGGCTGGCCGCCGCCCTCGACATCATCGCCACCGCCGACGTGGTCGTCACCAACATGCGGCGCTCGGCCCTGGTCCGCCTCGGGCTCGACCCCACCGAGCTGTGCCGGCGGGACCCGGGGCTGATCGTCTGCGTTGGCAACGGCTACGGCTCCGACGGGCCCTACGGAGCCAAGGCGGCCTACGACGACGCCATCCAGGCCGGCTCCGGCCTGGCCTGGATCGTGGGCCAGGCCCGACCCGGGGCCGAGCCGGCCTACGTGCCGGCCATCATGGCCGACAAGATATGCGGCATGACGATCGCCCAGTCGGTGCTGGCCGCCCTCGTCCACAAGGGCCGCACCGGTGAGGGCCAGGAGATCGAGGTGCCGATGCTGGAGACGATGGTGGCCTTCAACCTGATCGAGCACCAGCGGGGCCACGTGTTCGAGCCCCCGGTGGACCCGTTCGGCTCTCCCCGCCTGTTCAGCCCCGAGCGACGGCCCTACCGCAGCGCCGATGGCTGGGTGGCCATCCTCCCCTACGACGACCGCCACTGGCGGGAATTCTTCGCTCTCATCGGCCAGCCCGAGCTGCTGCAGGACCCCCGGTTCGCCACCCACAACGACCGCATCAAGAACGTGGACGACGCCTACCGGGTGATCGCCGAGGCCGCCCCCGGCCGGACCACGGCCGAGTGGTTGGAGGCCTGTGAGGAGCGGTCGATCCCGTGCTCGGCCGTGCTCGACCCGGCCCACATCGCCGACGACCCCCACCTGGGCGTCGTCGGCATGGTGGAGGTGCTCGAGCACCCGACCGAGGGGGCCTACCGTCACGTGAAAGACGGGCCCCGCTTCACCCGCACCCCGATGGGCCTGCACCGCCACGCTCCGAGGCTGGGCCAGCACACGAGGGAGATCCTAGCCGAGGCCGGCTGGGACGAGGCCCGGGTCGAGGCCCTGTTGTCGTCGGGCGCCGGCCGCCAAGCCTGAGCAACCGCCGAACTTCGTCGAGAACTACGGCGTCACGCCGTACAAGTCGACAAGGTTCGAGGGTGGGGGTAGACACTGCCCATGGGACGCATGGACGGCAAGTCGGTGTTCATCACCGGGGCGGGATCGGGCATCGGGAGGGCCAGCGCCCTTCGGTGCGCCGCTGAAGGAGCCGCCATCACGGTGGCCGACATCAACGGCGATCTGGCCCGGGCCACGGCCGACGCCGTCGTCGCCGCCGGAGGCCGGTGCCTGAGCCTGGCGGTGGACGTGACCGACGAGGCCCAGCTGGCCGAGGCGGTGGTGGCCGCCGTCGAGCGGTACGGGAGCCTGACCAACCTGGTCAATTGCGCCGGGGGGTCGATAGCGGCCGACGACTCGGTCACCAAGGTCGACATGGACGTGTGGGACCACACGATCAACCTCGACCTGCGGGGCACCTTCCTGGCCTGCCGCACCGCAATCCCCCACATCACGGCCGCCGGGGGCGGGTCGATCGTGAACTTCACCTCGGTGGTGGCCCTCCAGGGCAACTTCAAGGGTCACGTCTACACGGCGGCCAAGGGCGGGATCATCTCTCTCACCCAGGCTCTGGCCGGGCGCTACTGGCGCGACAACATCCGGGCCAACGCCATCGCCCCCGGGGTGATCCTCACCGAGCGGGTGCGGGACCGGATCGGGCTGGCCGCCGACGTGCCGGCCGAAGACGCGGTGCGTACCGCGCTGGAGATGAACGCCCGCCTGGTCGACCAGCGCCACCCGTTCGGCGTGGGCGTGCCCGAAGACATCGCCAACGTCGTGCTCTTCCTGGCCAGCGACGAGAGCCGCATGGTCAACGGCGCAGTCATCCCGGCCGAGGGCGGAGCGGCCGCCTACTAATATCCGTCAATATAGTTGACGACTATCCAGGATCGGGCTTACGATCGTCAAGTACATTGACGAATGGAGCTGACATGCCGATCATCCCCGCCCCTCCCGCCCCCACCCACGATCTGGGCGACACCCGCTTCACCGCCCTGGCCTCACCCAGCCGGGGATCGAGCGAGACCTCGGTCTGGATGGTGGAGATCGACCCTGGCGCCCCGGCCAACCCCCATCGCCTCACCCGCGAGGAGGTCTTCGTCGTGCTCGACGGCGTCGCCTCGGTACGGGTGGGCGACGTGACCGGCACGGCGTCGGCCGGCGACGCCGTGGTGGTGCCGCCCGACGTCAACTTCGAGATCGCGGCGGCTGGCCCCAGCCCGCTGCGAATGGTGTGCTGCCTACCGATCGGGGGGCAGGCCCGCATCGGCGACGCCACGTTCACGCCGCCCTGGGCCGAATGAGCGACGCCGAAGGCACCGTTCCGCTGGCCCGCCTGTTGGCCATGGCATACGGCGATCTGATCGATCAGCTGCACGCACGGCTGCGGGCCGACGGGTGGGCCGACGTCCGCCCGGCCTACGGGTTCGTCCTGCTGGCCACCCGGGCCGGGTCGCAGTCCCTCACCGAGTTGGCGTCCCGCCTGGAGGTGAGCAAGCAGGCCGCGTCCAAGCTGGTGGAGTCGATGGTGGCGGCCGACTACCTCACCTACGTGACCGACGGCGGCGACTCCCGGGTGAAGGGCGTGGCCCTGTCGGACCGGGGCCGCCGGCTGCTGGCCGCCGTCGAGGGCATCTACGCCGACCTCGAAGCGGGCTGGGCCGAGCTGATAGGGGCCCGGGCGGTCGAGACCATGCGCCGTCATCTGCTCACCGTGGTGCGGGCCCGCCATGACGGTGAGCTGCCCACCGTCCGCCCGCCCGACGGCCGGTGAGCACCACCTGCGCCTATCGCCATCCGCCCCCCGGCATCGGCGCCGAGTACCGTCGCGGCCGTGACTGGGACGACGGAGACCAACGAGATGCTGACCGGAGACGCGTTCCTGGCCAGCCTGGATGACGGGCGGGAGGTCTGGTATGAGGGAGAGCGGGTGGAGCTGGTCACCGAACACCGGGCGTTCCGCACCGGAGCCCGGGTGATCGCCTCGCTGTACGACGCCCTGCACGATCCGGCCACGGCCGACGCCCTCACCACCGTCGACCGGTTCGGTCACCGCACTCACCGCTTCTTCGCCCCCGCCTACTCCGCCGACGAGCTGCGGGGCGGGCGCGACGCCATCGCCGTGTGGCAGCGCATGACCTACGGCTGGATGGGCCGCACCCCCGACTACAAGGCGGCGTTCATGGCCCAGCTGGCCGAGGGGCACGCCTACTACGGCGACTACGGGGCCAACGCCCTCGACTGGTACAAGAAGTGCGCCCGTGAGGTGCTGTACCTCAACCATGTGCTGATCGACCCGCCGGTCGACCGCCACCGGCTGCGCTCCGACGTCACCGACGTGTTCGTGACCGTCACCGGAGAGAACGACAACGGGATCCGGGTGAGCGGGGCCAAGATGGTGGCCACCGGCTCGGCCCTCACCCACGGCACGTTCGTGGCCGTCAACTCCGGCACCGCGGCCCGCATGGAACCGGGACGGGACGATCACATGGCCCTGGTGTTCATGGTCGACATGGCCACGCCCGGGCTCAAGCTGATCTGCCGGCCGTCGTACGAGGCGGCGGCCCGCCACCCGTTCGAGGCCCCGCTGGCCGCCCGGTTCGACGAGAACGACGCCGTGGTGGTGTTCGACGACGCCTTCGTGCCGTGGGAGAACGTGTTCGTGTACCGCGACGTGGCCCGGGCCAAAGGGTTCTACGCCGAGTCGGGGTTCTTCAACCGTTACAACCTGCACTCCACCACCCGGCTGGCCATCAAGCTGGAGTTCGCCGCCGGTCTGCTGGCGCGCTGCGCCGAGGCCGCCGGCACCCATGAGTTCCGGGGGGTGCAGGCAGCGGTGGGCGAGATCATCGCCATGCGGGAGCTGCTGTGGTCGCTCACGATGGCCATGGTGGCCGAGCCGGAACCCGGCATCGGGGGCACGGTGGTGCCCCGGCTGCAGACGGCGGCCGCCGCCCGGCTCTACGCCACCAACGCCTGGAGCCGGGTGCGGGAGCTGTTCGAGACCCAGTTGGCCGGGGCCCCGATCTACACCGTGTCGGGCCCGGCCGACCTGGCCGCTACCGAGCTGCGCCCCATGATCGACCGCTACTACCGAGGCTCGGGCCTCGACGCGCAGGGCCGGATCAAGCTGTTCAAGCTGTGCTGGGACGCCCTCTACTCGGAGTTCGCCGGCCGCCACGCCCTCTACGAGCGCAACTACGCCGGCAACCAGGACCAGCAGCGAATCGACACCCTCAACTGGGCCACCACAAGGGGCGATCTGGGCCGGTTCACGAGCCTGGTCGACGACTGTCTGGCCGGCTACGACCTCGACGGCTGGACCGACCCCCTCCTCAAGTAGCCCCCGCCCCCACGCCGGCCCGCCCCCGGGGGCCGGTCAGCCGCCGGTGCTGGCCACGAGGCGGTCGACGACGAGCCCGGGGACCATCACGTGCTCGGGGGCGATCCAGCCGACCTCGTAGATCTCGTCGGCCTCCACCACCACGAGGTCGGCGGCGTAGGCCATCACCTCGTTGGCGTTGCGCTCGCCGTCACGCCAGGTCAGGTTGCCGGCCAGGTCGGCCACGGTGGCGCCGAGCAGGGCCACGTCGGCCCGCAGCGCCGTCTCCAGCACACAGCGCTTGCCGTCGATCTCGCGGGCCGGCTCGTCGTTGGAGCGGAACGGCCCCACCATCGCCTCCTCCACGTAGAACGCCGGGATGCCGGCCCCGCCGGCCCGGATCCGCTCGGCCAGCACCCCCTGGGAGCACAGCTCCACCTCTACTTCGCCGGCCCGGGTCCGCTGCTCCAGCGCCAGCTGTTGGCCGAACCGCCCGGGGTACGATCCGAACGAAGTGATCATGCGACGCACCGCCCCCGCCCGGTGCAGCGGGTCCGACCCCTGACTCCCGAGCATGATCACCGTGAGGTCCCGCAGGCCCCGTTCGGCCAGGGCCCCGATCAGGCCGGCCGGGGTACCGCACACGCCCCAGCCGCCGAGCATCACGGTCATGCCGTCGACGATCCCGTCGACCGCCTCGTCCACATCCACCAGCTTCGACTGGCCGATCACGACGCCGAGACCTCGCTGGGGGCCGCCGACTCGACCGGGGCATCGGTGGCGGCCTCGACATCGGCCACGCTCACCCCGTCGGCCAGCCCCACGACCCGGAAGCCGGTGCCGGTGGGCACGAACGTGCCCAGCTCGGTGACGATCACGTCGGCCGGGCGATCGAGCCCGATCGGCAGGGTGAGCGACGTCACCAGCTTGGGCCGGCCCTCGGGATCGGTGTGCTCGGTGGCGATCACCACCCGGCCGGCGGCCCCGGTGAGCTCGGGCGACCCGCCGGGGCAGCCCGACGCCATCGCCTCGCTGGCGTGGCTGACGAACCGGCCGTCGGCCGCCACCTGGAACGCGCCCAGCACGGTGGTGTGGATCCGACCCGAGCGGATCAGGGCGAACGACCGGGAATGGTCGCAGCAGAAACCGCCGGGGCGGAGGCGGTAGGTGGTGCCGAAGAAGGCGAGGAGGGGGCCGTCGGCGGGGCCGAACCGGTCGGACCCGAACCCGATCACCCCGTGCTCGGCGTGGAACACCACGCCCCGCTCGTCGGGCACGTGGTGGGGCACCAGACCCGGTATGCCGATGCCGACGTTGACGAACGTGCCGTCCACCAGCTGGGCGGCGGCCGCCGCCGCTATCCGCTCCCGGGACGAGGACGAAGGGGCCACGTGAAGCATGACCGGGGAGAGTACCTCAACGGGACACGGGAGCCCGATCCCCATTAGCGTGCGGCTCATGCACCTCAACGAGTTCGCCGAGACAGGAGCTCCCCTCGACATGTCTCGCAGCGCCGAGCTGGCGAGCCTCATGGCCAGCGCGGCCGACCTCGGCATCGCGCACCCCCCGGCGGTCCGTTACCAGTCGAACAACGTGGTGATGCGACACCAGCGCTTCCACTACCTGGAGTGGGGCGAGCCGGGAACCCCCGAGCTGCTGTTCCTCCACGGGTCGAACCAGTCGGCCCACTCCTTCGACCTGGTCGCCCTGCACCTGGCCGACCGGTTCCACATCTACGCCCTCGACCAGCGGGGCCACGGCGACAGCGAGTGGGCCAAGGACAGCGACTACTCGTCGGCCGCCATGGGCCTCGACGCCGCCGCCTTCATCGACGCCATGGGGCTCGACCACCTGATCGTGATCGGTCACTCGATGGGCGGCCAGAACGCCATGCGCCTGTCGCTCAGCCACCCGGAGCGGGTGCGGAAGCTGGTGCTGGTGGACATCGGGCCCGAGGTGTCGCAGGAGGGGGCCCAGGTGATCCGGCGTTTCGTCACCGAGACCCGGGAGTTCGACGACATCGACCACTTCGTCACCCGGGTGCAGGAGTACGACCCTTACCGGAGCCGGGAGCACATCGAGCGCACCGTCCGCTACAACCTGTTGCAGCGGGCCGACGGCAAGTACATCTCCAAACACGACCACGGCCCCCGGCTGGCCGCCACCGGCGAGCACCGCAGCCGGGGCGACCGCTTCACCCTCGACGACGTGCGCCACCTGCCGATGCCGCTCCTGCTGATCCGGGGCGCCGACTCCCAGATCTTCACCGCCGAGGCGGCCCAGCGCTTCGCCGACGCCGTGCCCGACGGTCGCCTCGTCACCGTGCCCCGCTGCGGCCACAACGTGCACGGCCAGAACACCCCCGGCTTCATCGAAGCCATGGAGCCGTTCATCACCAACTGAGCGAAGCTCAGGACCGGAGGGTGGGGCCCCTCCGGTGGATGGGGGAGGCGGCTTGCCGCCGACGGGGGCGCCCAGCCCCCGGACAACACAGCTTCGCTCAGGCGGCGGGCACCGGGGTGTCGAGCTCGCGCCGCATGGCGGCCCGGTCGACGGCGGGCCGGTTGCGGCTGAAGCCGGCCACGGCGGCGCTGATCGAGCGGGCGTCGTCCAGGCCCGAGCCCACGATGGCCTCGGCCCGTTCGAACAGGGCCACGAAGAACCCGGCCCCGGTGGTGCGGGTGGCCTCCACCCGGCTGCTGCCGATCACGGCGTAGAGCGTCTGCAGGCTCCGGGTCAGGTCGGCCACCAGGTTGCCGGCGGCGGTGAGGTTGGCGTCGATGCCCTGGAGGGCATCGACCACGGTGTCGAGGTCGGCCCGGAGGCAGTCGGCCATCAAGGCCTCGCTCTCCCGGGCCTGGGGGTGGTCGTCGGACGACTCGGCGGCGAAGGTGCTGGCCATGTCGTTCTGCAGCGAGGCCACGGCGATGGAGAACCCGACCCGCTCCAGGGCCGAGCGGGTGGAGTCGAGCCGTACCCCCAGCGCCCGGGAGCATTCGACCAGCTCCAGCCCCACCTCCTGCATGATGCCGGCCAAGGCCTGGAGGGGAGCTCCGTCGCTACCCAGCCGGCTGGCCGCCACCTTCACGTTGAACCCCAGCAACGACGCCTCGCCGGTGAGCGTCACCAGGTTGGCGCTGCGCTCGGTGAGCTGACGGTTGAGAGCCAGATAGGCCCCGATCGAGCCCAGCTCGCCGTCGAGGAAGGCAGCCAGGCCGGGATGGCCGCCAGCGTGACCGTCGGTGTTGCCCAGCTGGGCGCGCCGGGCCGTCACCTCGGCCACCGTGGCCACCCGCATGAACGTGTCGTAGCTGTCGAAACCGGCCTCGGCCAACCGTTGCCCCAGCACCTCGGCCGAGGCGTCCATGGCCTCGGTGTGGTGCCGGCCCCCCTGCTCCACCCCGGCCTCGACCGACCGCAACTCCTCGTAGAGCGCCGCCACCACACCGAACAGCGGCGTCGTAGGCTTGAGGCGCACCGACAGGTGCCCTCCGGCGACGGGGCGGGCCACGGCGAACACCCAGTACGGGCTGCCGTCCTTGGCCCGGTTGACGACATAGGCGCCGATACCCTCGCCGGCCTGGAGATGATCCCACAGCTCACGGAACACGACCCGGGGCATGGCCGGGTTACGCACGATGTTGTGGGGCTGACCCAGGAGTTCGTCGCGCTCATACCGGCTCACCCGCACGAACACGTCGTTGCTGGACCGGATGAAACCCCGCTCGTCGGTGGTGGAGAAGAACAGCTCCTCCAACCCGAACGCATCGGTGCCGTTGACGGGCTCCGGATCAGCCATCGTGCCTCCGTTCGACCGCCGTCCTGTCGGCCGGGACCACTCGGGAGTTGAGTCACCGGGCGGCGGCGGGCCACCAGTGAGGGCCCAATGGCCCATACAGCGCCGGGCCGACCTCGTCGATACAAGCTTCGCCAGCCGTGTGGCCGGTTCTCGACGAATGTGAATGGAGTCTGGATGAGCACCATCAAGACCAAGTTGTACGCCGCGTCCACCCTCGTGACCTTCAGCGGCCTGATCGTGGCCATGGGGGCCCCGGTGAAGTGGGCGATCATCTGGCCGGGGGACCTGCCCTGGTTCTGACCGGGCCCGTCAGCCGAACACCGCCCGCTCCCCGGCCAGGGTGAGCGCAGCGGCCAGCAGGGCCGGCCCGGCCACCGGAAGGGTGAGCGCGATGTAGCGCCGCCACCCCGGGGCCAGGCCCTCGGCCCGCAGGATCCGGAGCCACAGCAGGTTGGCGAGGGCACCGATCGGGAGCAGCGCCGCCCCCGTGGTGACGCCGAGCAGCCACGACCACACCGGCCAGCCGATCCGGGGCTCAGCGTCGAGCACCAGGAGCAGGCCGGGCAGGTTGTTGACGGCATTGGCCGCCACCGCCCCCGCCACCACCGTGGCTCCGACGCCGGCAACGGTGCCGGCCCCCGGTGCCCGCCCCACCGGCAGGGCCGGCACCAGCGCCAGGACCGACGCCATCGCCGCCACCCCGGCGGCGACGGTCAGCGGCACACGCCGCCACGGGACGTACCGGGTCACGCCCGCCCAGGTCGAAGTGCTCGGCCGCCAGCAGCGTCGTCAGATTCGACACCGGCAGCACCGACGACGACAGGCTGGCCAGCAGCAACGGGATGAGGGCCAGCGGCACCGGGTCGACCCCGGCCCGGCGGGCCAGTTGCAGGTACAGGGGCGTGAGCAGGACCACCGTGGTGTCGAGATTGAGGACCACGGTGGTGACGGCCGCCAGCACCCACAGTGCCCCCACCGGCACCGGGCCGGGCCGGCCAGCCACCACGTCGGCCGCGGCCCGGAAGAACCCCAGGCGGTCGAGCAGGGCCGCCAGCGGCACCCCGGTCAGCAGGAAGGCGAGGGCGGGCCACAGGGTGGCCAGCTGGTCGGCGACCCGCGTCACGGGCCCTGGTGTGCCCGCAAGTCCCTCCGGTTGAACTCAGCCATTCAGCCGTTTTGAGCCGTTCAGCCGATTCAAGCCGTTGGGCTGTTCAGCCGCCGAACTGCTCGCGTAGGTGGAACTTCTGGATCTTGCCCGACGGGGTCTTGGGCATCTCGGCCACCACCTCGATGCGCTCGGGCCAGAACTGCTTGGCCATGCCCGCCTGGTCGAGGAAGGCGGTGAGGTCGGCCAGGGTGGGGGCTTCGCCCTCGGGCACCACCACGGCGCAGGCCCGCTCCCCCAGGCGATCGTCGGGATAGCCGATCACGGCCACCTCCTTGACCCCGGGGTGGCCGAACAGCACGGCCTCCACCTCCACCACCGGCACGTTCTCCCCGCCCCGGATCACCAGGTCCTTGGTGCGCCCGGCGATGCGTATGCCGCCGTCGGCCCGACGGCGGGCCAGGTCGCCGGTGTCGAACCAGGGTCCGAGGCCGTCGTCGCCCCCGCTGAGCTGGGCCTGGTAGAGGTCGGGGCGTTTGAAGTAGCCGGCGGTCTGGCTGGCCCCCCGCACCAGCAGGCGGCCCACGCCACCCACCGGCACCTCGGTCGCCGGGTCGTCCTGGGCCACGACGCGGGCCTCCATCCACGGCACAGGTAGGCCGTCGGAGTCGGCCACCACCTCGGTCGGGCTGCCCGGCACGGTGGACGTCACACCGCCGTTCTCGGTCATGCCCCACACCGCGATCAGCTCGCCCAAAGCGTCGGCCTTGGTCGCTTCCACCAGGGGCGACGGGATGGGCGCCCCGGCGCACACGTAGCTCTGCATCGACTGCAGGCGCCGCCCCCGTCGCTGGCATTCGGCCACGATGTCGGTGAGGAACGGGGTGGCGCCGGCGCTGAACGTCACCTGCTCGTCGTCGGCCAGCCGGCAGAACAGCTCGGGATCCCACAGGTCCTGGTAGACGACCTTCATCCCGGTCGACAGCGGCATCACGATCCCGATGAGGAAGCCGGTCTGGTGGGCCAGGGTGGACGGCATGAGCACCGAGTCGTCGCCGGTGAGCCCGCCGATCTCGGCGAAGGCGCGGGTGCCGGCGTAGATCGTGTTCGGGGTGTGCATCACGCCCTTCGGCTCACCCGTGGTGCCCGAGGTGAACTGCAGCTCGGCCAGATCGTCGGGGCCGAGGGCCCGGGCGTCCAGGGCGGACCGGTCGAGCGTGTCCTCCCAGCGCTCGTCGACGAAGTGGGGGCCGAAGGGTTCCACCCGGCCCACGGGGGCGTCGAGGCCGACGGCGAAGCCCCGGACCCTCAGGTCGGACCGGTCGGCGGCGGCCTGATCGGCGAGGCCGGTGAGCACCCGGTCGAGCATGGCGGCATGGTCGTAGCCCCGGTAGCGGTCGGCCACGATCACCACCGGGGAAGCGGTGCGGCCCAGCATGAAGGCGATCTCGCGGTCCCGAAGGATGGGGACCAGCGGGTTGGCCACGGCCCCGATGCGGCCGCAGGCCAGCACCAGAGCGGCGAACACCCAGTCGTTGGGGAGCTGGATCGACACGATCTCGCCCGGGGCCACGCCCAGGTCGAGCAGGGCCCCGGCGAAGCGGTCGACGAGCTGGCCCAGTTGGCGGTAGCTGAGGGTGGTGACGGCAGGGGCGGGGTCGGACCGGTGGCCGACAATGGCCACCTTGTCGGGTTGGTTCGCCACGACAGCCAGGAAGTCGTCGATGTAGGTGGTGTCGCGCCACCAGCCTTCCCGCCGGTAGCGCTCCTCCTGCCCGTGGGGGACGGCCCCCAGGGCCTCCAGCGCCGCCGTCGCCCCACCCGATCCCTGTGCCATCCCGTCCTCCTGTCGAGCGCCGCTCCTACCGCGGCACGGTTCCAACTGTGTACGCGATTCGAGCGCTGAACGCACGATTCGCGACACGGTTGGAACCGTGCCGCGCATCGTGCGGGGGTGAAGCCCCCGAAAAGGCTCAGGTCGGGGGCTGGGTGAGGTCGTAGAGCGTGATGCCGTCGACCTCGACCGGGGTGAAGTTGGCCGCCACCCACTCGGCGATGGCCGCCGGGCCGTCGCTGCCACCGTTGCTGGGGCCGATCCGGCCGCCCTCGATGAACCAGTGGATCTCGCCGGCGGCCACCTCGGCCTCGAACTCCTCCAGCGTGGGGGACGGGTCGCTGCCGTTGAAGCCACCCAGCGGCATCACCGGCTCCCCGGTGGCCAGCTGGTAGCCGGCGGCGTTGTTGGCCCCCACCGTGGCCGCCACCCAGGTGAACTGGTCGGCGTCCTCCAGGAGCGTGGCCGTCAGCTCGGCGCTGGGCTCGGCGCTGTCGAGCAGCCCGCCCATACCGCCGCCACCGGGACCGCCGGGCCCACCGGCCGGCATCTGACCGCCGCCGGGGAAGCCGCCGGGGCCGCCGAACTGACCGGGGCCGCCGCCGGGGCCGCCTCGACCGCCGGCCACGGCGGGGCCGGCGGTGACGATGGAGCCGCTGTGGGCGGTGGCCGCCGTCTGCAGCGACCAGGCGGCGGGGCCGGTGAGGAGCACCGCCCCGCCCAGCAGCGACGCCGTGAGGGCCAGGGCCGAGCGGCGATGCCACAGACCGACCAGCGCGGCCGCCGCCACGAGCCCGCCCACCAGCACCAGCGGCCGGAGCCAGCCGTTCCAGTCGGTGGCCCGGCCCAGGAGGTCGGCCGCCCACAGGGCGGAACCGACCACCGCCACCCCGGTGACCAGGCGGACAACGAGCTGGTGGCGGTGCCGCCAGGCCAGGTCGGCCCCGATGCCGACCAGGGCGGCGATCGCCGGGGCCAGAGCCACCGTGTAGTACTCGTGGAAGATGCCGGCCATGAAGCTGAACACGAGGGTCGTCACCAGCAGCCAGCCGCCCCACACCAGCAAGCTGGCCCGGCGCAGGTCGGTGCGGGGGGCGCGCCGGGTGAACCAGAACCCGGCCACGATGGCAGCCAGGGCAGCGGGGAGCAGCCAGGCGATCTGGCCGCCGATCACCCCGTCGATCATCCGGGTGATGCCGGTGGCGCCCCACATGCCGCCACCCGCACCGGCGCCGCCGGGGCCACCCTGGCCCCCGCCACCGGTGACGCTGCCCACCTCGTCGCCCGTGATCCGGCCCAGGCCGTTGTAGCCCAGGGTCAGCTCCAGGATGCTGTTGGTCTGCGACCCGCCGATCCAGGGGCGGGACGACGCCGGCCACAGCTCCACCAGCGCCACCCACCAGCCGGCGGCGGCGATCATGGCCGCTGCGGCGGCCAGCAGGTCGGTGATCCGGCGGCCGATCGAGCCCCGGGCCGCCCACAGGTGGGCCAGCGCGAACGGGGGCACGATCAGCATCACCTGGAGCTGCTTGGTCAGGAAACCGAACCCGACCAGGGCCCCGGTGGCCAGAGCCCAGCGGCGGCGGCCGTCCTCGATACCCCGCAAGGTGGTGATGGCGGCCAGCGTCATGAGCAGCACCAGCAAGGCGTCGGGATTGTTGAACCGGAACATCAGCACCGCCACGGGAGTGACGGCCATGGCGATGGCGGCGAACAGGGCGGCCCCGGCCGAGAACCAGCGGCGCACGGCATACCACACGGCGGCCACCGTGCCTACGCCCATCAGGGCCTGGGGCACCAGGATCGACCACGAGTTGAGACCGAACAGCCGCACCGACAGAGCCATCACCCACAGCGAAGCCGGGGGCTTGTCGACCGTGATCGAGTTGGCGGCGTCGGACGAGCCGAACAGGAACGCCTTCCAGCTCACCGACCCGGCCTGCACGGCGGCCGAGTAGAAGCTGTTGGCCCAGCCCGAGGCGCCCAGGCCCCACAGGTAGAGCACGGCCGTGGCCACCAGCACGGCGGCCAGCGCCGGCCGCTCCCACCGGGCCCGGGTGACCAGGGGAGAGGCGGTGTCGTCGCCGGGTTCCACTTCCCTCGGGGTCGTCCCACCCGTGGGCGATGGAGGGGTGGGCGGGCCGGCAGGCGCCGGCCGCAACAGGTCGGTGTCGTCGGTGAGGGTGGTCATCGGGAGGCTCCGTTCGAGGAGGGATCGGTGGTGGGGACGGTGAGAGCAGCGGCGGCGGCCGAATCAGCAGCGGCGGCGACGGCCGCCGGGGCGGCCCGGTGGCGGGCGAAGACCCACACCCGGAGGGCCACGAAGCGGACGACGGTGGCGGCCACGTTCGCCGCCACCAGCACCCCCACCTCCACCGGCCGAGCGGCCCCAGGGGTCAGGCGGTGGAGGGCGGCCAGCGACCCGGCGGTGAGGCCGAGGCCGAGGCCGAACACGGCCAGGCCCTGCAGGTGGTGGCGGCCCAGGCCCTCTCGGCCCCGGACCCCGAAGGTGAAGCGCCGGTTGGCGGCCGTGTTGGCCACGGCGGTGACGGCCAGGGCCACCAGGTTCGACGCCTGCGACGACAGCCCTGTCCGCAGTCCCAGGTAGAGGAGGAGGTAGGCCAGCGTGGAGGCCACCCCGATGGCGGCGAAGCGGGCCACCTGGGCGGCGAACGGCGCCGGCGGGTGGCCGGCCTCGGCGCCGGCGCTGCCGCTGCTGGCGGCCCCGGCCCGAACGTCGACCACCAGACGGCGGCGGATCTCGGCCGTGGGGATCCGGCCCCGCCCCAGATCCAGCAGCAGGCGGGCCACCCCCAACAGATCGGCGGTGGCGGTGGCCACGATGTCGACCCGGGAGTCGGGATCGTCCACCCAGTCCACCGGGACCTCGTGGACCCGGAGCCCGCTGCGCTCGGCCAGCACCAGCAGCTCGGTGTCGAAGAACCAGCCGGTGTCCTGCACGAGGGGCAGCAGCTCGCGGGCCACGTCGGCCCGGATGGCCTTGAACCCGCACTGGGCGTCGCTGAAGCGGGCGGCCAGGGTGCCCTTGAGGATCAGGTTGTAGCAGCGGCTGATGGCCTCCCGCTTGGGGCCCCGCACCACCCGGGCCCCGCGGGCCAGGCGGCTGCCGATGGCGAGGTGGGAGTGGCCCGAGATCAGGGGGGCCACCAGCGGGAGGAGGGCGTCGAGGTCGGTCGACAGGTCGACGTCCATGTAGGCCAGCACCCGGGCGTCAGACGCCAGCCAGGTGGTGGCCAGGGCCCGGCCCCGGCCCTTCTGCTCGAGGCGCCGGTACGTCACGTGGTCGAGCCGCTCCATCAGCCGCTCGGCCACCCGGGGGGTGGCGTCGGTGCTGGCGTTGTCGGCGATCGTGATCCGGAAGGGGTAGGGGAAGCGGCGGCTCAGGTAGGCGTGGAGGCGCTCGACCGAGGGACCGAGGTCGGTCTGCTCGTTGTAGACCGGCACCACCACGTCCAGCACCGGACCGTTGGGGGCCGGTTCGGTGAGGGCCGGCTGATCAGCGAGGACTGTGGACATACCCTCACTGTCGACCACCCACCTGCGAGGGCCCTGGGGCCCAGCTCAGAGATTGCTGAGAGCTGGTGTCGATGCAGGGCCCGGCGGGACGGCGGCGGCCGGATCGGCCGCTGGACGGTCGGCCGGGGGCGTGGCCGTGCCCGTGACCGCCAGCACGATGGACACGGTGGTGCCCCGTTCAGGGGCGGAGTCGATGGTGACGGCGCCGCCGTGGGCGGCCACGATGCCCTGGACGATGGCCATGCCGAGGCCGCTGCCGCCGTTGCTGCGGGCCCGGGCCGGGTCGGCCCGGTAGAACCGCTCGGTGACACGGGCCGCCACGTCGGGCGGCATGCCGGGGCCCTGGTCGGCCACGGTGAGCCGGATCCGGTCATCGGGCAGGCGGGTGACCCCGATGGTGACGGCGCTGGCGGCGGGGGTGTGGGTGAGCGCATTGCCCACCACGTTGGCCAGCACCTGGCGCAGGCGGTCGACGTCGCCGGTGACGGTGAGGTCGACTCCCGCCTCCACGGCGACGTCGATCGAGCGTTCGGGGGCGGCGGCCGCAGCATCCTGCCCGGTGTCGGCCACGAGCTGGCCCAGATCCACGGCCACCCGGTCGAGGGGGCGGTGCTGGTCGAGCTTGGCCAGCGTGAGCATGTCCTCCACCAGGCGGCCCATGCGCTGGGCCTCCTGCTCGGTGCGGCGCATGGCGTCGGTGAGGTCGTCGGGCTGGGCCAGGCCGCCGTGGCGGTACAGCTCGGCGTAACCCCGAATGGTGGTGACCGGGGTGCGGAGTTCGTGGGAGGCGTCGGCCACGAACTGGCGGAGGCGGTCCTCGGAGCGGGCCCGCTCGCTCACGGCGGTCTCGATGCGATCGAGCATGCTGTTCACGGCCACGGCCAGGGCGCCGGCCTCGGTGTGGGGCGGGGCTTCCGGTACCCGGCGGGCCATCTCGGTAGCCGACGAGGCCGATATCTCCGAAGCGGTGGACGTCATCTGTTTGATGGGCCGGATGCCGAGGCGGATGACCCAGAAGGCCACGGCCCCCAGCACGGCCAGCGCGGCGGCCAGGCCCACCAGCTCCAGCAGGACCAGGCGGTTCACGGCCGCCTCCAGGTCGCCCAGCGGGATGCCCCAGATCACGAGGATCCCGTTGTCGTCGCGAACGATGAGGCGGTAGTGGGGTCCGCCGTCCTCGGAATCGACCGTCAGGTGTATGGGGTAGCCGCCGGATTCGCCGTCGGCCCGGAGCTGGGTGCAGTCGATCACGGGGGCGCCGATCCCACTGGCGTAGGGCACGTTGCCCACGGCGGACTCGGCCCCGGCCAGGCAGCCGCCGATGTAGGTGTCGGGGAGGCGGAACTGGCGTCCGCCGACTGCGGGATCGAATACGGGGGGCTGGAAGTCCTCGGGACCATCGCCACCCGGTCGGGCCAGATCGTCGCCGGGAACCCGAGCGGCCCCTTCGAGTCGCTGGTCGACCTGATCGAGGAGGTAGCCGCGGGTGTAGACCGTGATCGACACGGCCACCGTGGCCAGCACCAGGGCAACGGCGATCACGCCGGCCACCACCCGGGCCTGAAGGGACAGCGCCCCCATCCCGGATCTCATGGCAGCCGGAGGGTGTAGCCGACGCCCCGGATCGTCTGGATCAGCTTCGGTTCGACGTTGTCGATCTTGCGCCGCAGGTAGCCGACGTAGGTCTCCACCACGCCACCGTCGCCCCCGAAGTCGTAATCCCACACGTGGTCGAGGATCTGGGCCTTGGACATCACCCGGCCCTGGTTGATGAGCAGATAGCGGAGCAGCTTGTACTCGGTGGGCGACAATGACACCTCGGCGCCGGCCCGGGTGACCCGGTGAGCGTCGTCGTCCATGCGGAGGTCGGCCAACTCCAGCACGGGGGTGGCGTTGGCGTCGCTCTTGGTGCGGCGCAGCACGGCCTGGGCCCGGGCCACCAGCTCGTCGAGGCTGAACGGCTTCTGGAGGTAGTCGTCGCCGCCCAGGGTGAGGCCCCGCACCTTGTCTTCGGTGCCGTCGCGGGCGGTGAGGAACAAGACGGGGGTGTGGTCGCCGTCGGAGCGGAGCCGACGGCACACCTCGAAACCGTCGAGCTCGGGCAGCATCACGTCGAGCACGAGGAGGTCGGGGTGCTCCCTGGCCACCTGGTCGAGGGCCTGGCGGCCGTTCTCGGCCTCGGAGACGGTGAACCCGTGATGACGTAGAGCGGCGCTCAGCATGGAACGGAGGTTGCCCTCGTCGTCGACGATCAGTAGATGTTCTCCGGCCATGGAACCAGCGTCGCACGCTTTCCTGTGAGTTGGCTGGGAACCCGGACAGAGTTCTCTGTGGGAGTTCGCCGGGAAGTTCTCCGGGCGCAGGCCGGCGGCCCATGATGACTGGATGACCCCTGCGGTGCCCTCAACGATGAACACTCGCGTGCTGCTCGACCGCCGGCCCGACGGGCCGGTGACGGCCGACCTTTTCCGGCTCGACCAGGTGCCGGTGCCCGAGCCCGGTCCGGGCGACGTGGTGGTGCGCAACGTGTACCTGTCATGCGACCCCTACCTGGTGGGGCGGATCCAGAGCGTCTTCCCGGTGGGCGAGCCGGTGGCGGTGAGGGTGGTGGGCGTGGTCCACCGGTCGGCCAACCCGGCCTGGCCCGAAGGGACGATCGTGTGGGGTTTCCTGGCCTGGGAGGAGTACACGTTGGTGCCGGGAGGGCGTGGACTCACGGCGGTGGACCCGTCGCTGGGGCCGATCTCGCACGCCATCTCGGTGCTGGGGATGCCGGGCCTCACGGCCTACGTGGGGGCGATCGAGTTGGGGCGGCCGACGCCGGGGGAGACAGTCTACGTGTCGTCGGCGGCGGGGGCGGTGGGCTCGGTGGCGGGGCAGCTGGCCCGCCTCGCCGGGGCCCGGGTGGTGGGTAGCGCCGGATCGGCGGCCAAGTGTGCCCACGTGGTCGACGTGCTGGGGTTCGACGCCTGCTTCGACCACCGTGCTGTCGCCTCGATCGGGGCCGCGCTCGACGAGCACTGCCCCCACGGGATCGATGTCTACTTCGACAACGTGGGGGGCGAGACGCTGGATGCCGTGCTGACCCGGCTGCGACCCGGGGCCCGGATCCCGGTGTGTGGCCAGATCGCCACCTACGAGGAGGCGGGCGACGGGTTGCGCAACATCGGGGCCATGCTGCGCCAGCGGGCCACCATGACCGGATTCTCGATCTACGACCACACCCACAAGCTGCCGGCGTTCCTGCCCCGGATGAGCCGATGGTTGCGCGAGGGGGCGGTGGTCTACACCGAGGACATACGGCACGGGATCGAGACCGTGCCCGACGCCTTCGTGGGGATGCTGCGGGGCGACAACATCGGCAAGCGCCTGGTCCAGGTGAGCGACGACCCGACGGCTGGATGAGGAGCGGGGAACAGGTCCTGAGTCACCAGCAATTCAGCCCGCTTGAGCCGGTTTACCTTGCCCGAATACGCAGCATCGACTAGGACAACCGTGTCCGTTCCGATCAGTTCTATGGCAGGTCCCTCGTGCTTTTCCGCCTACTCACGTGGCACCGGACCTGCGTCGCTGCGGCTGATGACATGCGGGGGCTTTTCAGGCGGCCGCTAGCGTGGGCTCTGTTCATTGCGCTTCCGTCATTGGCGGCCTACTTCTACGTGGTCATCTTCCGAGCTGACGCGAAGGATCTGTGGAAGGTGCCCGGCCGCGATGCGACCGGCATCCGCGACGCATCAATCCCGGGCAACTGGGCGTACCTGCTGAAGGCAGATGACCTGCTCGTCACCCTACTGATGCTCAGCCTCATTCTCATCGCGCTCAACTACGACCTTGGACGCCAATCCAGTCGACATTGGACGCTTGAACCTCGTCACTGGGCGCTGACTGCGCTGGCGATATTCGGCTACAGCACGGCTGACTATCTTGAGAATTCCCTCCTGCGACGGCTACTACCCCACCAGCCCTCAGTCACGGCCAGCGAGGCTCGACACCTGGCGATTCTTACCAACGCCAAGTGGGGCCTTCTGGCAGCCTCTGCAATTCTCTGCACGAGTTGCTGGAGCCGAAGGCCACGACCAGCGCCTCATCGGATATCCGCTGAGCCGTTCTCCTTTCCCTCTGGACGCTGGTACGAGCCGAACCGCGCTCCCGAAGGTAGCGACTGGGCTCCTGACCCCCAGCGGTTCGGCGTCGCCGTGAGTGGAGGCGGTGTCCGATCAGCGTCGTTCGCGCTCGGCGCCCTCGAGGCTCTGCGGGCCCAATCCCTGCTTTCGAAGGCGCGCTACGTGGCCTCAGTGTCCGGAGGCTCCTACGCCACCAGCGCATTCACCGCCCTCCATCAACCAGCCAGCGGCACCGACGGGGCCCTGCAGCCGGCGCCCACCGACCCGTTCGGAACCACCTCACCGGAGCTGCAGGCGGTTCGCCGCAACCTGCGCTACCTCATCAGCAACCGGGCCATGGCCTTCGGCGCCATCGCCCGGATCACCCTCGGGCTACTCCTCAACCTCCTCATCCTCTACTCGTTGGCGTATGTGGCCGGGCGACCGCTGGGGTGGCTGGTCGGGACACCCGCCGTCCATCCCGAGCTCCGACTCAATCAACCGTCCGTCGTGAGTGTTGATGACTCGTGCCCACCGGGCCGACGGATAGCCTTGTCGCCTAGGATCAAGACGGTCGCAGTCAACGGGACGAACGCACCGAGCCTCTCAGGGATCGATGCGGCTGCCACGGAGGAGCCGGTGTCGGCCGGCGACCTCAAGGGCTTGCCGGCCGTCGGCCAGCGGGCCACCGTGCTTACGGACGGATCGACCTGGACGATAGACGTGCCGTTCCCGGACCACTGCATCGAGCTGGCCCCCTCGGTGCGACAGGACGGCGCTCTCTGGCGTGCCTCCTTCACCACCGTTCGACCAGCCGTCGTATCGGTAGACAACGGCAAGCTCACAGTCGTACGCCAACCGTTCTTCGCAGTGAGCCAGCTCACGCCCTTGACCGACGGCGACGGGCAGTCGACCCTGCTCCAGGGCCTCTCGGCTGAGGAAGTCCTCGACATCCGCCAGCCGACGATAAAGGTGAGCGACCCGGACGCGGCCGTGATCGCCGACAGCGACGTGGCCGGCTTGGTCGAGATCGACGACCCCGGGGCGGTGATACCAGGAAGCGTCTTCGAGCTGCGCGACCCATTGGACATACGGCTCTGGCAGTGGGTCGGAGCAGCCATACCGCTCGGGCTGGCCTCAGCCCTGATCATCTATCGCATCATCAAACGCCCGGACTCCTGGCAATCCCTGAACCGGCTGGCGGGGGTCGCGGCGGCTCTGGGGGCCGTATGGTTCGCCGTCTTCATTGGCGTTCCCTGGCTCGTGGACATACTGCCCCGGGGTCTCATGAACGCATCCCGCTCGCGCCCGTCGGATGGTCTCCTGTCGTCGCTGAACTGGCTGCCGGGCGCAGACCAACTGCCGGTCCTGATCCTGTGGCCGCTGCTGTCGATCAGCGCCGTGGGACGCTTCTTCAAGAGCCGCAAGGCGGCGGCAACCCCAGCCAACACCACCCGGCCCCGCAACGCCGCCGCCTTCGTGAAAAAGTACACCCGGCTACTGAGCCAGGTAGCGGTCAGCATCGCCGTGATCGTGGTGGGTGCCTTCACCCTGATCACGATCGTGAGCGGTGGAGCCCTCAACGGGCCGCACGGCCAACGGTCGACCTACGCCCACGACTTCGTCGGGCTGTCGCTCGAGCACATCATGCCGCCCGATTGGCTGTTCTGGGTCGGGGCAGCGTTGCTACTGGCCTCCAGCCCCGGATGGTCCGAGTCGTCGGCCTGGTCGCCTCAGCCCATCTACAAGCGGTGCCTGTCCCGCGCCTTCCACTGGAGTCGCATCGATGGCCAACCCGAATCACGCCAACTGGACACGACGGACTTCTGGGCCGATCTCTCCCCGTGGAGGGCGGGAGATGTGGCCGACGCTCACGCGCGCCAAGAGTACTGGAGACGGGCCGGATTCCTTGATGGTGAGGTAGGGGACGGAACCGAGCTGGTGCTTTGCTGCGCCGCCAGCGTGCTCGGCAGCAATCGAGCTCCTACCGGACGTTCAGCGGTGTCGTTCACCGCCTCCCGGTCATGGATCGGAGGCCCTGAGATCGGGTGGATGAGGACGGCGACGTACCTGCGTCGCCTCAGCGGGCGACGTCGAAGGGATCTGAACCTGCCTGGCCTCACCTCACTGTCGGGCGCAGCGGTCGGAGCCTCGATGGGGTCCCAGAGCTACAGCCCGTACGGTCGGATCCTGGCCGTCATGAACCTCCGACTAGGCGCGTGGCTTCCGAATCCGTCGATGATCCAGGCGCTGGGTGGTGGGCGGGAGTGGCACCACAATCCCGGCTGGCCGTGGTTCCTGCGGGAGGTCCGGCGACGCTACGAGGCCGATGCACCCTACTACTACGTCTCCGACGGCGGTCACTGGGAGAACCTGGGCCTCGTCGAGGCGCTGCGGCGAGGCTGCATGCACGTCGTAGTGATCTCGGCGGCAGGAGACGGCGAGCTCTCGAGTGGCACCCTGGCTCAGGCGGTGGAGATCGCCCGGAGCGACCTCGGGGTGGAGGTCGTACTCGACGAGGTATGGCGAACCCGGCCGAAGCTCGGAGGCGAGACCCCGACGGAGCTGCCCAGCGGCCGCCAGTACATCCTGGAACCGGGGCCAACGGCTTCGGTCGGCAGGGCGGCACCCCAGGGCTACGCGTTCGGCCGACTGCTGTTCCCCAACCAGAAGGAGGAGGGATCGATTCTCCTCATCGAGGCCTCGATGGTCGACGGCCTGCCTCTGGACGTCCACAGCTACGCCGAGGCCAACCCGGAGTTCCCGAACGTCAGCACGGGCGACCAGCTGTTCGCCGACCGGGACTTCGACGCCTACCGCATGTTGGGAGCGAGGCTCGTAGGAGATGCACTGTCCACCTACCAGGGCCAGATCTTTGCGCGCCGGGTAGGCCGGTGTACACGTCACGATTCCTAACCGCCATCGCAGCGGAGGAACAGACAGTGACACTGCGGTCCAGGCGAGCCGGGAACCGGGAGCATGTGGGGAACGTCGAAAGCACATGCGTCGTTCGATTGCCCTGCTGCTGGGCGTAGCTCTCGTCGTGGTCGGCTGCGGCCGGGCTCAGGAACCGGTCGTGGCGGCGGCCGCCTCCGACACCCGTACTGGTTCGACCCCGAAGATCCGGAGGGACGGCACTTCACCTTCACCGAGTCCGACCATGCGGTGATGTTCATGTGAGGGCCGCTCGCCCGGGCCGGCGTGGTGAAGCCGGAGTCGTCGTTCACCGTCGGAGCCACGCCGGGTCGACGATGATCTCGTCACGGTCGAGGCCGTAGTGGTCGGCGACGTCGCGCAGTGCCTCATCGCCCCGTCCCAGGGTGAATCGATGGCCGTCGGGGTCACGAACTGCGAAGTCCACCATGCCGTACGGCCGCAGCGCCACAGGGTCGACGATGTCGGCCCCGGCCCGGTCCAGCTCGGCGCACAGCGTCTCGGGGTCGTCGACGTAGACGTAGAACGACTGGGGCGCCGGCGGGCCCTCGCCGGTCCAGGGCACGAGCAGGAGGATCTCGATCGGGCCGGCGGCGATGGCCGCCAGCTGCCCGTCCTCGGTGCGCCAGGCCAGGTCGAGACCCAGGGCCTCCTGGTAGTAGGCGATCGATCGTTCGAAATCGCTCACCGGAACTCGGGGCATCACGTGCAGCCAGGTGGAGGGATCGGTCGGCGGGCTCATGGCGGGCTCCTTACTGATTGCGTCAACTGCGTCGAGGAGGCAGCGAACCTCGTTGAGACGTCCTTCGAGTCGGGCCCGGTGGTCGACGAAGATCTGCTGGCGCTCGGCGTCGTCCGCACCCTGGAGCACGCGTCGCACGTCGGCGATCGGCATGTCGATCGAACGGAGGAGGGCGATGACCCGGGCGGCGCCGGTCTGGCCCGTGGTGTAGTACCGGTACCCGGCCGACGACCGGCCCGCCGGGGCGAGCAGACTCAGTCGGTCGTATCGGCGAAGCTGCGGGATGCTCAGGCCCACCAGCTCGGCGAACGCACCGATCTGGAGGCGGTCACGATGATCGCTCACCCGGCCAGTCTGCAAGCCTGCCGTGGGTGAGAGTCAAGAGTTGTGGCGCTCGCCCTTCACCCGGCTGAACATGACCACATCGGGTTGCCGGTCCTTCACCGGCTCCCACGCCCGGAGCACGCCCTCGCGGGTGAAGCCGCCGCGTTCGGCCACGCGCTGCGATGCCGTGTTGTCGAGGTCCGTGGCGAGCTGGACCCGCACGACGTCGAAGTCACGAAACGCCCACTGCGTCACCAGCTCCAGCGCCTCACCGGCGACTCCCTGCCCCCGTACTGCCCTGGCGAGCCAGTAGAACGCCTCGGCCCGCCGGGCCGGCAGGTCGAGTTGCAGGCCGATCTGGCCGACACACTCGTCGCCGGGCGGCATGACGATGGCGAACCGGGCCACGCCGCGCCGCCACCACGCCAGGCCCTGCTCGATCCACTCCGCCGCCCCCGCCTCGGTCAACCCGTCCGGCATCATCGTGAACCGGGGAATGTCGGGGTCACGGCAGGCCGCGGCGACCGCTCGGGCGTCACCGGCCCTGAACGGGCGGAGGGCGACCCGGGGGCCGGCGAGCGGTGGGTCGGGAGGCGCCACGTCGGCCATGTCCAGAGTCTCGCCGCCGGACGAGCCGCCGGAATCGTCGATTTGCAGCAGGCTCACGCCGGCCGGCCGTTCTGCGTCGCGTTTCCTCTTCTTTCCGGTTTTATTCGCCGGCGGGGCCTGGATTCGGGGTTGACTGTCACACCCCTTGACTAGGTTTGCCCTATGGATTCGGCGGGATCTGACCAGCTGGACGGTGGGTTCGGGGGTGACACCCCGGCTGCTGCGCTGGCTGATCTCGCCGTCGTGTTGGATCGGGTCCAGGCACTGTCGGCCGGTGATCTGTGGGATCACGAGACCCGGGACCTGCTCACCGGGTTGGAGGTCGGGGCCCGGCGGATCGACGCCGCCCGGGTCTCGGTGGTGGGCCAGGTCCAGCGGTCCGGGCTGCATCACGTCGACGGTCACGCTTCGGCCCGGGTGATGGTCCGCCATGCCTGCCGGTTGTCGGGTTCGGAGGCGTTGCGGCGGGAACGCCAGGAGATGGCGTTGCGTGAACTGCCTCTGGTGGCTGACGCCTACCGGGCCGGGACGATCGGTACCGAACAGGTCGACCTGGTGGCCAAGATCTACGTTCTCAACGACCGGGTCCGCGAGGCCCTCGTCGAGTTCCAGGCCGACCTGTTGGTCCTGGCCGCCGAGTGTGACTACCCGGTGTTCGAGAAAGCTGTCCGTCACTGGGAACGCCTGACCGACCAGGACGGCCCCGAACCCAAAGCCGACAGGGCCCACCGCAACCGCAGCCTGTCACTGTCGCAGGACCCCGAGACTCTGGCCTGGAAGATCAACGGCTCGTTGGACTCCCTGCAGGGGGCCAAGGTCCACGAGATCCTCCGCCGCCTGGTCGACCAGGAACGCCAAATCGACTGCGACAAGGCCCGCGAGCAACACGGCGACAGCACCTGCGCGGCCGACCTGGCCCGCACCGAGGGCCAACGGTGGGCCGACGCGTTCTCCCGCATGGCCGCCCTGGCTGCCACCGCCGATCCCGATGCCAAGGGCCCCGGCACCGACCACGTCGTGGTGTGGGATGCCGACACCTACCTGGCCACCGTGCACCGGGTCACCTGCACCGACCCCGCCTGCGACGCTGCGGCCCACGCCAGCAACCGGTGGTACGACCCCGCCACCTACCGGTGCGAGACACTCGACGGCAAGCCCCTGGAGCCGGTGGCAGCCGTGCTCGACAGTTTCCACCACCACGTCCGGGTCGTCCTCGTCACCGGAGGGCAACCCACCGCTGTGGGGTCCCGCCGCCGGTTGTTCACCGGCCTCAACCGCCTCGCCGTCAAACTCAAGAGCCCCACCTGCATATGGCCCGGCTGCTGGGTGCCCACCTCGGTATGTGAGGCCGACCACGCCCGTGCGCATGCGGCCGGAGGAAAGACCGAACCCGACAACGGCATCCCCCTCTGCGGCCGACACAACAGGTGGAAACAGAAGAACTACACCACCCAACGAGACCCCGACACCGG
>CADEDH010000089.1:0-4921 GCA_902826025.1 uncultured Actinomycetes bacterium
GCTGACTTTCGTAACGCCGTACATTCCGGGGGTGGCTCGCCTCGGATTCCTGCTCGACAGCACGAGCTGCATCGGCTGTCACGCTTGCACCGTGGCCTGCAAGAGCGAGCACGATGTGCCGCTCGGGGTGAACCGCACGTGGGTGAAGTACATCGAGACCGGCACCTTCCCCGACGTGGCCCGCAAGTTCACCGTGATGCGCTGCAACCAGTGCGACGACGCCCCGTGCATGGCCATCTGCCCCACATCCGCCCTGTTCCGGGCGGACAACGGGGTGGTGGACTTCGACGATCGGCGCTGCATCGGCTGCAAGAGCTGCATGAACGCCTGCCCCTACGACGCCATCTACATCAACCCCGAGACGAGCACCGCTCAC
Source organism: uncultured Actinomycetes bacterium (assembly GCA_902826025.1). Taxonomy (GTDB): domain Bacteria; phylum Actinomycetota; class Acidimicrobiia; order Acidimicrobiales; family SZUA-35; genus CADEDH01. Next base: position 377 of record CADEDH010000089.1, read on the forward strand.
AAGTGCAACATGTGCAACCACCGCCTCGAGGTGGGCCTGCTGCCGAGCTGCCAGATCGTCTGCCCCACCGAGGCCATCGTCATCGGCGACCTCGACGACCCCGCCTCGGCCATCAGCCGGGTCATCGCCCGTGACCCGGTGGCGGTCCGGGCCCCCGAGCAGAACACCCGGCCCAAGGTCTACTACCGCGGCGCCGACCAGGCCTCGCTCGATCCCACCCGCACCGCCATCGCCGCCGACGGCCTGATCTGGGCCGACGTCACCCCCGACCACCCGACGGTGCCGGCCGGCACCACCGGCGTGGTGGCCCGCACCGCCTACACCACGGCCCACCACCCCACGTGGAAAGCCAAGGTGGCCGGTTACCTCGTGACCAAGGCCATCGCCGCCGGTGTGATGCTGCTGGCCGCCCTCCTGGTGCTGCTGGGCCATGGCGACAGCGGTGTGGTGGGCGTGCTGGCCCCCGTGCTGGCGGGCCTGTTCCTGGCCGCCACCGGCGCCCTGCTGGTGGCCGACCTCCGCCAGCCCAAACGGTTCTACTACCTGCTGACGATGCCCAATCCCGGGTCGTGGCTGGTGCGGGGAGCGTGGATCCTGATCGGGTTCGCCGCCGTGTGCGCCGCCTGGTTCCTGGCCGGGGTGGCCTCGGCCGGCGGGGCGCTGCCGTGGTTGGCCGTGCCGGCCGTGATCGGAGCGGCCGGAACCGCCGGGTACACGGCGTTCCTCCTGGGCCAGTGCGAAGGCCGGGACCTGTGGCAGACCCCGCTGTTGTTGCCGGTGCTGCTGGCCCAGGCGGTCACGGCCGGGGCGTCGGCCCTGGGGATCGCCGATCTCGTGGTGGACGTGCCCCAGCCGGAGGCCGTGATCTGGTCGCTGCTGGGCGGGGTGCTGGCCACGGGAGCGCTGGTGGCGATGGAGTTGACGTCGGCCGGGAGCCGCCATGTGGAGCTGGCCACCCACGATCTCACCCAGGGCGGGCAGGCCCGATGGTTCTGGGGCGGGGGTGTAGCTGTCGGGCTCCTGGTGCCGGGGGTGATCACGGCGGCGCTGCTGGCGGCGGGGTCGACCAATCCGGTGCTGCTGGCGCTGGCCGGGGTGTCGGCTTTGGCCGGGCTGTACGCCTACGAGAGCGCCTTCCTGGCCGCCGGGCAGTCGGTGCCACTGTCGTGACCCTGACCGGAGGCCAGCCATGAACGAGCTCAACGCCTACCCCCCGTTCGAGCGCTGGCACGACTGGCGGGAGCTCGACGCCAAGGCCTGGCCCGAGCGCAAGGAGCGGGCCTACACCCTCGTGCCCACCACCTGCTTCAACTGCGAGGCCGGCTGCGGGCTGGTGGCCTACGTCGACCAGGCCACGGGTGAGATCGCCAAGGTGGAGGGCAACCCCGAGCACCCGGCGAGCCGGGGCCGCAACTGCGCCAAGGGTCCCGCCACCCTGAACCAGATCCACGACCCCGAGCGCATCCTGTACCCGATGCGCCGCTCCGGGCCCCGGGGCGGCGGCCAATGGGAGCGGGTGAGCTGGGACGAGGCGCTCGACCACATCGCCGGCCGGATCCGTACCGCTATCACCGAGGGCCGGGGCAACGAAGTCATGTACCACGTCGGCCGCCCGGGGGAGGACGGCTACACCGAGCGGGTGCTCAAGGCGTGGGGGGTCGACGGCCACAACTCCCACACCAACATCTGCTCGTCCAACGCCCGCATCGGCTACCAGAGCTGGATGGGCCACGACCGCCCGTCGTCGGACTTCGCCAACGCCCGGGTGATCTTCCTGATCTCGGCCCACCTGGAGTCGGGCCACTACTTCAACCCCCATGCCCAGCGGATCATCGAGGCCCAGGCCGCCGGGGCCAAGGTGATCTGCGTCGACCCCCGCCTGTCGAACACCGGGGCCAAGGCCGACTACTGGCTCCCGGCCTGGCCCGGCACCGAGCCGTTCCTGATCCTGGCCATCGCCCGCCTCCTGATCGAGGCCGGCACCTGGCACGAGGACTTCGTGCGCCGGTGGACGAACTGGGAGACCTACCTGGAGCGCCAGCACCCCGACCGCCCGGTCGAGTGGAGCGAGGTGCGCCCGGCCCTGCTAGACGAGTACGCCGCCTACACCCCCGAAGCGGCCGAGCAGAAGACCGGGGTGTCGGCCGCCGTGATCCGGGAGCTGGCCGAGCTGATCGGGGCCCACCCCACCCGGTTCGCCTCCCACAACTGGCGGGCCGCCGGTGCCGGCCACCTCGGGGGTTGGCAGGTGGCCCGCTGCCTGTTCTTCCTCAATGTCCTCACCGGCTCGGTGGCCACCAAGGGGGGCACCGCCGGCAACGGCATGAACAAGTTCGCCCCGGCCGCCCCCCTGGGCGCCCCCGCGGTGACGAGCTGGAACGAGCTGAACTGGCCCCGGGAGTACCCGCTGGCCTACCACGAGATGTCGATCCTGCTGCCCCACTTCCTCAACGAGGGCCGGGGCCGGCTCGACGTGTACTTCTCCCGGGTCTACAACCCGGTGTGGACCAACCCCGACGGCTTCTCGTGGCTGGAGGCCCTCACCGACACCGACAAGGTCGGCTGCCACGTGGCCCTCACCCCCACCTGGTCCGAGACGGCCTGGTTCGCCGACTACGTGCTGCCCATGGGGGTGGCCACCGAACGCCACGACGTCCACAGCTACGAGACCCACGCCGGCCGCTGGATCGGGTTCCGCCAACCCACGATGCGGCGCTACGCCGAGCTGCGGGGCGAGCTGGAGCCCGGCACCCCCAGCCGGGAGCACAACCCGGGGGAGGTGTGGGAGGAGAACGAGCTGTGGATCGAGCTGTCGTGGCGGATCGACCCCGACGGCTCGCTCGGCATCCGCCGCTGGTTCGAGTCGATCGACGAGCCCGGCACCCCCATCAGCATCGACGAGTACTACGGCCGCATGTTCGCCGACGGGGTGCCCGGTCTGGCCGAGGCGGCGGCCGCCGCCGGCCAGAGCCCGCTCGAGTACATGCGGGATCGGTCGGCCTTCGCCCTGCCCGGCGACCCCTATGAGCCCCACGAGCGGGAGGTCCCCGAGACGGCTCTGGAGGGCTGCCAGCGGGACCGCCACGGCGTGTACCGCAAGCCGGGCACGCCGGGGGCGTGGTCGGGGGCGTCCGAGGAGCTCGACGGCCTCACGCTGGCCCCCCTGGGCGACGGCTCCCCGGCGGTCGACGTCGACGGCGTGGCCCGGGAGGGGTTTCCCACGCCGTCGCGCAAGCTGGAGCTGTACTCCACCACCCTGGCTGACTGGGGCTGGCCCGAGCACGCCACGCCAGGCTGGATCCCGTCCCACGTGCACTGGGAAGACATGGACCTGGCTGGTGACGAGCGCATCCTGCTGCCCACATTCCGCATCCCGACGCTGATCCACACCCGGTCGGCCAACTCCAAGTGGCTGAACGAGATCAGCCACCGCCACCCGCTGTGGATCCACCCGGCCGACGCCGAGCAGCTCGGCATCGACGAGGGTGGCCTGGTGCGGGTGAGCACCCGGATCGGGCATTTCGTGATCATGGCCTGGCGCACCGAGGGCATCCGCCCCGGGGTGGTGGCCGCCTCCCACCACATGGGCCGGTGGCGCCTGGAGGAGGACCAGGCCCGCTCCTGGGGGGCGGGCAAGGCGTCGATCACGCACGAGGGCACCACCTGGAAGCTGCGGCGGGACCACGGCAACGAGGCCTATCCGTCGTCCGACCCTGACACCGGCCGGATCTGGTGGAACGACACCGGCGTGCACCAGAACGCCACCTTCTGCGTCCAGCCCGACCCGATCTCGGGCATGCAGTGCTGGCACCAGCGGGTGCGGGTGGGCCCGGCCCAGGCCGGCGACAACTACGGCGACGTGGTGGTCGACACGGCCAAGTCGAAGGATGCCTACCGGGACTGGCTGGCCAAGACCCGCCCGCCCACCGGGGAGCTGCGACGCCCCCTGTGGTATGCCCGGCCCCTCAAGCCGGCCCCGGGGGCCTACCGGCTACCGACCACCAGCTGACCGGGGAGGCGCAGGATGCCGTGGACGAAGTTCGACAGCGCCCGCACCGGCGGGTCGTCGGTCGGCTCCACCCGCAGGCCCCGGGCCACGATCTCCTCCAGCACGACCTTGATCTCCAGCCGGGCCAGGTGGGCGCCCAGGCAGTGGTGGGGGCCGTAGCCGCCGAACGCCTGATGATTGGGGTTGACCGGGCGGCCGACGTCGAAGCGCAGCGGATCGGCCAGCACCGTGCCGTCGAAGTTGGACGAGGCGTACCACAGCACCACCCAGTCGCCGGCGGCGATCGGGGTGCCGTGGAGGGCGGTGTCGGTGGTGGCGGTGCGGCGCATGTGGAGCACCGGGGTGGCCCAGCGGATGATCTCCTCCACCGCTCCTGGGATCAGCGATGGGTCGGCGTGGAGCCGCTCCAGCTGGTCGGGATGCTGCATGAAGGCCAGCAGGCCGTGGGACAGGGCGGTGCGGGTGGTCTCGTTGCCGGCGAACACCAGCAGTTGGAAGAAGTTGCAGAACTCGGCGTCGCTGAGACGGTCGCCGTC
>CADEDH010000089.1:5021-7887 GCA_902826025.1 uncultured Actinomycetes bacterium
AGGTCGGTGGGGCCGGCGGCCACGGCGGCGTCGAGCAGGCGGGCGGTGATGGCCCGGGTGGCGGTGTCGTAGTCGGGCACCTTGCGGGTGGTGAACGGCGGGAGCACCAGGCGGCGCAGCCGGGTGTGGAGCGGGGCGTCGGAATCGATGATCGACCGCCGGGCCGCCTTGGCCTCCTCCGACAGCTCGAACAGGTTGGTGAACTCGCCGTTGCAGAAGGTGGCGGCGTCGCGGCTCACGGCGTACACGTCGGGGTGACGGGTGACCGACCAGAACCCGCCCCGGCTGTTGTGCCACGGCGTCCAGTGCACCGGGTCATCGGCCCGCAGGTGGGCGAAGGCCTCGTGGGGGATCCCACCGGCCTCGTACACCCCCGGGTCGGCGATGGGATCGAGGCCGGCGCCGGACGTCACGAGAACTCCCTCATGAAAACTCCCGCTCATGAAAATTCCCGCTCATGAGAATTCAAGGTACCGCTGGCGCTCCCAGTCGCTCACGGCGTCGGCGTAGCGGGCCGCCTCGGTCTCGGCGATCCCCACGAAGTTCTCGCTGAAGTCGGCCCCCAGGGCGGCGGCCAGCGGGCTGCCCCGGTAAGCCTCGAGAGCGGCCTCGATGGTGAGGGGAAGGGGAGCGTGCTCGCCGGGATCGGTGTACTGGTCGCCTTCGGCCTTGGGCGGCAACGGGTGGGACTGCTCCAGACCGTCACAACCGGCGGCCAGGACGGCGGCGATGGCCAGGTAGGGGTTGGCGTCGGCCCCGGCCGAGCGGAACTCCACCCGGTTGGCCGCCCCGGCTCCCATCGTGAGGCGGGCCAGCACCGTGCGGTTGTCGTCGCCCCAGTGCACGTGGGTGGGGGCGAAGGTGTAGGGCCGCACCCGCTTGTAGCCGTTGGGGGTGGGGATCATCACCAGGCTCATGGCCGGGGCATTGGCCAGCAGGCCCCCCACCCACGCCGCCATCAGCTCGCAGGGATGGCCCTCGGCCTGGCTGAACGAGTTCCCGCCGGCGCCGGGATCGCTGAGACTGGTGTGGATGTGCATCCCCGAGCCCGACTGGTCGGCCCACGGCTTGGGCATGAACGTGGCCCGCAGCCCCCGGCGGTTGGCGATCTCCTTGATGATCGACTTGAACAGGGCGGTGTTGTCGGCCGTGCGGAGCGGGTCGGCCGGTCCGAAGTTGATCTCCAGCTGGCCCGGCCCGTACTCCGGGTTCGACGACTCGAGCGGGATCCCGGCCCCCAGCAGCCCGTGGCGCATCTCCACCACCAGGTCTTCCAGCGCGGGGGCGTCGGTCAGCGAGCTGTACTGCACGTGGCTCTGGATCGGCTGCCAGTCGTCGGTGCAGATGTAGCACTCCAGCTCGGTGGCCACCACGGCCTGGTGACCGAGCGCCGCCAGCCGCTCCACCTGGCGGGCGAGCACGGTGCGGGGCGCCAGCGGGTGCGGGGCGCCGCTGGAGTCGAAGGCGTCGGCGAACACCAGCCCGTAGCCGGGGCGGTGGGGGAGCACCCGGAACGTCGACAGGTCGGGGTGGAGGTGGCAGTCGAGGAAGCCGGTGCCCATGTTGATGAACGGACTGTCGACGATGTCGCAGTGAAGGTCGAACACGAAGATGGCGTCGGCGATGTGGACCCCGCCGGCCGCCACCGATCGCAGGAACCGGTCGGCCGGCACCCGCTTGCCCCGCAGGTGGCCATAGGTGTCGGCCACGGCCACCTCGACGGTGTGGATGCCGTGCTCCGAAATGAGGCGGGCGACGTGATCGGGATCGCCACCGGTCATCATGCAACTCCTTGCGGTTGGGGGACAAGGACCACCCGGCCGGCGACTTCACCCCGACGCAGGCGCTGGTGGGCCTGCTCGGCGTCGGCCAGAGCCATCACCTCGACGGTGTGCTCGATCCGCTCCCGGCGGGCCAGGGCCAGCAGTTCGTCGAGCTCGGCCGGGCTGCCCCAGATGCTGGACATGAACCGGGCCTCGTGGGGCACCGCCCCCAGGCCGAACGGGATGCGCCCGCCGTAGAGGCCGACCACCACCACCAGGCCCTGGCGGGCCACCAGGCGGGCGGCGGCGGCCAGCGACTGGTCGGCCCCGGCGAAGTCGAGCACGACGGTGGCCGTGCCGGCGTCGGCGTCGTTGAGGTCGCCCGGGTCGGCGGCCATGCGGGCCCCCAGCTCGAGGGCCCGGGCCTGCTTGGCCGGCGACGGGTCGCCCACCACCACCTCGGCGTCGGTCAGGAGCCGCAGGTACTGGATGGCGAACTGGCCCAGGCCGCCGGCCCCGAGAACGATCACCCGGCTCGGCGCCCGGGGGCCGGCCCCCGCCGCCCGCAGGGTGGGCAGGGTGTGCTTCACCGCACGGAAGGCGGTGAGGCCGCCGCAGGCCAGGGGAGCGGAGGTGACGGGGTCGAGGCCGTCGAGTGGATGGAGGTAACGGGGATCGGGTACGGCCATGGCCTCGGCGTAGCCGCCGTCGGCGAAGATGCCGGCCTCCCGCCCGTCGGGGCACAGCATCTCTTCGCCGGCCAAGCAGAAGCGGCACCGGCCGCAGCCCCAGGGGGCGTAGACGATCACCGGGCCCAGCTCGGGGTGGACGCCGGTCACCTCGTGACCCAGCACCAGCGGCAGGGGGCTGGGGTAGACGCCGTCGACCACGTGGACGTCGGAGTGGCACACCCCGCAGGCAGTCACGTCGATCACCGTGCCGCCGTCGGTGGCGGTGGGCCAGGGCCGGTCGGTGACCACGAGGCCGGCGCCCACCGCCCGTAGCTCGACCGCCCTCACGGCCTGACCTCGTCGGCCTGGGATACGGCGGCCTCCGCCCCTTCGGCCTGGGATACGGCGGCCTCCGCCCCTTCGGCCTGGGAT
>CADEDH010000089.1:7987-16341 GCA_902826025.1 uncultured Actinomycetes bacterium
GGCCTCCGCCCCTTCGGCCTGGGATACGGCGGCCTCCGCCCCTTCGGCCTGGGATACGGCGGCCTCCGCCCCTTCGGCCTGGGATCCGAGATAGGCGACGATCACGGCCGGGTCGGCCCGGACCTCGGCCGGGGTGCCCTCGGCGATGACTTCGCCCTGGTCGAGCACCGTGATCCGGTCGCAGATGCTGGTGATGAAGCCCAGATCGTGGTCGATCACCAGCACGCCGGCCCCCACCAGACCCGCCACCGTGCGCACATGACCGATCATGGCCTCCGACTCGCTGTCGCTCATGCCCGAGGTCGGCTCGTCGAGCAGCAGGAAGTCGGGCCGGAGGGCGGCGGCCCGGGCGATCTCCAGCCGCCGCTGGTTGCCGTAGTCGAGCGTTGCCGCCGGCCGATCGGCCACCTCGGCCAGACCGCTGATCGTCAGCAACTCGTCGACGTCGACCGGTGGCCGGCTGGCCCGGTGCCGGGCCGCCGACAGCGCCGCCACCGCCACGTTCTCCCGGACCGAGAGGTTGGCGAACACCCGCAGGTTCTGGAAGGTGCGGGCCAGGCCCTGGCGGGCGATGGCGTGGGGGACTCCGGCCAGCGGCCGGCCACCGAGGCTGGCGGAGCCCCGGGTGGGCGGCACCATGCCGGTGAGCAGGTTGACGAACGTGGTCTTGCCGGCCCCGTTCGGCCCGATCAGGCCCCGCACCTCGCCCGGCTCCACCCGCAGCGACACGGCGTCGACGGCGGTGAACCCCCCGAAGGTGACCCCCAGTCCGTCGGCCACCAATGCGGCGCCGGATTCTGACGCGTTTGAGGTGCGCTGAGCGCTACTCGGACGCGTAATTTCGGGGGTTTTCAGGAAGCGGCGGGACACGAGCTGGCCGGCGTCCCAGTCGCCCAGCAGGCCGCTGGGGCGGGTGAGGAGGACGGCCAGGAGCAGCGCGGCGAGGAAGAAGTCGGGCATGCCCTCCACCGTGGGCAGGCCAGCGGGGCCGTCACCCAGCCAGCGGAACACGTCCTTGCCCACCGTCACCAGCACCGTGCCCACGATGGCGCCCGAGATCGTCCGCATCCCGCCCACCACCAGCATGGCCAGCACGATCACCGACAACTCGAAGCTGAACTGGGTGGGATTCACCGTGCCCAGCGACTGGCTTCGCATGGCCCCGCCCAGGCCCACCAGCCCGGCGCTCACCACCAGGGCGGCGAACCGGGTGACCCGCAGGTCGATCCCCATGGCCCCCGCCGCCAGCTCGTCCTCCCGGCCGGCCTGGGCGAAGCGGCCGATGGGGGAGTGGCGGAAGGCGGCCGCCGCCACCACGGCCGTCGCCACCGCCAGCAGGATCCACGTCCGGCTCTCCAGCCGGGGGACGCTGGAGATGCTGCCGGCCCCGTTGGTCAGGTCGATCCAGTTCTCGGCCACCGCCTCGGTCACGAACAGGAAGGCCAGGGTGATCATGGTGGCCGCCAGCCCGCTGGTGCGGGCCATCACCAGGCCCAGGAGGGCGCCTATGACGACGGCGGCAGCCACCCCCAGCAGGGTGGCCACCAGCACGTTGATCTCCACGTTCTGGATGCCCCAGGGGGCGTTGGGTAGCAGCACCGCCTTGCGGGTGGCGGGTACCGCCAGCAGAGCGCAGGTATAGGCGGCGATCGACCCGAAGGCCAGGTGGCCGAACGACAGCACCCCGGTGTTGCCGATGAACACCTGCAGCCCGATGACGATGACCAGGTTGATCAGGGCGTCGGTCACGAGGTCGTCTCGGGCCGACGACCCCCCGATGCCATAGACCAGGCCGGCCCCCAGCACCAGGGCCACGAGGGCCAGGTTGCCGGCGGCGGTGGCCGCCGTGCGCCGCAGGGAGTCGGGGGAGAAGATGCCGTCCACGGTCACACCCGCTCGGCCGTGGCCACGTTGAACAGCCCCTGGGGGCGCACCACGAACAGCAGGGCGATCAGTGCGAACACCAGGCCATCGGTGAGGCCGGCGGCCTGGGAGCCGAACCAGTCGCCAACGTAGCCCCGCACGAACACCTCGGCCACCCCCAGGGCCAGCCCGCCCACCACGGCCCCCTGCAGGCTGCCGAGGCCGCCGATGATGGCGGCCAGTACCGCCTTCAACAGCGGATTGGCCCCCATCCGGGGTTCGGCCAGGCCGGTTCGCATCAGGCTGAGGGCGGCGAAGATGCCGGCCAGCACACCGGCCAGGGCGAAGGCTCCGGAAATGACCCGGTTGGCTTTCACCCCCATCAGGCGGGCGGCGTCGAAATCCTCGGCCGAAGCCCGGATGGCCAGGCCGAAGAGCGTGTTGCGGAGGATCCAGGCCGTGGCGGCCAGGCACACGATGGTGGTGACGATGGCGGCCACGTCCCATACTTCGAACAGGAACGGCCCCAGCTCGAAGGTGTTGAAAGACCAGCCCGGCTTGTCGAACTGCTTGCGTTCGGAGCCCACGAACAGCTTCCAGCAGGCGTGGCTCAGGATCTCCAGCGCGAACGACGTGAGCAGCAGGGTGAACGGGTTGGCCCCCCGGATGCGGCGGAAGGCGACGGCCTCCACCCCCATCGAGGTCACCATGGCGGTGGCGATCGCCACCGGCACGATGATCCACCAGCTCACACCCCGGCTCTGAAGGAAGTAGGTCATGTAGGCGGCCACGGTCAGCAACTCGCCGTGGGCGAAGTTGACGAGGTGCATCACCCCGAAGATGAGGGACACCCCCACCGCCATCAGGGCATAGGTGGACCCGTTGCCCAAGCCGTCGATCAGGTTCTGCACGAAGCTGGTCACGACTGTCCTCCTCCGACGTAGGCCTCGAACAGGTCGGAGCGCTGGGCCAGCTCGGCCGCCGGGCCTTCGGCCACGATGCGGCCGGTGCGCAGTACATAGGCCCGATCGGCGATCGACAGGGCCCGCCGGGCCTGCTGTTCCACCACCAGGATGGTGCGGCCCTCCCGGCGGAGGTCGGCCAGCAGGTCGAACACCACGTCGACCATGGTGGGTGCCAGGCCCAGGCAGGGTTCGTCGAGCAGAAGCAGCCGGGGATCGCTCATCAGGGCCCGGGCCACGGCCAGTTGCTGGGCTTCGCCGCCCGACAGGAAGCCGGCGGCGGTGGTCCAGCGGTCGCGCAGGATGGGGAACACCTCGGGCAGGCGGGCCAGGCGGTCCCGGCGGTCGGCGGCCGACGCCGTCACCCCGGCCAGCTTCAGGTTCTCGGCCACCGTCAGGTCCTTGAAGATCCGGCGCCGCTCGGGCACCAGGGCCAGACCGGCCCGCACCAGGCGGGCCGGGTCCCAACCGGTGACGTCCCGACCCTCGAACACGACCCGCCCCTCGGCCGGCCGCAGGAGCCCCGCGATCGAGGTGAGCAGGGTGGTCTTGCCGGCCCCGTTCGGGCCGACGAGCGTGATCAACTCACCCTCGTCGACCCGGAGCGTGGCCTGGTGCAGCGCGGTGAGCGAGCCGTACCGGGTCGTCAGCTGCTCGACCGCCAGCACGGTGCCTACTTGGCGACCTGGGTGGGGAAGAACTGCTCAGCCAGGGTCGGCTTGCCGTCCTTCACCGTCATGATCACCACGTCCCGCTTGGGGGTGCCCGTGGTGCCCTCGTAGGTGAGGCCACCGGTGGTGGTCTCCAGGTCCTTGATGGCGCTGATCGCCTCGATCAGGGCCTTGCCGTCGGTGCTGCACGCCGCTTCGGCGGCGGCCACCACCGTCTCCACCGCCTCGGCCCCCAGGGAGCCGAACGACGGGGTCGGGATGTCCTTGCCCCCGCTGGCGTTGTAGGCGTCGAGGAACGCCTGGACCTCGTTGCCTTCGGCCGGGAAGGTGTGGGCGGTGTAGAACACGCCCTCGGCGGCGTCGCCGATGCTCCACACCTCGGAGGCGTCGAACCCGTCGGCGCTGATCACCGTGCTCTCGACACCGGCCGCCCGGAGCTGCTCCAGGAACACGCCGGCCTCGGGCAGGAAGAAGGCCGAGTAGATCACGTCGGGCACGGGGCTCAGGCCCTTGATCTCGTTGACCTGGGCGCTGAAGTCGGTGGCGCCGAGGCTGTACGAGAGGTCGGTCTGCACCGTGCCGCCCTGGGCCTCGAACACCTCGGCGAAGGCCTTGGTGGTGACGTTGAGGTAGGGGATGTCGTTGGACGAGATCGTCACCGCGTTCTTGGCCCCCTGCTTCTTGGCCAGCTCGGCGGCGGCCGAGGCCTGCACCTTGTCGTTGAACGAGGCCAGGAACGAGCCGTTGGCCGAGTCGGTGAGGGACACCTCGGTGGAGGTCACGAAGATGACCGGGATCTCACCCTTGGTCTCCTCCAGCATGGGCAGGCCCATGGTGGCGAACGGCGGGCCGAGGATCACGTCGGCCCCGCCCTCGATCAGCTCGGCCGTGGCCCTCTGACCGGCGGCCGGATCGTCGTCGGCCACCTGCTTCGACTCGTACTCGATCTTCTGGCCGCCCACGCCGCCGGCGTCGTTGATCTGCTTCACCTTGAACTCAGCGCCGGCATTGGCCGGTACGTCGCCGATGGCCCCCAGGCCGGTGTCCATCATGTAGCCGATCTTCAACGGCTCGTCGAGCTTGCAGTCGCCGGCCGTAGCCGGGTTCGTGCCGGGGGCGGCGCCGGAGCCCCCCGTCGTGGCGCCTGTTGTGGCGTTGGTGGTGGTGTCGGTTTCTTCGCCGCTGCTGCCGCAGCCGGCGACCACCAATGCACCCGTGAACAGGTAGGTGGCAATCTTGGAGCGCGTCAAGCGCATCGAGCTCTCTCCCCAAGTTGTGTGGCCCCTAGCGGCCACTGGTACTGGACGGACGCACAAGGTATCAGACGGCGGCCACCAGGATCGACGGTCAGTACCAAGTTCGTTCGGTTCCAAACAGTAACGGGTTTCGGCCGTTCGGCCCCGGCGCGGCGGTAGGGTCGGCCGGCGATGAGCAGCAACGAGGTCGCCCGGCCGGCTCGCCGGGCGGCGAAGTGGTCGGAGCCGACCGACCGGGAGGCCGAGGTGGCGGCCCGGGTGGGTGAGCTGCATGACATCGACTTCCCGGCCATGGCCATGGTGTCGAACGTCTACCGGGTAGCCAACGCAGTGCGGGCCCGGGTGGAGCGGGAGGTGCTGGGGGTCGACAGCCTGTCATGGACCGGGTTCACCGCCCTGTTCGTGTTGTGGGTGTGGGGGCCCCAGGAGACCCGGCACCTGGCCGAGGAGTGCGGCGTCACCAAGGGCACGCTCACCGGGGTGCTGACCACGCTGGAGAAGCGGGGCTGGGTGGTGCGTCGCCCCCACGCCGACGACGGCCGGCTGGTGGTGGTGTCGATGACGGCCGCTGGCCGCCGGGTGATCCGCCGGGTCTTCCCGTTGTTCAACCGGCAGGAGTCGGCGGTGGCCGACGCCCTCACCGGCCGGGAGCGACAGGAACTCACCCGCCTTCTGCGAAAGGTCCTGGCCCACGTGGAGGGCGAGGGGTCGTCCGCCGAGGCCGAGGCCTGACTCAGCCGGAGGAGTAGGCCGGCATCGGGGCCTGGCACCGGGCGTCGTCGCCCACCGGGTTGGCCAGGCCGGTGCCGACGGGGCCGGCGCACACGATCTGGTAGCCCTCAGGGCGGCCCCAGTCGGCCGGGAGCACCTGAAGCTTTGTCCAGTCGATGGCCAGCATCACCTCGGTGTCGTTGGTGCCGTTGTACAGCTGGTCCCACGGGCTGGTGGAGCCGAACCCGTTCTGGGTCACCGAGACCCCACTCTCGGCCTGGAGGCAGAAGCAGCCGGCGTCGTCCACCAGCACCAGGCCGTAATCGCGCACCGCTTTGGCCACCATCCGGGCGAACGGGGTGGGGAGGGAATCGACGGGGTAGTCGGGGGGCAGGCGCAGGCGCTGGCCTTCCCGGATGCAGTACCGGGCGCCGTCCATGGCGTCGGTGACCTTCTTCACCTCGGGATCGGTGGCTGCCACCACATCGGAACAGCCGCCGTCGTTGCGGTTGGCCGGGTAGGAGTGGGTGGTGCCGTTGCGGTCGTTCAGGCCGAACTGGGCCGATACGGCGATGGCGTGGCGGATCTCACCCTGCTGGATGTCGTTCATGGTGATCGTGAGGCCCACGGCCGAAGTGCCGGCGGCCGCCACCCCCATGGGGAAGGGGAAGATCCCGGTGCTGGCGGAGGCGTACTGTTTCACGATTCCGCCCCAGCACACCTCGAGCCCGGGCCGGCCGGTGACGTTCTCCGTCTTGGCCCGCCACAGCTCGATCATCGTGTCGCGCCGCCAGTCGTAGATGACGAGGTGGAAGTCGCTGTCGTCTTCCCGCATCTGGAACCCGGCGGGCAGCGGCACCCCCACCTTGTCGAGCGAGGCGTAGGCCCCGTTGACGTACGGCTCGAACTCCTCGGCCGTCCAGTTCCACCAGCGCTTGTCTGTCGCTCCGCAGTCGTCGGGGCGGAAGCGGACGGGGGTGAAGCCCTCGGCGTCGGAGTCGACGAGCACGATCACGGGCGAGTTGATGTCGTCCTCGATGCCGCTGGCGTAGTCGTACAGCCGCTGGCCCCGGACCACCTGGTCGATCCGGGCGGCGATCTCGGCCGAGTCGGGGGCGTTGGGGGTGTCGGCTGGGAGGGGCTGGTTGAACAGCAGGCTGGAGGACCGGCTCCATGCCATTGTGTCGGCCGGGGCCGAGTAGGTGGAGAAGTAGCTGCCCTGTTCGTTCACGTAGGCACCCGGCGGCACGGCGGGGGTGTCGGTGACGGCCGGTGGTTCAGGATCGCCCGACGAGCCCAGGGTGTTGACCGTCAATGGCGCCGTGGTGGGGCTACTGGGGTCGGTCTCCAGCGAGGAACTCGTGCCCCGCATGAGCACGAAGGCGATTAGGGCGACAAGCACCAGTACGGCCACGGGGCCGCCGAGTAGTCGCCAGGATCCGTAGCGGTCTCGGAGGTCGTCGAGCATGCACCGCAAGCCTAACGAACGGTGAGGGTTCGGGACGGTCGGGTAGATGTGCTGTCCGCCGCCCGACGTCGGCTTCCGGGGTCGGCGGGGCGGTCGGTGGGGGCCGTCGACTGGGACCGGCCGGCCGGGCCTCCTAGAGTCGGTAGACCGATGCGAACCGCCGCCGAGGGCTGGTGGTCAGGGAAAACAGGAGGCACGGATGGGACGTCTGGACGGCAAGGTGGCGATCATCACCGGTGGCGCCAGCGGGATCGGGGCCGGCACGGCGCAGCGCTTCGTCGAGGAGGGGGCGAAGGTGCTCATCACCGACCTCGACGCCGACAAGGGAGTGGCCCTGGCGGCTGAGTTGGGTGACGCCGCCGCCTTCCTCCAGACCGACGTGAGCCAGGAGGACCAGGTGGCGGCGATGATCGCCGAAGCCACAGACCGCTGGGGCCGACTCGACTGCCTCTACAACAACGCCGGCTTCGGTGGGGCGCTGGGCCCGATCTCGGCCACCACGCTCGACGACTACGACCTGACGATGGACGTCCTGCTGAAAAGCGTGTTCCTCGGCATGAAGCACGCAGCGCCGGTGATGACGGCCCAGGGGTCGGGCTCGATCATCTCCACCGCCAGCGTCGCTGGCATCCGGGTGGGCTTCGCCCCCCATCTCTACAGCGTGGCCAAGTGCGCCGTGATCCACCTCACCAAGACGGTGGCGCTGGAGCTGGGGGAGCACAACATCCGGGTCAACGCCATCTGTCCTGGCTTCATCGCCACGCCGCTGGCCGCCGGGCGACCCGACGCCGACGAGAGCCAGATCCAGCAGCTGCGGGAGAGCGGCGCCGCCAGCCAGGTGATGGGCCGGGTGGGCGAGCCTCGGGACATCGCCAACATGGCCCTGTTCCTGGCCAGCGACGACTCAGAATGGATCACCGGCCGCGAGTTCGTGGTGGACGGAGGGTTCGAGGCCGGCCCGCCATGGTCGCGCTGGCCCCGATTCGCCCGCATGGAGCGCCCGATCCGGCATCATCGTCCCCCGGGTCGGTGAGCGATCCGGAAGACGTCGCCCTACACTGAATATGTCCGTATATTAGGACAAATCCTCTGAACGAAAGGTTCGGTGCCGCCATGGCCCACCGCGATCATTCCGTGAACGACTACCAGACCGCCCTCGGGACCGACGGCCAGCTGGTCGATGTCCGCGAGCCCGACGAGGTGGCCGAGGGCACCCTCCCCGGAGCGGTCAACATCCCGCTCGGTGAGTTGGCGGCCCGCCTCGACGAGCTCGACAGGTCGCGCCGCGTCGTGGTGCTGTGCCGCAGCGGCGGCCGCAGCACCAAGGCGTCGATCATGCTCACCGAGGCCGGTTTCGGCGACGTGGTGAACCTCGAGGGTGGGATGCTGGCCTACGCCGGCTGAACCCGGGTCAGGGTCAGGG
>CADEDH010000089.1:16441-25800 GCA_902826025.1 uncultured Actinomycetes bacterium
GGGTCAGGGTCAGGGGCGAGGCCCTGGCTCCCTCAGCCCGTGTAGCGGGGATCGCCCGACACTGCGTTGGCCGTGGGGGTCTCCGCTACCACCAGAGCATTGTCGACGCCTGAGAGGCCCGCCATGCCGTTGAGGGCGCCCTCGGCCTTGGTGGCGTCGGCCGCCGACGGGACATTGCCCGTGATCCGGACCCGGCCCGACGACACCTCCACCTGCACGTTCTTGAACCCGGCGGCGTCGAGGGCGGCGAGGGCCCGCAACTTCAGGTCGTCGTTGGCGTTCACCGAGGTCGACGGCCCGGCCGGAGCCTGCGTGGTCGACGGGGCGGCGGTGGCGGAGGTGCTGGCTGCCGTCGCCTGGGTGGTGGACTGCTGGGCGGTGGTCGACTCGCCGCTGGCGCTGGTGCTGGGCCCGTTGGGGGCCGAGCTGGCCTCGGTTGAGGCCGAGCTGGCCAGATCGCTGCCCTTGGCCCCGCCCCCGGTGGCTTCGTTGGTGTTGCTCGACCCGCCGCACATCGACAGCAGGAGGCCGAGGACGACGATGGCGGCCGCTGCGGCCGCGAGCCAGGCCCACAGGCCGCCGCGGCGTCGCCCGTCGGCACCACTGCCGTCCCTGCCTCCACTGAGCGCCGTCAGCCGTGGCCCGGCGGCGGCGGCCCCAGTGAGGGCGGCTCCGGTGGCGGCGGCTCCGCCGGTTCCGATACCGGAGGCAGCTCGCCGCCCGGCGTCATCAGCCGACCGTTCGGCCCGCGCCGTGCCGGCGCTGGCCAGATCCTGACCGGGGGCCTTCACCGTCTCGTCGGCATGGAAGGCGGCGGCGCCGGTGCCCGCCGGCGCTTCGGCGGTGTCGTCGGTGTCGGCGGTGTCGCCGGCCCCGGTCCCGCTGTCGTCACCGTGCCCGTCGTCGTCGCCCCGGTTGGCCAGGTAGGCGGCCCCGCCGGCCAGGCCGAGTCCGACGACCCCGGCGGCGACAGTGGCCGCCCCCCGGTGGCCGGACTCGTCGTCTTCGCCGACTGAGGCACGGGCGGCATCGTCGTCGCCGGCGCTGGCATCGTCGTCGCCGGCGCTGGCATCGTCGAGCGCGCTGGGGTCGAGGGCGGCGGGGTCGAGGGCGGTTGTGTCGATGGTGTTGCCGTCGCCGGGGTGCTCCCGGCCGGCCGGGCGACTGAGTCGGGTGGTGACCTGTTCTCCGGCGTTGGCGGCGGCAGGGGCGGTGACGGCGGGATCGACCGGAATGGCACTGGAGGCCGCCACTGGTCCTGGCAGCTCGAGAGTGGTGGCCCCCAACTTCTCGGCCGCGGACCGGCCGTCGTCGTCGCCGTCGGCCCCGAGCAAGGCGCCGGCCCCGGCCACGGCGGCCGTTCCGGCCAACGCCGCAGCCCCGGCGGCCAACCCGGCCCGGCCGGTGCCACTATCGGCATCGGCGCCACCGCCGGCCGAGTCGGCAGGGAGATCGCTGAGCCGGCCCGACCAGTCGGGCCCGTAGAGGAAGCGGAGCCGGGCGGTGTTGACCTCGTCGGCCGACCACGGGTGGCGGGCCCCACCGGGCTCGAAGTCGGAGGCGGCAGCTCCCGCCGGATGGCTGGGCGACAAGGTGAAGCCAGCGGTCTCGGCCGCCGACGGCGAGTCGAACCACACCTCGGGCTTGGTCACCGAGTAACTGGTGGAGTCGGGGCGGTGGTAGATCCGCCCCCCGTCGTTGCGGACGTTGCCCTTGATCGGATGGAACCGGGGCGTGTCGGTGGCCTTGGCCAGCAGCCGGTGGCTGCCGATTCCGAACGGGTGGAGGTCGGCGTCGAAGCCGAGCCGACCCAGCGCCGCAGCACCGGCGGCCAGGAGTCCGGCGCCGGCCAGCCCGGACGCGGTCAGCCCGGCGGTCGAGACGCCGTCTTTGTCGTCGGCCGGTGCGGTGCCTGACGACCCTCGTGCCCCGTCGGGGCCGTAGAGGGCCCGGATGCGGGCGTCGCCCACTTCGGCCCGGGACCACGAGTGGCCGTCGCCGCCCGGCTCGAACCGGGCCGCGTCGGCCCCCTGCGGATGGGAGGCAGCCAGGCTGAAGCCGGCGGCTTCGGCCGCCGAGGGGGAGTCGAACCAGACCTCGGCATTGGTGGTGCCGTAGGCAGTCGAGTCGGGCCGGTGGTAGCGGCGAGACCCGTCGCGGCGCACGTTGCCCTTGATCGGGTAGCCGACCGGTGCTGTGCGGTGATCGTCGCCCACAGCGTGGCTCCCGACCCCGAAGGGATGGCGTTCGACGTCGTGGGCGGGGCGGCCGGGCTCGATGTCCATGCCGTCCTCACCCTGGGGCCCGGCCCCGGAGGCGGTGGCGCCGGCCAGGCGGTCACCGACAAGGGGAGCGATCGCTGGGGCGGCGCCGGCCGCCAGGGCTCGGACCGCAGCCCGGTTGGCGTCCACGGTGGCCGCCGTGCAGGGATGGTTGGAGCCACCGGGCTCGTAGCTCACCCCGTCGGTGCCGTCGCCGTGGGTGGGGGCCAGGGTGAAGCCGGCGGCTTCGGCCGCCGAGGGGGAGTCGAACCAGACCTCGGCCCTGGTCGCCCGGTAGCTGCGGGAGTCGGGGCGGTGGTAGTAGCGGATCCCGTCGTCGCGGACGTTGCCCTTGATGGGGTAGCAGTCGGGCATCTCCCGGGCATCGGCCAAGGGGGCCCGGGAGCCCGGGCCGTAGGGATGGTCGTCGGTGCCGCCCCGGGCCATCGTCCGATTGGACTCGACCGCCTCGGCCGAACAGGGGTGGGCCGAGCCGCCCGGCTCGTAGGGCGCGCTGGTCGACCCGGTCGGGTGGGTGGGGGCCAGGGTGAAGCCGGCGGCTTCGGCCGCCGAGGGGGAGTCGAACCAGACCTCGGCCCTGGTCGCCCGGTAGCTGCGGGAGTCGGGGCGGTG
Source organism: uncultured Actinomycetes bacterium (assembly GCA_902826025.1). Classification (GTDB taxonomy): domain Bacteria; phylum Actinomycetota; class Acidimicrobiia; order Acidimicrobiales; family SZUA-35; genus CADEDH01. Next base: position 19,336 of record CADEDH010000089.1, read on the forward strand.
GTAGTAGCGGATCCCGTCGTCGCGGACGTTGCCCTTGATGGGGTAGCAGTCGGGCATCTCCCGAGCATCGGCCAGCGGAGCTCGCGAACCGGGCCCGTAGGGATACAGGGGGTCGGGGTAGCCCAGGGATTCGCTCATAGCAGTTCCGCCTCACCAGGAAAAGAGGGTGGATGTGTTGGTTGTGGGTCGCCCGCGGAGTGCGCGTTGGCGGCAGGCTACTCGACAGACGTCGGAGCCACGCCAGAGGTCGCGAAACGTCGACTCACGTGGTGCCGAACCACTGACGTTCGAGACGGTCGAGCGTGCCGTCCCGGCCCATCTCGATCACGGCGCCGTCGATCCGCTCCCGCCACCGGCTGCCTGACGGCAGAGCGATGCCGTAGGGGTCGCGGCCCACGAGCGGGGTGACGAGCTGGAGCTGGCTGCGGTAACGCTGGTTGACGGCGTAGGCCACGGCCCCCGAGTCGAACACCACGGCGTCGGTCCGGCCGGCGGCCAGGTCGGCCAGGGCCGTGTCGATGTCGTCGGTCTGCATCGGGACCGTGCCCAGCTCGTCTTCCAGGAACGCCACCGACTCGGTGTTGGCCACCGTGGTGACCGACTTGCCGGCCAGGTCGTCGATGCTGTTCACCTCGCTCTGCAGTTCGGCCACGGTGAGGATCGAAGTGGCGCGGGCCGTGAGATAGGCCAGCAGGAGCAGGCCCACCAGCATCCACATCAGGGCGATGAGGCGGCTGACGGCGGTGTTGATGTTTTTCACCGCCTCGCCTCCTGTGACGACGTTCACGGTGGACCACCAGAGCGCCTCGCCGATCCCCCGGCGGTACTCGGTGGGGAAGTCGTCGGACTGATGGCCCCGCTCGAACCACCACACCAGATGCGACACGACGATGACCAACATCATCAGCCCAACGAGGGGAACGAGGAACTCGCGGCTCCCGATCAGCCGGCCCAGGACCCCCAGCACGTCGCCGCTGCCCTTCTGACGCACCACGATCTGGTGACCCGACAGGTAGTACGGCTGGCTGAAGTCGATGACCTCCTCGCGCTCTCGGGTGATCGAGATGCCGGCGATACCGACGTCCACCTCGCCCTGCTGGTTGGCGTCGATCACCTCGCCCACGGTGTCGCGGACCACCCACTCGGTCTCCACCTCCAGGCGGTCGGCCACCTCGTCCCACACGTCGATGCTGAACCCCCGCACCTCGCCGGAGTCGGCGTCGACGAAGACGAACGGTTCCAGCGGCTTGGTGGCCACCCGCAGGGTGCCGCCCGGCCCGCCGTCGCCTCCGCCGTCGGTCTGGGCGGTGGCGATGCGGCCCGGCACCAGTAGCGCCAGAGCGGCGGCGGCCAGGGCCAGGAATGCGATCCGGCGCCGGGTCACGGGGTGATCACCACCGGTGTACCGAGCGGGAGGATCGAGGCCATGTAGGTGATCGTGTCGTTCGGCACGCGGATGCAGCCGTGGCTGGAGTCGCGTCCGATCGAGGTGGGGTCGTTGGTGCCATGGATCCCGATCACCCCCTCACCTCCGTTGAACGAGGCCAGCGTCTCGCTGTAGCCCGACAGCCCGAACGCGTAGGGTCCGTAGAGACCGCTCGGGTCGGCCGGGGCCAGCAGCTCGATCAGGTAGAACGAGCCGATGGGGGTGGGGGTGGCGCCGGTGCCGATCCCCACCGGGGTGTCGACCACCACCTGGTCGGCGTCATGCACCAGGAGGTGGTGGTCCGACACGTCCACCTCGATCCGGAAGCGGTTGCGACTGAGGGCCACGGTGCCGGCCGCGATCCAGCCGGTGGTGCCGTTGGGCCGCACCGGTAGCGACACCTCCACCCACCCGCCCTGTTGGCTGCGCACCTCGAACACCAGCGGTGCCCCGCTGGGGATGGGGTTGGCGAAGCGCCCGACCTCGGGGCTGGCCGGATCGGGGGCTTGGTGGGCGACCACCCTCGACACGGTGGCCGTAGCCACCACGGTGTGGTCGGCGACCGCCTCATCCACCGCCGGCACCGTGGTGGGCGGGGAGGATGGGGTGGTGGCGGCCGTGGGGGCAGCGGTCGACGGGGCAGAGGCATCGAGGGTGGCCGGGGCGCCGGTGGGGGCCGGCCCACCGGCGGGATCGGTACCGGACCCGCATCCCGGGATCAGGAACAGCACGAGTGCGGCCACGGCCGGCACCCTGCGTACCCTTCGTCGGATCGTGTGGCTCGCCGCCCTTGGCGATGCCCAGCGGCACCTGACCACGGTCCGAGGCTAGTGGACGCGCCAGCGGTGCCCCACGGCCATCCGTTAGCTCGTGTCTCGTTCATGATGGAACCAGCGGTGGCAACCCTGTTCGTGGAACCACGCCTCGGTGGTGGGGCCCTGGGGGTTGGTCCGGTTCCACACCCGGTCGAGGTCGCGCTGGGCCGGGTCGGTCAGATGGTCGGGTACCCGGGGAATCTCGCCGTGGCGGAACTCCTCGACCGAACGGGGGCCGCAGTGGGGACAGTGGAGCTTCATCAGACCATCTCCTCGCTACTGGGTGCCGGCCGAGCCGGCGTCGGCCAGGATGCGGTCCCGGGCGAAACGGTCGAGGCCGAAGGGGGCGATGAGGGCCGGGGTGCGGCCGGTGGCGATGAGTTCGGCCAGCGCCTCACCTCCGGCCGGAATGCCCTTGAATCCCCAGGTGCCCCAGCCGGTGGTGACGAGGAAGCCGTCGACCGGGGTGAGACCCATGATGGGGGAGGAGTCGGGCGAGATGTCGCACACCCCGGTCCACTGGCGCAGCACCCGCAGGTCGCGGAGGAACGGCAGGAGGGTGATGGCCTTGGCCGTGCACGAGCGCAGGAACTCCGATCCCGACCGGTAGGAGTACGACGGCTGGCGCTCCCACTCGGCCCCCATCAGCATCTGGCCCCGGGCCGTCTGCGACACGTAGAACGCCAGCTCGGCCGAGGCCACGATGGGGTGAAAGGCCCGACCGCCCTGGCCCCGGTACTGGTTGGTGACGAGGGCCTGGAGCTGGTGGGTGCGGATCGGTATCCGCAGCCCGACCATGTCGGTGATGGTGGTGGTGTGACCGGCGGTAGCCGACAGCACGGTGCCGGCGGCGATGAACCCCCGGTCGGTCTCCACCCCGGTCACCCGGCCAGCTCCCGAGCCGCCGCCGGCGGTGCGGATACCGGTGACTGTGGTGTGCTGGAGGATGTCGACCCCCTGGGCCGCTGCCCCCTCGGCGAAGGCCCACACCACCCGGTCGTGGCGGGCGGTGGCCGCCGGGAGGTGGTGGGAGGCGCCCATCACCGGGAACCGGCCGCCGCCGCTGAGGTCGATCTCGGGCACGATGGCCTTGATCTCCTCCGGGCCCACGAACTCGGTCTCCACTCCCATGGCCTGGTTGAGGTGGGCCCGGGCCCGTTCGGCCCGGATGCCGGTTTCGCTGTGGTGGATCCACAGCAGACCCTTGCGCTGGTGCATCACCGAGCGGCCGGTCTCGGCCTCCAGGCCGGCGTACAGCTCCACCGAGCGCTGGTAGAAGCGGACGGAGGCGGGGATGCCGTAGTTGGAGCGGATGATCGTGGTGTTGCGGCCCGAGTTGCCCGATCCGATCCAGTTGCGCTCGACCACGGCCACGTTGGTGATCCCGTGCCGGGTGGCGAGGTAGTAGGCGGTGGCCAGCCCGTGGCCGCCGCCGCCGATGATCACCACGTCGTAGGCCGCCTTGGGCTCGTCGGCCCAGCGCAGGGTGATCTCGTCCTCCACCTGTTCGTTCATGCCGGCCGCTCCAGCCCACCGTCGGGACCGAGCCGCTCGGCCAGCTCGTGGGCGATCGGGGTGGGGACGAGCACCATGGCCCAGGAGGCCTGCACCCGGATCTTCACCGGCAGCCCCGCCACCTGCCCCTGGTGGAACCCGTCGCCGTCGGGCAGGAGCCAGTCGGCGTTGGCCGCCACCCAGCGGCGGACGGCCTCCGCGTTGCCGCCCCGCCCGGCGAACCCGGCTTCCTCGTCTACGAGGAGGTGGGGGTCGCCGGGGAGCAGAGCGTCTTCCAGGGCCGCCCGCAGCTCGTCGTGCGACCCCCAGTGCCAGCCGTTGCCGGTGGAGAGCACGAGCAGGTCGTCGGGGGCGAGGCGCAGGGGCTCGGCGCCCAGCTCGTCCAACGTGTCGCCGAGTCCGGCGGCCAGGGCGGCGTCGATGACGGCCGGGCTGGCCATCGCCCGCAGGCCCCGTTGCACCGCCACCGCCTCAGGCCCGGGCACGGCGGCCCTCCGGGTCGAGGAACGGCACCGGCGTGACCCGAACCGGGTGACCGTCGATCGTGAGGTCGGCCACCGGCTGGCCGTCTTCCTCGTCGAGGGCGACCCAGCCCAGCATCACGGGGTGGCCGAGCATGGGCGACCAGCGAGCCGAGGTGACGTAGCCGGCGTAACCCTCCCCCGGCCCGGTGGCCGGGCCGGAGTGGATCACGGCGCCCTCGTCGGGGGCGGTGCCGGGCCGCCAGTGGTCGCCCCCGGGGGTCAGGCCGACGAGGCGGCGGTCGAGGGGGAGGGCGGCGGTGCGCTCCAGAGCGGCCCGGCCGATGAAGTCGCCCTTGGCCTGCGGCCGCACGGCCCAGTCCATCCCCAGGCGGCGGGGCGTCGAGTCGGCCTCGGTGTCCATGCCCACGATCACGTGGCCCTTCTCCAACCGCAGGGTGAACAGAGTGTCGAGCCCGTGCGGCCTCACGCCGAGGTCACGCCCGGCGGCCAACAGGGCCCGCCACAGCTCCACCGAGCGGTCGGCGGCGTGGTGCACCTCGTAGGACATCTCTCCGGTGAAGCTGAGCCGCAGCACATGGCAGGGCACGCCGGACACCGAGGTCTCGACGTGGCCCAGGAACGGCGGCAGCGGGTCTGACGGGCCCAGCCGGCCCAGCAGCTCGCCGGCCAGGGGACCGGTGACGTTGATGGCGCCCCAGCTCTGGGTCCGGTCCAGGATGTGGACCCGCGGGGCCACCGTGGCGGCCCAGTCGCGCAGCCAGGCCTCGGCCAGGCCGGCCCCACCGGTGGTGAACGTGAGCAGGAACCGGTGCTGGCCCAGCCGGCACACCATGCCGTCGTCGAGCACGGCCCCCGACTCGGCCAGGTTGACCACGTAGCGGCAGCGCCCCACGGCCAAGTCGGCGATCGGGGTGGGATAGACGTGTTCGAGCAGCTCGACCACATCGGGCCCGGAAACCAGGAACTTGCCCAGCGTGCCGACGTCGCCCACCGAGACGCCCTCCCGCACCGCCCAGTACTCCTGCACCGGGTCGCCGTAGCGCCAGGGGCGCCACCAGCCGCCGAAGCGATCCATGCTGGCGCCCAGGGCCCGGTGCTCGGCGTCGAGCCCGGTGCGGCGCACGGGGGGTGGCGCCCACCCGGCCGCCGCCTCGCCCATCGTGATCTGCCGGACCAGGGGGCGGGGGGTGAACGAGCCGTGGTCGGCAACACCCCGAGCGGCCAGGAACGATCGCACGTGGGGCATGCAGACCGATCCCTGACAGGTGCCGGTGCCGGCCAGCGAGGCCCGCTTGACCAGCTCGACCTCCTGGAAGCCCCGGGCCCACACGGCCTCCAGATCGGCCACCGTGGTGCCCGAGCAGGGGCACACCACGCCCTCGGTGGGCGGAGGAGGCAGGACGCCGGGCTCGGCCGCCTCACCGACCACCCGCACCGGCAGGCCCTGGCCCATCCCGGCCAGCACGGCCCGGGGAACGAGGCCGAGGCCCACCGCCACGGTGTCGCAGGGGTGGCGGGCCTCGCTGCCGTCGGACCGGCGCACCACCGCGGCGCCGATCTGCCCGGGGTCGCCCGCTGCCGGCTCGAAGCGCACCAGCAAACCTTCGGCCACCGTGACCTCAAGGCCTGGTGCTGGCTCCGGTGGATCGCCGATGGCCACCACCCGCCCCAGGTCGACCCCGGCGGCGGCCAGGCGGGTGGCGGCCCGGGCGGTGACGATCCCGGCCAGCTGGTTGCCGGGGCACACCGGATGGATCTCGGCGGCCCCGGTGGCCACCACCACCTCGTGGGCTTCCACCCGTAGCATCGTGCCGTCGGGGGAGCGGACCAGGAGCTCCGGCCCCTCGTAGAGGCCGGCCACCTGATAGCCGCCGGCGCTGCTGGCGGGGCTGTCGTCGAACAGCAGTACCCGGCGGCCGTCGGCCTCCAGGCGAGCCGCCTCGGCCCGCCCGGCGGGCCCGCCGCCGACCACGGCCACATCGACCTCGACCAGCTCGGCGGCCACCACCCGGTTGGCCCCCGGGGCCGCCGGGAGCTCGGGCGGGGGAGCAGGGTGCACCGGCTGGGCCCGTACCACCAGGCCCGGCCGGGCCGGGGTGCGGCACATCCGGGTGTAGGCCACGCCGTCGATCTCGGCCAGGCAGTTCGGGCAGTCGCCGGCCCCGCACAGGGCGCCGGGTGGGGTGAGCCCGGCCCGCAGCACCGCGGTGAGCACGTCGTCGCC
>CADEDH010000090.1:0-4667 GCA_902826025.1 uncultured Actinomycetes bacterium
GTGGCGGCGGTTTCCGTCCCGGTGGTGGTGGCGGCGGTGGCCCCCGTCCTGGTGGCGGTGGTCCCGGCGGCATCCCCGGTGGTGGTGGCGGTGGTGGCCTTCCCGGCCGCTCCGGCCCTCCCGGGCGCGGTGGTCCGGCCAACCGTGGCGGCCCCAACCGTGGCCGTCCCCGCCGCAAGAGCCGTCGGCGTCGTTCCAGCGAGGAACTGACGCCGATGAACGTGCCCACGTACTCGGCGCAAGACACGCCGGTACCGGAGGGCACAGTCGTCATCGAGCGGGCGTCCACGGCTCAAGACCTCGGTCCCAAGCTCAACCGCACCGCGGCCGACGTTGTCCGTTTCCTGCTCACCAACGGCGAGATGGTCACGGCCACCCAGTCCCTCTCCGACGAGATGATCCTGCTGTTCGCCGAGGAGATCGGCGCCGAGATCAAGCTCGTCAACCCGGGTGAGGAGCAGGAAGTCGAGCTCCGCAAGCTGCTCGAGTTCGACGACGAGGACGACGAAGACATCATCGCCACCTGGCCGCTACGGCCCCCGGTGATCACGGTGATGGGCCACGTCGACCACGGCAAGACCCTCCTGCTCGACCGGATCCGCTCCACCAACGTGGTGGAGGGCGAGGCCGGCGGCATCACCCAGCACATCGGTGCCTACCAGATCGACCGCGACGGTCGGATGATCACCTTCCTCGACACACCGGGCCACGAGGCGTTCACCGCCATGCGGGCCCGGGGCGCCGACGCCACCGACATCGTGGTGCTGGTGGTGGCGGCCGACGACGGCGTGATGCCCCAGACGCTGGAGGCGCTCGATCACGCCCGGGCGGCCGAGGTGCCGATCGTCGTGGCCATCAACAAGATCGACCGTGAAGCGTCCGACCCCCAGCGGGTGATGAGCCAGCTGGCCGAGCGGGGTCTCATCCCCGAGGCCTGGGGTGGCGACACGATCATGGTGCCGGTCTCGGCACTGACCGGCGAGGGCATCCCCGAGCTGATGGACAACCTGCTCGTAGTGGCCGAGATCGAGGATCTGCGGGCCACCCCCGAGGGGCGGGCCGCCGGCCTCGTGCTGGAAGCCCACCTCGACATCGGCCGGGGCCCGGTGGCCACCGTGCTGGTGGAGCGGGGCACGGTCAGCGTGGGTGATCCCCTGGTGGCCGGTGCGGCCTGGGGTCGGGTCCGGGCGCTGCTGAACGACAAGGGCGAGAGCGTCCGCACGGCGGGGCCGTCGGCTCCGGTGCAGGTGCTCGGCCTGAGCGACGTGGCCTCCGCCGGAGACAGCTTCATCATCGCCCCCAACGAGAAGCTGGCGGCCAAGGTGGCCTCCACCCGGGAGCATTGGCATCGTCTGGCCAGCCTGGGCCGGGATGCCGCCGCCGCCACCGGTGGCGCCAAGCTGGAAGACATCTTCAAGCAGATCCAGGCGGGCGAGACCGCCACCCTGAACCTGATCGTCAAGGCCGACGTGAACGGCTCACTGGAGGCCGTCACCGACAGCCTCAAGAAGCTGGAGCGGCCCGACGTGAAGCTGGCCTTCGTCCTGCGGGGCGTGGGCGGGATCACCGAGAACGACGTGCAGCTGGCGGCGGCGTCCAACGCCACCATCCTCGGCTTCAACGTCCGTCCCGACCGCAAGGCTCGGGAGCTGGCCGACCAGGAGAAGGTGGAGATCCGTACCTACGAGATCATCTACAAGCTGCTGGAAGACATCGAGAACGCCATGCTCGGCCTGCTCGAGCCGGAGACCGAGGAGATCGTCACGGGCGACGCCCAGGTGCGGGATATCTTCCGCATCCCCCGGATCGGGGCGATCGCCGGTTGCATGGTCACCAACGGCGTCATCACCCGCGGTTCCCGGGTCCGCTTCCTGCGGGAAGGCACGGTCATCTGGAACGGCTCGATCCAGTCGCTGCGCCGCTTCAAGGACGATGTCCGCGAAGTGGCCACCGGGTTCGAGTGCGGTATCGGCCTGTCGGACTTCCAGGATCTCAAGGAAGGCGACGTCATCGAGACCTACGAGATCCGGGAGATTCCCCGCACCTAGCCGGTCTCCTCACCCACAGGTCACCCCGTCCCGCCATGCATGTCCTCGTACTCCGGGCCGAGCTGCACCTGCCGGCCGCCCAGTCTCTCAAGGACAAGCGGCAGGTGCTCAGCTCGATCGTCCGGCACCTCGACCAGATGCCGGCGATCGGTGCGGCCGAGGTCGATCACCAGGAGCTGTGGCAGCGCACGGCGATCGGGGTAACAGCCATAGGCAACACCGCCGCCCGGGTCTCCCAGGCCATGGACGGCGTGGAACGATACGTGTGGTCCCGGACCGAGATCGAGGTCATCGATCTGGCCCGCTCCTGGTGGGAGGAATGAACAATGGCCCAACGTTCAGACAAGCGCCGGCCCCGCCCGGCCACCAAGCGGCAGTACCCCCGCACGGCCCGGCTCAACACGCTGCTCCAGCAGATCGTGGCCGAGTACCTGGAGCGGATCGACGACGAACAGCTGGATCTCCTCACGGTCACCGGTGTCGAGGTCGACGCCGACCTCAACAAGGCCGTGGTGTGGATCTCCACGTTGGCCGACGAGAGCCGCGACACCGAGATCCTCGGTCTCCTGGTCGAGCGGTACCGCAAGCCGCTGCAGGCCGAGATCGCCCGGTCGGCCCGGTTGCGCAAGACGCCCGAGGTGACCTTCGCCTTCGATCCCGCCATCCGCACCGGGGCCCGTATCGAGCACATCCTGTCCTCGCTCCATATCGAAGGTGACGACGAGGGCGGTGAAGGGGCCACCGAGTGAGCGAGCCACCGCCCCGGCAACCCCGTCAACCCCGCCAGCAGCGCCCCCGGCGGGAGAAGCGGCCCGACACCGGCGTGTCGGGTTGCGTGCTGGTCGACAAGCCGACCGGCTGCACCAGCCACGACGTGGTCGATCAGGTCCGCCGGGCCCTCGGCACCCGCCGGGTGGGTCACGCCGGCACCCTCGATCCCGACGCCACCGGTGTGCTGGTGCTGGGGGTGGGGGCCGGTACCAAGCTGCTCGAGTTCGTCACCGGGGCCGACAAGACCTATGAGGGGACCCTGCGCTTCGGCGTCACCACCTCCACCCTCGATGCCGCCGGCGAGGTCACGGGCCACTACGAGATGGCAGTCACGCCAGCTGAGGTGGCCGAGGCCGCCGCTCGCTTCGTGGGCGCCATCGAGCAGATCCCGCCGATGGTGTCTGCGGTGAAGGTCGGAGGCAAGCGGCTCCACGAGCTGGCCCGGGCCGGCCAGGAGGTGGCCCGGGAGGCCCGGCCCGTCACCGTCCACCGGTTCGATACCGCCCCCACCGACGACCCCCTGGTCTACGCCCTGTCGGTCGACTGCACGTCGGGCACCTACATCCGGACCCTGGCCGCCGATCTGGGCGAGGCCCTGGGCGGGGGAGCGCACCTCACGTCGCTGCGGCGTACCGCGGTGGGGCCCTTCGCTGTGGCCGAGTGCAGCCCGATCGAGGAGATCGAGCTGCGGCCCCTGGTGGAGCTGGTGCGGGGCATGGCCATCGTCGACGTCGACGAGATCGTGGCCTCCCAGGTGCGAGACGGCCGGTCGTTCGGGCCGTCGGCCGGCTCTGGCCGGCTCGCCGTGCGGGGGCCCGATGGCGATCTGCTGGCCATCTACGAAGCGGCCGCCGGCCAGTTCCGTCCGGTCAAGGTGCTCGCCGGCCGGGCCTGACGAGCACGGGGCCCGGCAGGTAACGTACTGCCTCTGTGGAGATACATCGGAACTTCGGCCGCTGCCCCCTGAGCGAGGGCGACCATGCCGTGACGATCGGGGCCTACGACGGCGTCCACCTGGGTCACCAGGCCGTCATTCGGGCCACCCAGGCTGCCGCCGCCCGATTCGGTGGCCGCACGGCGCTGGTCACGTTCGATCCCCACCCGGCCTACGTGCTGCGGCCGGAGTCGGCCCCCAAGCTGCTCACCGACGTGGAGCAGAAGCTCGATCTGCTCGAGGCGTGCGGGGTCGACACGGTTGTGGTCGTGCCCTTCGACGAGACGGCGGCCCAGGAGACGGCCGAGGAGTTCGTGGCCCGGGTGGTGGTCGACGGGTTGCAGGCCCGGGCCGTGGTGGTGGGGGCCGATTTCCATTTCGGGAAGGCCCGGGCCGGCAATGTGGCTCTGCTTCGCGAGCTGGGCGGGTTGCATGGCTTCGAGGTGGAGGGTCTTCAGCTGCTGCCCAAGCCCGACGGCACCACCGATGCGGTGTCGTCCACCGCCATCCGTCGGGCCCTGGCCGACGGCGATGTCACCGGCGCCGCCCGCCAGCTGGGCCGGCTCCACGAGATCCGGGGTCCGGTTGTCACCGGCGACCAGCGGGGTCGCACGATCGGCTTTCCCACGGCCAACGTGGCCGTGCCCAAGCAGATGGCCCTGCCGGCCGACGCCGTGTACGCCGCCTGGTACGTGCGGCCCGATGGCACCCGCCACCCCGCTGCGCTCAACATCGGCAAGCGGCCCACGTTCTACGACAATGCCGAGCACTCGCTGATCGAGGCTCATCTCATCGATTTCGCCGGCGATCTGTACGGGGAGGACGCCCGGGTGCAGCTGGTGGAGCTGCTGCGCCGGGAGCAGCGCTTCGACGGGATCGACGCCCTCACCGCCCAGCTCCAGCGTGACGTCGCC
>CADEDH010000090.1:4767-11601 GCA_902826025.1 uncultured Actinomycetes bacterium
CTCCACCACGCCGGGGTGGTGCACCGGCTGGTGATGAGCGGCGGCACCGAGACCGACGGGCGGGACCAGCCGGCGGCCATGGCGGCACTGGCCCGCTCCCTGGGGGTGGCCGACGAGCACCTCGTGCTCGACCGGCTCGGTGTCGACACCGCCGCCACCTGCCATCAGCTCCGGGTGCGGGCCGACCTGGCCGGTGGGGCCCCGGTGGTGCTCGTCACCCAGGAGTTCCACATCCACCGGGCCGTGTACCTGGCCCGTAAGGCCGGCCTGGCCGCCACCGGCTACGCCACGCCCGACGCCGAGGTCCGCCCCGCCGCCCTGGCCAAGGCCCGCAGTCGGGAGATCCCCGCCGCCGTCAAGGCCGTCTTTCTCGACCGCCCCTGAGCCGGTCGGGCCCATCCGCCCCTGAGCGGTCGGCGCCTCAGCGGGCGCCGCGGCGGGATTCGCTCCAGGGGATGTCGCGGTCGACCCGGGGCTCGCCCGGCAGGCCGAGCACCCGCTCGCCCACGATGTTGCGCTGGATCTCGTCGGTCCCGCCCCGGATCGACATCGACGGCGCCGTCACCAGCTCGATGAAGCCGTCGGCGTCGCTCAGCATCCCGGCCGCCCCCTGGGCGTCGGTGCTGGTGTAGGCCCGGCCCTTGTAGCTCGCCACCTTGCGCAGCTTGGCCCCGGAACCGGCCGGCCCCGGGTTGCGCGACGCCGCCGCCCGCGACGACGTCCACTTCGACACCTCGTCGGCGGCGTGCACGCTCATCATCCGCTGCCGCCACAGGCTGTCGCCCACCACCCCGGTGGGCCGCAGCTCCTGGATCCAGCGGGGCACCCGCTCGTTGCGGGCCGCGCCGTCGCCCCCACCCCGGCTCTCGCCGGCCAGGGCCCGCTCGTGGGCCAGCACGGTCATGGCCACGTTCCAGCCGATGCCGATGTCGCCGATCAGAGCGTCGAGCGGCACCCGGGCATCGGTCACGAACACCTCGGCGAAATGCTGATCCCCGTTCATCTGCACCAGCGGCCGCACCTCGACGCCGGGGGTGTCCATCCGGATCCCGAACATGGTGAGCCCCCGGTGCTTGGGAATCTCGGGGTCGGTGCGGGCCAGGCACAGGCCCCACTGGGCGTACAGGCCCCGGCTGGTCCACACCTTCTGGCCGTTCAGCACCCACTCGTCGCCGTCGCGCTCGGCCCGCATCGCCAGGTTGGCCAGGTCGCTGCCGGCTTCGGGCTCGGAGAACATCTGGCACCAGATCTCGGCCCCGGAAGCGATGTTGTGCAGCCACCGCTGTTGCTGCTCCTCGGACCCGTGGGCCAGCACGGTGGGGCCCACCATGCCCAGGCCCACGGCGTAGGCGTAGAGGTCGGGCACGGCGTACTCCCGGAGCACGGTGCCGATCGTCTTGGCTTCGTTGGGGTCGGCCCCCCGGCCCCCCAGCCCGGCCGGCCACGACGGCACGCCCCAGCCGCCGGCCACGGTGGCCGCCAGGTAGCGGCGGCCATCCTCCAGGTCGTCGGACCCGGCCCCCATCGTGGTCATCTTCATGTCGGGCGTGCGGCGGGGCAGGATCTGATCGAGCTCGGCCCGGATCTCGTCTGGCGACAGCGTCATGCCCGCAGTCTGTCGCACCGCGGCCGGTTGGCGCCATGAGACACTGGCGCCGTGCCCCAACCCGACGACACCCCCGCCGACTGGAGCGAGCGCTCCACGCTTCTCGCCATGCTCGGCTACACCCGAGCCACCGCCGTGCAGACCGCCACCGCCCTCGGCCCCGCCGCCTCGGGCTCCGCCCCGCTCGCCACGTCGCCGTTGATGACGGCCGGCGCCGTGGTCAACCACCTCCGGTGGGTGGACCACTGGTGGATCGAGCACGTGTTCCTCGGCCGTCCCCACCAGGCCCCGTGGACCGACGATGACCCCGACCGGGAGTTCCGCCTCGGAGCCGAGCTGCCGCTGGCCGAGGTGATCGACGGCTACACGGCCCAGTCGGAGCGGCTCGATGCCGAACTGGCCTCGATCGACCTCGACGCCACCACCGCCATGCCCATACGGGACGGCCACCACCCCACCCTGCGCTGGGTGCTGCTCCACCTGATCGAGGAGACCGCCCGCCACAACGGCCACCTCGACGTCGTGGGCGAGCTGATCGCCGGCCGGCCCGTGTCGTGACGACGGCGGCCCGCTAGGCTTGAACGCTGCTGTCGGCGCCGGGAACCGGTGCGACGGCCGGGCCCCGGGTCCCACCCTTCGAACCGAACACGCACGGAGACACCGCATCATGAGCAAGCCGGCTGCCAACCTTCCGCCCAAGGGCGACACGATCGCCAAGTTCGCCAAGTCGGCCAACGACACCGGCTCGCCTGAGGTGCAGATCGCCCTCCTGAGCGACCGGATCAGCCACCTCACCGAGCACCTGAAGATCCACAAGAAGGACCATCACAGCCGGCGTGGCCTGCTGATGCTGGTGGGCCGCCGTCGCCGCCTGCTCGACTACCTGGCCGGCATCGACGTCGACCGCTACCGCACGGTGCGCGACGAGCTCGGCCTGCGCCGCTAGCAGTCCCGCCCGATCGGCGAAACCGTGAGCCCGGGGTCCACCCCCCGGGCTTCTTCATGTTCCCGAACGGCTCAACGCGGCACGTTCTGAGCCGAATGGGCCCTGTCCCCCTACACTGGGGCGGACGACAGTACTGTCGTCAGAAGTGCCCCGTCCGCTAGACGGCCGGCGCATACGCGAGGTCAGCTGCCAGTTTCCGGCTCCTCAGCCCCGATGTCCCACCGCTGCAACGAGCTGGGTGGTCGAAATCTGGGATCTGGCCCGCGAGGTTCGAGCGAAGGTCGCTCGGGCGCAGACAACCCAAGGAGTTCCCAATGGCGGAAGCCATTTCCGTGTCCGGGACGGTCACCAGCGGTGATGGTCCAGAGCTGCACCTGGAGACGGGCAAGCTGGCCGGCCTGGCCGGCGGTTCCGTGTTCGCCACGATGGGCGAGACCAGTGTGTTGGCCACGGCCACCGCGGCCCGAAGCCCCCGCGACGGTGCCGATTTCTTCCCCCTCACCGTCGACGTCGAGGAGCGGTCCTACGCCGCCGGCAAGATCCCCGGCTCGTTCTTCCGGCGGGAGGGCCGGGCGGCCGACACCGCCACCCTCACCTGCCGCCTGATCGACCGGCCGCTGCGCCCGTCGTTCCCCGAGGGGTACCGCAACGAGACCCACGTGGTCATCACCGTCATGTCGGCCGACATGGCCAACCCGCACGACGTGCTGGCCATCAACGCCGCCTCGGCCGCCCTCATGGTGTCCGAAATCCCCTTCGACGGCCCCATCGGCGCCGTCCGCCTGGCCTACACCGCCGAGGGCGAGTGGCTGCCCCACCCCTCCTACGCCGAGGGCGACGAGTCGTCGTTCGAGATCGTGGTCGCCGGCCGTCAGCTTCCCAACGGCGACGTGGCCGTGATGATGGTGGAGGCCGGCGGCACCGAGTCGGCCTGGAACAACTACCAGGCCGGTGCCCCCAAGGTCGACGAGGCGGCGCTGGCCACCGCCCTCAAGGAGTCCGAGCAGTACATCAAGGAAGCGATCCAGGTGCAGCTGGCGCTGGTGGAGGCCACCGGCGGCCGCCGTTCCACCATGGCCTTCCCCGAGTCGACCGACTACAGCGACGAGCAGTACGCCGCGGTGAAGGCCGCCGGCGAGGCCAAGCTGTCGCAGGTCATGACGATCGTCGACAAGGCCGAGCGCACCGAGGCCGAGTCGGCCCTGCGTGACGAGGTCATCGAGGCCCTCCGGGCCCAGTTCGCCGGCGACAACGAGGGCCGGGCCGTCACCGAGCTGAAGGCCGCCTTCCGCAGCCTGTCGAAGGCTCTGGTCCGGCGCCGGATCGTGGAAGACGGGGTCCGTATCGACGGCCGGGGCCCGAAGGACATCCGGCCCCTGTCGGCCGAGGTCGGGGTGCTGCCCCGGGTCCACGGCTCGGCTCTGTTCCAGCGGGGCGAGACCCAGGTGCTCAACATCACCACCCTGGGCATGAAGCGCATGGACCAGATGATCGACGGCATCGATCCCACCACCCGCAAGCGCTACCTGCACCACTACAACTTCCCGCCGTTCTCCACCGGCGAGGTCGGCTTCATGCGGGGCCCCAAGCGCCGCGAGATCGGCCACGGCCTGCTGGCCGAGCGGGCCCTGGTGCCCGTGGTCCCCTCCCTCGAGGAGTGGCCCTACACCATGCGCCTCGTGAGCGAGGTGCTGTCGTCCAACGGCTCCACCTCGATGGCCTCGGTCTGCGGTTCCACCCTGTCGTTGATGGACGCCGGTGTGCCGATCAAGGCCCCGGTGGCCGGTATCGCCATGGGCCTCGTCTACGCCGAGGGCCGCTACACCACCCTCACCGACATCCTCGGGGCGGAAGACGCCTTCGGCGACATGGACTTCAAGGTCGCCGGTACGGCTGAGTTCGTCACCGCTCTCCAGCTCGACACGAAGATCGACGGCATCCCCTCCGAGGTCCTGGCCCAGGCGCTGGAGCAGGCCAAGGAAGCCCGGATGCAGATCCTCGACGTCATGCTGGCCGCCATCGCCGCCCCCCGCGAAGACGTGCGGGAGGGTGCGCCGAAGATCATCTCGTTCGAGATCCCGGTCGACAAGATCGGCGAGGTCATCGGCCCCAAGGGCAAGGTCATCAACTCCATCCAGTCCGAGACGGGCGCCGACATCAGCGTCGACGACGACGGCGTGGTGGGCATCGTGTCGATCGCCGCCACCGAGAAGGCCGTGGTCGACGAGGCCGAGCGTCAGATCCGTCTGATCCTGGATCCCCCCACGGCCGACGTGGGCGCCATCTACCCCGGCCGGGTGGTCAACATCACCAAGTTCGGGGCCTTCGTCAACATCCTCCCGGGCCGCGACGGCCTGCTCCACATCTCCAAGATCGGTGGCGGACGCCGCATCGATCGGGTGGAAGACGTGCTCGAGCTGGGCCAGGAGGTCGAGGTCGAGGTGGAAGACATCGATCCCAACGGCAAGATCTCGCTGCGTATCGCCGGCGACGACTCGGCTCCCGCCTCCGGCGGGGGTGGCGACCGCGGTGAGCGGTCCGAGCGCCGGGGTGGTGGCGGCACGGCTCTGGCCACCCGCCGCTCCACCGAGGTCGACCCCGACGCGGTGGAGATGGCGTTCGAGGATTCCTTCGCCTCCAACGCCCTGGCCGACTTCGGCGAGCTGGGCCCGGAGGGTGCGGCGCTGGCCGCCGACGACGACCGTGGCGGTCGCGGCGGAGACCGTGACCGTGGCGGCCGGGGTGGCCGTGGCGGTGGTGGCCGTGGCGGCAGCGGCGGTGGCGGTGGTCGCAGCGGTGGCGGCGGCCGTGGTCGCGGTGGCCGCAGCCGAGACTGACCACTCACGCAGTGACTTCGACGCTCTGATCCAACCGTAAGAGCGAGGCAGAAGCAGGAGCAGGCCCCGATCCGTCGGGGCCTGTTTCTTTTTGGTCATACACTGCCCCCATGTCGCTACGTGTCGGGGTGATGGGGGCCGGGGGGCGGATGGGCAAGGTCGTGTGCCAGGCGGTTGCCGCCGAGCCCGACCTGGCGCTGGTGGCGGGGATAGACCCGTCGTACGCCGGTATCGACATCGGCGAGGTGGCCGGCGTGGAGACCGGCCAGTTCGCCGTGTCCCGCACCAACGATGCCCTGCTGCACGCCGGTACCGAGGTGGTGGTCGACTTCACCCACATCGAGGCGGCCCGGGCCAACCTCCAGTTCTGCGGGGCCAACGGGCTGCACGCCGTGGTGGGCACCTCGGGTTTCACTGAAGACGACCAGGCCGAGATCGCCAGCTGGTTCACCCGGTCGAACTGCCTGATCGCCCCGAACTTCGCCATCGGGGCGGTGCTGATGATGCGTTTCGCCGAGATCGCCGCCCCGTTCTTCGACACGGCTGAGATCATCGAGCTCCACCACGACGGCAAGGTCGACGCCCCCAGCGGCACGGCGGTGGCCACGGCCGAGCGGATGGCGGCGTCGAAGGGCGACGCCTGGCCGGCCGACCCCACCACCTCGTTCACCATCCCCGGGGCCCGGGGGGCGAGCGGCCCCGGCGGGATCACCGTGCACTCGGTGCGGATGCGGGGGATGGTGGCCCACCAGGAGGTGATCCTGGGCACCACCGGTCAGACGCTGGTGATCCGCCACGACTCGATCGACCGGTCGTCGTTCATGCCGGGCGTGATCATGGCCGTGCGCCGGATCGGGTCGGCCTCCGGTCTCACCGTCGGGCTCGACAAGCTGCTCGGTCTGTGAGGATCATGTCCGATGGGCAGAACGTACGACCGCATCACCCCTGAGCTGGCCACCTGGATCGGGGAGCAGAAACTGTTCTTCGTGGCCACCGCCCCGGCCGACGGGCACGTGAACGTGTCACCCAAGGGGTACGACACGTTCCGCATCCTCGACGAGCACCGGGTCGCCTATCTCGACCTCACCGGTAGCGGGGCCGAGACCGTGGCCCATCTGCGCCAGAACGGGCGGGTGACGTTCCTGTTCTGCGGGTTCGACCGCAAGCCGCAGCTGGTCCGCCTCTACGGCCAGGGCGAGGCCCATGCCGCCGGCAGCCCCGGCTACGAGGCGCTGCGGGCCGGGTTCCCCGACCGGCCCGGCTCGCGGGCCGTGATCGAGGTGACAGTGGATCGGGTGTCGTCGTCGTGCGGGTTCTCGGTGCCGATCTACACCTACGAGGGCGACCGGCCGATGCTCGACGAATGGGCCGAACGCAAAGGCGAGCCCGGGATCGTCGAGTACTGGGCCGAGAAGAACACGGTGTCGATCGACGGTCTGCCCGCG
>CADEDH010000090.1:11701-25559 GCA_902826025.1 uncultured Actinomycetes bacterium
GATCGTCGAGTACTGGGCCGAGAAGAACACGGTGTCGATCGACGGTCTGCCCGCGTTCGACTCCCTGTCCACCGACTGATCGGCCCTGTCCGCTGTGAGCGGACACGGAGGCCGCAGCTTCAGGTGTTGCGTAGCCAGCGGAGGTCGGCCCACGGTGGTTGACCGGTGCCAGGGGGCGCCGTAACGCCGGCGAGCGGAGGTGGCATAGGCGTTGGGCGCCGCATAATAGCGACAACCCAGGCCCGGGATCGGGTGGCCAGGATGCCGATACGGCGGGTGGTGGAGCGGGCGGCGTGGGAGAACCGGTAGCGGCCCCGCCCGACGCGGGTCACCCGGCCCCGGCGTGTCTCCCAGCGCAGGGCGTCGGAGATGATCTTCGACGCCCGGCCGCCGAGGTCGAAGCCGGCTCGGTGCACGAGCGCCGTCACCAGTTGGGCGACCGTCATCTCCTGGTGCCGCATCAACTCGTCAACCAGGACGAACCGGAGGGCCCGGCCCCGCAGCGGCGGTGTGGTAGCGATCTGATCCATGCCTCCACCCTAGAGAGGGGGTGTGACAGGCTCAGGTGTTCGCCTCGCGGTCGGCCTCGGCGTCGCCCTCACCGTCGGCCTCGGCCTCGCCCTCGCCCTCGGCCTCGCCCTCCTGGTCGTCCAGGTGGAGGAGGGTCTCCAGCTCGGAGTCCTTGGAGCGGAACTCGCCGAAGATCGTCCAGGCCACCCCGACGGCCGACAGGATCAGCAGCGGCACCCGGTAGCGGGCGATCAGGTCGATGACGCGCTCGATTGGAGACTGGAACACCTCGCCCAGCTGGCGGATCACGATCAGGCGCACCACGGTGCCGCTCAGGTTGAGGGCGATGAACGTGCGGAGCTTCACGCCGGTGGCGGCCGACATGGCACAGATGATGTTGTTGGGGGCGGCGAAGATCAGGGGGAGCGATGCCCGGCGGAACAGGCGCTCGCCGTCGCGGATCAGCGGGCCGTAGGTGCGGCTGCGGCGTTCGGTCCAGGCGATGGCCCGCTCCCCGTACCAGTAGCCGAGCAGGTAGTAGAGGGGGTCGGAGGCGACGAGGCGGATGAAGCCCACCGCGTAGTAGACGCCGGCGCTGAGCTGGGTGGTGGCCAGGGCCAGGTTCCGGTTGCGGGGATTGAGGGCGATGAGGAGGGCCGGTTCCCGGTCCACGATGCCGGCCAGGAACAGGTCGCCGAGCAGGGCGGCGCCCTGGGAGACGATCACCAACCCGATGATCGTCCGGAGGATCCACTTGCGGGGTGGATTGCCACGCTCGACCTGCACCGTACGAGTCTGGCAGGGCCCGCGCCCCGCGCCCCGCCACCAGCCTGGGAAATCGTGGAACCCTCACCGCTGATGGCGCCCAAACAGGCTGGGGGTCAGTGCTCGCCGGGCTTGCCCGTCGGCACCAGCGCTTCGACTGCCGCCATCGTGCGCAGCACGGTGACCTCGTCGTGGTGACGGCCGATCACCTGGAGGCCCACCGGCAGCCCGGCGGTGGTGAGGCCCACCGGCACCGAACCGGCCGGGTTGCGGGTGAGGTTGATCCCGTAGGTGAACTTCACCCAGCCGACGTCGGCCGTGCCGTTGATCGTGCCGCTCTGGCCCAGCAGCGGGGTCTGCCCGGCGCACACCGGCGACAGGATCACGGGTGCCTGGTTGGCGGTGAACACGGCGTCGAGGCTGGCATTGAGGGCGTAGATGGCGTCGTGGGCCCGGGCGTGGTCGACGCCGAGTACCTCCATGCCGTGGAGGATCTGAGGCTGAAGGGTGTCGCTGATCCGCTCGAAGTCGGGGGTGCCCACCAGGTGGCCCTGGGCCTTGTAGCGGGCCACGCACCACAGCGTGTACCAGGCGCCCACGGGATCGTCGGGCCAGATGTCGTCGACGTCGATCACCTCGGTGCCGGCGGCGGCCAGCCGGCCAACCGCAGCCTGGCACAGGGCCAGGAGCTCCGAGTCGACGTCGGCGAAGCCGAAGGTGGGCGACCACACCACCCGGGCCGGTGCCCCTGATTCGGCGCCGTCGGCCGTGAGCGAGTCGAACCACGACACACCGGGGTGGGGGAGCGACAGGGGATCGCCACCGTCGGGGCCGATGGCAACGTCGAGGGCGTAGGCCGTGTCGGCCGTGCGCCAGCCCATGGGCCCGTTGGTGGACAACAGGCCCGAGCCGGGCATGGCGGTGCCGCTGATCGGGATGCGGGCCGCTTCGGTCTTGAGCACCGACAGGCCGTTGAGGGCACCGGGGATCCGGATCGAGCCACCCCCGTCGGACCCCGTGGCCAGGGGGACCATGCCGGCGGCGATGGCGGCGGCCGAGCCGCCCGACGAGCCGCCGGGGGAGTGGGCCGCAGACCACGGGTTGCGGGTGGCCCCGAACAGGGGATTGTCGGTGGCGCCCTTGTGCCCGTACTCCGGGGTGTTGGTCTTGCCCAGGATGATGGCGCCGGCGGCCCGGTACCGGGCCACGTGGACGCAGTCGGCGGCGGCCGGCGGGTCACCGGCCCGCAGGGCCGAGCCGTAGGTGGTGGTGAGCCCGTCCACCGCCTCCAGATCCTTGACCCCCATCGGGATGCCAGCCAGCGGACCAGGATCGTCACCGCGGGCCAGGCGCTCGTCGATGGTGGCGGCGTCTCGCACCGCCCGGTCGGCGTCGACCGCAACGAAGGCGTTGAGCTCCGGGTTGAGGGCCTCGATTCGCTCCAGCGCGTGGGCTGTGACCTCCCGGGCCGACAGCTCTCGGGAACGGATGCGCCGGGCCAGTTCGGCCACGGGTTGGTCTCGGAAGTCGAGCATGGCGCCAGTCTCCCACGCCCGGCCCCGGCCCGCCGATGGGCCGCGGCCGACGCCCCGGGGCCAGGTGCTGGGGTCATGGCCGTTCCCCCGGGACGACCCGGAGCTGGGCGGCCCGGAGCTCCTGGGCGGGGCGGGTGGCCTCGTCGGCCCAGCGCTCGGCCGAGCGGGCCCGGGCCGCATCGGCCCGCCGTCGGCGACCCGAGCGGTGCAGGGCCTCCCACTCGGCCCGCCGGGCCTGGAGGATCTGCTGGTAGGTGCGAGTGTCCACGTAGATAGTTGTACGCCGGGGGTGTGACGGTGAACCGGGGCGGGGCCCGGGCAGCAGAGAATCTCGAGCTGGGTGTATCAGGAGGTCCCTCGCGCGCTCTGTGTGGCCAGGAGGACCAGGCGCAGGAGGGGCCCTCATGCATGACTCAGGATTGGCTGGCTCGTACCAGCTCGGCGTTCCCCACCTGCAGCTCGGTGAGCTGATAGGAGGCGGCGGCTTCGCCCAGGTGTTCCACGGCTACGACAGCCTGCTCAAACGGCACCTGGCGGTGAAGATCCTCCGCCCGGTGGGCGGCGTGGAGCTGCGGCAGGTGTTCGAAGCGGAGGCGGCGGCCCACGGGGCGCTGTCTCGCCACCCCAACATCGTCACCATCCACCAGGTGGGGTGGACGATCGACGGCACCCGGCCGTTCCTGGTGATGGATCACGTGTCCGGCGGGAGCCTGGGCGACTACGTGGCGGCCTACGGCGCCGTCCCCTGGCCCTCGGCGGTGGCCTGGATGATCCCGGTCTGCGCCGCCGTCCAGCACGCCCACGACCAGGGTCTACTCCACCGCGACATCAAGCCCGACAACATCCTGCTGGAACCCCCGGGCGAGCCCGTTCTGAGCGACTTCGGGATCTCCTGCCTGCGGGACGACACCAGCCCCCTGCCGGCCATGAGCATCGGCCACGCCGCCCCCGAGGCGCTCCGAGGCGAGCGGCGGGGCGTCGCCAGCGACGTCTACTCGCTCGGCAGCACCCTCTATCACCTGCTCAGCGCCGGCCTGCCGTTCGGGGGCGACGCCTTCGCCCGCTTCCGCAGCATCGACGAGCTACCCCCGCCTCTCCCGGCCGACCGCGTCCCGTCGTGGCTCGACGAGGTGATCCGCCGCGCCATGGATCCCGACCCGGCCCGCCGCACGTTCTCGGCCCGGGAGCTGGGGCGGGAGCTGGAGGCCGGCGCCGGGCCCGTCACGCTGGCCCATCCCACGGTGCTGTCCCGGCCCTCCCCCCAGGGCACCACCGGGCTCGACACCCGGCCGCCCCACCCCAGCGCCGTCCCCGGGGATCAGCGCACCGGCCCCGGGCTGATAGCCGTCCCCGGTCCCGCCGTCGAGCCGGTCACCGTCTCGGTGCCCACCGCCCAGCCGGCACCCACGCTGCCCCGCGAGCCGGTCGTTTCGGCTGGGCATCCACCCACCCAGCCCACAACCCCGGTGGTGGTGGTCCAGGCCCCGGGCCGGCCGATCTCGGCCATGATGGTGGCCGCGGTCCTGGCCGCCGTGCTCGCCGTGGCCGCCACCGTGGCCTGGAGCCGCTACGAGCGCCCCGACGGGGCCGACACCGCGGCGTCGGGCGCTTCCGTTCCGTCGTCGGCCACCACTAGCACCACCGAACCCGCAACCACCGATCCCACGTCGGCGGCCACCACCGCCACCACGGCAGCATCGGTCACGGAGACCACCAAGAGCTCCACCGCCGTGAAACCCGGCAATGGCGATGGTGGTAACGGGGGCGGGGGCGACACCACCCCCGAGACGCCGGCCCCGAAAATCAAGGTGCTGGTGCCCGACGTGACCGGCCAGAAGCAGGCCGACGCCACCACGGCGTTGACGAAGCCCGGCCTGGTGGTCGATCCCGCCACCGGTTCTGAGGCATCGTGCACCCTCGCCACTGGCCTGGTGGTGAGGACCGACCCCAAGGCCGGCACCGAGGTCGACAAGGCCGCCACGGTGAAGCTCATCCTGTCGACCGGCGGGGAGAAGAAGGTGGTGCCCACCGTCATCGCAAAAACGGAGCAAGCGGCGAAGACCTCGCTCACCGATGCCGGGTTCAAGACGGTGACGGTGAAGTCCACCGACCTGCCCAAAGGCGACCAGCAGATCGGCCTTGTGATGGCCCAGAGCGTGACCGGGGGCACCAGTGCCTCCACTTGCGACGCCGTGACGATCACCGTCGGCCGGGAGAGCCGAGTATCCATAGTGGGCCCGGGCGGCGGCGGGGTGGTGGAGAAGCCGAAGCCCTGACCTCGCCCGTAGGGCCGGGGCGGGCCGGTAGTTTGGATCGCCATGAGCGATCCGGTGTTGGAGGCGTTGGCGGCCACGGGGCAGGGATTCGACGTCGTCGAATGCGACCCCGCCCTGGCCGACACGGCCGAGTTCTGCGCCACCTACGGCTACACCCTCACCGAGTCGGCCAACGCCATCGTGGTGATCGGCAAGTCGAACCCACCGGTCCACGTGATCTGCCTGGCCCTGGCCGACTCCCGGGTCGACGTCAACCACACCGTCCGCAAGCGGCTCGGTGTCCGGCGGGCGTCGTTCGCCTCGGCCGAGGTGACCCGGGAGCTGACCGGGATGGAGATCGGGGGCGTCACCCCGTTCGGCACCAGCTCGCCCCTGCCGTTGTGGATCGACGAACGGATCATGGCCTGCGAGCGGGTGATCATCGGCGGCGGCAGCCGGGACCGGAAGTTCCTCGTGCCCCCGGCCACCCTCCTGGCTCACCCCCAGGCCGAGGTGGTGGGCGGCCTCGGCGTCGTCATCGACGCCGGCTGAGCCGCCGCTACCGGCGGCCCGGCGCTGCTCTCAGCCCGCCGACCAGACGGAGCGGCCCGTCGGCCCCATCACCACCGCCCGGCGGGGTGTCACCCGCACCAGCACGAAGGCCGGATTGTCGGGGGTGCCGAAGAAGCCCGCCGGATCGAACGGGAGGTCGGGCCGGGCCCACAGGCGGGCCTTGTCGGCAGCGTTGTCCACCAGTTCGGCGCCAGCCGTCAGGTAGATCTCCGATCCCGGGCGCCACATCAGCGACATGCGAGGATTGGCCGCCAGGTTCCGGGCCTTGCGGGACGACCGCAGGGTGAAGATCCACAGCCCGTCGCCCTCCAGCACCGGGGCCACCACGGCCACGTGGGGGGCGCCGTCGGCCGACGCGGTGGCCACATGGGCCAGCCCGGTGAGCTGGCTGGCGATGTCGGCCCACGTGAGCTCGGCCGGTGACCCTGTCGTCGCGTCGTGATCGGCCATGACCCCTCTTCCTTCCTGACCGCCCAGGTTGCCCGGCCCTCAGCGTAGGGGGGCTCAGGCGACGAGCGAGCGGGCCAGGGCCCACACCGCGGTGGCCAGGCCGGCGAGCACGAAGGCGGCCCAGATGGCGAGTAGGGCCAGGTCGGGCCGCTCACCGGGCGACGGTCGGCCGCCGGGCCAGGGATGGCGGGGGGTGGGGAACATCATGGGACTCTCCTCGATGGTGTGGGCGATCGGTGTGGGCGATCAGCGGGGGTGGACAGTGTGGGACGGGGCGGGCTGGACGATCAGCTGAGGGCCGAGATGAGCAGCCAGGCGACGGTGATGGCACCGCCGGCCAGCACGAGCAGCCAGGCGGCGAGCACCAGCCATTCGCCTGGGCCGTGCGGGGGCCGGGTGCGGGCCGGCCGGGTGGGGCGCTGTCGGAGCATCGGATTCACCTCCTTTCGGGTCGGGTCGGGTCGGGTCGGAGGGGTCGGGTCGGGTCGGGTCGGGCCGAGGCGGGCAGGGGGGTCAGACAGCACCGGTGAGCACGAGCTCCACCCGGCGGTTGTGGGCCCGCCCGGCGCTCGTGTCGTTGGCGTCGACGGGGTTCCGCTCGCCCTCGCTGGCCACCGGCACGAGCCGGTCGGCGGGCACGCCCCGCTGGCGCAGCCCGGCCGCCACCGCCTCGGCCCGGGCCTGTCCCAGTTCGAGGTTGTAGGCGTCGGTGCCGGTCGAGTCGGTGTGGCCCACCACGGCCACGGGGGCGCTGGTGGTGGCCAGCCAGGCGGCCACCTCGTCGAGGAGGCGGTTGCCGTCGGGGCCGACGGTGGCCGAGTCGGTCTCGAAGAACAGCAGGTCGGCCGGTAGCACGAGCCGGGACGGGGCCGGCAGGGAAGCGGGTTCGGCGCCGGCCGGGCCCGCCGAGGAGAGGTCGACCGGCTGGGGTTGGCCGTCACCGTTGACGGCCAACGTCGTCCACCAGCCGGTCTCGCTCCCGTAGGCCCGCACCCCGGGGAGGGTGGTGCGGGGAACCGTGGCCTCGCCTCCCGCACCGGCGCAGCCGGTGAGGGCCAGCACCGCCAGCAGCACGGCGGTCACCAGGAGGGCGGCCGCCCAGTCGGTCATCAGGTGGCGGGCCGATCGGCGCCGGCCGAACCGGTGGGCGGCCATCAGTTCGTCTCCAGCGCCGTCTTGGGGGTGAGGGCCAGGATCTCGGGCCCGACGGCCAGCACCAGCACCTCGTCGACCATGCCCGGGTCCACGTCCACCGGC
This sequence comes from uncultured Actinomycetes bacterium, assembly GCA_902826025.1. GTDB lineage: Bacteria > Actinomycetota > Acidimicrobiia > Acidimicrobiales > SZUA-35 > CADEDH01. The sequence goes on from CADEDH010000090.1 coordinate 19,047, forward strand.
AGCCCGCCACCGGCTCGTGCCTCCGAGCCCCCGATCTGGTGTTCCAGGGCGTCACCGGTGATGGCGCCGGACATCAGATCGCCGCCGAGGCCCGCCCCGTCGTCGCCGAACGGTGACGGCTGGCGGTGCAGCCGGAGGTGGAGCTGGTGGAGGGCGTCGATGGCGCCCAGGCGCAGGGGCGCCTCGGCCGCCTCGAACCGCCGGACCTGGCGGTGGGTGAGATGCCGGCGGGTCTGGCGGCCGAGGGTGCTGGCCACGTCGCCGGCCCGCAGGATCGAGTCGGCTGCGTCGTCGTGCCACAGGTAGGCCAGGAAGGCTGAGCCGGCGGCCACCATGGTGGTGATGAACGCCAGCGTGCCGAACAGGGCGCCCAGGGTGAGGTAGCGGTAGAGCCACAGCATGGCCGTGGCCAGCGCCACCGACGCCAGGCCGGCCTTGATCAGGCCGCCCTTGAGACGCTGCTCCCGGCGGCGGACCTGGATGCCGATGTTCGAGCCAGCCAGCACAGTGGCTATCGACACGCCGGTGAAGGCCAGGAGGGCCATCGGGAGCGGGTCGCCGCCCACGTAGAGGGCGGCGGCGCCGGCCGCCACCTCGGCTGCGCCCAGGAGCACCTTGAGCAGCCCGTGGAGCCACCACCGCAGCCACCGGGGCCGGGTGATGTGGGGTCCGTGCTCGTGTTCCAGGTCGAGGTGGCGGCGCACGGCCCGGCGGTGGAGGGCGGCCAGGGCGTTGCCCTCCTCCACGTGGTACTGGCGGTCGGGGAGGAGGGCCCGGGCCCGTTCGGCGCAGGATCGGGCCTCGCCGCTGAGCAGGGCGGCGGCCAGCACGGGCAGGCGGTGGGAGACAGGGAGGTTGGAGGGGGCATCCATCGGTGGGTCTGCTTTCGGGTCGGAGGGTCGGAGGGTCGGATGAGAGGGATAGGGGAGAGGGGTCGGTCAGATCGTGGTGACCGTGCACGAGGCGGCGTGGCGGGTCTCGCACACCCGCTGCCACAGCGAGCGGAGGGCGTCGAGCCAGGGCCCGGGCGGGGCGGCGGGGTCGGCCGTGTGGCCCACGGCCGGCCAGTCCACCGCCACTCGGCCGGCCAGGTCCACGGCCGGCGCCACCTGGGCCGCCAGCTGGTCGAGGTCGGCATCCTCCAGCGAGTGGTTGAGGTCCACGGCGGCGGTCACGGTGACGCCGTCCGACAGGATGACGGCGTCGATTCCGGCGTCGGGCCCCCGGCGTTGGAGCTCGTCGGCCAGCACCCGGAAGGCGGCCCCCGGGTCGGAGCCGGCGCCCTCGTCGGTGCCTCCGAAGGCCGCCTCCAGCGCCGGGGTCACGGCGGCCATGGCGTCGTCGGCCATGGGGTCCACCTGGCGGTCGCGGGCGATCTCGGTGCCGAGCTTGCTGTCGAACACGGTGTCGTAGATCCGGTCCGATCGGCTGCCGGTGAGCAGGTGCACGGTGAACGGCGCCTCGCAGTCGGCCGCCTGCTGGGCCAGGCGCCGCACCTCGGCCAGGCGGTCGGCCAGCAGCGCCGGGTCGCGTTCGGAGGCGGAGAGCTCGACGATGGCCACGTGGGCCAGGGCCGATCCTTCGCCGTCGGGGCGGGGGCAGTCGTCGGTCCAGGGCGGGGCAGGAGCCGGGCTCGATCCCAGCGGTGAGGCGCTGGCGTTCGAGGCGGCCTGGCCACAGCCAGCCAGCGAGAGAACGGCGGCCGCAAAGGCGAGGCGGAGCCGGCGGGGTGAAGGTGAGGGTGAGGGTGAGGGGCGTTGCATTGGTGTCTCCGGGTTGGGCAAATGAGGGGTCGACAAAGCGCCGGGCCGGCCCGCTGTGGGCCGCTCGGTTGTCGACATCGCCGGGCCTGGGTGCGGTATCCGCCCTGATCAGGTGATCGGTCGCAGTGATTTGGTTCCCGGTTGCCTATCGCGCTGCGATGAGCTACTCATTAGAGAACCAACGAACGGTCTTCACCCGGCAATGTCTGGTGGTGGTCGAGTCGTTTGAGGCCGGCCCCGCCTGTGTGCGAAGCAATCGGGGCCGGCCGTGGGCTTTCTGGCACGAATTCGTGCAAAGGGTCGTGTTCTCCCTACACGTCAGAAGCCGAACCATTCGGCAGCGACGGGCGGGATTTCGACGTCGTGGGTCGGCGGCACCGCAGCTCGGGGCCGCCGCCGGGAAGGGACTGCGCTGGCCCGAGATCGATCGCCCTACCGAGAGCTGTCAGGGCCGCTCAGCGGTTCTGCATGTCGGTAGGGGGGCCGGGTCCATCGCGCCGTCGGGGGAACCCGGGAGGGTGGGGTGACTGATCGTCATCATGCTGCATGACTGCTATACGTCGCAAGTAGTAATTACTGAACCTACTGACGGAGGTTTTCTAGACGGCCCGCCTGGTTACCCTAACCAAGCGGTGGGACCGCTCGAGGCGGCGGCCGCCAGGGCGACGTGGGGACGCGCCCGCTGACCCGTGCGCGACTGCGTCCGTTGATGGCTCAGACGCTGGGCTCAGGCGGCGAGGTGGAGCGAGAATTCGCCGGCGATGACGCCTCGGGCGAAGGCTCGCCACTCGAGGGCGTTGAACCACAGTGTGGTGCCGGTGGTGCGGCAGCGGATGCTGGCGCTGCCGTCGAGCCTGATCCGGATCGCCACTGCCGGGTTGGTGCCGGGAAGGGCCCGCCCGCTCACCTCGTGGAGGAAGTGGGGCCAGTGGGCCGCCGGCACCTCGATCGTCGGCTGGCGATGGAAGCGGTCGGACGGGACGAACTTCGAGTCCCGCAGCGAGAGGCGGTTGCCGCCGTGGTGTACTTCTACGCAGGTGCAGCTGCCGCTGCTGTACGTGCTCTTGAACCAGGCGCCGTCATCGGCAGACGACGGGCGACGAGTCGAGGGTGAATAGAAGCGGGTCATAACGATTCAGAGTAGGTGAGGGGCGGAATCGGCTCCGAATCCTTCGGTCACATTGTCCGGATGTACCGATAGATCGGGAGCCGATTCCGCCCACCACCAACGCCGATGGCTTCAGTGGGTGTATGCCGGCTCGTTCAGGAACTCGTGGGACTGAACGCCAGCCACGAACGCTTCCCACTCGGCCCGATTGAACAGCAGGGCGGTGCCCGAGCGGCGGCATTCGAGCCGCAGCTCGTCGTCGCTGTTCTGGGTGGCGAGAATGTGGGATGTCGAGCCGAGCCAGCGGGTCACGCGCAGCACGGACTGGAACTGTCGCCATTCGTCGCTCGAGAGCTTGATCACCGGCTCCGTTCCCGGCGCCAGCGTGCAGCGAGGGTCTTTGCTGTCCCGTATCTCCACCTCCCGGCTGGTGGCGAATCGCACCTCGACGCACGTGCAGGAGCCCGTGCTGTAACTGCTCTTGAACCACCGGGGCCCTTGTGGCCCCGGATCGATCTCGGACGACACAGTCAGATCCTTCTCTCTCCTCGGTGCGCTGACGATAGGACGCACCGCAGGCTGGCACCGATCCGGGGCCGGCGGTGCCATCGAGCGTTCATGGCCGCTCGAGTTCCTTGACTCGTGCCTCCATCAGGGCCACCGATTCTTCGGCGCTGAGGGCGGAGGCCGTGCCTCGGTCGTAGTTCGTGAGAAGGATGTCGATCAGGTCTGGATCGTCGGAGAGGCCGATCGGCGTGATGCCCTCCCGCCAAGCCAGCATCGGGAGATGGGGGCTGTCGAACTCCAGTAGGTGCAGGGTCGTGGAGTTGACCATGCCCCGGGGCGACGCCTCGAACGGAATGACGCGGACGGTCAGCGTCGACGACAGCCGCTCGATCAGGTCGAGCATGTGGGCGATTTGTTCTCGCAGCACGGCGGGCCCGCCGATCTGCTGCATCAGGACCGTCTGGCCCAGGAGCACATGCAGGATCAGCGGGTCGTCGTCGGCCAGCAGGCGTTGCTGGCGTCGGCGGCGGAGCTCCAGGTGCTTGTGCTGGCGGATGCCGGGTGTTGCCGGGTCGTCGCGGAACAGGGTGACGGCGTAGGCGTCGCACTGCAGCAGGCCGGGGGCGATCAGGCCCTCGTAGGTGTTGATCTTGGTGGCGCCGAACTCGAGCCCGATGTAGAGCGCCATCTCGTCGTTCGTGAGCAGCTGCGAGTACTCCGACGTCCAACGCGGTTCCCGCGCGATCTCGCGCAGTGCGAGCAATTCGTCGGTCTCCCGGGCATCGAGTTCGAGGACCTGGCACAGCTTGGTCAACTTGTCGGTGGCGAGCAGGGCCCGGCCGTTCTCCACCGCCGAAAAATAGTTACTACTGAATTGAAGTTGACTCGAAACGTCACGGATTGACTGTCCGAGCTGCTGGCGGCGCGCCCGTATGCGCAGGGTCAGCTCCATCTGAGCGACGGCGGCGCTTCGGGGCGGCACGGATGTGACGGTCTCTCCATCTGATGTGGCCGCCTCAACCGTAACCGAGGTCGAACGACCATCGGTGCACTGGTGATGGGGCCGCTTAGGGTAAGTGAGGGGGCCCACAATAGCGACCCGTTGTCGGCTCGACGCCCATCACGTGGGGAATTCCCTAAGCGATCTTGTCGGGAATCTATTAGCCCAGCTCACAGCCCTGCGGCGGCCGTCCCCGCCGCTTGCCGATCGGCAGATGCGGACGGCGGCTGGGGGCCACCGTCCCGGTTCGGTCTGGAGAAGGGCCTAACCGGCCCGGGCCGGCGGCTCGAAGTCGCCGTCGAGCACGCCTTCGCAAAAGGCGTCCCACTCGTCGAGGTCGTACACCAACTCCACGCCGGTGGACTCGCAGCGCAGCACCACGTTGCCTTCGTCGGTGGTGTCTCGCTGGAGCGGGCCGGCGGCGGTGGCGGCCAGATCGTCTTCGGCCACCTGGCGCAGGAACTGGCGCCAATCGTCGGTGGGGAGGGTGATGATCCGGCTCACGTTCTGGCCGGTGATGGCGCTGATCTGCTTGCTGTCGCGCACCTGCACCACGGTGCGGAGGAACCGGATCTCCACGCAGTCGCCGCCGGCGGCGCAGTGGCGGCTCGTGAACCAGGGCGCCATGGGGCCTGCATCGGTACCGGCGTGACGGATCATCGGGGTCTGTCTCCCTTCAGCGTGTGAGGCCGGAATCAGGGAGCTGCTCCCTGGTTCGCCTCCCGGGGGGAACCGCAGACTAGTCACACCGGCCCGACCGGCGGTGGAGGGTGGGCCCGGCGGTGGCGGCGAGCGGTGAATGGGAGATGGCCTCCAGGTGAACGGAACGTACGCAACTGGCAAGCGTTCGTCACCGGCCGGCAACAGTGGTACCGGACAGTGGTGCCATGACCGACCGTTCGACCATCGACCCTGTACTGCAAGACCCTGATGGCCGCCGACCGGTTGATCGTGGCGCCCCCGACCATTTCGCCGCCGTTGCTTCCCGCTACCGCTCGCTGCGCATCACCGACCACGCCCCACTGCGAGACATCGCCGTCGAGCTCGGCACCACCCGGCTGCTGGCCGGCCGCCACCGCCTGATCGGGCTCGACGTGGGGGCCGGCGACGGCCGCTACACCGAGGCCCTCGGCCACGAGCTCGGCTACCGGGGCACCGTCATGGCGGCCGACCTGAGCCTCGCCATGCTCACCCAGGGTGGACAGGCCCCCCGGTGCGGCCCCCATCGGCGTCCGGCGGCAGTCCGCTGCGATAGCGCGGCGTTGCCGGTGCGGAGCCACGCGCTCGACTTCGTCACCACGTTCAACGCTGTCCACCACTTCCACCTGCCCCGGTTCGTGGAGGCCGTGCGCCGGGTGCTGCGCCCTGGTGGTCAGCTGTTCGTCTACACCCGCACCCCGGAGCAGAACAGCCGCTCGGTGTGGGGCCGCCATTTCCCCGGCTTCACCGCCCGGGAACAGCGGCTCTACTGCGAGGCCACGCTGTGCGAGGCACTCGCCCCGCTCGGCTGCGTTGTGATGCGCCAGTACTGCTTCGAGCGGTCGGCCACGCTGGCCCAGCTGGCCGAACGGGTGCGGGGTGGGTCGTACTCCACCTTCGCCCTCTACCGTCCAGCGGAGCGAGAGCTGGCTCTGGCTCGCTTCCTCGGTGCCCTGGCTGGCGTCGACGTCGTCACCTGGACCGACGAGAACCTCCTGGTGCAGGTGACAGCGGAGGGTTGAGCCAGCCGGGGCGACGGCCGCCGGCATCGACCAGGCGGCGAATCGCTCGGCGGTCCTTCATTGCCTCGTTGGTTGCGCTGACGTCGTCCTTCTGGCCGGTGATGGCGCTGATCTGCTTGCTGTCCCGCACCTGCACCACGGTGCGCAGGAACCGGATCTCCACGCAGTCGCCACCGGCGGCGCAGTGGCGGCTTGTGAACCAGGCCGCCAGCGGACCTGCGGCGGAACCGGCGTGACGGATCATCGGAGCCTGTCTCCCTTCACGGTGCGAGGCCGGAATCAGGGAGCTGCGCCCTGGTTCGCCTCCCGGGGGAACCGAAGACCAGTCACACCGGCCCGGCCTGCGGTGGAGGGTTGGTCCCTCAGCAGTTGCTGGCTTCGAGGGCCGCTTCGATCCTCAGCCAGTTCGTGTAG
>CADEDH010000091.1:0-11610 GCA_902826025.1 uncultured Actinomycetes bacterium
GAACGGCACTTCCTGCGTGCGCGCAAATCACGCTCGCTGACGGGTCCAAAGTCGAGCAACCGTCCTGGCAAGCCCACCGGCGATGCCGGATCTGAGCCATCGGAGCAAGACCCGATCGGTTAAGTGATCTCGGCGAAACGGCCCGATACCGGTCGCCGACTGGTACTCGAACCATGTTTGGTCACGGCGGCCCATCGCAGTGAGAATATGCCGTGGATGGCCACGCGCTCCGGCACTACTCGCGTGCACGAGAACGCCTCACCGGCCGCTGGCGTCGGTGGAGGTCAGCGCAGCCCCGACGGGGGCGAACTCGAGCAGGGCGTCGGTCTGGGTGGCGGCCCATCGTTCCCGGTGGCCGGCGGCGGCCAGGCGGTAGTAGACGATCCGCCGCAGCGGGTCCCACATGTTGCCGCTCTGGTTGTGGGCGAGAAGGTAGTGGGCCAGCAGCACATCGCCCCGCCGGGCCAACACCGGCTGGCCCCGACCGAGGTCGGGCGGGTCGTCGAGCATGCAGGCGTGACCACCGCCGTAGGGGCCGGCCATCAGCACGTCGACGCCCCGTTCCCGGAAGAGGCGTTCGTGTCCGAGGTGCGATCCGGGCCACACCCAGATGTTGCCCCGACCGGGCTCGGACTCGTCGCCCAGATAGACGCCGGCCAGCACCGTGAAGGTGTGGGGCTCGGTTTGGCCCTCGATGCCGTAGCCGTCGATGTGGCCGCCACCCGGCTCGTGATCCCAGCCGTGGATGCTCGTCGCCACCTGGATGTGGTCGAAGGCCAGGTCGATGGCCAGCGGCGCCACCAGCTCACCAGCCAGCGCCAGCACCCCCGACTCCCGCAGCACCCGATTGGCAACCGGCAGGGTCGACGGGTGTTCGAAATAGTGGTGGAACCCGACCTTGCCCTCCGGTGCCGGCTGGCTGGCGATCAGGGCGTCGGCCTCCGCCGCCAGCTCGGCCAGCACCGGCTCGGCCACGACCTCGGGCACGACGAGATACCCGTGGCGTCCGAAGGTGCTGAGTTGCTCGTCGGTCAGCATCTGTCGATCGTAGGTGCCTACCCCCGGGCGTCGCCGCCCGATTTCAGCTGCTGGTTGAGGCGGGCCGCCTGGCGGCTCTGGTGATCCCGCTCGGCCTGGTTGGGGGCGTTGCGGGCGGCCGATGCGTAGAAGCCGGCGGCAGCGGCCAGATCGCCGCTGCGCTCGTGGAGGAAGGCGGCCGCCGCTTCCCACCGGGGCGTAGCCGGGTCGATGGCGGCCAGCGCCGCCAACCCGGCCGGCGCGCCGTCGGCCTCGCCCACTGCCACCGCCCGGTTGAGCCGGGTGATCGGCGTGTCGGCGAACCGCAGGAGCTCGTCGTACCACTCGACGATCTGCACCCAGTCGGTGTCCTCGAAGCGCTCGGCGTCGGCGTGGAGGGCGGCGATGGCGGCCTGCGCCTGGTACTCGCCCAGCCGGTCCCGACCCAGGGCGGCCTGGAGGATGGCCACCCCCTGGGCGATGAGCCCGGTGTCCCATCGGCTCCGGTCCTGCTCGGCCAGGGGCACGATCGCCCTGTCGGGCCGGGTGCGGCTGGCGCGTCGGGCATGGTGCAACAGCATGAGAGCCAGCAGGCCGTGGACCTCGGGGTCATCGAGCAGCTCCGACAGCTGGCGGGCCAGCCGGATGGCCTCGGCCGCCAGGTCGACGTCGCCCGAGTAGCCCTCGTTGAACACGAGATACAGCACCCGCATGACCGTGCCCGCCTCGCCCGGGCGATCGAGGCCGGCCCGACCCACCGTGCGCTTGGCCCGGCTGATGCGCTGGGCCATCGTGGCCTCCGGCACGAGGTAGGCCTGGGCGATCTGGCGGGTGGTGAGCCCGCCCACCGCCCGGAGGGTGAGGGCCACCGCCGACGACGGCGTCAGGGCGGGATGGGCGCACAGGAAGTAGAGGTGGAGCGTGTCGTCGGTTCCTGGCGCCGGCGCCGCCGTGGTCGGCAGGGTGGCACCCATGCGATCCTCACGGCCCCGGCGGGCGGCATCGGACCGGGCCATGTCGATGAAGGCCCGCCAGGCCACAGTGATGAGCCAGCCCTCGGGGTCGGACGGCCGCTGGCGCTCCCAGGCCGGGACAGCCCGGATCAGCGCCTCCTGGACGGCGTCCTCAGCCGTGGCGAAGTCGGCGCCGCGACGGACGAGGGCACCGATGACCCGGGGCACGAGCCGGCGCAGCTCGACGTCGTCGACCCCCACGGCGCCCTGCTCAGTCCGAGACCGTGGGCGGCATGGCCAGGAACGGGCGCACCTCCAACCACTCGTGGATGGGTTCGCCGTTGGCGCCGGGGGCGGCCGACAGCTCACCGGCCAGCTCGATCGCCCGCTCGTAGCTGTCGACGTCGATGATCATCCACCCGGCGATCAGGTCCTTGGTCTCGGCGAACGGGCCGTCGGTCACCGGCGGCCTACCGGCGCCGTCGTGACGGACCCACAAACCGTCGGGGGCCAGGGCCTGGCCGTCCACGAACTCGCCGGTGGCTTCGAGCTTGGCGGCGAAGTCCGTCATGTACTGGATGTGGGCCTCCACCTCGACCGGCGTCCATTGGTCCATCGGTACGTTGTTCACCGGTGCCGGGGCGCCCTGGTAGTGCTTGAGCAGCAGGTACTTGGCCATGTCGGTTCTCCTCGTGTGTCGGCGACCCTACTGGCCGCTCTCATCTGGTAGGACGGAGCGGGTTCGCGGTTCTCGACACGTCGTCGCCTTCGATTTCGGGCATCTTGTCGATTCCCACCGGGCCGATCGTGGTAACGGTGAACACGCTCAGCAGAAGGACACTCCACATGGGACTCATCCACATCGATCTGTTCACCACGCTTGACGGCGTGGCCCAGGCCCCGGGCGGACCCGAGGAGGACCGCGACGGCGGCTTCCCCTTCGGTGGGTGGCAGGCGCCGCTGATCGACGAGACGGTGGGCGAGCAGGTGATGGCCGGCATGGAGGGGCTCGACGCCCTGCTGCTGGGCCGCCGCACCTACGACATCTGGACCGCCTACTGGCCGCACCAGGAGACCGGCGTCGACGACGTGATCGCCCGGCTGTTCAACCGGGTGCCGAAGTACGTCGCCTCCCGGGGCGCGCCGACGCTGGGCTGGGCCGACTCGACGCTGGTGGGCACCGACCTGAGGCGGGAAGTGGACGAGTTGCGTGATCGCCACCAACACGTCCACGTGATCGGCAGCCTCGACCTGGTGCAGACGCTCCTGGCCGAGCAGCTGTTCGACACGCTGACCCTGTGGGTCTACCCGATCCTGCTCGGCACGGGGAAGCAGGTGTTCGCCGGCGGGGCGGTGCCCACCAACCTGACGCTGATCGAGCCGGCCAGCACCTCACCCACCGGCGCCGTCACCCTGCGCTACGCCCTCGCCCCCGGCACGCCCGCCACCGGCGACATGACCACACGAAAACCTCAACCCTGATCGGCAGCTCCCACCGCCGTCGCCGGCTCGTTGGACCGGCCGATCAGCTCGACGAAGTGCACGATGGCCTGGAGCGACTCCCGCCGGACGGCGGCGTCTTCGTAGCCGATCACCGAGAGGCCCCAGAGGAACACGTCGAGGAGGCGCTGCACGTGCACGCCATCGGCTGCCTCCAGCTCGCCCCGGGCGATGGCCCGCTGGACCATCTCGTAACGGAAGGTGGCCACCGCCGCCGGCCGGTTGGCCACATGCAGCTCGGGCCGCTGCTGATCGATCTGGGCCCGGACCGAGAGCAGCGCTATCGCCGGCCGCTGGGTGAGGATCACGTCGGCGGCGGCGAGCATCCGCCGCAGCTCGCCCACGAGCGTTGTCTCGCCGGCGATGGCCTGGCGGTAGTGGGCGTAGGCGAGGCCCACGGCGTGGTGATACGCCGCCCCGTACAGCTCATCCTTCGTGGCGAAGTGGTGGAACAGCGTGGTGGGGGCCACCTGCGCCAGGCGGGCCAGGTCTCGGGTGCTCACCCCGTCGAACCCGTGCTCGGCGAAGGCATCGAGCGCCACCTCCAGCAGCAGGCGACGGGTCTCGTCGCTGTCGTGGTTCCGGGGGCGACCGGCTCGACGCCGACCGCCCCCGTCGGGCGGGGGGAAGCCCGGCACAGCCAGCGGTGCCGGAACCTCCGCCATCAGTGGTGCTTGAGCCCGGCCAGCACCCGCGCCCCCGGGGTGCCCGACGCCTCGGCGTGACGGGTGCCAGTGGGCACCTCGCAACACTGGCCGGCGGTGAACGTCTGCGGCCCGCTCTCATAGTCGAGGATGAACTCGCCGCCCAGCACGAGCAACCGGGCCGAGAAGTCGTGGGTGTGCATCTGGCCGGCCGCCGTGCACGGCTCGTAGTTGGTGATGCGGATCTCGTCGTCGTAGCCGTCGCGGCGCAGGCCGGCCCGGAACTCGGCCTCGGTGACCACCGGGTTGGCCGGGCTCGCCCCGTCGAGGCGGACCAGCAGCCGTTCCAGCATCTGCTCGATGCGATCGAGACGGTCGCCGCCGGCCACGTTCCCGGCCGGCGCCGGGGTCGCCTGCTCTTCGGCCTCCAGCGCCTCGTAGCAGTCGGCCAGCATGCGGACGCTGTCTCGTTCCTCGGAGATGAACCGGCCCAGCAGCTCCCCGGTTGCGATGTCGATCGTGGTGTCATCGAAATAGCCGGCCCACCGGTCGGGCACCGACGGATCCTGACGCCCGCCCAGACCGAGCTTCTCGAACTTCTCCCGATCGGTCAGGTCGGTAGCGGCCCCGATGGCGGCCTTGCCCGCCGTCTCCGGCGCCTCGGTGATCGCCACGTCGAACCCGAGCTCGCAGATCCGCTTCTGGAACGCCTTGGTGTGCTCACCCTCCCGCAGGGCGACGGTGGCGATCACACCCCGAACGTCGTCCCGGGACGTGGCCTGGGCCCAGGCCGAGAGGTACACCTCGGCGTTGCATTCGGCAGTGGCGATACGGCGGAGAAGGGGCAGGTACGTCGGCTCAGCGCTCATCCTGCCGAATATAGATCAGTTGGTACATTTTGGCCACCGGGTCGCACGACCCCCGCCCGACCGGGCGTCGCTCACTCCGAACGCGGCTCCACCCAGAGTGAGGCGGCGCTGGCCACCAGCCGGCCCTCAGCGTCGAAGATGTTGGCCGCCGCCATCCGCTTGCGCCCCTCCCACCCGCCCCCCTCGCCGTCGAAGCCGACGACGGCGTACTCCCCACCCACGACGATCGGCCGGTGGACCTCGGCCTCGAAACGGACGGTGACCGAGTTGCGGCGGGTCCCGGCCGAGAAGTTGACGAAGAAGCCCTGCACGCAGTCCAACGCCGTCCAGGCCATGGCGTCGTCGACCCGCCCGTCGCTGCCCCCCACCCAAGCCGGTGGCGACCAACGGGTGGCCGTGCGCCCCGTGCCGTCGGCCAGCAGGCCGGGCCACACCCGCATGGTCCGCTCCCCCAGGCCGCACGAGAAACAACCGGAGGCTTCGTGCTCGCCGTCGGTGCCGGGGAAGCCGGCCATGGCCGCCGCCGCGTCGGCCGCTGCCACTGGATCGGTGCGCGGCAATCCCCCCGGCCGGCGGGCTGCAGCCTGCATGATCGTGGCCGCCCCGTGGCGCAGCTCCCATCCACCCTCCGCCGGCACGACGTCGAGGGCGACCTCCAACGGGATCGGGGCCCGGAGGCTCACAACCACCGGCTCACCCACGGCCGAAGCGAACCGATAGGCGGCGAAACCGCCCTGACCTCGACCGACCCGGCCCTGGGCCCAGGCCGGGATGACGATGCTCGACCCCATCGAACGCTACAGGGTCCGGGCCCGGTGCCAGGCCTCGACGGCCGGCCGGAGCCACAGGCTGGGCCGGCCCCGGCCGAGGCTGACCACGGGCCGGGGCATGTCGGGATAGCGGCGCTGGTAGAGGCTGACGCTGTTGGCATGGGAGAGCCCGAGGATCTCGGCGATCCCGTGGGCGTCGGTCAGATCCTCGGTGTTGACCATCGGAGCCATACCGCCAGCATAGTTGCCTTGTTTCCACCCGTAGACTCGACGTATGGATCGGATCCGTTCGAACAGCCCGTGCTGGTGCGCCAATGGCGCCAAGTACAAGCGATGCCACGGCGATCGACGGCTGCTGCAGCGGGCCCGGGTGGCGATCGGCTCGGTGTCGCCGCCCCGCCCCGTGCCCGATCACATCACCCGACCCGACTACATCAGCACCGGCGCGGTCGGAACCCCGAGGACGTGGCAGATCCAGGACGACGAGTCGCTGGAGCGGCTCCGCCACGCCTGCCAGGTGGCAGCCGAGGTGCTGCTCGTGGCCGGCCAGGCGGTGGCGCCCGGGACGACCACCGATGAGATCGACGCCATCGCCCACGCCGCCTATGTGGAGCGGGGGGCCTATCCCAGCGACCTCCGTTACCACGGCTTCACCAAGTCGATCTGCACCTCGGTCAACGGCGTGGTGTGTCACGGGGTTCCCGACGACCGCCGGCTGCAGGAGGGTGACATCGTGAACATCGACGTCACCGCCTTCGTCGACGGCATGCACGGCGACACGTCGGCCACCTTCGCCGTCGGCGCTATCGACGAGCCGACCCGGGGGCTGGTGGAGACCACACGCGAGGCGACCCTCCGGGGCATCGCCGCAGTCGCTGCCGGCGAACCGCTGCGCCGCATCGGCGAGGCGATCGAGCCCTTCGCCCGGTCCCGGGGGTTCTCGGTGGTGCGGACCTACGGGGGGCACGGGATCGGCCAGACGTTCCACGCCGCGCCCCACATCTACCACCACGTCGAGCGAGGCGACGACGACCTGTTCCAGACGGGGATGAGCTTCACCGTCGAGCCGATGCTCCTGTCGGGTGGCACCTCGTTCACCCAGGCCGCCGACGGGTGGACCGAACACACCGACGACGCCATGCCGTCGGCCCAGTTCGAGCACACGGTGGTGGTCACGCCCACCGGAGCCGAGATCCTCACCATCACCGCCGACGGCCGAACGGCGGTGGGAGCGCCCGCCACCGGCAGTGCGAGACTGCCGGCGTGACCGACCCCGCCGAAGACGGCCCCGACGCCCGGTGGTTCCGCCGTTTCCGCTTCTCACCGGAGCAGGCCGAAGCCGTGAGGGAGCAGGTGGGGCGCAGCTGTCGGGCCATCGACGAGGGCCTCGGCCCAGCCGATCTGCTGGCCCGCCTCCTGGAGCTGACCTGGGCCCTCCCCCCGCTCGGGAGCGAGGCCGAGGCGGTGTCGTTCGGACGGTTGGCCCTGGACCTGGCCCGGGCCGGAGGCGACGGAACCTCCGAGATCGAGGCCCTGCTCCACACCGCAACGGCCCTCCAGTACGCCGGCGAGCCGGCCGAGGCCCGGGCGCTGTTCGAGACCGGGGCCGATCTGGCGGCCACGACCGGCGAGACGGGCAACCTCCACTACCTCCAGCACCATCTGGGCCGGCTCACAGCCGAGGCGCTCGACCCGACCGGCGCCGCCGAACTGTTCCGCTCCGCCCTCCGACAGCGACGCGAGATCGGCGACGACGGGCTGATCCGGTCCACCGAGGACGCCCTGGCCGAGCTGGCGACCTGGACCGAACGCCGCCGAACGGCCTCCTGACGCACCAGCCGCGACCGCTCCACTGCCGCCTGAGGCCGCTCGACGATGGTCGTACGACCAAGGTCCAGCTGACTGGATAACTCCACGTCCGAGCTGACCCAACTGCCGCTGAGCTGAGGCGCTGGGCTGAGGCGCACGCCTCAGCCCTCGATCCCATCACTCAGGAGCGGGGCACGTTGATCCAGGCCACGTCCTTGTCGACCCGGGGCTCGCCCGGGAGGCCGAGCACCTGCTCGCCCAGGATGTTGCGCATGATCTCGCTGGTGCCGCCCTCGATCGAGTTGGCCCGCACCCGCAGGAACCCGTGCCCGATCGACGTCTCGGTGCCGTTCACCGACAGGTTCTCGGGCCGGCGGAACGTGTAGTCGTAACCCACCATCCCCGCCGCCCCCTGGAACGTCACGGCCGTCTCCAGGATCTGCTGGTTCAGGATGGCCAGCGCCAGCTTGGCCACCGACCCCTCCGGGCCCGGGTTGCCGGCCCGCCGGGCCGCCCCCGCCCGCAGGTTCGTCAGCCGGAGCACCTCGGCCCGGATCCACAGTTTCATCAGCTCGTCTTGCCGAGACCCCGACTTCTCCTCCTCGGGCAGCCGGTTCCACACGTTGACCAGGGCCGAGATCGTGCCCGAACCCCGCTTGGGCGCACCGCCCGACCCGATCGACACCCGCTCGTTCATCAGCGTGGTGAGCGACACCCGCCAACCCTCGCCCTCGGCTCCGATCCGGTTGGCGTCGGGGATGCGGGCGTCGGTGAGGTACACCTCGTTGAACTCGGCCTCGCCTGTGATCTGGCGCAGCGGCCGCACCTCGACACCGGGCGAATGCATGTCCACCGCGAAGTAGGTCAGGCCCTTGTGCTTGGGCAGGTCGGGGTTGGTGCGGGTCACCAGCATCCCCCAGTGCCCGAGGTGGGCCAGCGTGTTCCACACCTTCTGGCCGTTGACGATCCACTCGTCGCCGTCGCGCACTGCCCGGGTGGCCAGGCCGGCGAAATCGCTGCCGGCACCCGGCTCACTGAACAGCTGGCACCAGCGCTCCTCGCCGGTGAACATCGGGCGCAGGAACCGCGTCTTCTGCTCGTCGTTGCCGTGGGTGTGGATGGTGGGCGCCGCCAGGTTCATGAAGAACATGGCCGGGTCGGTGGGGGCGGCGCCGGCCGCCCGCAGCTGCTCCTCCACCACCCGCTGCAGCTGGGGCCGCACCCCGAGCCCGCCGAACCCCTTGTCGAAGTCGACCCAGGCCAGGCCGGCGTCGTACTGGTGACCCCGGAACTCCTCCACCGACTCGGCCCGCGGATCGTGGTTGGCCAGGAGCCCGGCGAGGGCGTCGTCCACGAGCTTGGCCTGCGGATCGGTGGAGACAGCGGTGTCGGTCATGCCTTACATTGTCTCGGACCGGACCCCGCCCCGCCAACCCCTGTGGGCAGGGCTTACACCGGGCGGATCCGCACCGGGCGACCGGCCGTCAACCGGGCCACGTCCGCCGGATCAGACGTGATGATCTCGTCGCCGGCCCCGGCCAGCAGGGCGATGTGGGCGTCGACCACGTCGACCGTGCCCGTGCGGGCCAGCAGCGGCCCGATGGCCCGGGCCGCCTCCCCGTCGAGCGGCGCTTCCGTCACGGCTCGCAAGGCCCGCGTGAGGGCGACCTGCCGAGCTGGATCCCGGAGCACCTGAGCGACGACAGCGCTGCTCGTGATCAGCGGGACGTTGTCGGCCTGTGCCACAACGAGCCGCCGCGCCACAGCGCGGTCGATCCGTTCCATCGCGATGAGCGCTCCGGCGTCGAGCACAAAGCGCATCAGGCGGACCTCTTCTCAGCGTTGGCCCGAGCCTGCCGCTCCTCGGCCTCGTCTTCCTCCCTTGCCTCGCGGAGCAATTCCTCACGGCTCCATCCCTGCTCGGCGATGACCTCGTCGAGCCACAGACCGAGCATGTGGTTGCGAAGCCGCTGGCGGACGGCCTCCGCCATCCAGGCTGACACCGACACGTCGTCTTCGTCGGCCGCTTCCCGCAGGGCCCGGCTCAGCTCGGGATCGAGCGACACGCTGAACTTCTCGACAGCCACGGCGTAATACTACCACGGTGCCACCAGTGGCGGCCGGGGACACCTACTCCAGCCAGGTCAGTATCAGCGACCGCAAGCGGTCCATGCCGGTGCCCTTCTCCGACGACACCCACAGCACGTCGCCCGGCTCCAGCTGACAGCCGGCGGCCACCTCCTTCACCCGGCGGACCCGGTGCGACGGCTTCACCTTGTCGTGCTTGGTGGCCACCACCGTGTGGGGGATCTGATTGGCCCGCAGCCAGTCGAGCATCTCGTGGTCGAGCGCGGTGGGGCCCACCACCCCGTCCACCAGCACGATCACCATGGCCAGCCCGTCCCGCTCCAGCAGGTAGCCCTCGATCATGGCCTTCCACCCGGCCCGCATTGTCTTCGACGCCTGGGCGAACCCGTAGCCCGGCAGGTCCACCAGGCTGCCCCCGCCCTCGATCTCGAATAGGTTGAGCAGGCGGGTGCGGCCCGGCGTGTTCGACACATGGGCCAGGCCTTTGCGTCGGCCCAGGGCGTTGACCAGCGACGACTTGCCCACGTTGGACCGCCCGACGATGGCCACCTCGGCCTCGCTTTCGGGCAGGCGTTCCCACCGGTCGGCCGAGGTGACGAAGCTCAGGCCGAGGGGGGACGCCATCGCACCAGCTCCCGGTTGATGTCGGCCAACCGCGGCACGCCGGCCAGGGCCATGGTGCGGGCCATCCCCTGGGCCAGGAAGCCGAGCACGTGGTCGACCCCCCGCTCCCCCGCCGCCCCCAGGGCGTAGAGGTAGGCCCGGCCGATCATGCAGGCGTCGGCCCCCAGGGCCAGGGCCTTCACGATGTCGGACCCCCGGCGCACGCCGCCGTCGCAGTAGATCTCGATCTGGCCCCCAACCTCCTGGGCCACCGGCTCGATCAGCTCCACCACCGGCGGGGCCCCGTCGAGCTGGCGCCCGCCATGGTTGGACAGGGCGATGGCCTGCACGCCGGCCGCCACCGCCAGCTTGGCGTCGGCCGGGCTCTGGATCCCCTTCAGCACGAGCGGGCCGCTCCACACCGACTGGAGCCACTCGACATCGCGCCACGACAAAGCGGCGTCGAACTGGGAGTTCATGTACTCGCTCAGGGTCACGGCCGACGAGCCGTCGTCGGCCGGGTTGTTGGAGGCCACGCTGGCGAACGTGATCGGCGGGTTGCGTAGGAAGTCGAGCGTCCACGCCGGATGGAGGATGCCGTCGACGATCGTGCCCGGCCCGATCTTGGGGGGCAGCGTGTAGCCCCGCCGGACGTCGCGCTCCCGGCGGCCCAGCACGGCGGTGTCGACGGTGAGGATGATGGCCTCGTAGCCGGCGGCCGCCGCCCGGTCCACCAGATCCTTCACGAGGCCCCGGTCTTTCCAGGTGTAGACCTGGAACCACTTGGGCCCGCTCGACACCGCCGCCACCTCCTCGATGGAGCGGGTGCCCATAGTGGACAGGCCGTAGGGCAGGCCGGCCCGATTGGCCGCTCGGGCCACGGCCAGCTCGCCCTCGGGGTCGGCGATCCGGGTGAACCCGGTGGGCGACAGGGCCAGCGGCATCGGCACCGGCCGACCCAGGATGGTGGTGGAGGTGTCGACTGCGCTCACGTCGCGCAGCACCCGGGGATTCAGCTCCAGGCGGCCGAAGGCGCTGACGTTGCGCTCCAGCGAGCGCTCGTCTTCCGCTCCCCCGTCGATGTAGTCGAACACGCCCCGGGGCAGGCGTCGCCGGGCCATGCGCCGGAGGTCGTCGACGCTGGCTGCCTTGCCGATCCGGCGCTGCACCGGATCGAGCTCCAGAGGCTTGAACTGCACCACTGATCGGACGGTCTCCACCACACCCATGCCTGCAGCGTAGCTGCCGGCAGGGTTGGGCCCCGGCCGAGATGGGGCTCGGGGGCGCAGCCCCCGCAATGACCAGCGTAGCTGCCGGCAGGGTTGGGCCCCGGCCGAGATGGGGCTCGGGGGCGCAG
>CADEDH010000091.1:11710-19003 GCA_902826025.1 uncultured Actinomycetes bacterium
ACCACTGTGCCGTCGACCACTGTGCCGTCGACCACTGTGCCATCGACCGCCGTGCCGACGACCGCAGTGACCGGGATCGTGCTGGCGGCCCCGCCGGGGGTGATCACCGACGACGCCCAGACGGTTTTGGAGCAGCTCGACGAGGCCATGGGTGAGCTGATGATCGACTTCACCGACGCCCCGGCCAGCTCCGCTTCGGCCACCTGCCAGGTGTTCGGGATCCAGCCCCACACCGACCAGTACGCCGTGGCCGCCACCGTCACCAACACCGACGGCGTGGTGTCGACCTACCGCCTGGTCTACGAGCTGTTCGGCCCCGAGGGGGAATCGCTCGGCACCGACTTCAGCGTCGTGTCCGCCGTCGCCCCCGGCACCACCGTGCGCGACGACACCCTCGGCTACCTGAGCGACCCCGTGCCTTGGGACCAGGTGTCCTGCACCGTGATCCAGGTGCTCCGGCTACCCGTGGTAGATGGCTAGATCCCCCACCCCATAGCCTTCGATGTCAACGTGGAAGGCGGTGCAGCCGCAGGCCGACACGAGGGCCTCCATCTGCTCGGGCGGCACCTTGAGGCCGGGATCGATCCGCACCCGGGCCCGGGACGCCTCGTTCACGAGGCGGGACAGCACGTTGGCCACCTCGATGTAGTTCTCCACCAGATCCTCGTCGGGCTCGTCGCCCACCGTGGCCACCACTGGCGCCGGCATCAGGGCCAGGGCCGCACCGGAGCGGTGGGCGAAGGCCAGGTCGGAGGTGATCACGGCCACCAGGGCGTCGTCGTCGTTCACCAGCGCCCGCCGGGCGGCGGGATGGTCGGGGCTCTCCTTGGACGGAGTGACCTTGACCGTCCGGTTCAGTAGCTTCCGCAGAAGACGCTGCACATCCCGGGATTCGAGGACCAAACCCATGTCACGCCCTCGACCAGGCGCTCAGTGCATCGGCCAACTGATCGGCGTCGATCGGCTTGCTCAGTAGGAACGCTGCGCCGGCGGCATCGGCCTGCTGGCGGATCGCCACGCTCGACTCCGACGTCACGAAGCCCACCTTCACCATGTTGCCCTCGGCCCGCAGGGCCGCCAGCAGCTCGATGCCGGTCATGTTGGGCATGTTCCAGTCGGTCAGCACCACGTCCGGATCGGTTGAGCGGGCGATGCCCAACGCCTCGTTGCCGTCCTCCGCCTCCAGCACTTCGGCCTCCTCGAAGCCGGCCTGGCGGATGGTGCGGATAACCAGCTTGCGCATCACCTTGGAATCGTCGACCACCAGTATCTTCATCGCAGCTCTCCCCAGCTCTCAGGCTTCTTCGTTCCACATCGGCAGGAGGCCGGCCCGTTCCAGCCGCTCCTCCGCTTTGGCCGTGGCCCGGTCGAGATCGATCTCGAGGACGTCGGCCAGTTCCAGATCCACCGACAGGTCGGTGTCGCCCGGTTCGGCCCCCGCCTCCTCGTCGTGCAGGATCCGGTGGGCCAGCCGGTCGGCCAGCGCCACACCGGCCGCCAGCTCATCGCCCAGCTCCGGCTGGTGATGAAACTGGATGGCCCGCACGATCTCGTCGGGCAGCTTCCAGTGGGCGGCCAGGGCCGCCCCCACCTCGGCGTGGTCGAGGTCGAGCAGTGCCCGCTCGGCCGCCGTGATGTCGGTCCCCGCCTGCTGGAGGGCGTCGGGGATCAGCTGGGGCCGCAGCAGGCGGGCCAGCAACAGCTTGCCGATGTCGTGCAGCAGACCGGCGGTGACCAGGGCGGCCGGCGGCTTGAGGGGGCTCAGCATCCGGAGCACATCGGTGATGTGCGACGTGGCCACGGCGTGGGCGTGCAGCCCGCCCTCGAAGATCCCGTAGCCCGGTAGGGCCTCGTTGATCTCGCTGGGCAGCGAGTTGGTGACGGCGATGGCCAGCACCCGGGCCCCGCCCAGGCGGACCACGGCCTGCTCCACGGTGGAGGCGGCCTCGATGGCACCCACGAAGGCCGAGTTGGCTTCCCGCAGCACCACGGCGGTCAGCACCGGGTCGTTGCGCAGGACGGCCGCAACCGTCTCAAGCCCGGCGTTCGGGTCGCTTACCGTGCGGGCCAGGTCGAGCACCGCCTGGGGCAGCGGCCGCATGGATTCGGCCTGGTCCAGAATCCGGTGGTGCAGATCGAGGTTGGTTTCGTTCAGCATGGCAGATCCCTCGCTCGCCGATCAGTTCCGGTCGGACTCGTCGTCGCCCGGACCGAGGGCGAGGCGGACCCAGCCCGCCTGCACGGGCAGGGTGGCTTCCACCCAGCCAGCGGCCCGGCTGGCGTTCTCGTCGCCCGGGCTGGGGATGCCGATGACCCACTCCCCTTCGAGCAGGGTCTTCACCGCGCCGGCGCACATGTTGGCGAGCTCGCCTACGGCGTCGGCCACCTCGCCCTGGCCGGAGGGGGTGTCGGAGCCGAAGAAGGCGGCGGCCAACAGGCCGGCGGCTTCCTTGTCGACGGTCACCATGAGCTGGAGCTCGGCGTCGAGGTTCTCGGCGTCGCCGTGCAGGTTGGCCCGAGCCGTGATCCGGGGGGCCACGGCGGCATCAAGGCGGGCCGCTTCGCCCGGCAGCTCGAGGGTGGCCCACACGTCGGCCAGCATGGCCTCGATGTCGGGCTCGGTCAGAGTGACCTCGGTGTGGTGATGATGATGGTCCATGGGAGTCAACCTCGTGTCGGAAGGGGAGCGGGAAGCTAGAGGGGGCGGTAGCAGGTGGCCTTGGCCAGCTTGCAGGTCTGGTAGACCTGGGGGCCGCCCACCATGGTCTCGCTGGAACCCAGCAGCAGGTAGCCGTGCGGCTTGAGGACCTGGTCCTTCACCCGAGCCAGGATCTTGTGTTTGACCTCGGCCGGGAAGTAGATGAGCACGTTGCGGATCAGCACCAGGTCACAGCGGGGAATGGCCGACCACGGCTCCAGCAGGTTCAGCACGCGGGCGTCGATCATCTCCCTCAGGTCGTTGCGGACGATCCAGTCCCGGCCCTGCTGCTGGAAGTAGGTGATCATGTGCTTGGCCGGCAGGCCGCGGTTCACCTCGAACTGGCTGTAGCGGCCCTCCTTGGTGCGGGTGACCATGGTGGGCGACAGGTCGGTGGCCACGATCTTCACCCGCCGACGGCGAACCAGGTCGCCGAAGTGCTCGTTGAGCAGGATGGCCAGCGTGTAGGGCTCCTGGCCGCTCGAGCTGGCGGCGCACCAGATGGTGAGCGGATCCGACGGGCCGAGCTTGGACAGCAGCTCGGGGATGATGGTGGCCACGATGTCGTCGAAGGGATGCTGATCCCGGAAGAACGACGTCTCGTTCGTGGTCATGGCGTCGATCACGTCGGCGGCCACGGCGTTGTTTCCGCTGCGGACCCGGCCGAGCACGGCGGTCACGTCCGGCAGACCGTGCTGTCGGGCCACCTTGTCGAGCCGGGACTCGACGAGGTACTCCTGACCGGGCGCGATCTGGATGGCCGTCTTCTGGGCCAGGAACGTCCGCAGGAACTCGAAGTCCGCAGCCGAGACCGACGACGTCCGGGTGTCGGTTGGCGAGGGTGTCATCGGCTGGTCGCCTCCAACCGGACGGGGCCCGCCGCCCGGGCGATGGCGCCGGCAATCTCGGGCAGGGGCAGGGTCTCGGCGGCCAGGCCGGCCCGGTGCACGAAGCCCGGCATCCCCCACACCACGCTGGTGGCCTCGTCCTGCACGATCACCTCGGCCCCCTCGTTCACGAGGTCGCGGGCGCCGTTGAGACCGTCCTGGCCCATGCCGGTGAGCACCACGCCGAGCACGGCATCGTGCCACACCGGGGCGGCCGACTGGAACAGCACGTCGGCCGCCGGCCGGCAGGAGTTGACCGGGGCAGCGTCGTCGGTGGTGATGGTGATCTCCCGGTCAGCCCGCTTGACCCGCATGTGGAGGCCGCCGGGGGCGATGTAGACCGTCTTGGGCTTCACCTTCATCCCGTTCTCGGCCTCCACCACCGTGAGCGGGCAGCTCGAGTTGAGCCGCTCGGCCAGGATGGCGGAGAACATCGGGGGGATGTGCTGCACGATGAGGATCGGCAGCTCGAACGACCGGTCGATGCCGCTCAGCAGCACCTCGAGGGCGCTGGGGCCACCGGTGGAGGAAGCCAGCACCACGGCTTCCAGGCTCTTGCGGGCCTTGGGCCGGGCCGGCGGCCGGGGGGCGGCCGATGCCTGGACCCCGCTCGCCGCGGGGGCGGGGGCCGGAACGACCGGGGCCGCCCCGGAGGAGGGAGCGACCGGGGAGGAGGCGCGGCCGAGGGCCCGGATCTTCGGCACCAGCTCGGTGCGGAGGCGGGCGATGGCGTCGGTGTAGCCGTCGACCCCGGTCGGCTTCAGCTGGTAGTCGGTGGCCCCGCGGGCCAGCGCTTCCATCACGGCCCGGCTGCCGGCCTTGGTGAAGGCGCTGAACATGATGATCGGGACGGCCCGGTCGAACTGGCGGATCTGCGACACGCAGTCCAGCCCGTCCATCACCGGCATCTCCACGTCCACCGACACCACGTCGGGGCGGACCTGGCGCACCAGCTCGTAGCCTTCCTGGCCGTTGCCGGCCTCGCCCACGATCTGGATGTCGGGGTCGGTCTCCACTGCGGCGCTGATGATCTTGCGCACAGCCTTGGAGTCGTCGATGACGACCATGCGGATCGGCTTCATGACAGCCTCCCCGCCAGGACGTTGGTCTGCTCCAGCTTGCTGCGGATCATCTCGCCGTCGACCGGCTTCACCAGGTAGTCGTCGGCCCCCACCATGAGGGCCCGGGCCATCTTCTTGGGGTCGGACTCGCTCGTGACCATCATCACGAACACGTCGGCGAAGGCCCGGGTGGCCCGGACCCGGCGCACCAACGCCAGACCGTCCATCACCGGCATGTTCCAGTCCACCAACATCACGTCGACCGGGTCGTCCGGGTCGAGCTTCGTCAGCGCGTCTTCGCCGTTCTCCGCTTCGATCACATCGAAGCCGAGCGGCGAGACGGCCCGCTTGAGCAGCATCCGCTGCGCCCGCGAGTCGTCGACGATCATGGCTCGCATCAGAATTCCTCCCGGTTGTCTCTCGACTGGTTGTCGTTGCTCGTCGTGCTCATCCCTGCTCGCACCTCGGTTGCCCGGGCCACATCGAGCACCAGCAAGAGGTCACCCTCGAGTTGGTGCACGCCCGTCACGAGGTACTGCATGGCCTCGTCCAGGGTGTCGGGGGGTGGGTCGCAGCGGAGGTCCTCGGTGTTGAGGACCCCGCCCACGCTGTCAACCAGCAAGCTGACCGGACCATCATCGGTCCGAACGACAACGCAGAAGGGTGGGTTGTGATCAGGGGCCTGGTGGATGCCCAGGCGGGCGGCCAGGCCGATCGCCGTGACCACCTGGCCCCGCAGGTTGATGAGGCCCCGCACCGACGGCTCGGTCCTCGGCACCCGCACCATCGGCTGGTTGACCAGCACTTCCTGGACGTGGTGGGCGTCGATGGCGAGATGGGCCTGGCCCACCCAGAAGGTGGCCAGGAGTTTCGTGGTCTTGGTGGCGGCCATCACCAGGCTCCGCTCATGGCAGGGGTGTCGCCTCGGGTGGCGGCCACCACGGCTTCGATGTCGATGACGTCGGTGACCTTGCCGTCGATCAGCACCGACAGCCGCACCGGGTAGTTCCCCGGTCGGGCGCCGCTGGGGTCGGCGGCGGACACCTCGATGATCCGGTCGACCACGATCCCGGCCACATCGTCCTCGGTCTCGTGGACCAGGACCAGCAGGGAGCGGACCTCTTCGGCCTCCACCATGTCGTCGAAGCCGCCGCCCCCGCCGCTCCAACCCCCGCCGGGCAACATGGTCTGGAGACGAACCAGGCGCATGAGCCGGCCCCGGTAGGTGACCACCTCCACCCCGGAGGCGTGCTCGATGCTCGTGAGGGGGATGCTCTCGAGGCGGGTGATCCCGTCGAGGGGGAAGCCGACCCGGGTGGTACCGCTGGTGCAGACGAGCACGGTCTCGTGGCCCGCCTTGACCCGGAACTGGTCGGGGTCGCCGGCCCGGGCCTGCTCGTCGCCGGCCTGTAGGTCGACCACCCGGGTGATCCCGATCGGATCGAGGATCAGAGCCACCGACCCGTCGCCCAACACGGTGGACCCGGCGAAGGTGTCGAGCTCTTTGAGGTGGGCCCGCAGCGGCTTGACCACGATCTCCTCGGTGTTCTCCACCGCGTCGACCACGAAGCCGAAGATGCGGCCGTTGGCCTCCAGCACCACGATGTACTTGTCGGTCCAGACCCGGGCCGGCCCGGGATCGTCGGCCAGCACGTCGCTCCAGTGGAGCAACGGCAGCAGCTCGCCCCGGAGCCGGTACAACGGCGTGTCGCCCACCAGCTCGATGGGGGCCGTGGGATCCACCCGGTGGAGCTCCAGCACGTTGAGCTGGGGGATGAGGTAGCGCTCGTCGGCGCACCGGACCCGCAGAGCGGGGATGATGGCCAGGGTGAGCGGGATGCGCAGGGTGAACACCGTGCCCTTGCCCAGCTCGGTCTGGATGTCGATGGTGCCGCCGATCTCGTCGATGCTGCGCTTCACCACGTCCATGCCAACGCCCCGCCCGCTCACCTTGGTGATGGCCTTGGCCGTGGACAGCCCGGGCAGGAACACGAGGTTGGCCAGCTCCCGCTCGCTCATGTCGGCCACCGCTTCGGCGGTCATCAGGCCGCGGTCCACCACCTTGGCCCCGATGGCCTCCAGGTTGAGGCCGGCGCCGTCGTCGCTGATCTCCACGATCACCTGGCCGCCCTCGTGGCGGGCCCGGAGCGAGACCGTGCCGGTCTCCGGCTTGCCCACCGCCAGGCGTGAGGCGGCGTCCTCCAGACCGTGGTCCACGGCGTTGCGGATGATGTGGGTGAGGGGATCCCGGATCGCTTCCAGCAGCGTCTTGTCCAGCTCGGTCTCCGACCCGTCCATCTCGAGCGAGATCCGCTTGTCGAGCTGGGTGGCCAGGTCCCGGATCATCCGGGGCAGCCGGTTCCACAGGTTGCCGATGGGCTGCATCCGGGTCTCCATCAGTGCCTGCTGCAGATCCCCGGTCACGATGTCGAGCTGCTGGGCCGCGGCCTGGAGCCCGGCCGAGGCGTCGCTGCCGGTGTTCTGATTGATCTGGTTGCGGGCCAGCACGAGCTCGCTCACCAGGTTCATCAGCCGGTCGAGGAGGGCGACGTCGACCCGGATCGAGGTCTCGGTGCTGGACCTGCCAGCGGCGCCGCCGGCCGGCTTGTCGCCCTCGGCGCCGTGATCGGCGACCGGGGCGGCGGCG
>CADEDH010000091.1:19103-25207 GCA_902826025.1 uncultured Actinomycetes bacterium
GGCCGCTGAGCTCCCCTACTGAGGGAAACCGGTCAACTCCGGCGTTCGCCGCAGGCGAACCCGAGGAACCCGAAGGGTTCCCACCCGGCGTTCGCCGCAGGCGAACCCGAGGAACCCGAAGGGTTCCCTTAGTCCCACCCGGAGGGGACCAGCGGCTCCAGGTCGTCGGGTGCCACCGTGACCGCACTGTGGGCCCGGGAGCCAGCGGGGCCGGTCGGTACGCCCCGGCGATCGGTGCCGGCGGCGATCTCGAAGCGGGCCAGCAGTTGCTTGAGCCGGCTGGCCAGGCGGTCCAGCTCGGCCGCCGACTGCTGGGCATGGCTGGCCCCGTCCCGGGTCTGGTCGGCGGCCTCGGCCACCGCCCCGATGCTGGAGGCGATGTTGGCCGTGCCCACCGTGACCTGGTGGATGCTGTGGCTGACCTCGGAGGTGGTGGCGCTCTGCTCCTCCACCGCCCCGGCGATGGCGGTGGCGATCTCGTTCACCTTGTCGATCAGGCCGCTGATCTCGGTGATGGCGTCCACTGCGCCGGCGGCGTCGCTCTGGATGGCCTCGATCTTGGCCTGGATCTCCTCGGTGGCGGTGGCCGTCTGCTGGGCCAGCGCCTTCACCTCGTTGGCCACCACGGCGAAGCCCTTGCCCGCCTCACCCACCCGGGCCGCTTCGATGGTGGCGTTCAGCGCCAGCAGGTTGGTCTGCTCGGCGATCGAGGTGATCACGCCGATCACGTTGCCGATGTCGGTGGCCGAGGCGTCGAGCTTCTCCATCCGGTTGCGGGCCAGGCCGGAGGCCTCCACCGCCGAGTAGGTCATGCGGGCCGCTTCGGCCGTGTTCTCGGCGATCTCCCGGACGCTCGCCCCCATCTCCTCCATGGCGGCGGCCACGGCCGTCGAGCTGGCCGAGATCTGCTCGGAGGCAGCCACCACGTCGGTGGCCTGACCGGCGGTCTGCTTGGCGTTGGTCGCCATCTCGTCGCTCAGGCGGGTCAGGCCGGCCGAGGCCGAGGTCAGCTCCCCGGCCGAACTGTCGACCTCGGCCAAGGTGGAGGAGATGGCACCGAGGGCCGAGTTCAGGGCCTCGGCCGTCTGGCCCACCTCGTCGGCCGAGTTGACATCGAAGGCGACGGTGAGGTCGCCCTTGGCCACCTTCTTCAGCTTGTCGGCGTTCACCCGCAGAGGCCGGGCCACGCTTCGGCCCATGAACAGGCCGATGGCCACCACCAGCGAGCCGAGCACGGCGGCGATCACCAGCATGGCGTTGCGGGCGGCGAAGGCTCCGGTCTGGGCCTCCCGGGCCTTCTCCCGCACCAGAACACCCCAGTGGTAGCCCTCGAACGAGCCGAACCCGTCGAGGCCGTAGTAGCCGACCACCTCGTCCTCGCCGGTGGCTTCGTCGGCCTCGACGGTGTCACCCCACTGGCCCGAGTTCTCGACCGCGAGCCGGGCCGACTCGATGCCCTCGTCGAGCAGGTTGAGGTTGAGCGCCTCCTCCGGGCTGCCGCCCCGCAGCACCAGGCCGTCGCTGTTCACCAGCTGGCTGTGGACGCTGGGCAGCCCGTTGCGCTCGAACTGGGCGCTCAGGTCGTCGAAGATGCCGCCCACGGTCCGTTCGAACGAGGCCTCGTTGTGCCACACCCCCACGATCTGGCCGGCGTCGTCGGTGATGGGAGCGGAGAACGGCAGGGTCAGGCGATCGTCGCCGTAGGCCCGGGCCACCAGCTCGCTCTGCTCGGCGTCGCTGTAGTGGGTGCCGCCGTCGGGGGTGTCGCCCCCGATGACGGTGGTGAACCAGTCCTCGCCCGACACGTCGACGCCGATGAGCGCATCGGTGCTGATGCCGGACCCTTCGTGGTTGACGGCGTTGACCGCAGTGACCGTGCCGCTGGCGTCGACGATCATCACCAGGTCGTAGACCCCATAGGCCTGGGTCAGGAAGTCCACCAGGGCCTGCTGCTCGGCGGCGGTGCCGACGGCGTCGGGGTTGGCGGCGAAGGCCTGCACGTCGCCGTAGCGTTCGAACAGGTTCCGATCGATCATGTGGCCATTGCTCACGGCGGCGTCGGCCATCCGCTCACCAGCGAGATGGGCCAGGTCGCCCATCGCTTTGGAGTTGGCGTAGAACCCGATGATGCCGGCCGGCAACAGGCCCATGGCGAGGAATGCCACCACCAGCTTGGTGCTCAGGCTGTTGAACTTGAGGCCGCCGGGCCGGACCTTCTGTGTGACTCTCATCTGGCGTACCACGCGTAGTGCTCGGTGCCGACCGCGGTCGACGAGGCTCCCTGGTGTCGCTCTCCATTCGGCCGACCCTGGGGGGAACTTGATCAGTTAGGCGCGAGGTTCGGGGTTCGGCGTGGCATCGCCACCCGTGGGGCAGTCGCCGTTGGTGGTGATCTTGCGGATCTCGCCCGTGAGGCGGTCGGCCAGGTGCCACCGGTGGCGGCGGCGGGGGATCCGGCGGTGATGGCCGTAGACGAAGTTGACCACGCCTCCGATGAGCAGCACCTGGGCCGACATCCACAGCCAGGTCAGGGCCAGGAGGCTGGCGCCGATGGCCGCAGTGACACCATTGGCGTTGGCCGTGAGGCTCACGTACCAACCGAAGCCGATCGTGAGCAGCCACCACATCACCGCCGCCGCGATCGCCCCCGGCAGGTCGTGACGGAACCGGCTGCGCTGGGCCGGGCCGAAATGGTAGATGGTGGAGGCCCACCCCACGAGCACCACCACCGCCACCACGGCGCGCGCCGCCTGCTCGGCGACGCCGTCGTCGATCACGTTCCACACCCGCTGCTCCAGCAGGATCAGGGGCGCCGAGATCAGGAGGCTCCCCAGGCCGAGCAGGAGGGCCACGAACCGGGTGTGGTACCAGGTCCGCCCGTCCTCCACCTCGTAGATGTCCTCCAGGGCCCGGATGAGACCGGAGAACCCTCGGCTGACCGACCACAGCGCCACCACCAGCGACACGGTGAGCAGCCCCGGGTTGGTCTGGTCGAACAGGGAGTCGACCGCTGATCGGACGCTCGATCCCTGGGCCGTGAACACCCGATCGACGAACCCGGTGACGTTCTTCTCCAGATCCGTGGTGAGGTTGGTCCCGATGATCGGACCCAGCCAGCCCAGGGCGGCCAGCAGGGCCAGCACGGCGGCCGGGAGCGACACCAGGATCCAGAACGTCACCCCCGCCGCCAGGTCGCCCACCCCGCCCCGGTACCAGCGCACGGCCACCTCGACCACGAACCGCCAGGAGGCGGCGAGCAGCTTGAACGGGCCTCGCGTCACCCTGCCACCCTAGGAGCCGACGGGTTACGGATGGCGGCACTGTGCGGTAGGGTCGGATCATGGCCGCAGACTCGTCGCCGTTCACGAACGTGCGGGCCGGTGAGGCCTTCCTGGTCGCTCCGCCCGGTGGCGGCGAAGGCCCCGGCGTGCTCATCCTGCACTCCTGGTGGGGGCTCACCCAGTGGGTACGCGACTTCTGCCGCCGGGTGGCCAAGGAGGGCTACACGGTGCTCGCCCCCGACATGTTCGACGGGGTGCAGCCGGTCACCGAGGCCGAGGGCGAGGCGGTGCTGGGCAGTGTCGACGCCGACGAGCTGTCGGGCCTGGTGATGTCGTCGGCTCATACCCTCCGGGCCTTGTCGGCCGATCCGGCCAAGCCGATCGCCGTGATCGGGTTCTCGATGGGGGCCTCGCTGGCCCTGTGGCTGTCGGCCCGCCTGCCGGGGGCCGTGGGGGCGGCGGTGGCCTTCTACGGGGCCCAGAGCATCGACTTCGACGACGCCACGGCCGACTACCAGGGCCACTACGCCGAACTCGACCACATTGTGAGCGAGGAAGACCGGGTGGTCACCGAGTCCTTCATCCGCCTGGGGGGCCGTCACACCGAGTTCCACCTGTACCCCGGTACCCACCACTGGTTTTTCGAAGAGGGAGACACCTTCGACGCCGAGGCCGCCGGCCTGGCCTGGGACCGTACCCGGCAGTTCCTGGCCGACCATCTGGGCGCCGCCGCCGGCGTGGCCTGAGTCACCCGATCGGGACCCTCGGGGCGGCCCGATATCCGGGAACCACCGCCCGGCCAACCCCGGGTGGCAGACTGTCGGCCATGGCAACGGCGGCCTTCGACCCGACGGCCGGTGGCGACACCACCGGTCCCCTGGCTCCGCCGTCGGCCGAGACCGACGTTCTGCGGATCGCCGACGGCCCCCCGGCATGGGATGAGCCCGACCCCACTCCGGGCCGCCCTGGTGGCCCGGTGCCCGCCCGCTGGGACGCAGCGGCGGCACTGGTGCGGATCCTGGCGATCGTGCTCGGCGTCACCGCCGCCGGCTGGGCCCTGGTCCGGCGGTGGCCGGACGAGGGAGGGTCCCGGCCCGGCGCTTACGGCTCGTGGCTGATCGACTGGCTCCCGGTGCGCCCCGAGCTGGCCGACAGCGCCGCCGTCACCGCCCAGGTGACCGTGGCGGCCCTGGCGGTGGCCGCGATCGGCGGCCTGCTCGTGGCCGTGGTGGCCCGCTGGCGGCGGCTCACCGGCGCCGTGACCGGCGCCGGCCTGATGCTGGCGGCGCTGGCCGGTCCCCCCTTGGCCATCACCGCCCGCTACTGGCTGCTGGAGCGGCGGGGCCTGGGCACCGGATCGGGAGCTGGCGCCGTCGGGGTGTCGTCGAGCTGGAAGCGGGCCGTCGACGATCTCCTCCTGCCGGCAGCCGCCGCCGGGCTGCCGGCCGCACCGGCCCTGGCCGCGTTGTTCACTCCCCCCCGGGCCGGCGAGCGGCGCTGGTGGACCGGCCTCGCCGCACCCCTGGCCGACCGGGGCGGCCCGATCGGTCCCGCCCCCGGGTGGGGGCCAGCCCGACCGGTGGGCCTGCCGGTGGCCGTGCTCGTGTCTGGCGTGGCGGCCAGCGAGATCGTGTTCCGCCGGCCTGGCCTGTTCGCTCGTCTGGCCGAGCGGTCGACGCTCACCGTCGACCCCGTGGCCGTGCTCGACGTCGTGACGGCGCTGGCGGTGGGGGCGGCCGCCCTGGCCCTGATCGTGGATCTGATCGCTCTGGCCCTGGCCCCGGTGGTGGCCCGCCGCCGGGCCCGCCACCCGGAGCCCCGGGCCGGTACCGAAACGCTGTTCGCCGCCGCCAGCGGTCCGGCCCTCCCGTCGCCCCGGGCCGTTCGGGTGGCCGCGGTCGTGGTGGCCGGCCTGGTGGCCGGGGGGTTGATGGGGGCGACGGTGGCGCCCCGCCCTGGTCCCTCCGGGGTCCGGACGTTCGGGCCGCCATTGCTCGACGGCGTGCTCGGTTCCGACGGCGCCGCCCGCGATCTGCTCGCCCTCACCGCCAGCGGGCTGGGCCGGGCCGTGATCGCCACCGCCGGGCCGGCGTTCCTGGCCGCCCTGCTGGCCCTGGCCTTGGCTCCGGTGGCCCGCCGACTGCCCCGGGCCGGACGCCTGGTTCCCGGGGCGCTGATCGACGCCCTGTGGGCACCGGCCGGGGTGCTGGCCATCGTGGCCGTGCCGGCGATCGGCCGGCAGGCCACCCTGCTCGACCCGCTCGTGCTGGCCCTGACCGGGCTGGCTCTGGTTCCGGCCGGGCTGCGGCTGGCGGTGCGCACCACCCTGCCGGCTCGAGCCGGGCGGCTGCTGCAGGCGCTGGCCCGGTGGTTCCTGCTGGCCCCGCCGGCCCTGGCCGCTCACGTCACCGCTGGGTTCCTGGGGCCCCCCGACGCCGGCGGCCCCACGCTCGGTCGGCTGCTGGCCGAGTCGCTGGCCGACCTCGGCCGCTCGCCCTGGCCGGCGCTGTGGCCCGCCCTCGCCGCCGGGCTGCTCGCCGTGGCCTGCACGGATCTGGGTTCGTCGCTGGCGTCCCTGGCCCGCCAACAGGCCGGGCGCCGACCCGACGGCGGCGACGACGAGCCGTGGGCCATCTCCCGCAACGCCGTCCACGACGCGCACCCGTGGTTCGACGGCGAGGCGACCGAACCCGAGAACGAGCCGGTGCCGGTGCCGGCGGCCGCCGAGCCGGCCGACCACGAAGAAGATGACGACGACGAGGACACCCACGAGGACGAGGACGACGACGAGCCGGCGGAGAGGGCTGGCCTGACTCCCAACTT
>CADEDH010000092.1:0-16171 GCA_902826025.1 uncultured Actinomycetes bacterium
CCGGCGACCCCGGTGACGTCACCCGAGAGGCCGACGGCACCTGGCGGGTGAAGCCGGGGGCCACGGTACGGGTGACGGTGACGATGGTGGCCGACGCCGTGCGTCACCACGTGGCCCTGGTCGACCCCCTACCGGCCGGTCTGGAGCCGCTCAACCCGGCGCTGGCCGCCTCCCCCACCCCGCCCCCGGGGGCCGGTGACACCTCCGTGCCCGAAATCGGCTGGTGTTGGTGCTGGCAGTGGTACGAGCACCAGAACCTGCGCGACGACCGGGCCGAAGCGTTCACCAGCTTCCTCCCCGGCGGCACCTACACCTACAGCTACACGGCCCGGGCCACCACCCCGGGCACGTTCGTCGTCCCCCCGGCCCGGGCCGAGGAGCTGTACGCCCCCGAGACCTTCGGCCGCTCCGCCTCCACCACCGTCGTGATCGGCTGACAGCCCGCCAACCCCACCCCCCATTGGCGAACTGTGGCGTCAGCGCGCAAAATCCAGCGCCGGCCGCCACAGTTCGCCGAACCAGGGATCCGGGCCGGGTCAGTCGTCGTGGCCGGCGAGGAAGGCGGCGGTGGTGAGGGCCACCAGCTGGGGGGCGTCGATCCACGGGGCATGCCCGGCGCCGACCAGGCACAGCCGGGCCCCCGGCACCCGGGCGGCGAACGCCTCGGCCGCCTCCGTGCCACCGAAGGGATCGTCGGTCCCCCACACGAACATCGTCGGGGCCTCGATCCGCCGCAGCAGGCTGTCGGACAGCAACACCTCAGACCGCTGACCCCGCAGACCCGCTACCGGCGGCACGGCCGCCCGCTCGTTGGCCACCGTCGGCGTGCGGTTCACCAGGGCCCGCATCCAGGCCACCCCGGCCGGCCCCAGGGCGTCGGGCTCGATCCCGAGCCGCTTCAGCGTCCGGTGCACCGCCCGGCCGCTCACCGGCAGGCGGGCGCCGAGCCGGCCCAGCAGCCCCCCCATCGAGCCGAGACGGAGCGTCAACGGCAACGGATCTCCCGGGGCGCCCACCGGCCATCCCAGGCACACCAGCCGCTCCACCCGGTCGGGATGGGCGGCCGACGCCCGGAGCCCGAAGTGACCGCCGAGCGAGGTGGCCACCAGCGCCGCCCGCTCCACCCCCAGGCCGTCGAGCACGGCCACCGCCAGCTCATCGGCCAGGGCGGCGAAGCCGTCGACGGCGTCGGCCCGGCGCCGCCCGCTGCCCGATCCGAAACGGAGGGCTCGAGGCGGCGCCGGGCTCAGCCCGCACCCGGGGCGATCGACGAGAAGGCAGCGGTGCCGGCCGGCCAGGCGGGCGGCCAGCGGGGCCCAGCTGGTGGCGCCGCCGGAGGCACCGTGGAGAAACAGGACCGGTGGGCCACCCTCCCCCACCTCCAGCACCCTCACCACGGTGCCCAGTCCCGGCAGCTCCACCCACCGCTCCACCGGGCGGACGCCGAAGGTGTCCCACCACCGTTGCTCGGCCTGACGGTAGCGGGCCTCGGCGGCCGGGCGCAGGCCCGAGGGGGGCGCCGGCACCACCGATGGGGCGGCGGGCGGCGGGCTGGGAACGGCCGCTGCGGGGCCGCACGGGGTCGCCTTGTCGGCCACGTCGTGACTCGGCCCGGACGGAGGCAACGCAGTGGTTGCGGCGCGGTCCGCCGTGCTCATGCCCGACGGCAACCTGCCCCAGCTGCCTGTCATCGCTTCATCAGTATGAAGCACCGGTGGCCAACGTGCGAGGCCGTTTGTCACATGGAAAGCTGCCCAGGTGACCGATATCGACGGCACCAGCCCGCCTTACCTCCGCAACCGCTACGCCATCGCCGGAATCGGCGAGACCACCTACCAGCGGGGATACGCCCCCGGAGAGGAGCACACCACCCGCAGCCTGGCCACCTGGGCCGTCGGCAACGCCATGGCCGATGCCGGCATCACCGCCGCCGATGTCGACGGGATGCTGTCGTACTCCGGCAACGACTCCACCTTTTCGCCCTTCGTGGCCGGAGACCTCGGCATCCGGCTCAACTTCTACATGGACTGCTTCGGCGGCGGCTCGAGCACCGAGGCCCTGATCGGGATCGCCATGGGCGTGATCGAGGCCGGCATGTGCGACACCGTGGCCGTATTCCGCTCGATGAACGGGTTCAGCCAGGTCCGCATCGGGGGCACCGGGGCCCGGGCCGCCGCCCCCGTCTCGGGCGACGCCCTCCACGGCCGGGCCTACGGCTGGGGCAGCGCCGGCCAGATGTTCGCCCCCACCTTCATGCGCCACATGTACGAGTACGGCACCACCCCCGAGCAGGTGGCCCACGTGAAGGTGGCCCACTCGAAGCACGCATCCAACAACCCCAAGGCGTTCTACAACCAGCGGGTGACGGTGGACGACGTGGTCTCGAGCCGCATGGTGTGCAAACCCCTCCACCTGCTCGACTGCTGCGTGGAGACCGACAACGCCACCTGCGTGATCGTCACCTCGGCCGAGCGGGCCCGGGACATGCGCCAGCCCCTCGTCACGATCCGCTCGGTGGTTGGGCGCTGCTCCAAACCGCGGCTCGACATGCACTACCAGCACGGCCCGATCACCCGGGTGGCCGGCTACTACGCCAAGGACATCCTGTGGCCCAACGCCGGCGTGGGGCCCGACGAGATCGACATCACCGGCAGCTACGACGCCTTCACCTTCACCACCATGCTCCAGCTCGAGGAGTACGGGTTCTGCGCCAAGGGTGAGGGGGGTGGCTATGTGTCGTCGGGGATCATCGAGCTGGGCGGGGCCCGGCCCAACAACACGTCGGGCGGGCACCTGTGCGAGGGCTACACCCACGGGATGAGCATGGTGATCGAGAACGTCCGCCAGCTCCGCCACGACATCGACGACTCCTGCCCGGCCGGCCCCGACGGCCGCCGGGTCCACACCTACGACTATGCCGAAGGGGGCTGCCGCCAGGTCCGGAACCCGGAGCTGACGGCCAACCTGGGATGGGCCATGCCGGCCACCGGCTCGGCCCTCGTGATGCAGAAGGGCTGGTGAGCACGATGCCGCAGGGAACTCATCTGGGCATGCCGGTGTCGATCGACGACCTCGACCTCGAGAACCTGGCCTACTTCCGGTCGTGCGCCGAGGGCGTGTTCCGCCTCCAGCGGGGCCGCCGGTCGGGCCTCCTCCGCTACCCGCCCACCACCGCTTGCCCCTGGACCGGCGATCGGGAGTACGACTGGGTGGAGGTTGAGCCCCGGGGCGCGGTATACAGCTACGCCGAGGTCCACCACGCCATCCAGCCGTCGTTCCGGGAGCACACCCCGTACCTGGTGCTGCTGGTGGAGCTCGACACCCAGCGGGGCGAGCCATCCGAGCACGAGGCCCTGCGGATCATCGGCAACCTGGTGACGGCCGACGGCGAGCTGGCCCCGCCCGAGGTGGTGGCCCAGGTGGGGATCGGCACCCGGGTGCGGATGGTGTTCAACCCGGCGAGCGACGAGATCGCCATCCCCCAGTGGACGATCGACGAGACCGCCGAGCAACCCGTCCCCTGGCGCTATCCCGAGTAAGGGCAGCGACGCCCCCGGGCTACGGCCGCAGCAACGCTCCCAGCATGGCCCGGAACTTGGTGCGGGTCTCGGCCAGTTCGGCCTCCGGGTCGCTGTCGGCCACCACTCCCACGCCGGCGAAGAACCGGGTGACGAGGCCGTCGATCTGGGCCGAGCGGATGGCCACGGCGAACGCCCCGTTGCCAGCCCCGTCGACCCAGCCGACCGGCCCGGCGTAGCGGCCCCGCTCCGCCCGTTCCAGCTCGGCGATGACCTCCAGTGCTCTGCCTTGGGGGTCGCCGCCAACGGCGGGCGTGGGGTGGAGAGCGGCCGCCAGCTCCAGCACCGAGGCCGGGGGCGACGACAGCCGCCCCTCCACCCGGGTGCCGAGGTGATGGAGGTTGGCCAGGGTGACGATCGTGGGCTCGGGCTCGGCGTCGACGTAGGAACAGAACGGCAGCAGGCCGTCGAGCAGCCACTCGATCGTGATCCGGTGCTCCCCCTGGTCCTTGGTGGAGGCCAGGAGGCCGGCGGCCAGGCGGCCGTCGGCGGCCGGGTCGGCCGAGCGGGGGGCGGTGCCGGCCAGCGGGTGGGCCCGCACGATGTCGCCGTGCCGGCTCACCAGCAGCTCGGGGGTGGCGCCCAGGAACCCGCCGATGCGGAACACGATGGCGGTGGGGAAGCTGTCGCGCAAGGTTCGGATCACGGCCGGCGGGCTGAGCGGGTGGTCGGTGTGGAGCACCAGTTCCCGGGCCAGCACCACCTTGTCGAGCTCACCCCGCCGTATCCGGTCCCGGGCCGGGGCCACCACCTCGTCCCGCCACACCTCGGGGGGAAGGGGCGAGCGCAGGTCGTACGAGGTCGGCTCGGGGCCGGGCGGGCCGGCCGGGCCGTCGAGCACCTGGCGGGCCCGGGCCAGAGCACCGTCGGGATCGAGCGAGCCGTCGCCCACGATGGTGAGCCAGCGGCGGCCGTCGGCCCCCCGGCCCACCACGATCTCGGGTACCACCAGCTCGCCTGGTGCGGTGCGGTCGAACGGGAAGGCGCCGAAGGCCACGGCACCGGTGCCGGCGCCACCCACCTCGTTTGGCCCGTCGAGGGCGGCCAACGCCGCCTGGGCCTCGGCCGCCCCACCCGGCCGCGTCACCTCCAGATGGAGGGCCCGACCGATCCCGGCCAGCACGGGTACGGGGTCGTCGGCCTGGGGTCGGGTCCACAACAGGCCCGACCGGGCTCCGAGGGCCACCAGGTCGAGGTCGGCGTCGAGCCGGACCGTCAGCGACTTCACCCGCCCCAGCGTACGCTGAGGACGTGGATCAGCAGTTCAGCGCCGAGCTCACCACCGGCCCGGACCGGGTATATCCCCTGGTGGCCGACCTCACCCGCTATCCCGAGTTCCTCGACATCGTCCATCGGGTGGAACCGGTGGCCGACGGGGCCGAAGGCGAGCCGCCGGCCTGGCTGGTCACCCTGCGGGCCAAGATCGGGCCGTTCGCCCGGTCCAAGCGGCTCCGCATGGTGCGCACGGTGGCCGATGAGGGTCGGCAAGCCCGCTTCGAGCGGGCCGAGGTCGACGGTCGGAGCCACTCCGCCTGGGTTCTGGAGGCCTCGCTGGGCCCGGCCCCGTCGCCCACCGGCGACGGAGGCGGCGGCGGCAGCACCCTCACCATGCGCCTCGCCTACTCCGGCGGGCTGTGGAGCTCGGCCCTCGACGGCCTCCTCCGCTCCCAGGTAGACCGGGCCGCCACCCGGCTCGACTCCCTGGCCGCCCCCGGGCCAGACCGTTAGGTCACCCGGCGGCCGCTTATACGGGTGGGGGCCACCCGCAGGTAGCGGTGTTTGGGCGACGACGACACCCACGGATCGACGCCCAGATCCTCGGCGTGGAGTCGGGCCTCGGTGCCGGCCACCTCGGTGGCCAGGCCGTGGATCACCACGCTCCAGCCGGTCTGGGCCGTCTCGTCGATCTGGTCGACCTCGAACGCCACCTCACCGCCGAGCACGGCCCCCGCCAGCTTGAGCCCGGGCGCGGTGCGCATCACCACCGCCCCGTCGGTGTCGAGGCGGTAGTTGACCGGGAAGATCTCGGGTATCCCGGCGATGCACACGGCCAGCCGCCCCAGCTCGCGGCCCCGCACCAGGTCCCAGGCCTCGCTCTCGGGCACCGCGTCCAGCTCGTGCTCGTGCTCGGTGTGATCGTCGTCCATCGTGCGTTCCTCTCGTCTCGGTTCGGCCCGGTCTCACGGCAGCAGGGCCCGTACGTCGGAGGCCAACGCCTGCTCGGTCACGTTCGGCGGCCACACCACCCGTAGTGCCCCGTCAGGACCGATCCCTATCAGGGAAGCGCTGTGGTCGATGGTGGACCCGCCGGCGTCGTCGGGGGCGAAGTAGACGCCATACAGGCTGGCGATCCGATCGGTCACGTCGACGGGGCCCAGCACGCCCTCGAACGCGGGGTCGAAGGACGTCACGTAGCCCGCCAGGGTGGGGG
This sequence comes from uncultured Actinomycetes bacterium, assembly GCA_902826025.1. Classification (GTDB taxonomy): domain Bacteria; phylum Actinomycetota; class Acidimicrobiia; order Acidimicrobiales; family SZUA-35; genus CADEDH01. The sequence continues at coordinate 6,010 of CADEDH010000092.1, forward strand.
CGTCGTCGCGGGCGGGATCGACGCTGACCATCAGCACCCGCACCCGGTCGCGCTCCCCCGGGCTGAGTCCGGCCATCGTGCGGGCCAGGGCCGCCATCGTGGTGGGGCACACGTCGGGGCAGTTGGTGTAGCCGAAGAACACGAGCACCACGTCGCCCTCGAGCGCCTCCATGCTCACGGGCTGTCCGGAGGTGAACGTGAGCCCGTCCAGGCTGGGGGCCGGCCGGTCGCTCTGGAGCACGGTCCCGGCGTAGAGGTGGGGCTGGAACCGGGCCACCACCCGGGGCCCGGCCACCAGCAGCGCCAGGACGGCGAGGGCAATGGTCACCAGGGAGCGGGAGTGGCGCAGGGCGAGCGCGCCGGGACGATGGCGGGGCGGGCGGGGCGGCGGGACATCCCTGGCCGACTCGGCGGCCGGTCTCGGGGTGGGGGCTCGGAGGGCGGTCATCGTCGGCTCCTCACGGGTAGCACAGGAAGAGGTGGGCGGCTTCGTAGGCCACGGAGGCGGCGCCGTGGGCGTTGCGGATCTCGCTCGCCAGCACCTGCAGGTTGGCGACCAGCTTGTCGGCGTCGGGCGCGGTGGTGCGGTAGCGGTAGTCACCCCGGATCACGCCGTTGCCATCCACCAGCACGAAGCCGGGGTCGAAGGCCGTTTCCCCGCCGGTACCGGCACCGGCGGCGATGCTGCGGTGGAAGCCGGAGCCCACCAGGGTGCGCACCCGCTCCCCGCTGCCTCCGATCCAGCGCCACCGCTCACCGTCGGCCCCCGACCGCTGGGCCGCCCCGGCCAGCAGCGACGGGTCACCGTCCACCGGGTCGAGGGCGATCGTGACCACCCGGAAGCCGACGTTGCCCAGGTCGACCTCGGCCGTCACCCGCTGCAGCACCTCGGCCACTGTGGCATCGGCCGCCTCACAGCGGGCACCGCAGTCGAGCGGGGCGAAGCTGTACAGGGTCACCGACCCGCGGCCCGACTCGCTGGTGTACTGCCCTCCCCGTTGGTCGACCAGGGCGTACCCCGGGGCCAGCTCGATGCGGGGCAGCACCTGGATCGGCTGCCAAACGGTGAAGGCGAACGCCGCCACCACCACGGCGGCCACGACCACCCCCGCCCTCGTCGCCCACCGGGGGAGGCCGAGGCTCTCGTCATGGTCCTGCGACCGGTCGCCGTCCCCAGAGCCCGCCGGAGGCGGGCGTGTACGCCAACGGCGTACCTGAGGAACCCGAAGGGTTCCCCTACACTCGGCGCCGTGAGCCGACGCACCCTCACCAGGCTGCTGTGGGTTGCCGGCGCCGTCGCCTTCACCCTCATGCTCTACTTCTTCGCCCTCCCCGGGGCCCTCCCGGCCGACGAGGATCGGACCCCGGGCCTTCCCGGCACCTACACCGTCAACGGCACCGACCCCACCGGCGGCGAGTACTCCGGCACCGTGGTGATCAAGGACACCGACGCCCCCGACACCTTCGCCCTGGAGTGGATCATCACCGGCGCCCTGCAGCACGGCACCGGTGTGCGCTCCGGGAACGAGCTCGCTGTCACCTGGACCGCCGACGCCTCGGGCGACGGCGGTGAGATCCACGGCACCGGCGCCTACACCATCGGTGGCGACGGGCGCCTCAACGGCACCTGGCGCTCCGATCGGGCCGCCGGCACCGGTTCGGAGGAGATCGTTCCCCGGCCCTGAGCGCGTGGTCGTCATCCGCCGGCCTCCGTCGTGGGTGACGGGCCGCCGGCCGTGGTGTCGGTTGTGCCATCGGTCAGGGTCATCAGGTAGGCGACGAGAGCATCGAGTTGCTCCTCGCTGAACCGGTCCCGGTAGATCGGAAGCATCTGACCGGCGGGGAAGCCGGGCACCACGAACTGGTCGGGCAGCAGGATCGAGTTGCGCAGGTAGAGCTCAGGGGTCAGGCCCTCCACCCGACCGCCGGCCCGGGTGGCCACCCCGTACAGGGAGGGACCGATGCCGTCATCGCCCTGGCGCACCGAGTGACAGGTGGGGCAGCCGGCGGCCCGGGAGTTGAACACGTCCCGCCCCTCCCCCACCCCGGGGGGCGGCGGCACATCGCGGATCGGGACCACCAGGCGCCGGCCGGCCACCAGCTCGGTGGGGGCGTCGTACACGGTAACCGCCCCGGCTGCGGTCTCGGCCACCACCGACACGGTGGCCATCCCGGGATCCACCGCCACGTCGATCAGGCCCGCCGCCACCGGGCCGAGGCGGGGTACCGACCGCCGGGCCACGGTCCGGCCGTCGAGGCGGACCTCCACCGCGGTGACGGCCCCCACCGGGACGGAGTCGTCGGCAGCATCGCTCGCTCCGGACGGGGTCGTACCCTCGTCGCCCAGGCCCCCGTCGGACACGGCCATGAGGGCGTTGCCGGCCTCGTGGTCCACCACCACCCGCACCCCCGAGCGGTCGGTGCCAGTGAACGGGGCGCGGGTGGCGAACACCACCGCCACCAGCGACAGGGCCACCAGCACCGCCGCCCCGGCCAGCACGTCACGCCGGCCCGGGAGGCGGGAGTCGTCGACCGACGGATGGGCGCCGGGGCGGCGCAGGGCACCGGCCAGCTCGGTGGGGGCCACCCAGTCTTCGATCACGGCCCCCTGCCACCGTCGGGGCGGATGGGGCGCCCGCTCCCCGCTGAGCCGCTCGGCCGCCAGCTGATTGCCCACGCCGTAGCGGCAGTCGTGGGGCGGGCAGCCGACCACGTGCACGCCGGTGGCCCCCGCCGTCATCAGGTGGCCGATGGCAGCCGGGGCGAACATCCCGGCGCACCGCACCCGCAGCACCACCGGCTCCGCACCGTCGCCCCCCAGCGCCGGCCCCGACAGTGCCGACCCCGACAGTGCCGACCCCGACAGTGCCGACCCCGACAGTGCCACGTGCCGGTCGCACGCCACCACCACCGGTCGCCCCGCCACGTCCCCCACGTTCCGGTGTCCCTCCGAATCCAGATCGGGGAAGCCGGGCAGGGTGATGGCATCGAAGGCGCAGGACCCGACGCAGATCCCACAGGCCACGCAGGCCGCCGGGTCGACCACGGCGACCGCCCGCCCGCCCTCGGCGGGGCCTGCCGCCATGGTGAGGGCCCGGTAGGGGCAGTCGACCACGCATAGCTCGCAGCCGGTGCAGGCGTCGGCGTCGATGACCACCGGAGCGGCGTCGGACGAGCGCAGGAGGCGGGGCAACCAGAGCATCAGCGCCGTGAGCCCGCCGCCGGCCACCACCGCCGCCCACCGCCAGCCCGACAGCAGCGGCGGCAGGAGGAACAGCACGAACGGATCGAGGGGCATGTGGCCCGGCAACCGGGAGGCCGAGGCCGCCGGCAGCATCCCTACCGGGAAGGCCAGCCCCACCAGCGCCAGGGCCCCGCCCATGAGGATCATCCAGTTCCGGGGCGGCAACCACGGGAGACGGGACCGCCGCAAGTGCCGGACCAGGAACCAGCCGACCACGCCGGTGAGCCCCAGATGGACGAACCACGCCCCCACCAGCAGCCACGACCCCGACCCGGCACCGACACCGCTGAGGTGCCGGGTGGCCCACGCCGATCCTCGGGCCGACGGGGCCAGCAGGGCCGCCGCCGCGTCCGACAGGGCCTGGGCCCGCACGTCCTGCACCAGCCAGTAGCCGGTGACGCCGGCCAGCCAGATCACGAGCAGGGCGGCCACCCCGGTGGCCCACCGCCACCGCCGGGACCGGCCGGTGAACCGCGCCCCCACGAAGATCCGCCAGGCGTGCACCACCGTGGTGAGCACCAGGGCGGCCGAGCTGTAGCGGTGGACGGCCCGCACCACCCTCTGGATGGCGTGGCCCTCCATGGCCGACACGGCGCGGTACGACGCCTCCGTCCCGTACTGGAAGAACAGCGTGATGTAGACCCCGGTCAGCACGACCACGCCGAGCAGGAACACGCTGATGGGGCCGGCGTGGGGCAGCGGGTTGAGGCGGTTGGAGCCGACGAGCCGCCGCACCGGCCGCTCGATCGTGAACGTCACGCGGTCCAGCGCAGCCAGGGGCCGAGACAGTCGGGTGTCGGCCGGTCCCGTCGGCTCGTCGGGCTTCCTCACCGCCGATCACGCCTCCCGGTCACCAGGGCCTGAAGCTGGCCCCGGGGGCGTTCAGGTGCATGTTCAGGATCTGGTCGACCAGCTGCGGGCCGTAGGCGATGAGCAGCAGCACCGCCGCCCCGAGCAGCCACGGCTTGAACCGGTCGAGCCACACCGGCGTGAGCTGGGGGTGGCGGATCGACTCGGCGATCGGCACGGCCGGCACCTCCTCCGGGGCCACCTTGGGCCCGAAGGCGGTGCGGATCATCACCAGGCCGTAGAGGATCACGGCCACCAGCAGGATGGCCCCGCCGATGGAGACCCGCAGCAGGTTGCCGTTCCAGGCTTCGGGCACATAGGTGGCCTCCCCCAGCGGGGTGCGGCGGGGAGCGCCGAGCAGGCCCAGCACGTGCATGGCGTTGGAGAAGATGATCATCCCCACGAACCACACCCAGGCCTGGACCAGCGCCACCCTGGGCCCCCACAGCTTCTTGTTCATCAGGTAGGGGACCATCCAGTAGGTGATGCCGATGAACGACAGCGTCACGGCGCTGGCCACCGTCAGGTGGAAGTGGCCCGGCACCCAGGCCGTGTTGTGGATCACCAGGTTCAGGTTGTACGAGGCGTTGGTGAGGCCTCCGATCCCGCCGAACATGAACAGGATGGCGGCCAGCAGCTGGGCCGCCACCGAGGGGTCGGTCCACGGCAGCTGACGCACCCAACCGATGAGGCCCGTTCCGCCCCGCTTGCGGGCGGCGTACTCGAGCGAGGCGATCACGGTGAAGGCGGTGAGGGTGGAGGGGAAGAACACCGAGTAGGTGAGCCCGGCGTGGATCCACTTCCAGGTCTGGGGAACCCCGGGGTCCACGAACTGGTGGTGGAACCCGACCGGCACCGAGACCAGCAGGAACATCCAGAACGACAGGCGGGCCAGCGAGTCGCTGAACAGCTTGCCCCCAGCCTGGTGGGGCAGCATCCCGTACCACGAGATGTAGGCCGGTAGCAGCCAGAAGTAGACCAGCGGGTGGCCGGTGAACCAGAAGTAGGTGCGGGACAGCTCGGGGTCGACCCCGTCGATGAGGCCCAGCGACCAGGGCAGCAGCATGGTGAGGATCGAAGCGGCCAGGCCCAGGGTGGCGATCTGCCACATGGCGGCGTTGATGATGCCGCCCAGGGCGATGAACGGCGATCGCACGCCCCGGTGCTCTTTGCGCCAGGCCCACAGCGTCAGGTAGAAGCCGAGGCCCTCCACCCAACTCCCCACCACCACCAGCGTGAGGCCGAGGTAGAAGGCCCAGCTCGCCTTGAGCGGGGCGTAGAACGTATAGAGCACGGTGGCCTGGTTGCCCAGCAGGGGCACGGCCGCCGTGAGCAGGCCGACCACCATGATCCAGAACCCGGCCTTGTTGATCCACGGGTGGCTCAGCGGCCGCTGCAGGCCCCGGATCGTGGTGAGGTTGGTGAAGCCGACGATGAAGAACGTCGTCCACACCAGGGCGTTGAGCACACCGTGGATCGTGAGGCCCTGGTAGTACGAGTGGATGATGGGCTCGATCCAGGGATAGACGTTCACCCCGGAGTACTCGAAGGCCTGCAAGGGGCCCATGAGGCTGCCCACCAGCAGGGCGGCGATGGCCACGATCAGATGCCAGCCGACGAAACGGCGCTCCTGCTCGGTCAACTCCCGGGCCGGCGCCGCCTGGCGGGTGGGCACGGCCGGAGCCTGCGGATCAGGCTGGTCGAGCACGGTCATCGTGTCACCTCCGTGGTGGCTCCGCCTGAACTGCTGGCGATGGTTGACGTCGACGCATTTGCGTCACTCCCCGATGTTCCGGAGCCAGCGACAACCTTCACCGTCCCGTACATCGTGGCGTGTCCGGTGCCACAGTATTCGGTGCACAAATAAGGGAATTCGCCCACGGTGTCGAACGTGTACACAAGCTTGGAGACCTGACCGGGAACAATCTGCATGTTGATGTTGGTATCGGTCACCTTGAACCCGTGTTGCAGGTCGGAGCTGGTGACGTAGATCGTCACCTTCGATCCCACCGGCACCTCAAGAACGCGGGGGTTGAACGTCCAGGCCTGGGCCACCACGTACGCCTCGTACTCACCGGGTGCCACCTCCCGCAGCCCGGGGTTGGCCCAGGGCTCGGTCTGGGCCAGGGTGCGGGGATCCACCTCGTCGGACACTCCCGAGACCTGGAATCCCATGGCGAAGCCACCGATGGTCACGATCACGAAGAACACGGCGAGGAGCAGGATCGACACCCGCATCCAGTTCTTCTCGTAGGGGTCGATCCCCATCGTGAGGTGCTCGGCCGGCGGTTCCTCCGATGGCCGGTCGGGCGCATCGGTGGCGGTCACACCGTCACCCCGCGGCTGAGCAGGATCACGTACACCGACGCCCACAACAAGATGAGCGCGGCGATGAACATGGCCAGGATGAAGATGGTTCCGGTGGGTTTGAAGTGTTCTTCACCCTCGGTGCTCTGTGGACCGTCGGTCACGGCAAGCTCCGTTCACTGGGGATGGTGCATCCGCAGTGTCTCCGCCCGACGCGCGGCCATGTAGGGACCAAGGGCCCTATTGAGACCAATCGCCACACTCGTATGTTGCGACCGCGTGGCCTGACCGAAACCGCTTGTCGGAGAACGTGCCAGCGGTCACCTGCTGGTGTCAAGGGTCACGGTGAATTTGTTTAGATTCTCTCAGTAGGAGCCACCGGAGATGCGGAGATTTCCCGCCATGTCGGGCCGTACACACGCCATGGTGATGCTCGTGTCGGTGGCGATGCTGGTGGCGGCCCTCGCTGGCGGCACGGCCGGCCGGCCGGCGGCGGCCCAGACCGACGGCACAACCACGACGGTGGCCGGAGACACAGCCACGGTCGACACGATGGACCCGGCTCTGGCCGACCAGATCGTGGCCGGCTCCGAGGTGTACTCCCAGATCTGCTCGGCCTGCCATCAGCCTGGCGGCACCGGTCTCCCCGGCCAGTACCCCCCGTTGATGGGCAACCCCAAGGTCGCCGACACCGCCTACGTGACCGGCGTGGTGACCAACGGCAAGCAGGGCCAGATCGAGGTGCTGGGCGAGACGTACAACGGCGTGATGCCGTCGTTCTCCACCCTGACCGACGACGACGTCGCCGCCGTCATCGCCTACATCCAGAACGGCTTCCAGGTGCCGGCGGGGGCAGCCCCCACCGGGCCCACCGGGCCGGTGGCCGGCACCGAGCTCCCGGCCCTGGCCAACATGGGCTCGCTGGTGGCCTTCCTACTGGCCGCGGCGGTGGGCGGCCTGGTTCTCTACCCCCGGCTGGCCAGCCAGAACAGCCGGCTGCAGGTGCCCTGGCTCGACGCCTGGCTGAAGACCGCCGCCATCGTGGCCGCCGTCGTTCTGCTGGTGGTTGTCATCCCCGACTGGGCGCTCAAGACCTCGGCGGTGAGCAAGCTGCCCCGGGCCGGCCAGGACGTGGTGGGCCTCGGCCTGTGGGGGGCCGGCTTGGGCGTGGTGCTCGGGGCGCTGTGGTACGCCCACAAGGAATCGAGGATCTGATGGCCGACGGATCAGCCGGCCTCGGCCACCTCCCCGTCGGTGTGCCCGACCTCCAGTACTACGACGAGAACATCCCCTGCCTGGCCGCCTGTCCGGTCCACACCAACGCCGGGCTCTACGTGGCCGCCATCGCCGACGGCGACGACCGCCGGGCCTACCTCACGGCCCGCCTTCCCAACCCGTTCGCTTCGGTGTGCGGCCGGGTGTGCGCCGCCCCCTGTGAAGACGCCTGCCGCCGGGGCAAGATCGACCGGCCCATCGCCATCCGGGCCCTCAAGCGGTTCGTCACCGAGCAGTTCGGGCCGGAGAACGGCGCCGACGCCCTGGTGATGGCGCCCCCGGCCCCCGACCGCCCCCAGAGCATCGGCATCGTGGGCGGAGGCCCGGCCGGGATGGCCTGCGCCCACGATCTGCGCCGCCTCGGCTACCGGGTCTCGGTCTACGAGGCCACCGACAAGCTGGGCGGCGCCATGTGGCTCGGCATCCCCGAGTACCGGCTCGACCGCAAGGTCCTGGCCGCCGACATCGATGCCATCGTGAGCCTGGGTGTCGATGTCCACCTCGACGTCCGCCTCGGTCGCGACGTCACCCTCGACCAACTCCGCCAACACCACGATGCCGTGTTCCTCGGTATCGGGGCCACGCTGGGCCGGGGCCTCGACCTGCCGGGGGCCGACGCCGACGGCGTGTTCAAGGCCATCGAGTTCCTGATCAACATGAACCGCGGGTTCAAGGTCGACGTGGGCGAGCGGGTGATCGTGATCGGCGGTGGCGACGTGGCCATGGATGCCGCCCGCACCGCCCTGCGGGCCGCCGACTACACAGCCAAGTCGGGGAAGACAGCCACGTCGGGGGAGACCCGGCCCGACGGGGCCCAGTCGGATGCCGGCGAGCGCAACCCGATGACCACCGCCTTCGACGCCGCCCGCACGGCCCGCCGGGCGGGCGCCCGGGAGATCACGATCGTCTCACTCGAGTCACGGGAGGAGATGCCGGCCCACGACTTCGAGGTCGAGGAGGCCGAGCACGAGGGCATCCGCTTCGTCCACCGCCGGGGGCCGTCGGCCGTCCGGGTGGACGGCGGGCGAGCCGTGGGGCTCGAGACCATCGGCGTGCGCTCGGTGTTCGACGCCGAGCACCGCTTCGCCCCCGTGTTCGACCCCGACGACCGCCAGGTGCTGGCGGCCGACACGATCATCCTCGCCATCGGCCAGGCCATCGACCTGGAGGCCCTGGGCCCCAACGGCCCCGAGACCAGCCCCCGCCGCACGATCGCCATCGACAACGACACCGGCGCCACCTCGATCCCGGGGGTGTGGGCCGGGGGCGACGCGGCCAAGGGCCCCCGCACCCTGATCGACGCCATCGCCGACGGCCGCCGCTCGGCCGCCGACATCCACCGGGCCCTGAGCGGTGCCGCCGCCCCCTCCCCTGGTTCCCCCGCAACCAACGGCCGTCACCCCGGCACGATGGTGGAGTTGCGGCAGTTCCACCGGCTCGACGACCTGTACGACCGCCAGGACCGGGTGGCCGTGCCCACCCGTGACACCGGCCGCCGGATGGGCCTGGCCGAGGTAGAGCTGGGCTTCACCCCCGAGCAGGCCCGATGCGAGGCCAACCGCTGCCTACGGTGCTTCGCCAACATCGTGCTCGACACCGACGCCTGTGTGTTGTGCGCCTTGTGCGCCGACGTGTGCCCGGTGAACGTCATCTCGCTCGTGCCGGGCGAGGAGATCGACCCGGCCGCCGGGGCCGGGCAGACGGCCCTCCTGCTCGACGAGGAGGCCTGCATCCGGTGCGGGCTGTGCATCGAGCGGTGTCCGCCCAAGGCGTTGTCCATGGCCATGTGGTCAGGAGTAGGAGTCCCATCGTGGCAGTGATCGAAGAGGACCGGACCGAGCCGACGCCGCAACCGCCGCCGGCGCGACCCTCGGGGCCGATCGACCGGGTCAGGGCGACACCGGTCGGCCGGTCGATCTGGCGTACCCCCCGCCGCCACACCCCACGTGACGCCGCCGCCTCCCACTGGTCGAGCTTCCTGCTCCACATCTACCCGGTGAAGGTCCGGCGGGCCGAGCTGGGCTTCAAGTACTCCTGGTACCTGGGCGTGATCTCCACCGTGCTGCTGGGCTCGCTCGTGTTGTCGGGCGTGTACCTGATGTTCTTCTACGTGCCGTCGCCCGGCTCGGCCTACACCAACATCCAGACCCTCCAGGCCGAGGTGGCCTTCGGGCAGTACGTGCGCAACGTGCACCGCTGGTCGGCCCACCTGATGGTGCTGGCGGTGGTGGCCCACATGGGCAAGGTGTTCTACCGGGGGGCCTACAAGCCGCCCCGGGAGTTCAACTGGGTGATCGGGGTGGTGCTCCTCACCCTCACCCTGCTGATGTCGTTCACCGGCTACCTGCTCCCCTGGGACCAGCTGGCCTACTGGGCGGTCACGGTCGGCACCGAGATGGCGGCCTACGTGCCCTTCGTCGGCGAGCGGGTGCAGAGCCTGATGCTGGGGGGCTCCACCGTGGGGTCGGCCACCCTGCTGCGCTTCTA
>CADEDH010000092.1:16271-23036 GCA_902826025.1 uncultured Actinomycetes bacterium
GAGGGCCGCCGGGTGCTGGGCATGGTGCCGGGCAAGCCGGTGGCCGGCGAGCGCAAGGAGCCGGCCGACGACGACATGGTGCTGGTGTGGCCCCACCTGCTGGTCCGCCACGCCGTGGCCGGCCTGTCGGTCACCCTGCTGGTGGCCATCATCGCCGTGTTCGTCGACGCCCCTCTGCGGGAGGTGGCCAACCCCAGCGTCACCCCCAACCCGGAGAAGGCGCCGTGGTACTTCGCCGCCCTCCAGGAACTGCTGGCCCACTTCCACCCGCTGATCGCCGGGGTGCTCATCCCCACCGCCATCATCTTGGGGCTGATGGCGCTGCCCTACATCGACCGCAGCCTGTTCGTGCGGCCCCAGCACCGCCGGGTGGCGGTGGCCACGTTCACCACGTTCCTCGTGCTGTTCGTGATCCTGACGCTGGTGGGCTTCGCCTTCCGGGGCCCGAACTGGGGTTGGGTGTGGCCCTGGCAGGAATGGCACGGCGAGCTGTGACCGGGACCCGGAGCAGGAGGATGGAGAGCAGAAGGATGGTAGGCAATGGCTGAGTTCATCCAGAGACGGCAGTTCCTGGCCCGCTTGTGGGGGGCGGGTACCGGCCTCATCGCCGTTGCGGCGGCCTGGACGTCGTGGGACTTGCTGCAGCCGCTGCGCACCACCGGCTTCGGCGGCCTCGTGCGCGCCATCCGGCCCGAGGCGGTGCCCGAGACCGGCATCGTGGAGGTGGCGGCGGCCCGGTCGTACCTGACCCAGGTCGACGGCGAGACCGTGGCCCTGTCGGAGAAGTGCACCCACCTGGGGTGTCGGGTGCCGTACTGCGAGTCGTCGGGTCGTTTCGAATGTCCCTGCCACGGATCGGTGTTCAGCCGGTCGGGCGAGTACGTGGCCGGGCCCGCCCCCCGGGGGATGGACCGCTACCCCACCTCGATCGGCGCCGACGACGGCCTGCTCTACATCGACACCGGGTCCCGGGAAGAGGGTCCGGCCCCCGGCTCGGCCCCGGTGGACGACGCCACCGGCCCCTCGTGCGCGGCGGAAGGCCAGGGCTGACATGGCCACCGGGCTGTACGAGACCGACGAGGAGCTCGAACGCTCCACCAACAAGCTGATGGCCATCGGGTTCGCCCTGATGCTGGGCCTGGTGCTGATCTTCCCCCTCTACCGGCTGGTGGAGCCGACCAGCCGGCAGGACGAACGCGACAGCCAGCTCGCCGCCCTGGCCACTTCGGGCGAGCAGACGTGGTCGGTCACCTGCGCCTCGTGCCACGGCCTGAACGGTGAGGGTGGCGTGGGCCCGGCCCTCAACTCCCAGCAGTTCCTGTCGTCGGCCACCAACGCCCAGATGGAGCTGCTCATCTCGGTCGGCGTGCCCGGCACCCAGATGGCCGCCTTCTCGCAGGACCACGCCGGCCCGCTCACCTCGGAGCAGATCAAGGCCGTGGTCACCTACCTGCGCTCGTGGGAGTCGACCGCCCCCGACAACGCCAACTGGCGAACCCCCGGCAGCACGTCGACGACCACCGGTTGATTCACAGGGGGGTGAGCCACCGCTTCGACAGGCGGTGGCGGCCGTCGACCAGGAGCTGGAGGTCGGCGGCCAACTCGGCGGCCACCGGGCCGGGGGCCGGGTAGGCCACGCCGTCGAGCTCGGCCACGGGTCGGATGAAGCGGCTGGTCGACACGAGCAGCAGCTCGGCTGCCCCGGTCACCTCGTCCCACCGGACGGCGCGGACGTCCACCGCCAGGCCCCGCTCGATGGCCAGGTCGAGCACCAGGCGGCGGGTGACGCCGTCGAGGACGGAGTCGAGCGGCGGGGCCAGCACCCGGCGGTCGCGTGTCACCACCAGCAGGCTCTGGCTCGGGGCCTCAGCCAGATCCCCGGCCGCGGTGCGCAGCAGCACGTCGTCGTAGCCGTCGGCCCGGGCCGCCAGCTGGAGGCGCACGGCCGCCGTGTACAGGGCCGCCACCTTGAGCGAGGCCGGCAGCACGTCGGCCGGGATGCGGCCCCCGGGCACGGACCGCAGCCGAGCCGGCTGCTCGGCCAGCACGCCGGGCGAGGTGGACGGGGCGCAGGCCACGAACACGGTGGGCACGAGCGACGACGGCACGGTGGCCGGCGGCACGTCGGCCCACGCCGCCACCAGCTTGACCAGCCGATCGGCGGGGCCCGGGTTGGCGGTCACGGTCTCGGCCACCGCCCGCTCCAGGGCGCCGATGTCCCACGGGCTGTCCATCCCCATCAGGGCCATCGAGTGCTCGAAGCGGGCCACATGCGGTCGAAGGCCCACCGCCACCGGCCCTGCCGCCTTCCCGGCGCTCGTGGCAGGACCGGGGAGCACGCGGAGCACGTCGAACACCTCCGACCCCCGGTTGGCGGCATGGGAGAGCACGTGCACGGTGGCCTCGGCCCACGGCACCAGGCCCCCGTCCCGCCACACCACCCCCGCATCACCGGCCACCTGGGTCACCGGGCCCGATGGTAGCGGGGGCCAACAGCACTACCCTGGCGAGGTGGCCGAGGTGGTAGCTCTGGCGATGCCGGCCGGTCCGGCTTATGTGGACGCGATCCGCCGGGTGTGGGACGCCGGCGACGCCTTCGCCCCGCTCGACCTGCGCCTCCCGCCCGACGAGCGGGCCCGGCAGCTGGCTGCCATCGCCCCCACCATGGTGATCGACGAGCACGGCGAGCGCCATCGACTGGAGGGAGGGCGGTCCACCGAAGCAGGCGACGCCCTGCTGATCGCCACCAGCGGCACCACCGGGAACCCCAAGGTGGCCATCCACACCCACGCCGGCGTCGAGGCGTCGGCCCGGGCCATCAGCGCCGCCCTGGCCGTCGACCCCTCCACCGACCGATGGCTGGCCTGCCTGCCGGTGGCCCACATCGGGGGCCTGTCGGTGATCCTGCGCTCGATCCTCACCGGCACGCCGGTGGAGGTCCACGACCACTTCTCTCCCGCCGCCACCGTCGCCGCCCTGGATCGGGGGGCCACGCTGGCCTCGTTCGTCACCCGGGCGCTGGCCCAGGTACCGGCCGAGCGGTTCCGGGCCATCCTGCTGGGCGGGGCCGCCCCGCCGCCCGACCGGCCGGCCAACACGATCGCAACCTACGGCCTCACCGAAACCGGTTCCGGCGTTGTCTACGAGGGCCGCCCGCTGGCCGGGGTGGAGGTCTCGTTCCGGCCCGGGGGCGAGATCCTGCTCCGCTGCCCCATGCTGCTACGGGCCTACCGCCACGATCCGGAGCCCCTCGACGCCGACGGCTGGTTCGCCACCGGCGATCTCGGCCACCCCGGGCCCGACGGCGAACTGGTGGTGGAGGGCCGGGGCGACGACGTGATCGTCACCGGCGGCGAGAAGGTGTGGCCCGACCGGGTGGAGGCCGTGCTGGCCCGCCATCCGGCGGTGGCCGAGGTGGCCGTGGTGGGCCGCCCCGATGCCGACTGGGGCCATCGGGTGGTGGCGGTGGTGGTGCCGGCCGACCCGGCCGCTCCTCCCCGCCTGGAGGAGCTACGGGCGGTGGCCAAGGAGGCCCTCGGGCCGTGGTACGCCCCCCGCGAGCTGGTGCTCCGTTCGGAGATGCTGCCCCGGACCAGCCTCGGCAAGATCAGGCGGAACGCTCTGGCGCCGACACTCTGACGGGGACGGGCACCGGGGCCGGTTCCAGCCGGCTGCGCTCCCGGGCGGTGTTGACCAGCAGCCAGCCGACGGCGGCCAGGCCCACGCCCATCGATGCCACCAGCCAGGTCTCCCAGCCGGTGTAGGCCAGCTGCTGGGGGGCGGTGGTGGTGGCCGACGACAGGGCCTTGGGCTGGGTGGCGGCCGGCTTCTTCTGCACCAGCGGCTTGGTCGGGCCCACCGGCTGGGCCGGTGTCACCGACTCGGCCGACACGGCGGCCAGGGCCCGCACGGTGGCGCTGTCGGCGCCGGTGGCGGCCTCCACCCCGGCCAGGGCGGCGCCGCTCTCGTCGACGGCGCTGGCCGTGACCGCCGGGTTGGGCCGGTAGCCGTCGGCCGGCATCTCGGCCGGGGCAGCGGCCTCCAGGAAGTAGCGCAGCGAGGCGCCGGGGGCCAGGGGCAGGACGCCCTCACCGAGCGGAGCGGGGGCGGCGTCGACCCCGAGATCGGCGAAGGACACGCCGGTCAGATGGGTGGTGCCGGTGTTGGTCACCGTGTAGCAGTAGGTGATGGCGTCGCCCTGGTGGACCAGGGTCTCGTCGGCCGCCGGGCAACCGTGGCCGCCGTCGTGGCCGGCGTAGACCGAGGTGGCGAGCGTGACTCCGGCCAGCGGGAGTTCGGCCGGCGGATAGACCACGGCCTCGGCCGAGGCGATCACGGGCACCGCCCCGTCGAGCGGGCTGCCGGCCTCGTCCACCGGCAGGGCGCTGGCCGACGCGGTGTTCACGTAGGTCTCGTCGATGACGCCGTCGGCGTCGTCGGCCGGGGGCACCGATTCGAGGTAGAAGCGGGCCGAGCCGCCGGGGGCGAGCGGGGTGGAATCGGCCGAAACCAACACCGGGGCGTTGGCCGCCAGCGGGTCGCTCACCACCACCGACGCCAGACCGGTGCTACCGGTGTTGGTGACGGTGAAGCAGTAGGTGACGGGGTCGCCCTGCTTGGCCTCGGCCCACGACTGGGCCTGGCCGCAGCCGGCTCCCCCGTCGTGACCGGCGTAGACGGTCTTGGTGAGGGTGACGCTGGGGCCATCCTGCTCGGCCAGCGCCGGGCCGGCGGCCAGACCGGGGGCGATCCCGGCCAGGGCCACGGCGGCGGCAGCGGCGATTCCTCGGTGCATGGCGACTCGTCCTCGATGTAGGCGGGTGGGGACGGGGGCCCGGGCGGCACCCGGGCTCCTGCGCCATCCGTCGGACGGGTCGCTTGATTCTTTAGACCTAGCGGGTGGCGAGGGCGGCCCGGGTCAGCTCCAGGTCCTCGGGGTTGGTGATACCGATCCACTGCTCGCCGGAGCGCACCACCTCCACCCGGAGGCGCTTGTCGGCCATCAGCTCGCCCACCACGGTTGGCAGCTGGCACTCGGCCTTGGGGTCGCCGGCGGCCCGTTCCTGGAAAGCCAGCCACCGCTCGGTCAGCCCGTCGAGGATGGCCGGGTGGAAGCACCACAGGTTCATCGACACGGGGGTGTCGCCGGGCACGATGGCGCCGCCGGCCGAGTAGCGGCCGTCGGTCAGGCGCTCGCAGGCCTCGGTCTCCACGATGGCCACGAGCCAGCCGTCGTCGACCTGGGTCACACCCCGGGTCACCGAGCCCGACGGAGGCACGGTCTGGCCGATCTCGAAGGCCACGTTGGCCGCCAGGCCCGGGCCCACCCGCTCCAGGCACTCGGCCGCCAGCTCGTAGGAGCTGGGCCCGTAGTAGTCGTCGGCGTTGATGACGGCGAATGGCCCGTCGATTGCGCTGGCGGCGCTGAGGATGGCGTGGGCCGTACCCCAGGGCTTGGCCCGGGGCGGGCCCAGGTCGTCCTGGCGGACGTACACCCACTCGACGTCCCGGTGGGCGTGGCGGCCACCGAGGTGCTCCCGGACGTCGGCCTCGATATCGGAGCGGACGATCACCGCGATCCGGCCGAACCCGGCGGCCACGGCATCGGCCACGGAGAAGTCGATGATGGCCTCACCGTCGGGGCCCACCCGGGCCAGCTGCTTCACGCCCCCGAAGCGGCTACCGAGGCCGGCGGCCATGATGACAAGCGTTGGATTCACGAGCACATCGTGTCGGGTCCGGTCCCCACCGCCAACGTCGGCCCGTGGGTCAGGTCGCCCGGGGCCTAACCTGGCCGCCATCGAAGCGTCCACCGCATCCCCTGCCGAGGCGTCGTCGTCCGGCCTGTCGCCGAGGGCGTCGGCCCTGCTGGCCGTGGCCATCGTTGCCGTGTCGTCGTCCGCCATCCTGGCCCGGTGGGCCCGGCCCGAGCCGCTGGCCCTGGCGTTCTGGCGCACCGCCGGCGGGGCGGCGGTGCTGGGGATGCCGGCCTGGCGGGCCCCGGTGCGGCCCCGGGGTCGGCAATGGTGGTGGTTGGCGGCGGCCGGGGTGGCCCTGGCCCTCCACTTCGCCACCTGGCTGGCGTCGCTCCGACTCACCTCGGTGGCGGCCTCGGTGACCCTGGTCTGCTCGTCGCCCCTGATGATCGCCCTGTGGTTGTGGGCCGCCGGGCGGCGGCCATCGGGGCGGACGTGGGCCGCCATCGGCCTGTCGTTCCTGGGGGTGGCCCTCATCCTGGCCGGCGACGCCGCCGGCGGCGCACCCCCGCCCGACGGCGGCCCGGGTTCAGCCCTGGCCGGCGATCTGCTGGCTCTGGCTGGGGCAGCCTGCATCGCCGTGTATTTCGTGATCGGCGACCGTCTCCGGGCCACCCTGCCCACCTCGGTCTACGCCGGTTGGACCTACGCCGCGGCGGCCGCCGTGCTGGCGCCGATGGCGCTGGTCAGCGGGGTGTCGCTCGTCCACCTCGACGGCCGGGCCTGGGTGGCGGTGGTGGCCACCGTGGTCGGTCCCCAGTTGGCCGGGCACACCGTGCTCAACGCCCTGTTGAAGCAGCTGGGCTCGATCACCGTGTCGCTGGCCCTGCTGCTGGAGCCGTTCGGGTCGAGCCTCCTGGCCTGGATCTTCCTGGCCGAGCTGCCTCCGCTGGCCGTGGTGGCCGGCGCCCCGCTGGTGGTGGCCGGCCTCGCTCTCCAGCTGATGGCCAACCGCTCGTCGCCTCCCGCCGCCTGAGATCCGGCGGTGACCGATGCACCACCTGAGATC
>CADEDH010000092.1:23136-24735 GCA_902826025.1 uncultured Actinomycetes bacterium
CCTGAGATCCGGCGGTGACCGATGCACCACCTGAGATCTGGCGGTGACCGATGCACCACCTAAGATCCTGCGGTGACCGAGCACAGCCCAGTCGAGGCCGAGGGGTGGCCCGGCGTCCCGGGCGACTTCGGCGACGTGACGGCGGCCTGGGTGGAGGCCGCCCTGCGGGCCGGGCCGATTCCCGGCGCCCCCGGCGGGCTGGTGGCAACCGTGGCCGCGGTGGACGTCGAGCCCTTGGGAGCCGCCGTGGGTTTCCTGGGCGACCTGGCCCGGGTGACCGTCACCTACTCCTCCGGCAACGGGCCGACCACCGTGATCGTGAAGCTGCCCACGGCCGACCCCGGAGGCCACCAGGTGGGCTCGATGCTGCGGGCCTGGACCCGGGAAGTGGCGTTCTACCGCCAGGTGGCACCGGCCTCGCCCGGTGCCCGGGTACCGCGCTGCTGGCACAGCGGAGCCGACGAGGCCGCCGGCCGTTGGGTGCTGGTGCTGGAGGACGTTCCGTCGGTGGCGATCGACACCGAGCAGGGCGCCACGGGCAGCCAGGCGGCCGCCGCCGTGTCGGCCCTGGCCCGGTTCCACGCTGCATGGTGGGACAGCGGCGCCGATCCGTCGCCCCGCCGCTTCGCCTGGATGCCCGGCTTCGACACCACCGGTGTGGCCGGGCTGGCCCCTCTGTGGGCTGACGCCCATCCCCGCTTCCTGGAACGCTACGGCCACGTGGTCCCCGGCCCCACCGACCGATGGCTGCTGGCGCTGGCCGACTGGCTCGGCCCCTGGTCGGCTCGGGCCGCCGGCGAGCCGCTCACGGTGGTCCACGCCGACTACCGGCTCGACAACCTCCTGATCGGCGAGGCCTCGGTGACCATGATCGACTGGCAGACCGCGCTGCGGGGCCCGGGCCCGATGGACCTCACCTCGTTCGTGGCCACCGCCCTCACCGTGGAGGACCGCAGGGCCTGGGAGGGCGAGCTGATCGACCGGTACGCCCGGGAGGTGACGGCGCACGGCCACCCGGTCGACCGGGCCTGGCTGAACCGGAGCTACGACGAGAACCTGCTGTGGTGGATGGGCCAGTTCGCCAACAACCTGTCCCGACTGGCGCCCGACGACCCCGCCGCCCGCCAGGCCCTCGACACGATGGTCGAGCGCACGTTCACCGCCGCTCTCGACCGAGGCTGTGGCCGCCTGCTCCCCCTGACCCCACCGGGGTAGGGGTCAGAGGACGAGGCGGCGAGCGGCCAGGGTGGCGTAGAGGGCGAGCGCCTCCTCGGCCAGGGGACGGAGGTGGGGCGGTAGCCGGTCGATCCCGCCGGTGGCCCGGGAGTCGGGCCGGTTGAAGCCGGTGGACGACTCCACCGCCCCATACCAGTGGGGGGCCCAACAGCCGTCGCTGTCCCGCCGGCCGGCCGGCCACGACAGCATCCGCTCGCTGAACGGCAGCCCCAGCCGCTGGCACAGCGCCTCCAGGTAGGCACCCGGGTCGGTGAGGAAGTCGTCGGCGTCGATCACCAGCTCGGCCCGGTCGATCAACTCCAGCTGCTGGGGCAGGCCGATGTCGGCCAGCGTCACCTGCTCCCGCACCTGGGTGTACGAGGC
>CADEDH010000093.1 GCA_902826025.1 uncultured Actinomycetes bacterium
TGCTCGGCGCCCTGGCCGCCACCACCAGCCGCATCGGCCTCGGCGCCACCCGGTCCACGACCTACGACCAGCCCTACCACGTGGCCCGGGCCTTCCAGACGCTCGACCATCTGTCCCGGGGTCGGGTGGCATGGAACGTGGTGACGTCGATGAACGACGGCGAAGCCGGCAACTTCGGGCTCGACGCCCACTTGGACCACGACACCCGCTACGACCGGGCCGACGAGTTCCTGGAGCTGACGGCGAAGCTGTGGGACTCGTGGGCCCCCGACGCCCTCGTGCTCGATCAGGCCGGCGGGATCTACGCCCACCCCGACCGGGTTCGCTACGTGGACCACGAGGGGCCCTGGTTCCGGTCCCGGGGTCCGCTCAACATCCCGCCCGGCCCCCAGGGCCGGCCGGTGATCATCCAGGCCGGGGCGTCCGATCGGGGTCTGGCCTTCGCCGCCCGGTGGGCCGAGGTGGTCTTCACCATCGGGCCCACCGTCGACGATCTGCGCCGCTACACCGACAGCCTGCGGGCCGAGATGAGCCAGATCGGCCGGCCGGCCGCCGCCTGCCGGGTGCTGGCCGCGGTGATGCCGTTCGTGGGGGCCACCACGGCCGAGGCCGAGGACGGGCGGGACCGGGCCAACGCCCTGGTCGAGCCGCTGGCCGGGTTGTCGACCCTGTCGGCCCACGCCAACCTCGACCTGTCGACGCTCGACCTCGACGCTCCTGTGGAACGCCTGGAAGGGACCGGCACCCAGAGCCTCAGCCGCCTGGCCGGGCGGATAGCCCGGGACGAGGGTCTGACGTTGCGCCAGATCGGTCAGCGGTACGGCCAGGGTGTGCTCGTGCCCCAGCTGTGCGGCACCGGGGCCGGGGTGGCCGATCAGATGGTGGAGTTGTTCGACGGCAGCGGCATCGACGGCTTCGTGATCTCGCCCGCCCTGCTGCCCGGATCGTTCGAGGCGTTCGTGGACGCTGTGGTCCCCGAGCTCCAGCGCCGGGGCCGGCACCGCTCGGCCTACACCGCCGACACCCTCCGGGGTCACCTCCAGGAGTCAGGGCCCCTGTCAGCCCAGGACGGTGGAGGCCCCGCTGGCGGCCAGCTCGGCGGTGAGCCAGGCGTCGTCGCCGGTGAACGTGACGACCACGATCGGGCTGTGCGCCACCGCCGTGTCGAGGTCGACCGCGTTGCGGTAGTACTCGGTGGAGGCGTCGCTCAGGATGCTGCGCCGATCCTCCAGGTCGTTCACCGTTTCTGCGGAGGCCGACAGGTTAGCCTTCACGCTGGCCTTGAGCCGCAGCGTGAAGGTCGGGTGGGCCTTCAGGTTGGCCAGCCAATCCCGGGGGGTGCGCTCCACCCCCGCCTTGCCGGCGTTGGGGGTACCGCAGATCAGCACCCGACCGGCCTGCACGGTTGTCCAGATCTCGGTGGTGCGGGGCTTACCGCTGTGGCGCCCGGTGGTCACGATGTCGATGGTCCGCTCGGTGAGGAGGCTGCGGACGATGGCCTCACGATCGGCTGTGTCACTCATGGCCCGTGACCGTACCAAGTCCAATTCGGGGCTGCTTCGGGTCGCAAAGTACTGTGGGCTGTCTCAGGACCACCACAAGGGGACGAAGCAACGTGTTGGAAAGCGATGTCGGCGCCGATCTCATCGGCAAGTTGGGTTACGACGCCGAAGGACTGGGCTTCGACCCTGGCGAGCTGAAGGCGAAGTACCTGTCGGAGCGGGACCGTCGGCTGCGGTCCGACGGCAACGAGCAGTACGTGGAGGTCACGGCCGAGTTCTCCCGCTACGTGGAGGATCCCTACGTGGAGCCCGGCTTCACCCGGGAGCCGATCTTCGACGAGGTGGAGGTGACGATCATCGGCGGCGGCTTCGGCGGCCTGCTGATGGGCGCCCGCCTGCGGGAGGCCGGCTACGACAGCATCCGCTTGGTGGAGAAGGCGGGCGACGTGGGCGGCACCTGGTACTGGAACCGGTACCCGGGGGCCATGTGCGACGTCGAGTCGTACGTGTACCTCCCCCTGTTGGAGGAGCTGGGCACCATGCCCTCCACCAAGTACCCGTTCGCCCCCGAGATCTTCGAGCACTCGAAGGCCATCGCCCGCCACTACGACCTCTACCGTGACGCCCTGTTCCAGACCGGCATCTCCCGCCTGTCGTGGAGCGACGACACCAACCGGTGGACGGTGGAGACCGACCGGGGCGACCGCTTCACCACCCAGTGGATCGCCATGGCCAACGGGCCGCTCAACCGGCCCAAGCTGCCCGGGATCCCCGGCATCAACGAGTTCAAGGGCTACACGTTCCACACTTCCCGCTGGGACTACGAGTACACCGGCGGCGACTCGATGGGGAACCTCGACAAGCTGGGCGACAAGGTGGTGGGCATCATCGGCACCGGCGCCACGGCCGTGCAGTGCATCCCCCACCTCGGCGAGGGGGCCAAGCACCTCTACGTGTTCCAGCGCACCCCGTCGTCGGTCGACGTCCGCAACAATGCCCCCACCGACCCCGAGTGGGTGAAGAGCCTGAAGCCGGGCTGGCAGCAGGAGCGGATGGAGAACTTCAACGTCGTCGTCTCCGGCGGCGACGTGGAGGAGGATCTGGTCAAGGACGGCTGGACCGACATCTTCCGCAACCTCACCGGCGTGGTGGCCAAGCAGGCGGCCCGCAAGCTGGGCCGCCGGCTCAGCCCCCAGGAGCGGGGCGAGCTGATGGAGCTGGCCGACTACATGAAGATGAACCAGGTGCGGGCCCGGGTCGACGAGATCGTGACCGATCCCGCCACGGCGGAGAAGCTCAAGCCCTGGTACCGCCAGTTCTGCAAGCGCCCCTGCTTCCACGACGAATACCTCCAGACGTTCAACCGGCCCAACGTGACCCTGGTCGACACCGACGGCCTCGGCGTGCAGCAGCTCACCGAGAACGGCGTGATGGTCGACGGCACCGAATACAAGGTCGACTGCCTGGTGTTCGCCACGGGGTTCGAGGTCGGCACGTCCTACACCCGGCGGGCCGGCTACGACATCGTGGGCCGCGACGGGATGACGTTGTCGGAGAAGTGGTCGGAAGGCCTGCGCACCCTGCACGGCATGCAGACCAACGGGTTCCCCAACTGCTTCTTCCTCGGCTTCACCCAGACGGCGGTGACGGTGAGCGTGCCCATGGCCCTCAACGAGCAGGCCAAGCACGTGGTCTACATGATGACCGAGGCCCGCCACCGCGGGGTTGGCACGGTGGAGACCACGCTGGAGGCTGAAGACGCCTGGGTGCAGGAGATCCGCCGGGCCCAGAGCATCGGGCGCCGGTTCTACGCCGAGTGCACTCCCGGCTACTACAACAACGAAGGCAAGCTGGGCAGCCCGTTCGGGTTGTTCGCCGGCACATACGTGGAAGGCCCGATCCGGTTCTTCAAGCTGCTCGAGGGCTGGCGGGAGGCCGGCGACCTGGCCGGGGTGGAACTGGGCGGCACGGCATTGGCGTCGGCCTCGGCCGGCGAGGGAGGGGAGTGAGCACATGTCCAAGCTGACCGAGGATCCCCGGATCGACCCCCGCATCAAGGCCGCCTTCGGCCACTGGCCGGCCATGGGCGGCCGCGACATGGTGAGCCGGGAGGAGGTGATCGAGCGCAACCACACCGAGAAGGCCAACAAGGCCCGGGAGGCGATGGAGGCGTTCATGGCCAAGGTCGACAACGACGACGTCGCCCCGTCGGCCGGCCTCACGATCACCACCGAGACCTTCACCTCCCAGCCCGACGGCAACACCGTGCAGGTCCTGTTCGTGAAGCCCGACGGCGTGGAGCGGCCCCCGGTGGTGTGCTACCTCCACGGCGGTGGCATGGCCACCATGTCGGCCTTCGACGGCAACTACCGGGCCTGGGCCCGGATCATCGCCGCCAACGGGGTGGCGGTGGCCATGGTCGACTTCCGCAACTCGGTGGTCGCTTCGTCGGCCGGTGAGGTGGCGCCCTACCCGGGTGGCCTCAACGACTGCGTGTCGGCCGTGGGCTGGCTGGCGGCCGAGGCCGATCGGCTCGGGGTCGACGCCAGTCGGATGATCGTTGCGGGGGAGAGCGGGGGCGGGAACCTGACGCTGGCCACCGGGCTGCGTTTGCTCAAGGAGGGTCGGGCCGGGATGGTGCAGGGCCTGTACGCCCTGTGCCCCTACGTCCTGGGGGCCTGGCCCGACGAGCGCTGCCCGTCGTCGGTGGAGAACAACGGGATCTTCCTCGACCTGCACAACAATCAGGGTCGGATGGGCTACGGGATCGAGGCCTACGAGGCCGGCGACCCGTTGGCCTGGCCCGGGTTCGCCACCGAGGCCGACGTCCAGGGCCTGCCGCCAACGATGATCAGCGTCAACGAGTGTGATCCGCTGCGCGACGAAGGGATCAACTTCTACCGGCTGCTGTTGTCGGCCGGGGTGCCGGCCCAGTGCCGGCAGGTGATGGGGACGGTGCACGGCACCGAGATCTTCCCCATGGCCTGCCCCGACATCAGCCGGGAGACCGCCTCCAGCATCGCCTCCTGGGCCCGGGGTACGTCCCTGCCCGGGTAGCGGGGCCTGCACCGGGCGATCAGGTGAAGCCGATGTACTCCACCAGGTCGGGACAATTGGCCCGCCCGTCGCCAGCCTCCCTAACGTCTCGCAGGTGATGAGCGCTGTCAGTCCCGCCGCCGTCCATGATCGCCTGGCCAGCCTCGTGCCGGCTCTGGCCGAGCAGGCGGCCGAGGCCGACACCGGGCGCCAGGTCACGCCGGAGGCGGTGCGGGCCATCCGGGAGGCGGGCGCCCACCGGCTGCTCCAGCCGGCCCGCTACGGCGGCGCCGAGGCCAGCGTGGTGGAGCACGTGCGGGCGGCGGCCACCGCCGCCGAGGGCTGCGTGGCCGCCGGCTGGTGCGTCGGGTTGTGGAGCGTCCACAACTGGATGCTGAGCCACTTCGAGCCGGCCACCCAGGACCTCGTGTGGGCCGATCCGGGGGCCATGATCAGCGGGTCGATCGTGCCCAAGACCCCGTTCCCCGACGACGGGCCCGACCACATCCTCATCCAGGGCCGGTTCGGCTTCGCCTCCGGCACCGACCACGCCGACTGGGTGCTGATCGGCGGCCTCGTCAACCGTGACGGCACGCCGGCGCCGGCCATGGCCGTGGTGGAACGGGGCCGGGTCGTGGTCGACCAGAACAGCTGGAACGTGGCCGGTCTCCGGGGCAGCGGCTCCAAGGACCTGGTGGTGGCCGATCCGATCCAGGTGGACCGGGACCGCCTGTTCTTCACCGGTGACTCGGCGCTGCGTACGGCTCCCGGCCAGCGCTGGAACCCGGGCTGGCTCTACCAGGCCCCGTTCCACACGATCGGGCTGCTGGCCCTGGCCCCGCCGGCCCTGGGGGCGGCACGAGCCGCCCTGGCCCGGTTCATCGAGCGGATGGAAGGCCACCGGCTGTTCATCGTCCGGCGGTCGCAACGTGACGATCCGGCGGCCCGACTCCGGGTGGCCGAGGCCTCGGCCGAGATCGACGCCGCCGAACGGGCCCTGATCAGCGCGGCCGAACGGTGCGACGCCGCCGGCCGGGCCGAGGGCCGCGACCCGCTGAACGAGGTGACGATCGCCCGCGACAGCGCCTTCGCCGTCCGGTTGTGCGCCACCGCCGTGGACCGCCTGTTCGAGGCGGCCGGCGGGTCGGCCCTGGATCAGGCCGAGCCCCTGCAGCGCCTGTGGCGCGACGTGCACGCCGTCCGCTCCCACGCCGTGCTCACGTGGGACGCCGCCGCCACCCAGTACAGCGACGTGCTCCTCGGCCGGCCCTCCGGCTCCTAAACGTGGGCAAACCCTGGAACTGTGGCGTCAGCGCGCAAAATGCAGCGCCACGCGCCACAGATCCGGAAGGGGGCTACTGCACGCAGCCGTAGTGGGCGGAGGAGACGAGCCTGACGTACTTGTCCCGCACGCTGCCGGGGGCGACGGTGGACGGCGGCGGTGACCAGGCGGCCATGCGCTCGGCGATCTCGGCGTCGGTGAGGTCCACATCGAGCGACCGGTTCCCGGGGTCGATCACGATCGTGTCGCCGTCGCGCACCGCGGCCAGCGGGCCGCCCCGGGCCGCCTCGGGCGAGATGTGACCGATGAGGATCCCGTGCGAGACACCGGAGAACCGGCCGTCGGTGATCAGGGCCACATCGGCGCCCAGGCCCCGACCCTGGAGCTGGATGGTGAGCATCACCATCTCGGGCATCCCGGGCCCGCCCGCTGGGCCCACGTTGCGCACCACAACCACGTCGCCGGCCACGATCTCGCTGGCCCGGATGGCGGCCATGGCCGCCGCCTCGGAGTCGAACACCCGGGCCCGGCCCCGGAACTGCCCTCGCTCCAGCGTCTTGCCCGACAGCTTGAGCACGCAGCTCTCGGGGGCCAGGTTGCCGTGGAGCACGGTGATGTGGTTGCCGCCGGGGGCCAGGGGATCGGCCACCGGGCGCACCAGATCCTGGTCGCCCAGCTCGGCCAGGGTCGGCACTCCGGCCAGGTTCTCGGCCACGGTGCGGCCGGTGACGGTGAGGGCGTCGCCGTGGAGCAGGCCGGCGTCGAGCAGTTCCCGCATCACCACCGGCACCCCGCCCAGCTGGTGCAGGGCCACCATGGCGTAGGGCCCATGGGGCTGCAGGTTGGCGAGCAGAGGCACCCGGGCCCCGATCGAGTTGATGTCCTCGATGGTGAGCACCACCCCGGCCTCCCGGGCGATGGCCAGCAGGTGGAGGTACAGGTTGGTGGAACCGCCCAGGGCGTAGGCGGTGGTGATGGCGTTCTCGAAGGCGTGGCGGGTCATGATGTCCCGGGGTCGGATCCCCTCGGCCACCAGGTGGTGCAGAGCGGCCACCGAGGCGGCGGCATGGGCTTTGACGTCGTCGTGGACGTCGCTGGCGGCATCGACGTCGGCCGGGTGGGAGGCGCCCCGGGGCAGCATCATCCCCATGGCCTCGGTGATCGAGCTCATGGTGTTGGCCGTGAACATGGCCCCGCAGGTGCCGCTGCCGGGCATGATGCACCGCTCGATCTGGGCCAGCTCCCCGGGCGAGATGCGCCCTGCCTCCTCCGCCGCTCTGGCCTCGGCGTAGTCGAGGATCGTGAGGTTGTTCCCCTTGGCCGCCCACGGTCCGAAGTCGACCGAGCCGGGGGAGCTGGTGCCAGGGTAGACCACGATGCCGGGGTCGTTCGTGCGGGCCAGGGGCATCATGGCCGCCGCCCCCACCTTGTCGCAGCCCGAGATCACCACCAGGGCGTTGGCGTGGTGGGCCCGGTGGCCCACCTCGATGCAGTCGGCGATCAGATCGCGCGACACCAGGCTGTAGCCGGCGTTGGGTGTGCCCTGGGTGAGGGCGTCGGACACAGCCGGCGTGCCCACCACCAGGCCCTGACCCCCGGCCTCGGCCACGGCGTCGAGCACCAGATCGGTGATACGGCCCACCCGGTTATTGCACCGGTGGGCGTTGGTGTACGAGCTGGCCACGGTGACCACGAGGCCGAGATTGCGGGCCCGGTCGGGATCGAAGCCGGCGGCCCGCAGCTCCACCCGGCTGGTGCGCCAGTAGCGGGTCTTCTCGTCCGGGGTCGTCGCGGTGGGCTCAGCCATGGCCGACATGTTTGCACGGTCGGCCGCGGCCCACCACGCCAGACTGGGGGCCATGGCCCGCTTGCTCGTCGTCCACCACACACCCTCGCCGTCGCTCGACTCGATGCTGGACGCGGTGCTCACCGGGGCCGGTGATCCCCAGATCGCCGAGCAGCTCCCCGGCGGGGTGGAGGTGGTGGTGCGCCCGGCCCTGGGGGCCGGGGTGACCGACGTGCTGGAGGCCGACGGCTACCTTCTCGGCACCCCGGCCAACCTGGGCTACATGTCGGGCGCCCTCAAGCACTTCTTCGACCAGATCTACTATCCGTGCCTGGCTGCGACCCGGGGCCGCCCCTATGGGCTGTTCGTCCACGGCAACAACGACACCGATGGTGTCGTGGCCGCCGTCGAACGCATCGTCACCGGCCTCCGTTGGCGCCCGGCGGCGGCCCCGGTGCAGGTGGTCGACACGCCCGACCGGGCCGCGCTCGACGCCTGCTGGGAGCTCGGCGCCACCCTGGCCGCCACCGTCGCCAGCACCACCGGCTGAGCCGTTCTGGTGCGTCCAACGTGCGCTCAGAGCTACTTGGACGCGTAATTTCGGTGGGGCTGTGCGTGGGGCGTCAGGCGGTGGGGCGGACGTGGCGGTCGAGGAAGCCGAGCACAGCTGAGGTGAAGGCGTCGTTGTCGTCGCCCGCCACCATGTGGCCGGCTCCCCGCACGTCGACGTACTCGGCCTGGGGAGCGGCGGCCCGCAGGGCGGCCACGGCCTCGTCGCTCACCAGGTCGCTGAGCAGCCCCCGGATCAGCAGCAGCGGGGCGTTCAGGGCGCCGGCCGACAGGTGCAGGCGATCGGCCCGCTCCGCCCGTTCGGCCTCCCACGCCGCCGGGTCCTCGAACATCAGGGCGGCCCGCGTGGCGATGAACTGGGGATCCCAGTGCCAGCGCCAGCGGCCGTCCTCGCCCTGGCGCAGCACCTTGGCCAGCCCGGCCGTGCTCGACGGCGGTGGCCGGTGGGGGTTGTATTCGGCGATGGAGGCGGCCGCCTCGGTCAGGTCGGCGAACCCGTCGGGGTTGGCCATCATGAAGCTGACGATGCGCCGGGAGCCGGCGTTCTCCACCTTGGGTGTGATGTCGACCAGCACCACGGCGGAGAAGATGTCGGCGTAGCCGGTCACGGCGTGGGTCTCGAGGGCCGTGATTCCGCCCAGGGAGGCACCGACCACGGCCGGCCGCTCCGCCCCCAGCTGGTCGATCACGGCCAGAAGATCGTGGGCCAGGTTCTCCATCTCGTAGTTGGCGTCGGGGTCCCAGGCCGAGTCGCCGTGGCCCCGGGCGTCCAGCGCCACCACCCGGTAGCCCTTGGCCGCCAGGGCGGCCCCGCTGCCCTTCCAGGCCAGGCGGTTCTGGCCGCCGCCGTGGAGCAGCAGTACCACCGGCCCGTCGTCGGGCCCGTCGACGTCGCCGACGATGGTGAGGCCCGAAGCCCCGCGGAACGCAACCGTTTGCATCGGGCAACACTGCCGCCGGCCTGCGGCGACCGGCAAGTTAAGGCCGGGTGATGCCGCCAGCCGATCAGAGGGACTCGAAGGCGGGAAGGGCGGCGATCACCTGGGCCGCGTCGTCGGCGAAGGGGTTGAACACCGTGATGTAGGTGATCCCGTGCTCGTCCCGGAGCCGGAGGAGCTGACCGCAGATCTCCTCCACTGAACCGAAGGCCAGGAACGGGCAGGTGAGCATCTCGATGGGGGAGGCGTTACGGCGCTGGGCCAGGGTGTGGGCCAGGTACTCCCGGTCGTCGGTGATCGTCAGCGACTGGAGCAGCAGGTTCAGCTCCGGGGCCCGCTCCCGGTGGGCTGCGGCCCGGCGCACCAGGGCCACCCGGTCGGCCAGTCCGGAGCGGGTGAAGTGGGTGGGCTGATTGTGACCCTCCCGGTCGGGGCTGAAGCCGGTGAAGCCCACGATGTCGGCCTGCTCGGCGGCCAAGGTGAGCAGGCGGCTGCCGTTGCCCCCGATGAGAAGCGGCAGTGCCTCCCCCTGAGGCGGGCGGGGGGTGGTGTAGTGGCCTCGCAACGTCACGTGCGGCCCGTCGGTGGTGGCCAACTCGCCGGAGAACAGGGTGCGGAGGGCCACCACCGTCTCGCGTAGCCGCTCGATCCGGACCGCCGGTGGGTCGTAGGTCAGGCCGGCCCGCTCGTACTCGGCCCGGGCCCAGCCGGCCCCGATGCCCAGCTCCAGGCGCCCGCCGCTCAACAGGTCGACCGTGGCTGCGTCCTGGGCCAGAACCGCCGGGTGGCGGAAGTCGTTGTTGATCACCAGCGTCCCCAGGCGGATCGTGGTGGTGGCCGAGGCAATGGCCTGCAGGGTGACGAAGGGCGAGGCGCCGTTGAGGTGATCGGACACGGCGAACGTGGCGAAGCCGTGCTCCTCGGCCCACCGGGCCCGGGCCACCAGCTGGGCCGGATCGTTGAACCCGGGGGCGCTCAGAGCGAACCGCATCCCGGCCGCTGGAGGGCTCGCCGTCATGGGCCGACCCTAGCCTGATCGCCATGGCTTCGACTGAACCCACTCCGCCGTCTCCCGGCCAGTTCCCCAGCGGCGGCCACGTGCTGGTCGACGCCGTGGCCCGGGCCGGTACCGGCGCCGTGTTCGCCCTCCACGGCGTGCAGATCGACCCCGTGTTCCAGGCCTGCGCCGATCTCGGCGTGGCCCTGGTCGACGTGCGCCACGAATCGACGGCCGGTCTCGCCGCCGAGGCCTACGCCCGGCTGACCGGCCGGGTGGGGGTGGCCGCCGTGTGCCCCGGACCCGGCTTCACCAACGTGCTCACCTCGATGGCCAACGCCCGCATCGACCGCACACCGGTGGTGTATATCGTCGGCTCAACCCCAGAGTCGGTGCAGGACTCCAACGGCCTCCAGGTCGGCCTCGACCACGTGGCCCTGGCCCAGCCCGTGGCCAAGTGGGCGTGCCGGGTACGGGCACCCCAGCACCTGGCCCGCCTGGCCGCCCAGGCCGTCCGGGTGGCCACCACCGCCCCCTGCGGTCCCGTGCTGCTCGACGTGCCGGCCGACGTGCTCGACGCCCCCGGGGTCGCCCCGTCGGGCGAACCACCGGCGGTGACGGTCACTCCGGCGGCGCCGTCGCCGGCCACCGTCGACGAAGCGCTCGGCCTGCTGGCCGCCGCCGCCCGTCCCGCCGTCCTGCTCGGCCACACCCCGTCGGCCGTTGGTCGGGAGGCGGCGGCCGCTCTCGTGGCCCGTACCGGCATCCCCCTGTTCACCGACTACCGGGCTCTGGGCACGCTGGGCCACGACCACGACCGCTTCGGGGGCACCCTCTACCAGTTGGGCCGGCTCCCCGAGGGCGCCCGGCCCGACGTGGCCCTCGCCGTCGGCGCGCAGCTCGGGTTCGATACCCCGGGTCTGCGCGACGGCGGGGTGGCCTGGGGGACCTCACTGATCCACGCCGACGCCGATCCGGGCGAGATCGGCCGGTTCGGCCCGCCCCGCTTGGGCGTGGTGGCCGACCCCGACGCCGCACTGGTAGCGCTGGCCGAACGGGCGACGGCGCATGCCTGGGCCGTGCCCGAAAGCTGGCCAGCGGCGGTGCGGGCGTCGCTGGCCGCCATCCAGGCCGATCTCGACGCCCTCGATCCGACGGACGGGGCCCGCCTCCACCCCTACGCCATCAGCCGGGCCGTGAGCGACGCCGTGGCCGCCAGCGGGGCCGTGCTGGTGGGCGACGGGGCGGTGTGCAAGCACTGGCTCCACGACGCCCTCCGCCTCCCGGCCGGGGCCCGGTACCTCACCCACGGCCGCTTCGGCTGCATGGGGATGTGGGCCGGGCTGGCCATCGGTGCCGCCGTGGCCACTGGCGGCCCGGTGGTGGTGGTCACCGGCGACGGGGCCGCCGGCTTCGCCCTGGGCGAGCTGGAGGCCATCGTCCGCCACGGTCTCGCCGTCACCGTGGTGGTGGTCAACAACGCCCGGTGGGGTGCGTCCCAGGGATTCCAGCTCCGGCCCGGGGGCCGGGGCCGGGTGGTGGGCACCACCTTGTCCGACGCCGACTACCACCGGGTCATGACCGCCTTCGGCGGCCGGGGCTGCCGGGTCGACACGCTCGAAGACCTCCGGGCCGCCCTGGACGAGGCGTCGGCCACCGGTGCCCCGACGTGCATCAACGCCAGCGCCAACGCCGTCGGCCTCGCACCTGAGGTCCCCCTGCTCAACGCCTGAGCTGAGCCTGTACTACGTGCCGGTCGTCGGCTGGCGGCTCTGGAGATCGTGGTAGCGGAGGCGGTCCCGCACCACGAGCAGGGGCTCGCCCCCGGCCACCGCCTCCCGGATCCGGTCTTCGGCCGCCGTGACCTCCTCGGCCGCGGCCACGATGTCGAGCGCCCGCACGGCCGGCACCACCACCACGCCGTCGGCGTCGCCCACCAGCCAGTCGCCCGGCTCCACCCGGATGCCGGCGAGCTGGACCGGCTCGCCGTGGGCCTCGGCCGCCACCCGGTCCTTGCCCGTGCGCATCGTGTTGGAGCGGCTGAAGATGGGGTAACCCAGCTCGATCGAGCGGCCGACATCCCGGCACACCCCGTCGATCACCGTGCCGGCGATCCGGTCCCGGTGGGCCACGGTGGTGAGGATGTCGCCCCACACGGTGGCATCGAGCCGGCCGCCGTTGTCGATCACCACCACCTCACCAGCGGCCACGTCGTCGATGTAGTCGCCCACCGACTTCCCCGACAGCCCCCGGGGCAGCATCCGCACCGTGAAGGCCCGCCCCACCAGGCGGAACGACCGGTCGAGGGGAAGGATGCCCACCGCCTGGCCCTCGATACCCAACCGGTCGAGGGCGTCGGACAGGGCGGAGGTGTCGAGGGCCCGGAGGCGGGCCGCCAGGGCCTGGTTGTCGAGGGAGGTGCCGTGGTCGGTCATGGGGGCAGTGATAGCACCCCGCCGCCTTGTCAGGCCCGGGCCGGCGCGGCGCCGGAGGCCCCCGTCGCCGTCGTGTCCTCGCCCGGGCCGTCGCCGGCCGGGCTCTGGTCGCTCGGGATGTGGGCGGGGGAGCGGAGGCTGATCAGGGCCGCCACCAGGCAGGCCACACCGCCCACGGCCAGGGCGAAACGGGTGCCGACGTTCTGGGCCAGCCAGCCCATGATCGGCCCGCCGATGGGGGTGGAACCCATCAGCAGCAGCATGTAGAGGGCGATCACCCGGCCCCGCATGTCGGGCCGGGTGGCGAGTTGCAGGGTGGTGCTGGCCGCCGACATGAGCGTCATCATCGACGCCCCCACCAGGGCCCAGGCCACCAGGGCCACCGACAGGACGGGGGCGGCCGCCGCCGCCAGCATGCAGGCCCCGAGCACGGCCGCCCCGCCGGTGATCAGCCGGGGCGAGGCCCGGCCCCGGCCGGCGGCGGCCAGCGATCCCACCAGCGCCCCCGAACCCATGGCCACCGAGAGCAGGCCGAAGGTGCGGGCGTCGCCCTGGAACACGTTGCGGGCCACCAGCGGCAACAGCACCTGGTAGTTGAACACCAGCAGCCCGATGATCGACATCATGGCCAGGATGGTGCGCAGGGCCGGAACCTGCATGGCGTAGACCACCGCCGCCCGGATCTGGCCCCGGGACCGGGCGATGGGGGCGGCCGGGCGGAGGTCGGCCCGCCGCATCAGGGCCAGGCACAGGATCACGGCCAGGTAGGACACGGCGTTGGCAGCGAAGCACAGCCCGGTGCCCCGTTCCACGTTGGGGGAGAAGGCATCGATGATGACCGAGGCCAGGGCCGGGCCCACGATTCGGGCCGAGTTGAACATCACGCTGTTGAGAGCGACGGCCGTAGGCAGCGAGCCGGCATCCACCACCTCGGTGACGAACGATTGGCGGACCGGGTTGTCCACGGTGGTGAACACACCGGTGAGCACCGAGAGCAGCACGAGCATCCACACTTCGGCCCGTCCCGACAGGGTGGCGACGGCCAGAGCGGCGGCCGTCAGCCCCAGGCCGGTCTGGGTGACGAGCAGAGTGCGGTGCTTGTCGAGCCGGTCGGCCAGGAGACCGCCCCAGGCGCTGCCCAGCAAGGTGGGCACGAATTGGGCCGCCGTCACCAGGCCGAGCATGGTGCCGCTGCCGGTGAGGTGGAGGACGAGCCAGGCCAGCCCGGCGGTCTGCATCCACGTGCCCGACAGCGAGGTGACCTGGCCGGCGAAGTAGAGGCGGTAGTTCCGTACCCGCAGCGGCCGGGTGGCGGTGGCCACCGCCGTCCGTATGGCCGAAGCGCGTCCCACTGGGAGCCAACCTTAGGGCACCGGCCCCGGCCGCTCCCAAGTGGATCCGGCCCCCCGATCGGGGTGGTTGGCCGGCCGATGACCGACGACCCTGGACCCGAGCCGCCCGCTGCGGTCAACTGTGGTCGATGACCTGCGTGATCTCGTGCCGGGCACTGACGAAGTGGTTCGGGGCCACCGCCGCCCTCGACGGCCTCGACCTGGATGTGGCCGAGGGTGAGATCCACGGCTTCCTGGGGCCCAACGGGGCGGGCAAGACCGTCACCATCCGGATCCTCCTCGGTCTGATCCGCCCCGACGGCGGCACCGCCACGCTGTTCGGCGACGATCCCTGGGCCGATGCCGTGACCCTCCACCGTCGCCTGGCCTACGTTCCGGGCGACACCAACCTGTGGCCCAACCTCACCGGGGGCGAGATCATCGATCTGCTGGGCCAGCTCCGGGGCGGGCTCGATCCGGCCCGGCGCACGGAGCTGATCGACCGGTTCGACCTCGATCCCCGTAAGAAGGCCCGGGCCTACTCCAAGGGCAACCGGCAGAAGGTGGCGCTGGTGGCGGCGCTGGCCTCCGGTGCCCCCCTCCTGATCCTCGACGAGCCCACCGCCGGCCTCGACCCGCTCATGGAGGCCGTGTTCCAGGACACGGTGCTCGACACGGTGGCCGAGGGGCGTACCGTGCTGCTGTCGAGCCATGTGCTGGCCGAGGTGGAGCGCCTGTGCCAGCGGGTGACGATCATCCGCAAGGGGCGCACGGTGGAGACGGGCTCGCTGGCCGAGATGCGCCTCGTGTCCCGCACCACGATCACGGCCGAGCTGGCCGGCGACGGGGGCAGCCTGGCCTCGCTGCCCGGGGTCCACGACCTTCGGGTTGACGGGCCCCGGGTGATGTTCGAGGTGGACCACGAGGCGCTGGCGGCGGTGGCCGGCCGGCTGGGAGAGCTGGGGCTGCGATCACTGGTGAGCAGCCCTCCGACGCTGGAGGAGCTGTTCCTCCGACACTACGGCGACGAGCTGGAGCACGGCGGCGTCGATCACCCGGTGGTGGCACCCCGGCTGGAGGCCGACCCATGACCGCCACCGTCCGACTGGTTCGGCTGATCCTCCGGCGCGACCGGTTGCGGCTCCCGGCCTGGCTGGTGGGGTTGGTGGGGCTGATGGCAGTGTCGGCCCAGAGCATCCACTCGCTGTACGGCACCGACGAAGCGGCCCGGGCCTACGTGGCGACGGTAGGCGACAATCCGGCGCTGGTGATGTTCGCCGGCCCCGGCTACGGCTTCGACCGGCCCACCTCGGGGGTGGTGCTGGTCAACGAGACGATGCTGTGGCTGGCCCTGGCCGCCGGCCTGATGAGCGTGTTTCTCGTCAATCGCCACACCCGGGCCGAGGAGGAGAGCGAGCGGGCCGACCTGATCCGTTCGACTGTCGTGGGCCGCCACGCCCCGGTGGTGGCCGCCCTGGCCGTCACGGCCGGAGTCAACGTGGCCGTGGCCCTGGGGGTGGCGGCGGTCACCTTGGCGTTCGGGTTCCCGGTGGCCGGCACCGTGGCTCTGGCCGCCGCCATCGGGCTGGTGGGAATGGCTTTCGGCGCAACAACAGCCGTGGCGGCCCAGGTGGCGGGAACCGGTCGGGGCGCCGTCGGCCTGGGCTCGGCCCTCCTGGGCCTGGCCTTCGTGGTGCGGGGGGTCGGCGACGTCCGGGCCCCCGCCCTGTCGTGGCTCACACCGTTCGGGTGGGGGATCGGGGTGCGGGCCTACGCCGGCGAACGGTGGTGGACCCTGGCCGGACTCGTCGGGTTCATCGGCGTCGGCACGGCGACGGCGCTGGCTCTGTCGGCCCGGCGCGACCTCGGCCGGGGCCTGTTGCCCGAACGCCCCGGACCGGCGGGGGCGGGGGCCGTCACCCTGCACCCGGTGGGGCTGGCCTGGCGTCTCCAGCGGGGGACGGTGTTGGGTTGGGCGGTGGGGGTGTTCCTGGCCGGCCTGGTCTACGGCTCGGTGGCCGACGACGTGGAGACCATGATGGCCGACAACCCCCAGCTGGCCGACTACCTGGCGCAGATCGCCGGGGCCTCTCTGGCCCAGGCCTACCTGGCCACCGCGATTCGGATGTTGGGGCTGGTGGTAGGTGGCTTCGCCGTGGCCTCGGCCCTCCGCAACCGGTCGGAGGAGGCCGCCGGATACGCCGAGCTGCTGCTGGCGGCGCCGCTGAGCCGGTGGCGGTGGGGGTTGGCCCACCTGGCGGTCACCCTCGTGGCCTCGATCGGGCTGGTGACCCTCGGGGGGCTCGGCACCGGCCTGGCCTACGCCCAGACCTCAGGTGACGCCGGCCAGCTGGTCACGATGACGATGGCCGCCCTGGCCTCGGCCCCCGCCGTGCTCGTCCTGGCCGGGATCGCCACCCTCCTGTTCGGCTGGGTGCCCCACGCCACCCCGGCCGCCTGGGCCGCCCTGGCCCTGTTCGCTGTGGTGCAGCTGTTCGCCACCGTGCTGCGCCTGCCCCACTGGGTGACGCTGCTGTCGCCGTTCGGTCACGTGCCGTCGGTGCCGGCGGAGCCGTGGCGGATCCTGCCGCTCGTTCTGCTCGGCCTGCTGGCGGCCGCTCTGCTCGGCGTCGGCCTGGTCGGTTTCCGGCGCCGGGATCTGGCCGCAGCCTGATGCCGGCACAGGGATGCCGGGGGGAATTAGTTGATATGTCATCTAGGTTGGAGGGGTAGGAGGATTCCACCCATGTCATCCAACGAACCCATCGAACCCAAGGGCCACGATCTCGACCCCGGAACCGAGCTCGAACTGGGCCTCGACACCTTCGGCGATGTGACGGTGGACGCCGACGGCCGCCGACTGAGCGAGGCCGAGGTGATCCGCAACGTCGTGGAGGAGGCCGTGCTGGCCGACCGGCTCGGTCTCGATTTCATCGGTGTCGGCGAGCACCACCGGGCCGACTTCGCCATCTCGTCGCCCGAGACCGTGCTGGCCGCCATAGCCGGGCGCACCGACCGCATCCACCTCGGCTCCGCCGTGACTGTGCTCAGCTCGGATGACCCGGTGCGGGTGTACCAGCGCTTCGCCACGCTCGACGCCGTCTCCGGTGGCCGGGCCGAGGTCATCCTGGGCCGGGGTTCGTTCACCGAGTCGTTCCCCCTGTTCGGCTTCCCGCTCTACAGCTACGAGGCACTGTTCGAGGAGAAGCTCGACTTGTTCGTGCGGCTCCGGTCGGAGGAGCCGGTGACGTGGGCCGGCGAGACCCGCTCGGCCCTGGCCGACCAGGCCGTGTACCCCCGTACCGGCCGCCCCGGCGGCGTGGCCACGTGGGTGGGTGTTGGCGGTAGCCAGGAGTCGGTGGTGCGGGCTGCCCGCCACGGGCTGCCGTTGATGGTGGCCATCATCGGGGGCGAGAGCCACCGTTTCGGCCCGCTGGTGGAGCTGTACCACCGGGCCCTCGACCACTTCGGCCAGCCCACCCAACCGGTGGGCGTCCACTCCCCGGGGCACGTGGCCGAGACCGACGAGCAGGCGGCCGAGGAGCTGTGGCCCCACTGGAAGCCAATGCGGGACCGGATCGGGGCGGAACGGGGCTGGCCGCCGGCGGCCCGTTCCGAATTCGACCGGGCCCTCGGGCCCGAGGGCGCGCTCTATGCGGGGTCGCCGGAGACGGTGGCGGCCAAGATCGCGGCCACGGCCAGCACGCTCGGGCTGTCCCGATTCGACCTCAAGTACTCGGCCGGCACCCTGCCCCACGACAGCATGATGCGCAGCATCGAGCTCTATGCCACCGAGGTCGCCCCCCGGGTCCGCCAGCTCCTTGCCGCCTCGCTTCAGCCCCAACCCGAACCGGCCTGACCCCCCGGCCCGACCAATCAGGTGATCTGTGGCGCCAGCGCGCAAAATACAGCACCAGGCGCCACAGATCCGGAGTGATCAGGTGATCTGTGGCGCCAGCGCGCAAAATACAGCACCAGGCGCCACAGATCCGGAGGGTTAGTCAAAGGCTTCGGCCGCGGCGAGGTCGGCGATGCGGTCGCCGTCGTAGCCGAGGAGGTCGGTGAGCACTTCGAACGTGTGCTCGCCCAGGGTCGGCCCGCCCCGGCGGGGCCCGATCGGGGTGCGGGACATCCGGAACCGGGCCGCCTCCACCGTGGTGGGCCCATGCAGCGAGTGCTCCACCTCCAACCAGTGGCCGAGATGGGTCAGCTGGGGGTCGGCGGCCAGCTCGGGGGCGTTCTGCACCCGGTGGGCGGCCACCCCCGCCTCCTGGCACCGCTGCTCCACCTCGCCCGGTTCCAGGCCCGACGTCCAGGTCGACACCGCCGCCTCCAGCTCGTTCCGCCGGGCCTGGCGCTCGTCGTGGGGGAGCGACGCCAGGTCGGGCCGGCCGATCAGGCCGGCGAGGACGACCCAGGCGTCGTCACTCTGGGCCACCACGGCCACCCACTGGTCGTGGCCGGCGGCGGGGAAGACGCCGTGGGGGCAGAAGCGGTCGCTGGCGTTGCCGCTGGCCCCGGCCACCCGGCCGGTGCGGGCACACTCCAGGATGGCCGGAGCCAGGTAGTGGATCGACGCCTCGGCCTGGGAGAAGTCGAGGTACGTGCCCTCGCCGGTGCGGCGGCGGTGGTCGAGGGCGGCCAGCAGGCTGGTCGCCGCCGGGTGCGGCGACGTGTAGTCGGTGATGGCGCCGAAGGGGCCGACAGGGGCCCGGTCGGGCCAGCCGGTGAGGTTGTAGAAGCCGGTCATGGCCCCGGCCAGGTTGCCGTACCCGGCGAACGGGGCCAGCGGCCCGGTCTGGCCGAACAGGCACGTCGACAGCATGACCAGCGACGGGTTGAGCGCCTTCAGATCGTCGTAGGCCAGACCCCAGGCCCGCATGGCCTTTGGCGTGTAGGCCTCGCACACCACGTCGGCCCACCGGCACAGGTCCCGGGCCACGTCCAGCCCGGCCTCGGTGCTGAGGTTGAGCGTGACGCCGAGCTTGTCGGCGTTCAGGTTGTTGAACAGGGCGCTGTTCTCCACCCCCACCTCGTTGTCCATGAACGGGAGGAAGGCCCGGCAGGCGTCGAGCTTGGTCGACGACTCGATTCTCACCACGGTGGCGCCGGCGTCGGCCAGCAGGCGGGAGATCGTGGGACCGGCCACGGCCCACATGAAGTCGACCACCTTCAACCCGGCCAGCGGTCGGTCGTCGTCGGCCGGCGCGTCGAGGGCGAGCGCCGGCCCGCCGGTGGCGACCGGGCGGGCTGTTCCCTCGTTCACCACGGCCACCGTGTGCTCGCCAGCGGCCGGCACCCGCAGCCCGGAGGGGAGCTTGTCACCCAGACCCTGGAGCCAGCGGCCGGGGAAGCGCTGCCCGTCCACCTCCTCCCAGTAGCCCCGGGCGGCCAGCTGCTCGGAGGCCAGGATGTCTTCCGTGGTCACCACGGGGGCCATCAGCAGGCGCTGCTCCTGGGCCAGGGCGAACAGCTCGGCCTTGGTCCGGGTGGCGGTGAAGGCGGCCACCGCGTCCTTCACCCGCTCGAAGTCGGCCAGCGACTCCCGCCCGTCCGACAGCGCCATCCCGTAGTCCGACCAGTCCTTGTCGGCCGTCTCGGCGTCACAGAAGCCGGCCTCGTGCACCACCCTCATGAGCCGGGCCGTCACCGGGCCGATCACGGCCCCGAAGACCATCGTGATCGACACGTAGCCGTCGGCCGCCGGGTAGACGAAACGGAGGTTGATCTCGCCGCCCTTGATCCCGCCTCCGGCCCGGGTGGTGAGGGGCGAGCCCACCAGCGAGCACAGCGACGACGACTGTGTGGAGTTCATCGCCACCGCCTGGGCCGACACGTCGACGTGCTGGCCCTGCCCCGAGCGGGTCCGCTCCAGCAGGCCGAGCACGGTGGCCGAGGCGGCCTGGGCCCCGGCGTGGAGGAAAGCCTGGGGCACGCTGACCTGGAGCGGTGCCCGGTCCTCGTCGCCGCACAGGGCGGCCGGCCCGCCCGACGCCCACACCGTGAGGTCGGTGGCGGCCCAGCCGGCTTTGGGCCCGGTCTGGCCGAAGGGCGAGATCGACACCATCACCAGCCCCGGGTTCACCGCCTCCAGCTCGGCCCAGCTCCACCCCCGGGCCGCCAGCTCGCCGGGATCGCCCGACTCGATCAGCGCGTCGGCCCCGGCCACCAGCGACCGGAACGCCTCCCGGCCGGCGTCGGCGCCGATATCCATCGTGACCGACCGCTTGCCCCGGTTGTAGGCGGCGTGGGTGAGCGACGCTCCGTCGGGCCCGAACGGCCCCAGGCGGCGGACCGGCGATCCGCCGGGTGGCTCCACCGCCACCACGTCGGCCCCCAGCATGGCCAGGATGAAGCCGGCCAGGTGGCCCCGGTCGTCGGTGAGATCGAGCACCCGGTACGGCTCGAGCAGGGTGGTCACGGTTTGCCCCCGGCCGGTTGAGCCTGCTGGACCTCGTCCCGGAACGGCTTTCCCCGCTCGGGTGAGGGTTCCTTGGGTAGACCCAGCATGTTCTCGCCCAGGATGTTGTGCTGGATCTCGTCGGTGCCGCCGGCGATCGACTGGGCCGGGGTGGAAACCAGCACCTCGGCCACCACGGCGTCGGCCGGATCGGCCCCGTGGCGCAGCATGCCCTGGGCGCCGACGATCGAGGTGTGCACCCGGTGGGCGCCGCGGGCCAGCCCCGACAGGGCCAGCTTGCCGATCGAGCCCTCGGAGCCGGGCGGGCGGCCCAGCTCCCGGGCCGCTTTGGCCCGGGCCGCCGTCCACTCGGCCGTCTGGTGGAAGCTCGTGACCTTCACCAGCTCGTTGCGGACCAGCGGATCGGTGTTGCGTCCTGTGGCCCGGGCCCGCTCGGCCAACAGGTCGACCCGGCCCATCCGCTGGGGGTACCACTCGTACGTCTTGAGGTACTCGGCCGCCTCGGCCCGGGCCTCGTCGATAACCCGACCGGCAGCGGCGGCGGCGAAGAACACGCTGCGTTGGGTGGAGAACGACCGCTCGTGGGCCAGCGTGCCCCGGGTCACCTTCCACCCGTCGCCCACCTGGCCCACCACGTTGGCCTGAGGCACCCGGGCGTCGGTCAGGAACACCTCGTTGAACGACCGGTGCTCGTTCATCTGACGGATCGGCCGTACCTCCACCCCGGGCTGGTGCATGTCGATCAGGAAGTAGGTGAGGCCGGCGTGCTTTGGCACGTCCCAGTTCGTACGGGCCACCAGGATGCCCATGTCGGCGTGGTCGGCGCTGGTGTTCCACACCTTCTGGCCGTTGACGATCCAGACGTCGCCGTCCCGCACGGCGGTGGTCTTGAGCCCGGCCAGGTCGGAGCCGGCGGTGGGTTCGCTGAACAGCTGGCACCACGCGACCTCGCCGGTGAGCGTGGGGCGCAGGAACTGGTCCTTCACCTCGTCCGACCCGTGGTCGTAGATGGTGGGGGCGGCCAGGCCCATGCCGCCGCCCAGCGGGGTGGCAACGCCGCCGGCCCGGCGGATGGTGCCGTGGACCACGGCCGTGGCCCACTCGGGCAGGCCCCGCCCGAACCATCGGGGCGACCAGGCCGGGACGGCCCAGCCGGCGTCGACCAGCCGTTCCCGCCACGCCACCAGCGGCAGATCAGGGTCCCAGGCCCCGGCGAACCACGCCCGGACCTCCTCGGCCAGCTGCTGCTCGGTCAACTCCGTGGCGCTCATACGGCCCTCCCGCAGCCGAGCTTAGATGCCGCCGGCGGACGGGCGCCCGTTGCGAAACCCGACCCGTTGGATCACCTTTCAAACTCGGGAAGATACCCTGGTCGGATGGCATCCATCCCTGAATCCCACCGTGATCTCCTCGACGCTCCGGTCGGCTCACTGGCCACCATCGGGGCCGACGGCCGGCCCCAGGCGTCGATCGTCTGGTTCCTGGCCGAGGGCGACACCGTGCGCTTCTCGCTGAACACGAGCCGGCAGAAGACCAAGAACCTGCTGGCCAACCCGGCGGCCAACTTCCTGATCCTCGACGGGGCCAACGCCGGCCGCTACCTGGAGCTCCGGGGCGACGTGACCACCGAGCCCGATCCCGACTACGTCTTCGCCGACAAGGTGGGGGCGAAGTACGGCGGCGTCGACCTGCGGAACATGGATCAGCCGGGCCAGAGCCGGGTGGTGGTGACGCTGAACCTGGTGCGGGTCAACGCCATCGACATGTCGGCTCGCTGAGCCCGGGCCGGTCGCCGGTATCCGGCGGGGCCGTGGTCGGCCAGCCGTAGGCTCGGGCACCATGGCCGCCGAACCGATCGCCGCCCCTCGAAGTACCCCGGGCCGGTTGTCACCGGCGCCCCTGGTGGCCGGGTTCGTGGCCGTGCTGGTGGGGATGACGAGCTCGGTGGTGCTGGTGTTCCAGGCCGCCGAGGCGTTCGGGGCCACCCCGGCCGAGACCGCCTCCTGGGTGTGGGCCGTAGCCTTCGGGTCGGGCGTCACCAGCGTGGGGCTCAGCCTCTGGTATCACAAGCCGGTGCTCACCGCCTGGTCCACCCCAGGGGCGGTGCTGCTGGCCACGGCCGGCGTGGGGGTGCCGCTGGCCGAAGGGATCGGGGCGTTCCTGGTGTGCGGCCTGCTCATCCTGGTGGCCGGGGCATCGGGTCTGTTCGCCCGGGTGATGGACCGGATCCCGGTGGCCCTGGCTTCGGCCCTGTTGGCCGGGGTGCTGGCCCACTTCGCCTTCGACGCCTTCGCCGCCGGCGGCACCGAGGCGCTACTGGTGGGGGCCATGTTCGCCGCCTATCTGGCCGGGCGCCGGTGGTGGCCCCGGTGGGCCGTGCCCGGCGTGCTGGCAGTGGGGGTGGCGGTGGCCGGTCTGCAGGGCCAGCTCGACGCCGGCGCCGTGGAGTGGTCGCTGGTGCGCCCCGTGTTCACCGCCCCCCGGTTCAGCCTCACCGCCGTGGTGGGCATCGCCCTGCCGCTGTTCGTGGTGACGATGGCGTCGCAGAACCTGCCCGGGGTGGCAGCTCAGCGGGCCGCTGGCTACAGCACGCCGGTGTCGCCCCCGATCGCCGCCACCGGACTGGCCACGCTGGCCCTGGCCCCGTTCGGGGGCTTCGCCATCAACCTGGCGGCGATCACGGCCGCCATCTGCATGGGACCCGAGGCCCACGAAGACCCCAACCGGCGCTGGCAGGCCAGCGTCACCGCCGGCACCCTGTACCTGGCCATCTCGGCCCTGGGCGGGGCCGTGGTGGGCCTGATCGCCGCCTTTCCTCGGGCCCTCGTGTTGGCCGTGGCCGGGCTGGCTCTGCTGCCCACGATCGGCAATGCCTTGCGGGTGGCCCTGCTCGACGACACCACCGGCGAGGCGGCCCTCATCACGTTCGTGGTCGCAGCCAGCGGGCTGACGCTGTGGAGCGTCGGCGCCCCGTTCTGGGCCATCGTGGCCGGCGCCGTCACCCTCGCCGTGCAGCGCATCCGCCGCTAAGCCGCCGGCCCCGCTGGCCGGAGCGTTTGGGAGGCTGCCGGGGCGGTCCGGTAGTGTCGGAGCCCACGGGGACGACGACCCTGGGGGACCGGGCGTCACTCGTCGGCTAACGCCGACCGGACAGCGAAAGCGAGCACGACATGCCGTCGATCAGCATCGACCCGACCACCGGCCTCAAGAGGTTCGACACCAGGGCGGCCAGCGCCAACCCGGCGCTCAAGGGCGCGGGCTACGCCGTCGTGACCGAGAAGGATCTCACCACGCTGCCCGAGGCCCCGGCGGGGGCCGTGTTCAACGCCGACGAGCAAGCCAAATACCGGGAGTTCAAGGAGGCCCGCCGGGGGGCGGCCGACTACATGGCCATGGAGGGCGACTTCTCCCGTTACCTGGAAGACGTCTACTCCGCCGCCCCGGTGCCCCGTGACGCCCTCACCGACGAGTGCGAGATCCTCGTGGTGGGGGCCGG